>NZ_KV817368.1:0-6783 GCF_001814645.1 Rothia sp. HMSC076D04 | reverse complement strand
AGTGGGTGCGGCATCGTTGCCAAGTGGCTCCGGGTAGGTTCGCTGCGATGGCTTCGACCAGGCCCAGAGAGCCTGTCAATTTTTCTGTGTATGGGGGTTAGAGGTAGGGGGTGATTCGGTCGGGGTAGGCGGTGGTGAGTTGGGCGAGGGCTTGTTTCCAGTTGGTGGTGGTGCGTCCTTGGATGAGGCGTGTGGGGGCTGTTCGTTTGTTGGCGGGTTTGCCTGCGTCTGTGAGGCGCTGGGTGGCTCGTTTGTCTTCGATGTTGCAAATTCCCAGCCACAGGAGTTTGATGGCGGCTTCTTCGCTGGGGAAATGCCCGCGGTTCTTGGTGATTTTACGTAGCTGGTAGTTCAACGATTCGATAGCGTTGGTGGTGTACACGACGCGGCGCAGCATGGGCGGGAACGCCAGGAATGGCGTGAAGCGCTGCCAAGCACGCTGCCAGGTCGCAACCGTTTGGGGGTAGCGTGCTCCCAGGTCGCTGGCCGCAAACTCTTCCAGCGCCGCTCGGGCGGTTTCTTCGTTGGGCGCGCTGTACACGCTCTTGAGAGCGGCTGCGACGGCCTTGCGGTCCTTGTAGGACACGAAACGCATGGACGCGCGGATTAAGTGAACGACGCAGGTTTGGACCATGGACTGGGGCCAGGTCGCTTCGATGGCTTCGGGCAGGCCAGCAAGTCCGTCGCAGCACACGATCAGGACATCGCGCACGCCCCGGTTGGCCAGCTCGGCGCATACGTGGGCCCAAAAAGCCGCTCCTTCATCGGCTTGGACCCAGATGCCCAGCACATGCTTGACGCCCTCCATGTCCACTCCCACCGCCAAGTGAGCGGCCCGGTTCTCCACGGTGTGATCGCGTCGGATTTTGATGCGGATCGCGTCCAGGTAGATCACCGGGTAGAACGCTTCTAGGGGGCGGTGCTGCCACTCCAGCACGGCGTCGCACACCGCGTCAGTGATCGTGGAAATCGTCCCGGCACTGACCTCCACGCCGATGGTGGAAGCCAGGTGATGACGGATATCGCGCACTGTCATTCCCCCGGCATACAAGCTGATAATCATCGCATCCAAGCCATCAAGGCGCCGCTGTCCTTTGCGTACCAGGCGTGGGGTGAAAGAGCCTGCCCGATCCCGGGGAACCTCGATCTCAAAGGCTCCCACCTCCGACATCACGGTCTTCTTCGTCGTGCCGTTCCTCGTGTTCGAGCGCGCCTGCGTGCTGGCTTGGCCCTTCTCATACCCCAAGTGCTCAGAAAGCTCAGCGGCAAGCCCGCGCTCCAAAGCCTCCTTCAGCAACGCGGGCAACAACCCCTGGCTGCCCGTCATCTCGACCTCGCCAGCATCAAGACGCTCAAACAACGCATCCAACGCCCCCGAGCGACGCAGCTCCTCCACAGCCTCACGCCCACTAGCGCCAGACACAACAACATCATCATCATTCATCATGCATCAATCCTTTCAAACAAAAAGACGGATACACAGACAATTGAACACGCCCGGCCCAGATGGGCGTCACTGGTCACCAGGCGCACGCCGGTGAGGCCTCGGGCGACCAGGTCGGCGAAGAACTCGTTCCACGCCGGGCCGGTCTCGCTGGTGGATACGCGCACCCCCAGTACTTCGCGGTGTCCGTCATTGTTGACTCCGGTGGCAACCAGGACCGCGCACGAGACGACGCGTCCTCCTTCGCGCACCTTCATGGTCAGTGCGTCAGCGGCGACGAACGTGAAAGGCCCAGCGTCGTCGAGGGGGCGATGGCGGAACTCGTCCACGTGTTCGTCCAGGTCGGCTGCCATACGTGAGACCTGGGACTTCGATAGTCCTGTGATCCCCAGGGTTTTGACGAGCTTGTCCATGCGGCGTGTGGATACTCCCGCTAAGTAGCAGTCAGCAACCACTGTGATCAAGGCGTTTTCGGAGCGTTTGCGGCGCTGCAACAGCCACTCTGGAAAGTAGGTGCCTGAGCGTAGCTTGGGGATCGCCACGTCAATGGTGCCGACCCTGGTATCCAGGGGCCGGTAGCGATACCCATTGCGCTGGGCCTGACGCTGCGGGTCTTGTTGGCCCCACTGGGCCCCGCACACGGTGTCAGCGTCCGCTGATAACAACGCGTTGATCACGTGCTGGAGCAGGGAACGCATCAAATCTGGGGACGCCTGGGATAACGCCTCGCCAAGCAGGCCAGCAGGGTCGATAATATGAGGAGCGGTCATCGTTGTGCCTCCAAATCGTTTCGAGTCAGAAGTAGAGAGCTTTCTCGAAGGATCACACGGTGACCGCACCCATATCAAACGGGCCGACCACCCACGGTTACACCACTATGCGGGACGCTACTCTTTCAACCGCTTAGTTACCGCCTGTTTGAGGCTAAGCGGTATATCGAAAACGTTGGTATATCAGTCAAAACATGGTGTGTTGCCGCCTCTACCGCCTAATTTCTAAAAAGTGTACACGCGAGTGTTCATCTTCCTACATATGCGTGTGTATATATAAAAGTTTTCGGTTTTAGGCGGTGAAGGCGGTAAAGGGTTGGGATTCGGTTGAGATACGAGGGAAAATGCTATACCGCTTTTGCATTTTCAGGCGGTAAACAGCCGGTATCAACGCCGATTAGGCGGTGAAAATCCTCCTCTGCAACCTCCCTCCCACGAGATCATGCACGAGCGAAGATAGTCATACGCCCCGAAGGGGCGTTGGATGATAGTCCTCGATGTTGGGTGATAGTCCCCCCTCCCCCCACCTCGACGACGGGCCTGAGTTTGGCTGAAAGGTAGGGAATAACATAGGGATTCGGTCTCGTCAGGGCAAAACAAAACCCGGTATCTCAGCGACTTTTCGTTGAGATACCGGGTTTTTCTGGTTGCGGGGACAGGATTTGAACCTGCGACCTCCGGGTTATGAGCCCGGCGAGCTACCGAACTGCTCCACCCCGCGGCGACTCATACAACTATACAGACCCCAAACCGGGCATGCAAGCCAAAAACGCGATTTGTAACCAAGCACACAAAAATAGGGGCTGTTGGGTAGAAAGCAGTTGGGTAGAAAGCAGTTGGGTAGGAATAGGGGCTACGGGGCAGTGCCAGGGGTAGAACATACAGGAACGGGGTGGAAGCGATACACTTCCACCCCGTTCCCGCAGAGATGTTCCCGCAGAGACCGCTAGAGCTAGTCGGTAGGAGCCGTATCCAGTGCAGGCCCCGGATCTAGAGCGAGGACGCTAGACCCGTGGACATCCGATCCCTGAGCATCCGGTATGCGCTACTCCCCCGCTGTCTCTTAGGCTTAGCGAGAAGCCGAGGCGCTGGGCTTAGCGCTAGCCGCTGCGCTCGGAGCCGCCGAGGCACTGGGCGTTGCCGATGCAGAAGCCTTAGCGGACGCCGCGCTCTGCGCCTCCTCGGCCTCCAGAGCCTTCTTCACGGCTGCCTCCAGACGCTTCTGAGCCTCACCGTATGCAGCCCAGTCGCCCTTCTTCATCGCCGCATCAGCATCGGTCATCGCCTTCGAAGCATCCGTCAGAGCCTGCTTCAGCTCCGAAGACTGCGAAGCCGAAGAACCTCCGGTCGAAGCACCCGAGGTACCCGAAGAACCAGACGCCGAAGCCGAGGGGCTAGCCGCCGAACCGTCCAGCTTCGCGCCCGAAGAGCCACCGAACACCTGGTTCAGCGCCTCCTCCAGAGTCGGAGCGAAACCGACCTTATCGCCGAAGCTCACCAGCACACGCTGCAGACGCGGGTACTTGGCGTCACCGCTCGACTGCACGTACACCGGCTGAACGTACAGCATGCCGCCGCCCACCGGCAGGGTCAGCATATTGCCGTTAATAACCTCAGACGAACCGCGGCGCAGCAGGTTCAGCTGGTTCGACACCTCAGCATCAGAGTTGAAAATGTTCTGAGCCTGGCCCGGGCCCGGAACCACCGAAGAACGCGGCAACTCCAGCAGACGCAGCTTGCCGTAATCGGGGCTACGCTCGCCGTCCTTACCGGTACCGGCATCACCATTAGCGGCAAGGAAGCCGTACATCACGTTACGAGAGTTCGAATCGCTCTGCTGAGGAATGAACGTGGTCGTCAACGAGAAGTGCGCACGAGAATCGCCGGGCATCTGCAGGGACAGGTAGTAGGGCGAAATCGGCTGGTTACGATCATTGGTCGGGTCGTTCGGAATCGACCAGACGTCGTCACCGGCATAGAAGCTATTCGCGTTCGTCACGTGGTACTTATTCAGCATGGTGCGCTGAATATTGAACATGTCAGTCGGGTAACGCACGTGGCTCATCAGCGAAGCGTTCATCTCACGGTAGCTCTTCACCGTGCCAGGGAAAACACCCTGCCACGCCTTCAGCACCGGATCCTCCTCATCCCACGCGTACAGGGTCACCGAACCGTCATACGCGTCCACCGTAGCCTTCACCGAATTACGGATGTAATTCACCGAGTTAGAACGCTGAGCACCCGCAGCGGTTGCCGCGTCCTGGGAGCTACCCTGCGCGTAGGGGAACTGATCGCTCGTGGTGTATGCATCCACGATCCACTGCACGCGGTTATTCACAATCGCCGGGTACGGCTTAGAATCCACGCTCAGGTACGGCGCCACCTTACGCACACGGTCCAGCGGGTTACGTTCGTACAGAATCTGCGACCCCTCACGCACCGCATCCGACAGCAGAATGTCAGAGGACTGGAACTTAATCGCATAGGACAGGCGAGCCAGCAGCGAATCAACGCGAGGACCACCGTAACCGGTGAAGGTGTACTTCGCATCGGAGGCGTTGGTTTCCTCAGCAGAAAGCGGACGGTCCAGCTCCAGGGTGTCGCCCTTACCGCCCACAATCGAATACTCCGGCGAGCTCGTGCCAAAGTAAATACGCGGCTCGTAATCCTCGCTCAGGGTACCGGTCGCCTTAATACCGGACTGCAGGAACTTCGGGTTACCCGCAGAATCCACCTGATTACCGTAGGCGGCAATCACGCCGTAACCGTGGGTGTACACCACGTGGCGGTTATACCAAGAATCACCGCTGGTCTGCGCCGGGTTCAGCTCACGAGCCGCCAGCACAGTATCCTGCGTGGTATTACCCACCGAATAGCGGTCCACCGCCAGCTGCGAATCAAAACGGTAGTACGGACGGAACTGCTGCATCTGAGCAAACGCCGAAGACACAACATTCGGATCCAACAGACGAATATTCGCAATGGTCGCGCTCGAAGAGCTCAACGCACCGGCACGGGTATCAATCGTCGCGTCATACGGGGTGGTCTCAATCTTGTCCAGACCGTACGCGTAACGGGTCGCATCAATATTGCGCTGAATAAACTTCGACTGAGCGCCCTGCTCATTCGGAACCACCTGGAAACGCTGAACAATCCACGGGTACAGGCCGCCAGCAACCACGGCAACAATCACCAGCATCGCGGTGCTAATCAGCGGCAGACGCCAACGATTTATCGAAGCCGCCACCACAAACATGATCGCCACCAGCAAAGCAGAAATCGCCAAAATAGCGTTCACCGGGATCGACGAGTTCACATCCGTGTACATTGCGCCAGCCCAGCGGCCCACCTGCTGCTGAGTCGACGAATAACGATCCAGCCAGAAGCTCACCGCACGAGTCAGCAAAAACACAGCCACCACAATCGCAGCGTGACGGCGGAATGCCGACGTGGTACTCACACCACCGGGCTGAACCTTAATACCGCCGTAGAAGTAGTGCATGAACAGGCCCGCGAGCGCCGACAGCACCACAGCGGAGGTCACCAGAGTCACCACCATGCGGAAGAACGGCAACGCAAACAGGAAGAAGCCGTAATCCAGGCCAAACTCCGGGTCAGTCTTACCGAAGGACTGCTGGTTGAAGAACAGCGCGACGGTGCTCCACTGAGTCATCGTCGCTGAAGCAATGAACAGACCCAACAGCAGCGGAACCACAATCAGCAGAACCTTACGCGCCTTATCCACGCTCTCGTGGTAGCGACGCATGCTCTCCTCAGCACGCTGCTGACCAAACACGTCACGCAGCATCTGCTCGGCAGCATCCGTGCCGCTCGTCGGCACGCTCTGATTCGGGTTCGGCGCCTCCTGCGGCTTCTTCTCGGACGCCGGCGCCACATCAGCATGACGGACCGCGTAGGACATCGAAGCCCACAGCGGCACAGCAATCACCACGGCAGCCACCACAAACACGGCTGCCTTCAACAAAATCTGGGTAGTGAACACGGTGCTATAACCCAGCTGATCAAACCACAGCCAGTCCGTGTACACCTGGGACGCACCCACAAAAGCAGCAATGAGCACCGCCACCACAGCAATCGTCGCCCTCAGGGGGCTACGACGCTTAGGCGTTGACTTCTTCGGCTTGGGATGCGCGGTGTTATTGGTCGACTCAGACACAATTCCTCGCTCATCATACGTTCAGAGAAAATAACTGCCTTTAAGTATCTCAGAGGTAACGCAGAAGGGCAGAACCTCGTAGAAGCTCGGGGCGAAATATGACCGGTTGAGAGGTTTTGGGGCGCGAAATGCTGAGATGAGAGGTGCTGGCGAGGATTACGGAGACGCAGACGAGGACAGAGAATAGGGCACAGAACAGCCCCGGTACCGTAATGAACTGCCTCCCGTTTCTTGGACAACGAAAATAAAGTCCAAGAAACAGGAGGCTTTTCATGTCTATAAATCTGGGAATGAGACACGATCGTTTGCTTCGGAAACAGGCAGCGCAAATGTTTGAGAGGGGATTTGGCTATGGTTCGACCGCCAGCAGGCTTGGTGTGTCTGCCGCGACT
>NZ_KV817367.1:2059-10286 GCF_001814645.1 Rothia sp. HMSC076D04 | reverse complement strand
CTTCTTTTTTCTTATCTTGGCGTCGATTAATCTCGTACCTGATAATAATGTAGGGGATAGAGGCAACGGAGAGCACCAAAACAATTCCCCAGAAAATACTAAAGAAGGTATCTAGCATGCTTTACTCCGCCTCCTGAACGCTAGCATGAGAAGAGGAATCCGCGTCTTCCTTCTCGGGAATGGTGATACCCACAGTGACATATTTCTTCACCGACCACCCATTCATCGCCACCGACGCCGCAAAGAACAGCGCAGGCAGCAACTCCAGACGAACCAGCGAATAGCCCAGGTATCCAAGCGCAATACACGCCGCCAGGCCAGCCACTCCAATACACACGGCACGCAGGGTACGATACCCCTCAGACCCCTCCTCAAAGCGGGTGCTGTGCAGGTAGAAGAGTCCTTCACGCACAATACGTAGGAACCCCGGGGCCAGGAAAAGCGCAACCGCCAGAGCCGCCGGATCATAGCCTGCAGTCATGAAACTGGTCAGAGGAACCACGAGGCACAGAACCGTAAAAATAGCCGCCGACACAACACCCACGCGGGTTGAGTACCTATTCATCTGCTCCATGCGCTGCAGGTCAGGAATCTCATCATTAGGCTCGATGCGGTAGATGAGGAAGGCGGCGATGATTAGCCCGCCAACCATGTACCAGGAGGCAAAGTTCGTCTCTGGGGTCCACGGAGCCGGGTCCCCCTGGAGTACACCGAAAGCCGTAAGAACTGTCAGTACAATCAAGCCCACCGCGTTGATGGAGTAAACGAAAATAAAGAAGCGGTGGAAGAGGCCTCCGGTCGCTTTATAGCCAATATTTTCAGCGTTAATCATATCTATGTAAGCAAGATTCAGAGGGCTTAAAACGAAGAACAACGCACCCCAAGGCCATACCCCAATAACGGCCATCACTAGAGATGCAAGAGCTATGAAGCTAAAGCCGAACCATAGGAAGATTAGCCATAGGATTCTGAAGGTTTCAGAGATAGCGTTCATGCTATTTCCCTTTCAACTATTTGGACTCTACCGCGGCGCGGTCGAGGATGCGCTGCAGGTGCTCCGGGATCTGTCGGTACTCCCCAGCCTCGGGGGAACCAATCTCATACTTGTGGGCGTAGCAGAGCATTTTGATGAGGGTATCCATCTCCTCATAGTCACCAAATTCTACGAAGAGCTCCGGGATGTACTTGGGCGGCCAAACACCGTAACGCTCACGGAAAAGAATCATGTGATAGATGTAGGTCGCGTCAAAGAAGACGGGGCTGAACGCTAGGCGGCGTTTACCCATCTGGCTACTGCTAATTACGAAGTAGCCGCCCTTGCCGTTCTCTTTCATATGGATTTTGGTGATGCTGCTGTAGTCGAACTCGCGGGTTTTGAATCTCCAGTTCCGCCATTTCACGGAGGTTTCATTCTGCTGGACGTAGAAGGAATTGGTGTGAATAGCTAAGAACCAGAAGAATGAACCGATAATATTCATGAAAATAAATGCAGGAATATAATCAACAGGACTCTCAGCAGGAAAAATTAGAGGCAGTAAAATGCATACCAACAGCACGAAAGAATCTGCAGCTAGTACAGCCAGCAGCGGCTTTTTCTGCCGTTGACCCAGAGGAATGTAGCCTTTGGGTCGGTTGAGTCCTATGGAGCCGTTGGTGACGGTTTCGGCAAGGAATTTTCTGAGCATGAAATGTCCTAGTGTGGTGGTTGGTTACATGTAGACGTCGGCAAGGTCGGTAACCTTCCCCAAATTCTCAAAGTAGCGCATCGTCTTCCCGGCACAATCCAAACAGTCCACCTGAGCCACATCATCCGGGTTGTCCATATCAGGCCAACGCTCATTCTCAATCCTGAAACGCACAATCGCCATGAGCCGGTAATTTTTATGAGCCAACGGGCTAAACAGCGCAATCTGGGTGCCTGACTTAGCGTAGAATCCCACCATGTCCTCGTCTTCATATTTTGCTGCTTTGTAGAACACGACGCGGTTGATCGCGTTGAAAGGGTAACGGGTCGGGTTGGAGAACCAAATGCGCTGCTCAATGCCGTCGGCGGAGGTCTTCACGTAGGCAACATGCACATAGCGCAAGTATGCAGCACCTAGTAGTGGTAGCAATAAAGCCAGCATCTCAAACACCACATCATCTATACCAGGTTCGTACATATGGTATACAACCATAAGAGCTGGAAAAATGGGCAATATTATTATTCCTAAAGCTTCGAGCCGAGTAACCCGTCGGATATAAATACCCTCACGTAGCCATTGTTTATCTTTCCATCGCTGCACCTCGTAATTGATGAGGACGTAAAACGTCGCAATTGTTATGAATGTAGTGAGGGTGCTCCAGAAAATCAGAGGGAAACTAGGCACAGTGGGTTCTCGTTTCGTGTGGTTGGTGAATAGGAAGAGCACGCACCCCACCCAAACTAGGCGGCGGTGCCTCCAGAAGATATGGTTGAGGGGCGCTCGCAGGCACGGTTATCGCCGCGTGAACGAACGCCCCCACTCATCACATCATCGGTCAATAACCGAGACGGTCGGTCTACTTGTCGTTGTCTACAGGGTAGAGCCAGCCGCCGTATGCGCAGTAACGCTTACCGTCCTTCTCGGTGTAGTAGGCGCCAACAAATTCCTTGCTCTCACACTTCTGGATTGCTTCCTGAGCTCGTTGCTTAAGCCTTGCATCCCTCTCTGCGCGCACATTGTTACCCAGAACGAAGGTAACCATCGCGACCGCAACCAGCACGAGCGAAACGATAGCCATGACCTTGCCCTTACCGGTGCCGCGCTTGACCATCACCAGAGCGATAATCGCGAAAATAACGGTCGGGATTGCGGTAAATGCACCCAGGATAATGAAGCCGGTCAGGGCGGAAATAATGCCCAGAACCAACGCGGTTACTGCCGCCCACTTCTTCTTTTTCGGTGCCTCGACGGGCGCGCCGTGTGCGGGCTGTGCGGCGGGTGCCTGCTGGGTGAATTGCGGCTGCTGCGGTGCAGCCGGCTGCGGGGTGTTTTCAGACATGAAAGTCCTCTTTTCGTATGTGGTTGGGGATTCTATTGGTATGACGCCACCCCGAGTGGGCTGGCATTTCCTAAGGATACCGTAGCGGGAGAAATCCCTTGATGAGAGTAGATAGATGTATATGCACGCACTGCTGTGCAATGTCTACTATGAGAAATTTTTCTCACAATAGGGTGCAGGGGGTGCGCTTTGCCGCGAAATAGTGTAATGTTCGAAGTGGTGCAAAGCACTAACGGTGCGTATTTGATATTCGCGTATCTAATGCACATCTTCCGGCAACTCAACGACGAAAGAGGAACATCGTGTCCGATCGCGTACTCTCATCGCAGGCAGCCAAGGATGCCATTACTGCTCTCCAGAACATCATCAATGGCGGTCTGCAGAACGAAATCAACAACCTCAACCAGCAGGGTAACCAGCTGAAGGACCCCAACAACTGGGACGGCCCCCTGGCTGAGCGTTTCCGCAATGACACCTGGCCCGGCGTAGAAAACACCCTGCGTAACCTGACTCAGGAACTGACCGACCTGCGCGAGCAGCTCAACCAGATTTCTACCGATATCTTCCAGGCAGGTGGCGGCTCCTAAGCCTTCCCTGGTAAACGCCGTTTACCGCCCCGCTCCCCGGCTACGGGGCGGTGAGCGGTAGGCGGCGTTTTCTGTTATTCGGTTATACCCACGTTGTTTTCCAGGCATGGTGTACATGTCTGTCTACATCTGTTTAATCACCACACTTCCGAACCAATCACACCCGAAAGGCGGCAGAGCATGGATGCGCCCGATTCAACTAATGTGAGCACTGAAAGAGTTAAGTTTGATGATGCAACATCTGATGCTTTTGCGAATGCCTGCCGTGGCGTAGCGCAGAACATTGATAATACTCTTCCCGGTCTCAAGTCTTCTTTGACGAAGGCTCTTGAAGATTTTGAAGGTCACTACGCAGAGATTACGGCAACCAATATTGACACTGCAGTCAGTGATGGTCGTGATATTGCGAATATTCTGCGGCAGCTGGCAACGGTGGTGGACCGCCTTAAGGAAGCTGCTCATAAGGAAAATGAGAACCGCGACCGTATGTACCACTATGAGACTGACTTGGGCGGTTTCCGTAAATGGTGGAATGAAACGTTTGGAGGTGATCCTCCGAAGGCTGAGCATTACGTACCTGACACCAATATTGATACTGCGTCGTTAGGTCATCGTGAGAGCACTGAGACTCGTTCATCGGGTATGCCTGTTTCTTCAGCGCGCCCTTCAACCGTGCGTGCTCTTTCTGGTACTTTGGCGAACCTTGGTACTAGCTTTGACGCTGAGCCCGGTAAGCTCCGTAGCCTTGCTTCTGAATTTGCGGCTAAGTGCCAGTGGGGAACCATTGACGCTGAAAATCTCATTAGCACGTTTGAAGCGTGGAATAAGTCGAACGCTAACGATAAGACCTGGCTGGGCATCGTAGCCAATACCTTTGAAAAGTACGGTAGCTCGGGTCAGATTGTTGCCGTCGCTGATTCTGTTCTGGATGGCGCCATTACTGCAGCTGGAGTTAGCACCGAGCGTCACGATTTGGAAGTTCCGACTCCGGCTATTGTGGGTAAATCCACTACCAGTGGTTACGTGAATGACCCCGTGAACGTTGCGACGGGTAACTTCATTGAAGAAGAGACCGACATGGCGTTCTCCGGTGTGGTTTCTGCTTGCTCTGTAACTCGCATGTACAACAGCGTGGCTGTTTTCGGTCAGCACGCTGTATCCGGTGTGTTCGGTGCGGGCTGGTCCTCGAATATTGAGAGCCGTGTGCAGCTGAACGTTGAGAATGCTGTCTGGACGATGGCTGACGGTCGTGAGGTTACCTTCGACCGAATGATTCGTGAGGACGGCACCCACGGCTATGCTCGTGCCCCGCGTGAAGCATGGTGGCTTGAAGAGCTGCCCCTTACCCAGCTGATGGGTGAAGAGGGCTCTATTGCTGACCCCTCCCTGCGCTATATTTTGCACGCGACGGGCTACGGTGCCTCGTCCCTGCTGCGTATCTCCGACAACTCTGGAACCCAGCACATCTTTAGCCTCACCGGTGTTTACCTGGGTATGAGCGCTGGAGCAGGTACTGCTGTCGCATACCTGCGCGATGAAGAGGGACGCGTTAGCTCCATCGTGCATCAGCGTGGTGCACGTATCAACGTGGAGTACACCGAAGGCGGCCTTGTCGGCGCTATTCATTCTTCTCGTGGGCAGTCGGTGCGTTACGAGTACGTCACCCTTGACGGCCGTACCCACCTGTGCGCTGTGCACGGTGACGCCGGTACCCGCCGTTATGAACATGACGCTGCCGGTCTGATTCACCGCGTGGTGGCTAGCACCGGCACTGTTGAGGTGACCAACTACTACGACCCTGCCGGTCGTATTACTGAGCAGGACACCGAATACGGTCGCCGTGTTCGCTACCGCTACCTGCCGAACGGCATTACTGACGTTTCGAACGAAGATGCTTCCTACACGAACCTGTGGGTTAGTGACCAGTACGCACGCCTGACCGCCATTGTTGACGCGGAAGGCGGGCGTGCTAGCTATGCCTACGATGACTTTGGCAACCGCGTGAGCGTGGTGGACCGCGATGGTTCCCGCATCACTCGCTACAGCGATGAGCGCGGCCGTATTATTCGTGAGGTCACCGATGAGGGTGCAGAAACCCTCTTCGCCTATGACGAGCATGACCGCGTAGTTTCTATGACGGTGAGTGCTATTGAGACGGACCCGCGCGCTCGCCGTGCCGCCCGTCTGGCTCGCCGTGCCCGCCTGGAGGCTGAGGCTCAGGACCGCACTCCTGAAGAAGCCGTTTCAGGCCAGGAGCCTGCTCAGAGCCCTGCCGTAAGCCCGATGACTACGGTGACTTACGAGTACGCAAATGATTTTGAGCGTAACCCCTCTTCTATGACCGATGGTAACGGTCATGTGACCCGTTTTGAGTGGGCTGACGGCCTGCTGCAGCGTGTGGTGAGCCCTGAGGACGTTACCGTCTCCTTGGAGTATGACGAGTGTGGTCTGCTGACCGGTATTCGTAATGCTGAGCAGCAGCTGACCCGTTGCGAGTACTCTGCTGCGGGCCACCTGGTGAAGATTGTTTCCGCCCTTGGGTTGGAGACTGAGTTTACCTATGATTCTGCCGGTCACATGGTGTGCCGTCAGGATCCGGATGGTTCTCGCTGGCGTTTTGAGTACGCTGCTGGCGGTCGCCTGGTGGCTTCGGTGGACCCTGCTGGTGCTCGCACCGAGTACGAGTACGGTCCGAGCGGTGACATTGTTGCCGTGGTTGACCCGCTGGGTCGCCGCATGGAGCGTTCCTTTGATACGAACGGCAATATTGACCGCATTACCCTGCCGGGTGGCGCGCAGTTCAGCTACGCCTACGATGGTTTGATGCGCCTGGTCCGCACCATTGACCCCGCCGGTGGCGTGTGGACTCGCGAGTACGATGCCGCAAGCACTCTGACCGCGTTGATTGACCCGACCGGTGTGAGCGTACGTACTTCTGTTGATTCCTCGCGTAAGACCGTCACCACTAGTGATGGTGTTGACCGCGTGCGTATCTCGTGTGACCACCTGGGTCGCCCGGTGCGTAGCGAGGTTCTCTCTGATGATTCTGGTCCGCAGGTTAGTGCAGATGCGGACGACCCGACTGTTTCCACGATGGTTTATGACGGTGCGGGTAACCCCGTGCAGGTTCTGGACGCTGAGGGCGGTCTGAGCCGTTACGAGTACAACGGTTCGAACCAGATGGTGCGCATGATTTCCCCCGCGGGTCGTGTGACCGAGTACAACTACGATGCGTGCGGTCGACTGGCTGCAACCTATGATGCTGCCGGTACTGCTGAGCAGTCTGTGACTCGTTACGAGTACGACGCTGATTCCCGTCTGATTCGCCAGGTGTACGGTGACGGTTCTGAGGCGCGCGTTCGCTATGATGCGTGCGGTCGTGTGCTGTCTATTACCGGTTCCGGTGTGGCTTCTCCGGTGTTCTACACCTGGGATTCTTGTGGTCGTGTGAAGAGCATCCGCGATAACAAGTGGGGTACTCGTTCGTTCACCTATGATGCCGCTTCTCAGGTGGTTGCGGTGACTAATGGTGCCGGTGGCGTGACCCATTACCGCTATGACGAGGCGGGTAACGTTACCTCTGTAATGGACCCTGCCGGTCGTATTACCCGCTACGAGTATGATCTGATGGGTAATGTTCTGGCGGTAACGGATCCGCTGGGTGTGCGCACTACCTCTACCTATGATGCTGCCGGTCGTCTGCTGACCAGCACTGACGGTAATGGTGCTGTACATTCCTTCGGTTATGACCGTGACGGTGTTCCCTGTTCCCATTCGGTGAATGGTTCTTTGCTGTACCGTATGGAGCGTGATTCTGCGCGCCGTACGATGACGACTTATGATCACGCGGGCGTTGATGCGTTTGGTGCTCCTGTGGTGACGGTTGAGTCTTATGACCGTCTGGGCCGTCTGGTTCGTCAGCGCCGTGAGTTTGGTGCTCAGATTCCGGAGTCTTTCCGTACTGCGTACATGGACGAGACTGGCGGCTACGAGCTGTCCTATGCTTACGATGCTGATGGTCTGCGCACTGAGTTTGTGCACCCTCTGGGTTCGAGCGCTTATGTGTATGATGCTGCTGGCCGCATGGTCAAGCAGACTGACATTACTGCGTACCGTCTGGATGGAACCGCCGTTACTTCTGAGTCTCGTGTGGAGTCTTCCTTCGAGTACAACGCGGTAGACGCACTGGTGCGTGCACAGGTGTCTGACCTGGCAGGCACCTGGGTTCGCGAGTTTGGTTACCGTGGTGCACACATGACCTCTGTGACCGAGCAACCCGCTGAGGCAGACTCTTCTGAGGCTCTGCACACTGAGATTATTCGTGATGATTTGGGCCGTATTAGCGGCGTGGATTCGCCTACTGGCCTGGTCATGTACACCTACACTGACGCGCAGATGCTCTCTTCTGCCGTTCGCGGTACCGAGACTCTGCGTTGGGCCTATGATGCCGCTGGTGCGCTGGTGCGTGTTGAGTACTTTGATAGCGCTCAGCCTCAGAATGCTTGGGTGAAGGTGCTGGTCACTGATGAGGGCGCCCGCGTTCGCGCAGTATGCCTCTACGGCGTGCAGGACGAGGCAAAGACCGACTCCCAGTCGGCTGAGTTTGCCTCTGCTGT
>NZ_KV817367.1:0-1959 GCF_001814645.1 Rothia sp. HMSC076D04 | reverse complement strand
CCCAGTCGGCTGAGTTTGCCTCTGCTGTTGAGGACGCTCAGGCGTGGCTGCCGCAGTGCCCGGAGTCCGTGGAGCTTGAGGGCGTCACTTTGGTACCGGTCTCGACGAGCGTGTTCTCCTATGACGGTAATGATTCGCGTCTTCTGCAGGTTTCTTCGGATGGTTCCGGCTCGTTGCTAACCTATGGTGCGGCTGGGTTTGTGAACTCGGTGGCGTCGTGGGGTTCTGCTGAGGATTCGGCTGTGTCCTTCTCCTTGCTGTGTGCTTCTACTGATGGTCGTGTACTTGCTGCCGGTGGTGCGCCTGCTGGTGTACCTGAGTTTGGTGTACCCTCAACCGGTGCTGGTGCCGCTACTGGTTCTGTGGCTGGTTTTGATGCTTCGGTGATGCACCCGCTGGTGTGGGATGAGAATTCTTTTGTTCCGCGTGTGCTGGGTGTGGCTGGCTCGTCGATGCCTTCTGTGGGTTCGCTGGTTCCTGGTGCTGGTTCTGGTGCTGGTCTGTTGGATCCGTATGGTTGGGCTTCTTTGGGTGTTGCTGCACCTGCTGTGCCTTCTGCTCAGGGTGCTTCTTCTGGTTCCGCTCCTGTGTTGCCGGATTCGCTGGTTGGTGTTTCTGCGGCTTCGGGTGTGGTGCTGGGTTCTACTGGTTTTGAGGTGTTGGGTGCCCGCGTGGTGGATTCGCGTGTGGCTCGTTTTACGGCGCCTGATCCTTTGGTTGCGCCTGTGGGTGCTGGTTGGGGTGCTGATCCGTTCTCGCTGGTTGGTGGTAACCCGGTTTCTTTGGTGGATCCGTGGGGTCTGTCGCCGATTTCGTTTGAGGATTATGAGGAGTATCGTCAGGAGCGCATTAAGAATAAGGGTGCGATTATGGCGGCTCGTTGGTTGCAGGTAGCTGCTGTTGCGGCAGTGGTTGCGTCTGTATTTTGGGGTGGTCCTCTTATCGCGGCTATTGCTTGGGGTGCTTTCGCTGGCGGGTTGGAAGGTATGGCAGCTGGCTTAGAAAAGACAAAGAACGGTCAGATAGATTGGGGTCAGGTGATCTTGGAAGGATTGTATGGTGCAGCAAAGGGTGCGGTAACTGGTGGTGTTGCAAAAGTATTTACACACGCTCAAGTCTTTGCCAAAATTCCGGTAAACGGTTTTACGGAGAAGATGGCTTCCAAGGCGGGTTCCAGCAAGTTTGTACCTTCGGTCCTCCAGAAACCTGCTCAGAAGGCTGCTTCATTTATTAGCGCCCGTAGAGATTCCGTGAGTAAGACTAGTTGGATGACTAAGGACCCTGCGCCTTGGGTGAGGATGCAGAATATATCTGGTAAGTATGCCCCGGAGGTTGCGGGTGAGTCATTGTCTGCAGGTGTAGGATCCGTAATGGATTACACGAAGAAGGCGGAGAATTTTAAGGCTGAGGATGCTGCAGTAAGTTTTCTGTCTGGTGCAACAACCGGGTTCTATAAGAGCCTTATAACTGCTCCTGTGAAGGGTAAGTATTCAGCAAAGAGTGAGGGTGGCCAATACCTGTACGGTCCCGTGAAGCGGACTGTTGCTAATGATATGGCATCACGTGCGGCGAATGCTTCCGTTGATTGGATAGATAAGGGGGTTCAGCGCAGGTTGTTGAATGACTCTGCTCGGAACCCGAAGCCTGTCTCTGAGCGCCAAGCTGAGCGCTTGCTGGCAAAGGACTTCCAAGACGCTGTTATGGGTAATTCGAAGAGTAATTTCAAGTCCTTGGCTAGCGGTTATAAAGCTCGGCGAGATGGTGCAAATACGCAATCTACCGGTGTATCAGAGCAAACTTCTGGTACTGCTGAATCTGATGCGGGAGCGAGTGAATGATCGATGTTAAAAATAATATTTATTATTTTCTCCGGAATTATTTCTGTGCTAACCGTTATCTCTGTTGTCTACATCGTTATTAGGTATGAGATTAATCGACGCCAAGATAAGAAAAAAGAAG
>NZ_KV817366.1:31237-51555 GCF_001814645.1 Rothia sp. HMSC076D04 | reverse complement strand
TATTACGAAACGCTGAATGTTGAAGACCAGGATATGGTGGGCTTCTATACCCGCTCTGGCAAGCAGATTGCTGCCTTCGGTCCGACTACCCACAATAACTATCGCATCTTGGCAATTGTGCGGTTCAGGATTGAGAACGAGCGTTGGCCTGACATGAATAATCCGGATGATGTGGCGAAGGTGAATGAGTTGGACGATAGGGGTATGACCATTCTTTATTTCAGGGGCCGTGAGAAGGTTACTGGCCTCGCTGACGTCGATATGTAGCACCGCATCAACCCCGAGAACCAAGCACAGGAAAGCCCCCGCGGCCGAGAGTCATCCTCTCAGCCGCGGGGGCTTCACCGTATCAGCGTGTCCTCACGCGGCGAGCGCTAAGAAGCGCGGCGGCGGGAACGCAGCACCATCACAGTGCCCGCACCCAACACCAGCGCACCGCCCACAGCCACAGACACCGCACCAAAACCAGTACGCGCCAGGCCGCCCTGCTGGGCACCACCAGAAGAAGCAGACACGCCAGACTGACCCAAAGAGCCGCCACCGGTACCGCCACCGGAAATACCGCCCGGGTATACGCCGCCAGCAGAACCATCAGCAGAATCAGAGCCCTGCGCGTTCACGTCACCGGCAGCGCCAGAAGCACCAGCCTGACCGGACTGACCAGACTGCGCGGCACCGGACTGACCAGCCTGACCGGAACCAGCATTACCGCCAGCACCGCCCGGGGTTGCCGAATCCACACGGCGCACACCGCTAAAGTCATCCGACGCAGCGTTCGGGTCCTTCGGCACGGCAGTCTCAAACGAGCACGCATCCGACGCCTTCTTACCCACAGCAACCGCAAGCTGCTGCACCGGGCTGTTCACCTCAGTACCATCAGCCAGGGTCGCGGAATAGTGCACATCAAACATGTACTGGCCGGGCTCAGAGAACACCCAGTTCGCGTGCGCGTGCGTCGCGTAATCAATGTCGATCGTGGTCTTGCCGGTCGTCGAATCCAGCAGCACATCCGCACCATTCAGCGACTCAGTGAACATGCCGAAGCGTGCACCCTCAGGCATGACCTTCGGCACCACGTGCAGGCGCACCGGGCCGCGCAGCTGACTGTAGTCAATATCCTGCGTGTTGTAGCCGGGCCAAGGCAGGCCGCTCTGCTGAGTCTGCGGCAGACCGTAGAACGCGGTACCGACCGGGCCCATGAAGTTCAGCTTCTCATCAGCCATACGTTCAGTGCGTACACGGCGGGCGTTCTCGCTGACCGTCCACACGACCGAATCAAGCGGGCGCACCGTCGAATCGGCGTCAATGATGCCGCTGTCGTCGCGCAGACCCACGGACAGCTGGCGGTCCTTCAGGGTCGCCTGAATGTCCAGGTGGCCCTTCGAAATCTTGGCGCGGCCGTCAATCTGACCGGGCACGCACTGGTGACCCGGGGTTCCGGGAGTGGACGGCTGAGCAGAGGGCGCGGGGCTGGACGGCTCCGGGTTTGCGGGCGCGGGGCTACTCGGTGCCGGAGTGGAGGGCGCCGGAGCAGGCACGCTCGGTTCTGCGGAGGCGGTCGGCACCGCAGGCACGGTCGGAACCTCGCTGGGGGACACCGACGGAACGGTGCTGGGCTCAGCGGTCGGAGCCTCGGAAGGAGCCTCGCTCGGCTCAGCAGAAGGTTCAGCAGAGGGCGCGACGGTAGGCTCAGCGCTCGGCGACGGATCCACCGGAGCAGGCTTCGGCGCATCGCTAATGGGTGCGCTATCGGGAGCCAACGCACCGTGCGCAGTGTACTTCGTGCCCGGCTCGTAGTTCGCCGCAACCTCAGTGGTGGAGGCGGAAGCGTTCATATCCGGGTGGGTCAGCATCTTCACGCGCAGAGCCGTGCCCTTGTAGAACGACTCGTCACGGAAGGTAAAGCGCGCCACGCCATCCTCAACGGAGCCTTCCAGGTCGAGGTACGGGTACACCGGGTCATCCTGGGCGTAGAAGCCGCCGCGCATGAAGCCGCGCACCTTCGGGTCCTTGAAGCGGACCTCAACGGTGCTGAAGCCATTGCCGTTCGGGGTGACGGTCACGTCGTAGTCCATGCTGGTCGGCGTGTACTGCTGGGTGCTGAGTACGGTGTTCGCCTGATCCGGGATTTCTTCGGGCCAGGAGCCGTTACCGTCATCGCTGTACACGCTCTCAGCCTTGCCGGGCTCGTAGGTGAGCTTGTGCGAGATCCAGCGGGACGCCTCCGCGCTATTCTCGTCGGAGGTGTCGGGGGTGAAGACCGCCTGCAGCTGGGAGCCTTCGCTACCGAGCATTTCAGACCAGGTGGCGGTACCGTTCACGACCGGCAGGTCGGTCAGGAAGTAGCCGTTGTTGTACAGGGTCAGGGTGCCCTTGAGGTTCTTGTTCGCGGCGGTGAAGGTGATGTCGCTGAGCTTGTCGTCGGCATCCTTGTTCTTAGCCGGGTCGGCGTCCAGGCGGTGCGGTGCCACGGACAGCATGTACTTTGCGGCGTCCAGGTCACCGACGGGTGCCGCGTTGTAGCGGTCGACGGTGGGCACGGCGGTGGGGGTGCCGTCACCGAGCACGGGCTGCATGCCGCCAACCTGCCAGACCAGCTTCGACGGCTTGGAGCTAATGATGCGGCCGTCGGTGGAGCGCGCCACGGTGCGGTAGGTGACCACGTAGCGGCCGGGGCGGGTGAAGGTCGTGGTGTTGTGGGTGTGGCTACCCTTGTCGAGCAGCCAGGAGTGCCAGCCGGTGGAGCTGCTGGAGAGCATGCGGTACACGTCAGCGGGGGCGTCGTCCGGGTTGTAGCGGAAGAGCTCCATACGGCCGGGGCCCTCAACGGAGAGAATGTCGGTAGCGAACACGCCGTCACGGAAACGCTCGGTGGGCACCTTCGTGGAGGCACCCAGGCCAGCCCAGATGGGGTCCTGGTTGCCGTAGGTCAGGTGCGGTGCCATGTAGAGGGTCTGGCCGGGTTCGCCGAGGAACGCCAGGGAGGGCGAGTCGCCCAGGGTCATGGTGTACTGCGACTTGCCGTCCCTGGTGCTGTAGCCCTTGCCGACCCAGTTGACGGTCTTGTCCAGTTCGTAGGTGTCTGCACCGGTCTTGTAGGGGTTCGCCTCGTTCATGAGGACGAAGGTGCCGTTCTGCTCGTCCCAGTATGCCTTGGGGGCGTCAACGTGGCCCTTGGTGGTGACGATTTTGCCGTCGTCGGGGCCTGCTGCGGCGGGCAGGGAGGGGGCAGCGCCGGCGAGCGCGAGCAGCGCTGCGGCGGAAAGGAATGCGGCTGCGCGGCGGAGGGCGGGCTTGCCGCCGGGGATGAAGAGTGCGGGGGTGTGTGTGGTGACCCGTCGTTGGGTCTGCTTCTGAGAGCTCATGACAACCTTTCTCATTTTTCTATTTCCTAGGGTAGCTCTTTTGCAAATAATTGTCATTTAGAACCTAAGTGAGTATAGTGATTCTCAGAAACACGTGTGCGCCGAGGCGCGCCCAAAAACGCACACCACGTACATCCACAAAGAGAAAAACACGGCAGAGCGCACCCCGGACGCAGGGGAGAAACCGGCAACAGGCCGCCGGACCCAGCATCGGGCAAACCCCGAAAGCATCGGGCAACGCGCCAGCCAACGAGCAGTCATCCAAGGAGCCACCATGCAAGGACGCACCAAACCCCTGAGCCTACTCAGCGCAACCACCCTCGGATGCACCCTCGCACTCGGGGCACCCCTCGCCCTCCCCCAGGTCGGCACCTTCACCGCCGCACAGGCACAGGAAAACCAGACCGGCACCCAGGCAGGTACCGAGTCGCGCGCCTACGTCAACTACGAAGGTGACTACGTCATCGCGGGCGTACACACCGAAATGCTCAACGCATTCCTCGACGGCAACCAGTTCACCCTCGCCACCCTCGCAGACACCGGCCCCGGCCAGCAGGGACGCTTCAACCCCGCCCGCACCGTCTTCCACCTGCCCGACGTCGAGGATGCACACACCAACGTCGTAGCAGGCTACGACTACATTGCCCCCGAAGGCACCGACATCTTCTACATTCCCTCCACCCGCACCCGCGGCCTGCTCTACCCCGGCCTCGGTGCGGAAGGAATCCGCCCCGGCGCACTCAAGGACAACACCATCAACCTTGAACTCGTGCGCAGCAGCGTACCCGAAGGCGGCCGCGCCGAAGTCTTCACCGAATCCGGTCGCGACAACCCGCGCGTCTTCAGCACCAACGACAAGCTCGCACCGCACACCATCACCTCTGGCGGTCACGAGCACCTCAGCTGGGCATTCACCCGCGCAGGCATCTACCAGCTGACCTTCCGTGCCACCGCAACCCTTGCCGACGGCACCCCGGTCAGCTCCGAGGCGACCTACACCATCGCCGTGGGCACTAACGCTGAGGACGGCTTCAAGCTCCTGAACGCACAGAACGCCGCAAAGGAAGCGACCAAGGACGCCACGAGCGAGGCAACCACTACCCCCGAGGCGACCTCCACCGCCACCGAGAGCGCCACCAGCAGCCCCAGCGCATCTACCTCCGCAAGTGCTGAGGCGAGCGCTTCTGCTGAGGCGAGCGCATCCACCGGTATTCGCCGCGTGGATGGATCCGTGAACGGTCAGAACGCCGCGCAGGTGACCGACCCGAACGGCGCGAAGGCAGCAGCGAATGGTGAGCAGGCATCCCAGGGTGGATCCGGTGTAACCGCTATCAGCGGCACCGACAACACCAATAACGGCTCTGACAAGGGTGAAAACAAGGACGGCAATGCCACCAGCCCGAAGGGATCCAGTGTGAAGGGCTCCAACGCCCAGAACATCAGCGCACCCAGCAACGGCGGCGGCATTACCGGTAGCGGCGTGCTATCCTCCGGTCTGCCCGGCAGCCTGAACCAGCAGTGCATCGCCACCGAGGTTCCCGCCGAAGATGCCAAGGACGCTCAGAAGGACAGCAAGCAGAGCAACCAGGCAGCCCAGGCACCGACCAGCATCCCCACCCTCGCCGTGGTCAACACCGCTGAGCACAGCGGCCGTGAAGAAGTCACCCACGGCCACTTCGACGTAGGCCCGATCCTCAACGGCGGCAACCTCACCAGCAGTGTGAAGGACGACCGCACCAGCCCCGCCCGCCACGTCTCCCCCGGCGCCCTCGAGTTCGTACTCAATGACGCCGCGAAGATCAACCTGCCCGCAGGCATGGAGAACATCGCCCCGGCGGGCACCCCCGTGCACATGATCGGCGCAACCCAGCAGCAGGGCGTGCCCTGGCTCGGCTGGAGCACCCAGGACCCCGAACTGCTCAAGCAGCTCGACGGCCCCGTCACCATGAGCCTCAACGGTTTTGAGGGCCCCGGCACCATGTCCACCTTCCTCTCCGGCAACTTCGGTTCCGCCGGTCAGCAGGTCTTCGATTCGCGTAGCGGCGGCTCCTTCCAGGTGCCCGCAAACACCCACCAGCACAGCAACTGGGTGTTCACCGCTGAGGGGCGCTACACCGTGACCATCGGCTGGACGGCACGCCTGAAGAACGGCCAGCAGGTCAGCAGCGAATCGGTTCTGCACTTCACCGTCGGCAACCCCGATAATGCCCCGGCAAGCAACAACGCGCAGGGTGCGGCAGACACCAAGCAGGACGGCGGCAACGCTAACAGCGCTAACGGCGCCAACAACGGCGGCGAGAAGAGCACCGCAAAGAACCCCGTCAACGGCACCGTCGACGAAGCCACCGGCATCGTCACCAAGCCCGACGGATCCAAGGTGCGCATCGTCGGTAAGACCGCCTCCGGTGAGGATTGCGCCCTGACCAGCCAGGAACTCGCGAACGCCCAGAAGGCAGCCGCGGCGGGTAAGCTGCCGAACACCGGTGTGGTTATCGACCCGTTCATGGTCAGCACCTCCATTCTGGCGCTGGCACTCGGTGCCATGATTCTGCGTTCGGCACGCCGAAAGGGCCGCAGCGGTGACACCGCATAGCGGGCATACCGGCAACCGCGCACACGCTTATAGTCGGCGTACCGCCCTCACCCTCGCCTCCCGTATTGCGGTGGGTGCGGGGGTGGGGGCTGGTGCCTTCGCACTGAGCGGATGCGCCAGCACCGTGAATGCCTCCTCCGACCGGATGCGCGTGGTCGCCACGACCCCGATTCTGGCGGACTTGGCTCAGCAGATTGCAGGAGAGCGCGCCAGCGTGCACTCCCTGGTGCCCGCCGGTGCTGACCCGCACTCGTATGAGCCGAGCCTGCGCGATATCCGCGATGTCGCCTACGCCCGCTGCGCCCTGACGAACGGTCTGCTGCTGGAGCAGCGTAAGCTCAGCAAAATGGTTGAGGCGAACCTGCCCGCAGGCGTTGTGTCCGTGGCGGTTGCGGAGAAGATTGAGCAGTACGGCGGCAAGCTGGAAGCCATTGTTGAGGATGCCTCCCTGGACTCCATCTGGCTGGGTTTGCGCGTTGAAGAGGGCGGGCAGAACGAATCTGCCCCCGCCGATTCTTCGGATGCGGGAATGCGCTTTGAGGTGCAGAGCGTGCGGGCGCGCACCTCTACCGATTCGTCGAATGCGCAGCTGGCTGCGTTCATTACGCAGACCTTCGGTGCGGTGGAGATGCTGTGCGATTCGCATGCGCGCGGCGTGAACCTCACCCGTGAGGGGGACACCGCGATCCGTACCGGCGATATGGGTTCGCTGGAGCTTCCGTTGCAGGCGCATACGCATCTGTCGTGGGCGTTTAGTGATGCCGGCGAGTACGCCATTGAGCTGAGCGCCACCGCGGTCAATGCGCCGGAGTCGGTGCGTTCTTCGCGCGGCACCCTGTACTGCGCGGTTGGTCGTGACCCGCAACAGCTGGTGGACCGTCTGGCGAAGGAACAGAACGTTTCTGCCTCGGACATCAAGGTTCTTTCCGCAGGTCACGCCGATATTACGGCACGTACCGGCGACGGCAGGCTCGTGCTTCGCGCGGATTCCTCCCAGGGCGCCGTAGAGTACGAACTGAACCGCACCGTGGTCGCGGTCCCCTCCCGCACCCTGCAGGAGGTGCCCGCCGGCGGCAGCTACCGTTTCCTGCGGTCGGGTGCTTCGGAGCATCGCGGTCAGGTGTACCTGCTGGCGCAGGCCGTTCTGGGCAAGCACGTACACGGCGAAATTGACCCGCACATTTGGCATTCGGTGCCGAACGCGAAGGCGAGCGTGCAGGTCATCCGTGACGCACTCACCTCCGCCGACCCGGAGGGTGCGAGCGAGTACGCGACCCGCACCGAGCAGGTCATGAAGGAGCTTGACACCTTAGACGCTCAGCTGCGTCAGGTGTACGGGGGCCTGCCGGAGTCGGCACGCAACCTGGTCACCACGCACGACGGCTACCGCTACCTGGCGAGCACCTACGGGTTGCACATTGCCGGTTTCGTGAGTGCCAGTGCCAGCGGCGAGCCGAGTATTCAGCAGCGTCAGCGTCTGCGTCGCACGGTCGAGGATTTGAAGGTTCCAGCGATTTATCTGGACAAGTCCACGGCGATGCGTTCACCGGTTCTCACGGAGCTGGCTCGGGAGGCTCAGGTACGTACCGGGGTGCTCTATTCGGACACTCTGGATGCACAGGCTCCTCACTACGCGCAGATGATGCTGGCGAATGCTCACACGATTGCACTGTGCTCGGGGGCTAGTTCCGGCGGCGATTCTTCGGGTGCTAGCTGCTCGGAGGCAAGCACCTTATAACCCGGTTTTAAGCTACCCACAAGCTCATATAGCCGTATCAGCATATAGATAATCTTTCACACACCGTTTCGGTCATGATCCAAGGAAGTCCTCATGATGAACTCAACCACCCCCTCCCGCTCCTCACGTAGCCGCGCCCTGCCCGCCCTGGCTCTGGGCGCCAGCCTCATGCTCGCACCCCTGGGTATGGCACACGCGGAGACCACCCCGGCAACCACTGAGGCAACCACCGAGAGCGCCTCGGCTCAGCCGAGCGACAGCAACCTCAGCCGCGGCGAGCGCGCCCTCACCCAGACCCTGTCGGCGGAGCAGCCGGTCGCATCCGGCCGCACCGAAATTTCTGCCGGTCACGTGGATATGGGTCCTCGTTTCAACAACGGCAAGTTTGAGCTCATGCTCCACGACGACCACGGTGAAACCCCCGTCTGGCGCAGCCTGGACGAGGTCATCTACCGCGGTAGCGACCAGGCGATCCTTGAGGTGCCGAACGACCCGCGCTACTCCTTCGTGGGTGCGCCCGCCGGGTCTAAGGTGTACGTCATTCCGCAGACCGAAACTAAGGGCGTGATCTGGCCGGGTTGGAACACTCAGGATCCGCAGCTGGTGTCCAAGCTGAACCGCGGCGTGAACCTGACCCTGGAGCAGGTGAGCGGCCCCGGCACGTTCAGCCTGTACCTGGAGAACGGCAACTTCTCGGCACCGCAGGTGCTGTGGTCCTCGACCAAGAGTGAGCCGCAGAAGCTGTGGGTCGAGAAGAACACTCACACCCACGCGAACTGGGTATTCACCGCCCCGGGCGAGTACCTGCTGAAGGTTACCGCGAGCGCTGAGCTGTCTGACGGTTCGACCGTGTCTGATACCCGCTACCTGAAGTTTGCGGTGGGTGATTCTGCGAGCGCTGATGCCCTGTACGCGATGGAGGCGCAGGCTCGCGGTTCCTCGGGCTCGGCTTCTTCTGCTTCCTCCGATGCTTCGTCTACCTCTGCTTCTCAGGCATCCGGTACTCAGGCATCCGGTACTCAGGCATCCGGTTCTTCTTCTGCCGCCGCAGCGAGTGACCAGAGCGGTTTCCGTGCTGAGTTCACGATTTCCTGGAGTCCTATTGTCGCTGGCATCGTGGTCGTGGTGGGCGTGGGCGCGTTCATCGCCTCCCGTCGCCGCCGCGCCTCCGCTCAGCGTGAGGCTCTGGATGAAGTGCGCGGTGACCGTTCGTGAGCGCATCGGTAACAGCGGGTACTGAGCCCGTCCTAGAGATTTCAAACCTGTACGCCGGCTACGCGCGCCGTTCCATCCTCAAGGATCTGTCCCTGACCCTGGAGCGCGGCGAGTTTGCGGGTCTGATTGGTGCTAATGGTGCCGGTAAGACCACGCTGTTGCGCACCATTTTGGGTCTGATTCGCCCGGCGTCCGGTCAGGTTCGGGTGCTGGGTGAGTCGCCGCGTGTGGCGCGTGCGCATATTGGTTATGTGCCGCAGAAGCACCAGTTCCAGTGGGATTTTCCGCTGACCGTTAAGGACACGGTGATGACCGGTCGCGTGCGTGAGATTGGGTTCTTCCGCCGCCCGGCGAAGAAGGATTGGGTTCAGGTTTTTTCGGCGATGGAACGCACCGATGTTCTGCACCTGCAGGATGCTTCCATCGCGGAGCTTTCCGGTGGTCAGCGTCAGAGGGTTCTTTTGGCGCGCGCTTTGGCGGCGAACCCCTCCCTGCTGCTGCTGGATGAGCCGTTTACGGGCGTGGATGCACCGACTCAGACCACTCTGACTCGCCTGTACCGTGAGTTGGCGGGTGAGGGCATCACGATTCTGATGTCTACGCATGACATGCTGGCGGCGCGTGAGTCCTGCTCGCGTCTGTGCGGTGTGCGCGGCAATATTCACCTGGATGGTCCGGCGGACTCCTTTAGCTTGGAGCAGCTGCATACGTGGTTGCACGGTCACGATATTGAGGAGGCGCAGGGCCACGCCCGCACGGGCTTCACCTGTGCCGGTGGTGCGTTGGATGAGTACGGCCACGAGCTGCCCGATTCCTGCGCTTCTGATTATTCCCTCTCCCCCGCCCATACTGCTTCTACCGGGGGTGCCCGTTGATTACTCCTATCGATTTTCTTGCCGACCTGTTCAACCCGTCTCTGGCGTTCCTTCCGCGCGCCCTGGCGGCGGTGCTACTCGCGTCGGTGGTTACCGGTGTGGTGGGCTGCCACGTGCTGATGCGCGGCATGGTCTTCATTGGCGATGCGGTGGCGCACTCGGTGTTCCCGGGTCTTGCGGTGGCGTTCGTGCTGGGTGGCAACCTGGTCATGGGCGGTCTGACTGCGGGCGTGGTGACGGCTATTCTGGTGGCTATTTTTAGCCAGAATCAGCGGTTGCGCGAGGATTCCGTGATCGGTATTTTCTTCGCGGCGTCTTTTGCGTTGGGTATTGTGATTATTTCGTTGGCGCCGGGCTATTCGGGGTCGGTGCAGGATTTCTTGTTCGGCTCGATTGTGGGTGTTTCGAATGAGGACATTACCCAGGCGGCGATTATGGGTGCCGTTATTCTGCTGGTGCTGTGGCTGTTCCACCGCCAGATTGTGACGGTCAGCCTGGACCGTGAGAGTGCCCGCGCGATGGGCCTGCCGGTGCTTGCCTTGGATATTGTGCTGTACGTTCTGGTGACCATTTCTGTGGTGCTGGGTTTGCAGACGCTCGGTAATGTGCTGGTGTTGGCGCTTCTGGTGATTCCGGCGTCGGCTGCCCGCCTGGCGTGCCGCCGTCTGGGGTCGATGATGGTGTTCTCGCCGGTGTTTGGCGGTATCTGTTCGATTGTTGGCCTGTACCTGTCGTGGGCGTTTAACCTGCCGACCGGTGGCACGATTGTGCTGTCGATGGTGGCGGCTTTTGTGCTGGTGTGGGCGGTGACGGCGGTTCGTTCGCGAGCGCGTGCCCAGCTGAAGAATTAAACCCAGCTCAACCTCGACTCAATCCAACTTTCCTCGATTAAACGCACGAGTAAACGCACGAGGCGCATCCCTGTTTGGGGGGTGCGCCTCGTGCGTTTTTTACAGGTCTTAAATACCCAAAGTGAATCATGTTCATGTTTAAAGAACCAAAAGATACACTCCGCGTAATAAAAGCGCATAATTCAACACGTCGGGTTTAATGAAAATACAACCTATCAAATATTTCTTATGGGTTGATACATGTAGTGATAAAGCAGTCACTGCACCCTCATTAGAGCTTCAAAGAAGGAGTCATCATGAAGGCATATGTATACCACGGCCCCGATCAGAAGGGCGCCTGGGAGGAAGTCCCGAACCCCACCATTCTTGAGCCCACGGACGTTATCGCCCGTGTCGACACCACCACCATTTGCGGTACTGACCTGCACATCCTGAAGGGTGACTGCCCCGAGGTGGACCACGGACGCATCCTGGGCCACGAGGCTGTCGGTACCATTACCGAGGTTGGCTCCGCGGTGACTGACCTGAAGGTCGGCGACCGCATCATCATCCCCGCCGTGACCAGCTGCGGTAAGTGCTCCTACTGTAAGGCGAACCAGCCTTCGCACTGCCAGACCGTTGGTGGTGTCGGCTGGATTTTCGGTTACATGATTGACGGCACCCAGGCAGAGTACGTGCGTGTTCCCTACGCAGAGACCTCGGTTCACCTGGTTCCGGAGGGCCTGACCGATGAGGACGTCCTCTTCCTCACCGACGCACTGCCCACCGGTTTTGAGATTGGTATTCTGAACGGTCACACCAAGCCCGGAGACACCGTCGCTGTGGTGGGTGCAGGCCCCGTGGGTCTGGGCGCTATCATGACCGCTAACCTCTGCGGTGCCGGTCGCGTCATCACCGTCGATTTTGACGATAACCGCATGAACAAGGCGCTGGAGCTGGGCGCAACCGATAAGGTCAACGCGGGCGACCCGGACTTTATCGAGAAGATTAAGGCACTCTCCCCCGACGGCCTGGGCGTGGACGTGGCAATTGAGGCTGTGGGCGTTCCGCAGACTTTCGAGACCTGCACCAAGATTGTTCGCCCCTACGGCAACATCGCGAATGCCGGCGTGCACGGCAAGCCCGTTGAGCTGCCGCTGAACACCATGTGGATTTCTAACGTGAGCATCAACATGGGTCTGGTCAACTGCAACACCGTCGGTAACCTGCTGAACATGGTCCGCTCGGGTCGTCTGAACGCTAAGGCGATGGCAACCCACCGCTTCACGTTCGACCAGTTCGAGGAAGCCTACGACCTGTTCAGCCACGCTGCTGAGCACAACGTGGTGAAGGTTGTTATCTCCCGCGACCCCGAGGTTGCGGCATAGACTGCGGTAGGCTCATATACCGCTGATACTGAAACCCCGAACGTTCGTTAGGGATTTCGGTGGGATGTATTCAATACACTGCGAACATCCCCACGATTCGCCTCCGGGTGGGAGTGGGTAGGTCCCACCCGGAGCGCGAATCGTCCTCCCCTACCCCGAGATGTAGTTATTTTCTGATGATGTAAGAAATCTGAAGATGTAGAGATGCGCCAGCTCGGGGTTTTCTGTTCCCTCAGCCCCCTCTCCGGTGGGCTCTGGGGCGGTTCCTCAAGCGTGATGCACCCTCTGCCGGGCGCTCTGCCAACCTGCTTCGGCGGGTTCTTCTGCCAGGCAACCTCTACTGGTGGAGGGGCGCATCATTTGGCTCTTCTTGGTCGGGCGGTACCTCCGATTCTGCTCCTCCTTGAAGGGAAAGGAAAAGGGTCGCACGCTTACGATTCAATGGCGATTCGTAGGCTGCGACCCTTTTCTCATGCCCGGAATGTGGTGCTCCGGAGATTTTCTGCGCTCCGGGCGGCTATTTAGTTTTTGGGTTTCTCATCGTCAGCCTTCTCGCCGATAGCGGCGTTCTGTGTGATGGGGTTGAACACCTCCGTGGGATCATCCTCTCCGAATGCGGCAGATACCCCAGATACGGCAGAGGGTTCGGTGGCGCTTCCGGTGACGGGCTCGGTGGGTGCATCTGCTAGATCCCCGGCAAGCACGTCAGTAGGATTATTGGCAGGTACCTCAACGGGCACCTCCGCAACGATGGGTTCCTCCGAAACAGACGCCTCCGGAGCCTTCTGCGCATCCTTATCCTGAGCCGGAGTATCTACGGGCTGCCCAGAAACACCCTGCTCAGTAGCTACCGGCTCACCGTGCGCGGATTCCTTCTTCGCATCCTTGTGCGCGTCCTTATGTTCGAGCCTGTAGATGATGCGCGGTTCCAGGCGCTCAAAACCAATCTTGGAGCGCACCCAGTTCACGAAGCGGTCGATACGGTCCTCACCCTCGGTGGTTTCCGCAACCCGGTAGTTGCGCGGCAGCATCACGCTGTCGCTGAGCACGCGCGGGTACTCATCAATCTCCTGAATACCCGCCATGTACATGTTCTCGCGGAACTGGTGAGCGAACTCCTGCTGACCGAGGAACAGCTGGTCGGCGTAGGTTTTAGCCGCCAGGCGCTCGCTGTAGGCGTCCTTGGAGTCGCGAGCGCCCTTCTTGGAGCCGTAAATATCCCAGAAGTAGAAGTACACATTGTTCGCGATAATGGCGGAGATAATGCGGTTCTGCAGGTACACGAGGGCACCGACGGCGACCGCACCAACAATCAGGAGCACCACGGCGAGCGGGGAGAGTGCAAAGTCAGACAGATTGCCGCGGTGGTTCGTGAACAGGCCAATCAGGTAGGCGATGGTGACCACGATGATGGGCACGCCGATGAAAATCACGGCCAGCGGAACCCAAATGTACAGCAGGGCACGTAGAATCAGGCGGTAGTAGCTAATCGAGTCGCCAATGGGGATGGGCGTAGGCTTCACGGAAGAGTGCGCACGCTTCATGAGCAGGCTGAAGATACGGTTGCTGTCGATGCCAACTTTACGCAGCTTCGATTCGAGGGACGCACGCTTGAGGAAGACCCGGTAGTTTTCGAGGACGACGCGCTGGTCGGAGGTGAGCTTTTCGGGGTCGGGTAGGGCGTTGAGGTCCAAGCCGGCTTCGGTGAGGAGCTTGCTCCACAGTTCCAGTCGCGCCAGTTCGGAGGGTTTTGCCGCCGCCTGCGCCTGGTAGTTCTTGTAGGAGATGAAGATGGTGCTAGCACCAATGAGTAGCGTAATAAAGGGTGCTATCCAGTCTTTGAGTCCCATGGTGGCGTTCTTCCTTGATTGTGTGGAGCCGCTGGTTCCTCTGCGGTCGGGGCTGATGCCCGCTGTTTTACCGTACCACCGGCACCTGTGCTGAACCTTTAAATGCGCAGGTGGGTGCGTAAAAATAGCCCCGCCTCCCGATGCTTAAGAGCAACGGCAGGCGGGGCTTATCTATGAGGTTTAGTGCGCGGAATTAGTGGTCAGCGGGCTTCATTTCGCGCGGTGCCTTGCGGATCATGAAGTAGCTAATGACGGCCATAACACCCATGAGCACGGCGCTGAATGCGGAGCTCAGCACCACGCCGGAGTCGAAGGCAGCGAATGCGGAGGAGAGCAGCTGGTTCGCCTGCTCGCCACCCACCTGGCTTGCGACCGTCACGGCACCGCCGAGGGTTTCGTGGGCGTGGTCGGCGAGAGTCTCATCCAGGCCGTCGGGTACAACCACATTTGCGCGGTAGACGGCGGTGAGCATGCCACCAATGATGACGGTGCCGAGCACCGTACCTGTCTCGTAGGAGGTCTCCGAGATCGCGGATGCCGCACCAGCCTTACGCGGCGGCACGCTGGAGAGCATCAGGTCGTTCGAAATGGTCTGCGCAATACCGATGCCGGTACCGAGCACAATGAAGATCAGGATAATCACCAAGTCGTTGTGCGCACCCAGGAAGGCGAGCACCGCGAACGCGGCAGCGTGGAGCGCCAGACCGAAAGACACCACCTGCGCCGGGTGGAAGTGCACCGCCACGCGCGCAATCACCAGACCGGCGATAATGATCGCCAGGGTACCGGGAATCAGCAGCATACCGGCGTACATGGGCGGCAGACCGGAGACCAACTGCAGGTGCTGGGAGGCGAAGTAGATGAAGCCAACGTCCACCATCATGGAGATGAGGTTTGCGGTAATCGCGCCGGTGAACACGGTGTTGCGGAAGAGGCGCACATCCAGCATGGGCTGAATATCGTTCTTCTCGCGGTTGAGCTGACGCAGCACGAACAGGACAATGAAGCACAGGCCGGCAAGGATGGTGCTGATAGCCACCGCATCGAACCCGGTTTCGGAGGTGTGAGTCAGACCGAAGGTAATGCCGGTCATGCCGGTCATAATCAGCAGGATGCTCAGCGGATCCACCGGGCTGGGGTTCGGGTCCTTCGACTCGGGAACCATAATCGGGGCGAGAATCAGCAGAGGAATCAGAATCGGCACAGCGAGCAGGAACACCGAACCCCAGTCGAAGTGCTCCAGCAGGAAACCACCCACAATCGGGCCCAGCGCCGCACCCGCCGAGAAGCCCGAAGCCCACACGGCAATAGCGATGCGGCGCTCGGTCGCATCCACAAAGATATTGCGAATAATCGACAGGGTTGCCGGCATGAGCATGGCGCCAAAAATGCCAAGCAGGGCGCGGGCAACCACGAGCATCAGCGCGGAGGGCGCGAATGCCGCGAGCGCAGAGATTGCCGCGAAGCCGGTCGAGCCGATGAGCAGCAGCTTGCGGCGACCGATGCGGTCACCGATAGCGCCCATGGGCACGAGCAGGGCGGAGAGCACCAGGGAGTAGGAGTCAACGATCCACAGCTGCTCCGCGGAGGAGGGGCTCAGCGCCTTAGCGATTGCGGGCACCGCGAAGGCAAGCACTGTGTTGTCGATGGAGACCAGGAGCACCGGGAGCATGAGCACACCGAGTGCCGCCCAGCGCTTGGTCTTCTGGTCGGGGGCGTGAATGGGCAGAGCCGTGGTGTGCGGATTGTGATTCGTCATGGGTTGTTTTCGTGCGTCTATAAGGTGTCGGCTGATGCGGCGGACGCGGCGGCATCAGCTCGGCCTGTCTTTTGGGCTAGGTCTTTTAGTGAGGTTTTAGGGGTCCGGACGGGGCCATAAACGAAGATTATACCAACTGGACGGTATAGTTTCAAGCGGTTAGACTGGTACCCATGACCACCCCCAACCACCGCAAACAGCGCGCCAACAACTCCCGCGAACACATCCTCGACACCTACATCGACCTGCTGATTCGCTCGGGAGAACGCGCCGCAACCCTCGACGCCGTCGCCACCGCCGCCAAGGTTTCCAAGGGCGGGCTACTCTACCACTTCGCCTCCAAGAAGGCGCTACTTGAGGCGCTCGCAGAACGCACCCTCACCCTGGCTGAAGAGGACTTCGCGGCAATGGAGCAGGCACCCGAGGGGGCAAGCGCCTACTACATCAATTCCTCCACGCCAGATAACTCCCCCTTCGACCGCGCCCTCATTGCTCTCAGCCGCCTGGCACAGAGCAATAACGAGCTTGCCCAGCAGACCATGAGCCGCGTACAGGATGGCTGGCATGCGCTCGTCCTCGCCGAGCTGGGTGATGAACAGATTGCCCGCGCCGTACTGCTTCTGGGTGACGGCATGTACTACAACGCGGCATTCGGAGGCGACTCCGCCAGCCCGCAGAGGGCTGCAGCCATCGCGGCAGACCGTGCGGCGCTGGAACGCGCCCTGCAGGTTCTCAAGGCGGCGGCTCGTTAAACCACAAAAGCCACTCGACACAGCGGTTAAAGCCACAAGCTAAAACCGCTACCTCAAACCCTATTCTTCAGCGCCGGCGAGCACCCGGGGCTTAAACTGGAAGCGTACGTATCTACTCTTCAACCAAGGAGTTCCGATGATTTTCATTGCTGTAAAGTTCCCCGTCAAGCCCGAATACGCTGACCAGTGGATTGAGAAGACCCGCGCTTTCACCGAGGCAACCCGCGCCGAGGAAGGCAATAAGTTCTTCGAGTGGTCCCGCAGCGTTGAGGATCCGAACGAGTTCGTTCTACTCGAGGCTTTCAACGACGACGCAGCTGGCCCGCACGTGAACTCTGACCACTTCCAGCAGGCGATGAAGGACATGCGTCCGCTGCTGACTGCAACCCCGAAGATTATTTCTCGCCTGATCGACGGCGACGACTGGGAAGCAATGGGCGAGCTGCAGATCGACTAGTCTGCACCCCCGACATGCACCCTAGAATTGCATAGTTAGACTCTGGGCGCCTCTTCTGCCTGTTCTATTGGACAGATAGGAGGGGCGCTTTGGTGTGTCCGGTACCTGAACTTTTCCCCTTGACACGACGCGGATGGTACCGGTTTTCGGGTCAGCGGGTGCCTTGCGTGCATTTTTACCCTATTAACCCCTTAAAATGGGTAGAGTATGCACACCTATCGATACCCATTCGCACAGGAGGCCTGAATGAGCATCGCATCCCAGCCTCTTCCCGGCGCAGTCGCCACTGAAGAGCACAACGACGTGGACCACACCTCTGTATCTCTCGCTGTCTCAACCGTGATTCTAGCTTTGCGTCCCAAGGAAAACGAGACCCACCCGACCCTGTGGCTGCCGCTGGTTCGCCGCCTCCGCGAGCCTTATAAGGGCCAGTGGGCGCTTCCTGGCGGTCCGCTCAACCCGAATCTTTCCCTCGAAGAGGCAGCCGCTTCGACCCTGAAGCGCGCAACCAACCTGCAGCCCGGCTACCTGGAGCAGCTCTACGCATTCGGTGACGTTCTGCGCACCCCCGAGGCGCGTGCCGCCCGCGTTGTGGGCGAGCCCGACCCGGCACCCGGTACTGATCACGAGCGCGTGGTTTCCGTGGTGTACTGGGCGTCGATTCCCGCCACCGAGGTCGCGAACACTCGCGTGCACGAGAACATCCGCTGGTTCCCGGTGGATGAGCTGCCCGAGCTCGCCTTCGACCACAACGAAATCATTGAGTACGCGCTCTACCGCCTACAGAACAAGGTCGAGTACTCGCGTATTGCGCACTCTTTCTTGGGCGAGGAGTTCACCCTGGCGCAGCTGCGTGAGGTGTACGAGGCGATTCTGGGTCGCACCCTGGATCCGGCGAACTTCCGCCGCCAGATTGCGGCATCGAAGTCGATTATTGACACCGGCCGCCGCGTGGAGGGCACCCGTCACCGCCCGCCGCGCCTGTACCGTTACAACGACGCTCAGGCGTACGCGGATGCGGGCCCGCTGGGCATGTACCGCGAGCGCCACGAGGCGTAATAGCCTTTCGCGCGTTGTACGCGCGCAGATTTAATGCCTAAAAGGAGGGGCGGCACCGTGCGGTGTCGCCCCTCTTTTTGCGTTCTCTAGGGGGTATCGGCACTTGTCAGGCGGTTTTTCGGGAGGGTGTTTGACTCAGCACCCACACAGTTTCTATGCTTAAGCCATCAGCTCTCTATCCGCGCTACCCCACCGTGGGGGTAACCTAAGGAGCTGACCGCAATGTTTGACCGAAGCCACCCAAGGCACGACCAGGGTGCCCTTCGGAATCTAGGAGGCATCAAAGAAATGACCCACCGAGCATAAGCCCGGATCCAACAACACCAGGTCAATGCGCTTTTATGCGTCCACCCCACTACCCGGGCTTACGTGTACCTACAGACCGCGCTCGGGTTTTTTCATATTCTCATGCCTAACGTGCACTACGATGGCGGGAATCCGAGCACCCATTCGAAGGAACTCGGCCCATGTCACGTCACATTACACTCGACCATATTTCGTACGCACACCCGAGCCAGCCCCCACTTTTCACAGACCTTTCCGCGGTATTTTCTGCGCCACTCACCGGGCTTATCGGCGATAACGGCGCGGGAAAAACTACCCTCTTCAGACTTATTCTTGGCGACATAAACCCTAGTCAAGGCATAATCAGCACCCCACCGCACATAGCGTACCTACCGCAAGATTTAGGGTTGAGTGGGCATCAGCATCTTGCCGATATTTTTGGAATTACAAAAATACTGCAGGCGCTTGATGCGCTGGAATCGGGCGAATATTCCCCCAGCCTTTACGACACCATAGGCGACGCCTGGGATATTGAAGAACGCACCCTCGTAGCCCTTGCCGAACATGGTTTTGGTCCTGCCCTCACTACGACCGATACACAGGCCCGTCGCAACCTTCTGATGCGTCCCCTTAGCACCTTTTCAGGTGGTCAGACGGTCACAGCCGCACTCACCGCGCTTCTGTATTCAGACCCAGAGTTCATTCTGCTGGATGAGCCCACAAATAATCTGGATTCTTCGGCGAAGAATCGGCTTTATACGGCTCTTGAAACCCTCACCTGCCCGGCGCTCATTATCAGCCACGACCGCGATCTGCTGGAGCACGTGAACGTGATTGCCGAGCTTCACGCCGACCGCCAGGGGCTGGCGCATCTGCGCCTCTTCGAGGGTAACTACAGCACATACCGGCAGGCGCTGGAGGCCGAGCAGCAGGCGGCTCAGCGTCGCGTGACCGAGGCGAAGAATGAGGCGCGTAAGGCTGTGCGTGAGCGCACCGAGAACCAGATTAAGCTCGATCGCAACGCCCGCCGAGGCCGCGAATTTGAACGGTCAAAGCGGAAACCTGGCATGGCTATGGGCCTGGATAAAAACAGTTCAGAGCGCTCTGCCGGGAAACTTCACACAGCCCACGAAAGCATGGTGGCGGATGCACGTGCAGCAGTTGGAGAAGCCCAAAAGAACCTGCGCGTGCAGGAGCGTATCTATCTGGAACTTGCTCAGGATGCGCTCCCATTGGGGCGGAAGGTACTGGAATTACATCGGGTGAAGAACGACTCTTGCGCATCTACACCGCAGAGCGCCGACCTTAAGAAGGCATACACCCAAAACACCGTTTCACGTGAAACACAACCATATAAAGTTGATTATCTGTTTCAAATCCAAGATTTTCCCGAGGTTCTTATCCTGACCGGACCCGAACACCTGCACATCACGGGAGCAAACGGCAGTGGCAAGACTGTGCTTCTCAATGCGATAGCGCACGCAAATGACCCTGATTACCGTTCCCCAGTGCCGCCTGCATACCAAGTGCTCTACCGTCTGGATAACACCGCATACCTGCCGCAGCGCATCATCCTCGACCCGGAGCTCACCCTCCTTGAAACCGTACAGAGGGCGAATCCCGGTGCGAGCGAACAGCATCTGCGTGACCAGCTGGCGCGCCTGCTCTTCCGTCGCGAAAGCGTACATCAGCGCATTGGGGATTTATCCGGAGGTGAGCGCTTCCGTGTCGCGGTGGCGCAGGTACTTCTGGCCAACCCGGTGCCGCAGCTACTCATATTGGATGAGCCGACGAATAACCTCGATATTTCCTCGGTGGATTGGCTGGTGCAGGCGCTCGAAGCATACACCGGCGCGCTCATTGTGGTGAGCCATGATGAGGACTTCTGCCGCCGCATCCGCATTGACCGCACACTCAACCTTTCAACAAAAACTCTCGGGAAGGAACCATTCAGGGAATCAGCACGCTGAATCTTCTCCTACAGGGGAGGGTGTTTGACTCAGCGCCCAGTCAGTTCCTATGCTGGAGTCCTCAGCTCTCTATCCATGTTGCCCCACCACGGGGGTAGCTGGCGGAGCTGAACGTATCGTTTGACCGAAGCCACCCAAGGCGCGACCGGGGTGCCCTTCGGAATCTAGGAGGCATCAAAGAA
>NZ_KV817366.1:0-31137 GCF_001814645.1 Rothia sp. HMSC076D04 | reverse complement strand
ATCAAAGAAATGACCCACCGAGCATAAGCCCGGACTCAGAAGAATTTTTCGCGTGCTCACGCAGCTTTTTGCACAGACACATTCTCCCTGCGCACTTCCATTTTTCTGCGTGTCTCCATCAGCGCGCACGCACCCGGGCACAGGTACATCCACCGTTACGCTCGGGTTTTTTCGCGCTCTTTTTGGGGCGATCCTCTTACCGCCACGCGCTCAGCATAGGCACCCCCAAACCGCCGGCACACTACTGCAACGCACCACCGTCGGAGTTTGAGAGCACCCGAGCATCCATACCTCAAGGAGCTCGTATGACACACGTACTTCAGCCGCAGGCGACCTTTCCCCGTTCCGCTTCTTCCCGCGATGCCCGCTCGCACGCCACTTCCCACGCGGCGGCGCACATTAGTATCGCTCATCTGCACTTTGCGCACCCGAGCCAGCCTCCGCTTTTTGCGAACCTTTCGGCGGTATTTTCGGCGTCTCTAACCGGCCTTATTGGCGATAATGGTTGCGGAAAAACAACCCTCATGAGGTTGATTTTGGGTGATTTGACCCCGGATTCCGGTTCTTTGGCGGCGCCGGAACACATGGCGTATCTACCTCAAGATTTGGGCCTGGACCGGGAGCAGACCCTCGCCGAGCTCTGCGGAATCTCCGAGATTCTGCGGGCGCTACAGGCGGTGGAATCCGGCGAGTACTCCCCCGAACTCTATGAGACCATCGGGGATAACTGGGACGTTGAGGAGCGCACCCTGGCGGCTCTTGCGACCTACGGTTTCACCCCGGCGGCCCTGGTTAACCGTGACGACCCGCAGGCGGTTCGCGCACTCTTTGCCCGCAGCATGCGCAGTTTCTCCGGTGGTGAGGCGGTCATTGCCGCGCTTGCCTCGCTGATGATTTCTGACCCCGAGTTCATTCTGCTCGATGAGCCGACGAACAACCTTGATTCCGCGGCGAAGGCTCAGCTCTTCGCCGCACTGGAGGCGCTGCCCTGCCCGGCGCTCATTATCAGCCACGACCGCGACCTACTGGAGCGCGTGAACGTGATTGCCGAGCTTCACGCCGACCGCCAGGGGCTGGCTCACCTGCGCCTCTTCGAGGGTAACTACAGCACCTACCGGCAGGCGCTGGACACCGAACAGCAGGCGGCTCAGCGTCGCGTGAGCGAGGCGAAGAACCGGGTGCGTTCGGCGCATCGTGAGTGGGTGCAGGCACAGGAGATTATCTCGAAGAACATGGCGCAGGTCTGGAAGGACGACCAGCCGGACACGATTCTTGATCTAGCGAAAGATGCCTCCCGGCAGGCGGCGGCGAAGCTTCGCGGCCTGCGCGTCGGCAAGCAGGAGCAGGCTCAGGAGGAATACCAGAACGCCCAGGATGAGGTGCGCGTGCAGGAGAAAATCTATGCCGAGCTGAGCCAGCAGCCCCTACCCGCGGGGCGCAAGGTACTGGAGCTGCACAGGGTTGATTCTCGTGGGACTAACCCTCAGCAGGGTTCACGTGAAACATTTACCACTCAGCAACCCACTAAGGTTGATTCTCTGCATTTTTCACCCGTTGAGGCAGATGGCGAGAGCCGGCAGGGAACCCCTGTGGAGCACCCCGAACACCTGATTCTCAGCGGCCCCGAGCATCTGCGCATCACCGGTGCGAACGGCAGCGGCAAGACCACCCTCCTTGAGGCAATTGCCCACGCAAAAGACCCGGAGTACCGCTCCCCCGTGCAGCCCGCCTACCGGGTCGACTATTGCCTCGAGGGGGCGTACATTCCGCAGCGCATCACCCTCGACCCGCAGCTCACCCTCTTGCAGAGCGTGCAGCGTGCTAACCCCGGGGTGAGCGAGCAGCATCTGCGCGACCAGTTGGCGCGCCTGCTTTTCCGCCGCGAGAGCGTGCACCATAAGACCGGTGACCTCTCCGGCGGTGAGCGGTTCCGCGCCGCGGTGGCGCAGGTGCTTCTGGCAGATCCGGTGCCGCAACTGCTCATGCTGGATGAGCCGACGAACAACCTCGATATTTCTTCGGTGGATTGGCTGGTGCAGGCACTCGAAGCCTACACCGGTGCGCTCATCGTGGTGAGCCACGATGAGGATTTCTGCCGCCGCATCCGCATTGACCGCACGCTGGCGCTCTAGGGTTCTGCACCCAACCCCGCGGGGCAGCATCTGAATACAACGAACGGGTGCCCGGCACCTCCGAATATGGAGGCGCCGGACACCCGTTTCAGTTACCTCACCGCGGCTACTTCACCGCGCTGACGAAAACTTAGATTAGAGGACCAGGCCCTTGGTCTGGGACACTGCGCGCTCGAAGCGAGCCTGAACGTCAGCCCAGTTCACAATGTTCCAGAATGCCTTGACGTACTCGCCCTTGACGTTCTGGTAGTCCAGGTAGAATGCGTGCTCCCACATGTCCAGCTGCAGAACGGGAATCAGTGCAACGGAGATGTTGCCCTGCTGGTCGTAAAGCTGCTCGATGATGAGGCGCTTGCCAACAGTGTCCCATGCGAGGATTGCCCAGCCGGAGCCCTGAATGGTCAGTGCAACGTTGGTGAAGTGCTCACGGAACTTGTCGAAGGAGCCGAAGAACTCGTCGATTGCCGCTGCCAGCTCGCCGGTGGGCTTGTCGCCGCCCTCGGGGGACAGGTTGTTCCAGAAGATGGAGTGGTTGGTGTGGCCACCCAGGTTGAACGCCAGGTCCTTGGAGAGCTTGGAGACGTTGCCGTATGCACCGTTCTCGCGTGCCTCTTCGAGCTGCTCGAGAGCTGCGTTAGCGCCTGCAACGTATGCTGCGTGGTGCTTGTCGTGGTGCAGCTCCATGATCTTTGCGGAGATGTGGGGCTCGAGCGCCGCGTAGTCGTAGGGGAGCTCGGGGAGGGTGTACTTTTCAGCCATGATGATGCCTTTCATTAGAAAACTTGGCTTGTATTAAAGATTACCAGCGTAGCGTTTACTTTACTTTTCATGAGTTGGGGTGCGTCACATTTATGTAAGACCTTGCTTGAGCATGTGGATTTCAGGCGAAGACTTTTCCCCACACCTGTGGATAATCCTGTGTATCAACAGGATTTTCGGGGTCGGCACCCTATTCTGCCTTGAAATACCGGGGTATGCACTCATATGAATAACAGAGTTGTAAGTTCTCCACACTGTGGATAACTACTGTGGATAACATCCTATTTTGGGGATGCGCGGGGGATAAACTGCAGAATTTTCGCCCTCATTCGGGGTGTTTTTCCTTCTACTAGCCAAAATATTGAGTACTAACAGGGCCGCCGAGCGATCTTACGCGCCTCCTTACGCCGGAGGCGGTGGATTAAGTGCACAGGGTTATCCACAGCTGTGGAAATTTTCGGGTTCCGCGGTTTTAAAGGTGAAAAGGTCTTCTGTTTAAGAACTTACCCTCGCTTTTAACAGCCTCGAAAGCCTGTAATTACAAGAATTTTTCGACTGGGCCCCTCTTTGCATCTTGCATTGCCACCATCGCCAGCTTCACCAAATCACATGCGTGTAAGTTCTCCACACTGTGGATAACCATTGTGGATAACCCCTATGGATAACATTCCTGGCGCGATACGGCGCAGCAACACCACAGCTGCAAGGTGCGCAGTGCAGATACGCAGACCCCTCAATTCATGCTCCTCCCCTAGTTCGCAGGGGCGCTCTTGCTAATCCCTATGAGGGCAAAGAAAAAGAGCACCCGACCATTGGATGCTCTTAGAGTGAGTTGATAGAAATTCGAGTTAAAAAGATACGGTACGGAATGCAGCCCAACCACGAACTGCACCCGCACCGCACATCCGTCGGTAGAAATACGAGTTACTCGTACACCGACGACAATCACCGATAAATAGAGAGTCGAACCTATCGAAGCGAGCTTCCGGTCTCGCCTCGGAGGCTTCCTTCGACCCCGTTATGTAATTAGTGTACACGGTTTCATTACGGTTGCAAAGCCAAAACCGAGATTTTTTTAAAAATTTTGTTATCGTTTCGTTATTTTTCACCCTTGGCAAGCTCTTTACACTCCCTAGAATTTTCATCCACACCCCTAAAAACCTTGATATTCCGCGGAAGTTGGCTCAATTCATGAGTATGCTTCTTGGTACGTTCTCATCTATACTTGTACCGGAAATCTTTTTAAATATGTCGTGCATCACTTGTCTACCCAAGGTTTTTATAGTCGCTGCGTGCAAAAAGATGACCCTAGCACCCTCCAAAAAATTAGCACCAAAGTGTCAACCATTACTTGACCGTACCAATTTAGGGTTACTGGGCAAGACCTTTCGCTACAATGGGTGCCAGCACACCACACCTCCCCTTAATAAGGGAGCTCCATATCCGATAAAAGAGGAACCAATCCCGTGCCCATACCAACCACGTCTGCGCAGCGGTCTGACAATACCGCACACAGCGAATCCATCCAGTGGCTCTCCCCGCAAGAGCGAGAAGGCTGGCTCTTTATCAGCTCCATCATCTTCAGCCTCACCCGCAAACTGGAAAACCAGTTGCAGAGCGAAGCTGGCATTAGCTTTGTCGAATACATGGTGCTCGCGATGCTCTCCGAGTCCAAGGATCATTCCCTCACCATGACCGAGCTGGCAGTTACTACCAACACCCTCCCGGCACGCCTCTCCCGCGTTGTGGCACGCCTGGAGAAGGACGGTTACGTCCGCCGTTCCCTCAGTGCAGAAGACCGCCGAGTCAGCATCTGCCACCTGCTCCCCGCAGGCGAGCAGAAGGTGCAGGAGGTCGCACCCGGCCACGTGAGCGAAGTACGCCGCCAAATTTTCGACCACCTGACCACCGAACAGGTTGAGCATCTCGCAGAAATCGGCGAGGCGGTCCTCGGCAACACCCCCTCAAACGTCATCTCGATTGATGCACTGCAGCGTGGGAACTACCCCACACAATAACCTCCTCCGCCTTCGGGTGAGAGTTGAGAGAACCAGAGATAAGGCACATTCCCATTGGGAACGTGCCTTATCTCTTTAAAGGCGCGCGCAGAACAACCTTTACGGAGGTGGTTGGGGGCGCATCGGGGTTCTAGCCACATCAGTTTCGCCGCATTTTCGAGAGATTTTTAAGATTTTTTGCGCCCTCTAGCCCCGTGCGCAGGCACCCAACATGGTGTCTCTATGTTTACCTTGAGCCGTAGGGTTTGTGGTTTTTAAACCCGCTGTCTATCCCTGTTAAACCGCGAAATCTCAAGGAAACACACCCAATACCACACAATCCAAAGAAAGTATTCAGGGCATCCACACTAAGGGTTGTGGTGACAATATGTCAGGGGTACCTTATCTGATTCACCGATTAGCCTTTTCTCTCTGTACATGGCGCACCCCACCCCTTACGATAAATATCAACAGGTTGCACCGCGCCATCCCGGCACCCAAAAGCAACCACCATATAAGGAGAAACCATATGTCTAAGTCTTTCTACGACCTTCTGAACGAGCAGATCGGCCACGAGTTCGCTGCATCCCACCAGTACCTGTCCATGGCTATCTGGCTCGACGGTGAGGACCTGCCCCAGCTGGCTAAGTTCTTCTACCAGCAGTCCCTCGAAGAGCGCGAGCACGCACTCATGATGGTTCAGTACAAGCTGGACCGCGGCCACAAGGTCGAGATCCCCGCTGTTCCCGCTGTCAAGAACGACTTCGAGAACGTTCAGGAAATCGTTGACATGTCCCTGGCACAGGAGAAGGCTGTCACCGGTCAGATCGAGGCCCTGTTCTCCGCAGCACGCGCTGAGAACTACGCACTGGGCGAGCAGTTCATCCTCTGGTTCCTGAAGGAACAGGTTGAGGAAGTTGCAACCATGGAGACCCTGGTGACCATCGTGAAGCGCGCAAACGGCAACCTCTTCGACCTGGAGAACTACGTTGCACGCGAGCTGGCACACGACCACGGCCAGGAGTCCGGCGCACCCGCAATCGCTGGTTCCTAATCTTGCGTTCAGGCGGCTAGACACCTAGTCGACCACGCAGAATATCTGCAAAATATTAAACGTTCCGCCCTCCCCACACGCCGTGGGGAGGGCGGAACGTTTATGTATATACGCCATGAAAGCACACCGCGGTGCACCGCCCATGAGCTAAAAGCCGCCAGAAGCTACTCGAATACTCATACAGTGCAGAGTAAACTTAAAAGCCTTAGATGCCGCATAATATCGCGGCAGAAAGAGGAGAGAATGACTCACACCAATCCAGATACCCTCAGCCGCGGCTCATATAGCAACTCACGCCGCGTAGCCGACATTCTGCGTGCAGAATCAGTCGGCGGTACCGTACTTCTGATTGCGACGGTGCTGGCAGTAGTACTCGCCAACACCCCCGCATCCACCTTCTATTTTGGTCTGCGAGACACCGTTGTTGGCCCGGTCATCCCCGGCTTCAACCACCTGCAGATGAGCATCGGAACCTGGGCAGCAGACGGTCTGCTCGTCGTTTTCTTCTTCCTCACCGGCCTGGAGCTGAAGAAGGAATTCGTGATTGGTGACCTCAAGTCGCCCTCCACCGCTATTGTGCCGATTGCGGCCGCCTTCGGTGGCGTGGCAGTGCCCGCGATTATCTACACGGCGCTGAACTTCACCAGCCCCACCGCTCTGCACGGCTGGGCAATCCCCACCGCAACCGATATTGCGTTTGCGGTGTCTGTTCTCGCTGCCGTGGGTACTTTCCTCCCCTCGGCGATGCGTGTCTTCCTGCTGACTCTGGCTGTGGTCGATGACCTGATTGCAATCTGCATTATCGCGATCTTCTACACCAATAACTTCCACGGCGAGTACCTGCTCTTCGCGCTCATTCCCCTCGCTCTTTTCGCGTTCATTGCCTACCGCGGTGAGACCATGCTGCACCTGAAGCCGCTGGCTGCCTGGCTGCTGCTTCTGCCCCTGGGTATTATCACCTGGGCACTCTTCCTCGAGTCCGGTATTCACGCCACCATTTCTGGTGTGGTTCTGGGCTTCCTGGTGCCCGTGAAGATGTCCGCTCGCTCCGAGGCGGCACAGGCTGAACACGGTCTTGCAGAGGTGCTGGAGCACCGATTCCGTCCCCTCTCTACCGGCATCTGCGTGCCGATTTTCGCATTCTTCAGCGCGGGTGTGGCTGTGGGCGGTTTTGAAGGCCTCGGACGCGCCCTCACCGACTCGGTGGCGGTCGGCATTATGGTCGCACTGGTTGCCGGTAAAACCATCGGTATTTTCGGCACCACCTGGCTCGTGACTCGCTTCAAGAACGCTAACCTCGATCCGGACATCGCATGGATTGACGTGATCGGTCTGGCTGCAACCGGCGGTATCGGCTTCACCGTGTCCCTGCTGGTCGCTGAGCTGTCCTTCCCGCACGGCTCTCCGCACACCGAAGACGCAAAGATTGCGATTCTCGTTGGCTCTGTTCTGGCTGCCATTGTGGGCGCGGCTATCCTGTCTCGCCGTAACAAGCACTACCGTGCCCTGGCTGAGAAGGAAAGCGTGGACGCTGACGACAACGGCATCCCCGACGTCTTCGAGGGCACCTACCGTGACCCGAAGGCTGAAGCCTAGCCAGAACCTCTAAGGTCTACTACCTTCTCTACACCCCGATTCCTCGCTGATAATGATGTCTCACCGCACTACCTCACGTCGCCGTACAGCACGAGCAAGACAGGCGCCTGCGCCTCCCTCAAGGTATGCAGAGATATCAGCACGCGTGGTGATCGGGGTGTATTCTTTTGCCGCGCTACTGACCACGTTCGCGTGGATTATCTCTCCTCTGCGGCACGGTCGCGGCTTCACTTGGTGGGAAGTCACCGCTGACCTGCTGAATATTCCCTCCACGCACACGCTACCCAGCGCCATTACGATGATTGTGCTTGTGTCCGGGCTGATTGTGCGCAAGCGTGCCGCTCTCATTGCCGCCATCGTTTTTCAGGTGCTTGGCGCGCTGATTGCGACCCATAGCGCCTTCACGCTGGTGTTCCCCGCGGGGATTATGCCGAAGGACCGTATTTTCTCCTCGACGGTCGATACGCTCTCCATCGTGTTTGCGTGTGCGCTGGTGCCTTTCCTTTTCTCGATTCGTTCGGCGTTCCCGGCACGCATTGGTCGCCTCTCGTGGGCGGGTGCGGCGGCTACGGCTGTTGGCGGCATCCTGCTGACTACTCTGGTGCTCTGGTACCTCTGCCACATCGGCGTGTGGGAGCCGTTGCGTTCGGTGACCCCGTGGGAGTTGCTGATGCACGGCATGGGTATTGAGCGTACCCATCCTGGCGTGTGGTCTGCTGATGTGGTGGCTTTCTTGGCGTCTTTTGGTTACGGTGCCTCGCTGGTTGCGGCGCTGTATCTGTTGGCTCGCGGTTATCGTGCCCCGGATGCGTGGACCGGCGAGAAGGAGCTGAAGATCCGCGCCCTGCTGCAGCAGTACGGTGCCAATGATTCGCTCTCATATTTTGCGACGCGTCGCGATAAGCAGGTGATTTTCTCTCCGGATCAGAGGGCGGCGATTACGTACCGTTCGGTGGGTTCGGTGTGTTTGGCGTCGAGCGACCCGGTGGGTGACCCGGATTCGTGGGATGCCGCGATTGAGCAGTGGATGTTGCAGGCGCGTAGTTACGGTTGGGTTCCTGCGGCGCTGAGCGTGAGTGAGGCGGGTGCGCGCGCCTATAACCGTGCGGGTCTGTCGATTATTCAGATGGGTGAGGAGGCGGTCCTTGAGGCGGACCGTTTCACGCTCAATGACACGTCGATGCTACCGGTGCGTCAGGCGGTTCAGCGTGTGCGTCGCGGCGGGTACACGGCGCAGATGCGTCGCTTTGCGGAGTTGGATGAGCAGCAGCGTCAGCAGGTTGCGGAGAATATTTCGGCGTGGCGTCATGGGCGTGTGGAACGCGGCTTCTCGATGGCGCTGAATCGTGTGAATGATCCGGCGGATTCTTCGTCTGTTCTGGTGTCGGCTCATGATGAGGCTGATCAGATGGTGGCTCTGCTGTCGTTCGTCCCGTGGGGTCCTACGGGGCTGTCTTTGGATGTGATGCGCCGCTCCCCTGAGGCACCTAATGGTGTGGTGGAGTTTATGGTGGCCTCGCTGATGGAGCAGGCGGCGTCTTTGGGTGTGCGTCGGGTGTCGCTGAATTTTGCGATGTTCGGCCATATTTTTGAGGCTGCTGATCAGGTGGGTGCGTCGGCATGGAACCGTTTCGCGTCCCGCTCTTTGGGTGTGCTGGATCGTTTTCTGCAGTTGCGCCGCCTGTATCGTTTCAATCTGAAGTTTGCCCCGCTGTGGGTTCCTCGTTTTTTGGCGACGGAGCCGACGTTGGCGATGGCAAATGTTGTGGTTGCGGCGGGTATGGCGGAGGGCTTTTTGCCGAATCTGTCGGCGCGCCGTTTGCAGAATCAGGAGCAGGTTCTTTCTGCAGATGAGCTGGAGGCTCTTCACCAGATGCAGCTCGCTACTATGGAAGAGCTTCCTGAGGTGTCGCGTAGCGATCAGACTCAGCACCGTCTGCGCCATCTGGAGGCGCTGCGTGCGGCGGGCATGGAGCCGTATCCGCTGGGTGGTTCTTTGGGCAGTACCAGTGCTCCTGTACTGGGCGTGAAGGATGCCCTGCGTATATTCTCTTCTGAAAATATTCCAAATTCGGAATTCATGGTTTCGGGGCGTATTCGCGCGCTTCGCAACCATGGTGGAGTCCTCTTTGCAACTCTGATTGAAGGGGGTGAAACCCTGCAGGTCGTCATGGAGCGCAGCCTGGTGGGCGAGCGCCCGCTGAGCCTCGCCTCCCGCAACCTGGATACCGGTGACATCATCACCGTGCGGGGCACCTACGGGGCGAGCCGTAACGGTACCCAATCGCTGATTGCCACCTCCTGGCACATGGCGTCGAAGAGCCTGCACCCCATCCCCTTCGACTCCTTTACTGACCCGGAGGCGCGTCTGCGTCGCCGTTCCACGGACCTGTTGGTGCATCCGGATCAGATGCAGAATCTGCGTCTGCGTACCGCGGTCATTAAGGCATTGCGTGCCCGGCTGGATGCGGAGGGTTTCCTTGAGGTGGAGACCCCGATTCTGCATACGGTGCACGGTGGCGCGAGCGCGCGCCCGTTCCGCACGTATATCAATGCCTATGGCGAGGATTTGACGCTGCGTATTGCGCCGGAGCTGTATTTGAAGCGTCTGGTGGTGGGCGGTAGCGGTCCGGTGTATGAGCTGGGTCGTGATTTCCGCAATGAGGGCGCTGATGCGACCCATAATCCGGAGTTTACGGTGCTTGAGGCGTATCGTCCGTATGCGGATTATGTGCAGATGCGCGAGTTGACGGAGCGTCTGATTAAGGATGCCGCTCAGGCGGTGTTTGGTTCGGTGTCGTTGCCGCTGGGTCGTAGGGCTTCGAGCGAGCGCACGGTATCTGATGTGTCGGGTCCGTGGCGTGTGGTGTCGGTGTGTGATGCTCTGTCGGAGGCGCTGGGTCGCCGCGTGGATGTGCAGACGGATTTTGAGGAGCTGCTGGCTTTGGCGCAGCAGTACGGTGTGCGTGTTCATGAGGGTATGGGTCCGGGTGCCATCGTTGAGGAGTTGTATGGTGAGCTGGTTGAGGCGCATACGGTGGAGCCGACGTTCTATACGGATTTCCCTGCGGAGACGAGTCCGCTTGCGGCGCCGCATCGTAGTGTTCCGGGTTTGGCGGAGCGTTGGGATTTGGTGATTAACGGCATGGAGATGGGCTGTGCTTATTCTGAGCTGGCGGACCCGCTGGTGCAGCGTGAGCGTCTGACGGAGCAGTCGTTGAAGGCGGCTTCGGGTGATCTGGAGGCGATGGAGGTGGATGAGGATTTCCTTTACGCCTTGGAGACGGGTATGCCGCCGACGGGTGGTTTGGGTCTGGGTGTGGACCGTTTGGTGATGCTGTTGGCTCAGACGCAGATTCGTGGGGTGTTGTCGTTCCCGTTTGTGAAGCCTGAGCGTTCGTAGCCCGACTGATACCCCCGCTTCTCCGCTAAGCCCGGTGCGAGGTTTTGTACCTTGTGCCGGGCTTTTTGTGCCCGCCCTGCCGGTGCCGTCAACACCTCCACGGAGTCTATATTTACTCTGCCCATATATTAAGTATTCGTTACATTTTGACTTGGGCCCCTTATTTAAGTTGCCGAGCGGGGGGCGTACCCGACACAATGAGGTGACTAATCATACGGAGCGTATGTGCCTCCGTTACGCGGCTTTGAGTCCGCGCCACCCAGCAATGTAGCCCCCACGCTGTCCGTCTTTCGGGTTTGAGCGTGCGGGCTTTTTGCTTTCAAGATTGGAGTGCCGAGTGGATTTTCTTCTGAATATCATCGGGGACATTAATACGCAGACTGCGGAACTGACTTCCTCCGTGGATGCCGTGCAGAACTGGATGTGGAGTAATTTCCTCTACTACGCTCTGATTGCGGCTGGTCTGTACATTACGATCCGTACTCGCGGTGTGCAGTGGCGTTCCATTAAGGAAATGGTCCGTGTCCTGGGTGACCCGGTTGCTCGTGAGGCTGACGGTAAGAAGAGCATTTCTTCGTTCCGTGCGTTTACTGTTTCGGCGGCTTCTCGTGTGGGTACCGGTACTGTTGCGGGTGTTGCTTTGGCTATTGCTATGGGTGGCCCGGGTGCTGTGTTCTGGATGTGGGTTATTGCTGCTGTTGGTGCGGCTTCTGCTTTTGCGGAGTCCCTTCTGGGTCAGCTGTATAAGGAGCGCGGTAAGGATTCCTATATTGGTGGTCCGGCGTACTACATGAAGCGCGGCCTGAATGCTCCGTGGATGGGTTACATCTTCGTGGCGTTCATTGTGGTCACTTATGCGTTTGTATTTGTGGCGGTTCAGACGAATGCTGTGGTGGATGCTGCGGCGAACTCGTTCAGCATTGATGTTTCGGGTACTAACTCGATGGGCTTCCGCATCACTATTGGTCTGATTATGGTGGCGCTGACTGCGGCTATTATTTTCGGTGGTATTCGCGCGATTTCTTCGGTGACTGAGTGGCTGGTGCCGATTATGGCGGTACTGTATCTGCTGTTGGGTCTGCTGGTTGTTCTGCTGAACATTACCGAGGTTCCGAATATGCTGCTGATGATTTTCCAGGGCGCTTTTGGCATTAAGGAGTTTGTGACCGGCGGTACCATGGGTGCCGTGATTTGGGGTATGAAGCGTGGCCTGCTGACTAATGAGGCGGGTATGGGTACTGCTCCGAACGCTGGTGCGACCGCTACTATTTCTCACCCGGCTAAGCAGGGTTACGTGCAGACTTTGGGTGTTTATTTTGACACGATGATGGCGTGTACTGTGACTGCGTTTATTGTTCTGCTGTCGAACCCGACTTATGGTGATCGTTCTCGCGGTGCGTCGCTGACTCAGTCGGCGTTGGCTATGCAGCTGGGCGATTGGGCGGTTCACTTCCTGACGATCGCGATTTTCATGTTTGCGTTCTCGACTGTGATTGGTAACTACTACTACGGCGAGTCGAATATGCGCTTCGTGACCGGGAACAAGGTGGTCCTGACGATTTTCCGCGTGCTGGTTCTGGTGTTCGTGTTCTTCGGCGCGATTTCTTCGCTGGATCTGGTGTGGACTACCGCGGATATGTTGAATGCCGGCATGGTGATTGTGAACTTGACGGCTGTGCTGCTGCTGACTCCGAAGGTGGTTGCGGTCTTGAAGAATTACGAGGCTCAGCGTAAGGCTGGTTTGGAGCCGATTTTCAAGGCTTCGGATATGCCGGAGATTAAGAATCTGGCGGCGTGGGATGGCACTGACGCGGTGACTACCCGTGAGTTCTGGGCTGAGTATGATGCGAAGACTGCTGAGCGTCGTGCCGCGAAGAAGGCTAAGAAGGCTAGCCGCTAGTTTGTGAGCCGCGCGCAGGTTTCTGCGTAAGGCATTGTTGGAGGGTCCGTCCTGCCGTGTGCGGGGCGGGCCCTTTTGCGTGCTTGAGGGGCGTATGGGGCTGCCCATCGGGGTAGGCTCTGAACACCTCCTTGAACTACCCTGAGGGCTTGTGGATTCCTCCGGGTCTGTATGCTTAGGAAGGATATTAGGAGGGCTTATGGATTGGCGTGCCGTACTGGAGCTGGTGGTCACGGTTGTATTTCTGGCAGGTATTGCGTTGGCGCTATTGTGCTTGGTGACGATTCATCGGAACCCGCATTTTTCGGAGGTACAGAAGCTGAAGTGGCTTCTGCTGGTGCTGTGCCTGCCGTATGTGGGTCCGGTGACGTGGTTGTTGCGTGCGCGTTTGGAGCGTATTGACCGGGAGCGTGCTGAACAGGAGCGTATGGCGCGGGAGCGGGGTTCCGCGGTTGCGTCCGATGCGGCTGCTTCCGGTGGAGCGTCTGATAGTGCCCCGGATAGCGCCTCCGATAGTGCTTCAGAGTCTCTTTCTGACACCCCCACCAACACTAAGTAACGAAGGTCACACACTCTCGATTGGACAGCACCGCATGCAGTCCGTATAGTTTTATGTGTTGCCTGCGGTGATACACCGTAAGACACATGCGCGAGTGGCGGAATAGGCAGACGCGCACGGTTCAGGTCCGTGTGCCCGTGAGGGCGTGGGGGTTCAACTCCCCCCTCGCGCACCAACGATCCCCGGTTCGAAAGAACCGGGGATTTTTTCATATCCATAACCAATTCCCCGCTAAATGACGGGGTTCCAGAGCGATGGCGAGTGCATCACCTAAAATAGAACCGGGTGTGTTCATTCACAGGACACACAGCTAACGCACAGACACGCTCGTTAAACTGAGCCTTTCGGATAAAGACCGTTTGCGCGGTCTGTTGCTCGGAATGGTCGTTGAGAAGGAGGCGGCATGAAGTTTTTCGACAAGCTGGGCAAGCTGGAGCAAGGCATCGGCCGCACTGTCGGCCTTTCCAAGGGCTTCGGCACCTTTGCGAAGGCGGATGTCGCTAACCGCGTCCGCATCATGATGGATGACGAGTCCTACGTGGACGGCAGTGGTCGCACTATGGCTCCTAATGTCTATACTCTCCGTTTTGCGCCGGTCGATTTCCCGCGCGTGCGCGAGTGGGGTAACCCGTTTGCTGTTGAGCTGTGCGATTTGGCGATTTCGCACGCCCGCGCGCAGGGTTACACCCTCATTGGCGCGGTTCGCGTGACGTTCAACGTTCTTGATTCTCTCTCTGAGGGCGAGTTTGAGGTTGTTGCGACTTTCGAGCCGTTCTCTGTACCGGAGGCTCCGGCATCCCCGTCTCTGCGCGGCGCCACTAACTACGCGCCGGTGCGTCCGCCGCGTGAGTCTTCTTTGCCGACCCGCATTACGAAGCCGGCTGCTCAGCCGGCTCAGCCTGCACCCAGCCCTGCGCCTCAGCAGGCTCCTGCGGCTCGCCTGAACATGCCTGTAGCGCCCCCTGCGGCGGCTCCCCGTTTCTTCTTGGAGATTGAGGGTCGCATGCACCCGGTGAACCATCTGCCGTTTGTGCTGGGCCGCGGTTCTGATGCTGATTTTCGTCTGGACGATAAGGGCGTTTCTCGCCGTCACCTGCAGCTTTCGATGCAGGGTGGTGCGGTGGTCGCCTCCGATATGGGTTCTACCAACGGCACGTTGATTAATGGTGCGCCTCTGCGTGCGCCGGTGGTGCTGGCGAACGGTTCGCTGCTTCGCATGGGTAATACCCGCATCATCTTCCATAGTTCGACCGGAGGTGTCCGTTAATGGCGTCTGAATTGACCGTTACTATCCTTCGTTACGCTTTTCTGGCTCTGATTTGGTTCTTTGTTTTCCTGGTGGTTTCGGCGGCTCGCCGTGACCTTGGTTTGGGTAAGAACTATCGTGCGGCACCGGTTGATGCGGTTCCGGAGGCTACCCATATTGCGCCTCCGCCGACTCGCCCTTCGCAGCTTGTTATTACTGCCGGTGCGCAGGCTGGCGCGATGATGCAGCTGGGGGACCACCCGATTACTATTGGCCGCGCTAATGACATTGAGGTGTCCCTGCAGGATGATTACGCCTCGGGTCGCCATGCGCGCCTATTCCCTCAGGGTTCCCGTTGGTTCCTGGAGGATTTGAATTCTACTAATGGTACGTTCGTCAATGGCGAGCGTCTGACTCGTGCGACCCCGATTGAGCCCGGTGATGATTTCCGCGTTGGCGGTACCACCATGCAGTTGAGGGGCTAGTGTATGAAGATTGCTTTTCGTTTTGAGGCCCGCTCTGATACGGGTCTGAAACGCTCGAAGAATGATGACTCCGGCTACGGTGGTCGTTTCCTTGCTGTCGTTGCTGACGGTATGGGCGGCCACGTAGGCGGCGATGTTGCGTCGGCTACGACGGTTCTGAATCTGACTCCGCTTGATCACCCTGATTTTGAGGATGGTACTGGCGGCGTTTATCTGGCTGATGAGATTCAGAGTGCGAACCTGATTATTAATGAGCTGGCGGCGAATGACCCGCAGCTGGCGGGTATGGGTACGACCTGTACTGCCCTGCTGATTGATGGCGATTGTATTGAGCTGGCTCATATTGGTGACTCGCGTGCGTATCGTCTGCGCCCGGGTGCTGATGGTGAGTTTGAGCAGATTTCTACTGACCATACGTTTGTGCAGCGCTTGCTCAATGAGGGTCGCATTACCCCGCAGGAGGCGGAGAACCACCCGCATAAGAACGTGATTATGCGCGTTCTGGGTGACGTTGACGCGTCCCCTGAGCTGGAGTTGAAGACTCTGGACGCTGTTCCCGGCGAGCGCTGGGTGCTCTCTTCTGACGGTTTGGATGCTGTGGTGTCCCTATCGGAGATTGAGCAGGTGATGCGTTCTACTGATGATCTGTCTGAGATTGCTGACACTCTGATTGCGATGACTTTGGAGCGTGGCGCTCCGGATAACGTGACGGTTGTGTCCCTGCAGGTGATTGACCGTGAGGTTCTGCCGGTGGATGAGCCGGTGGGTCCTTCGAGCCTGCCTGAGTCTGCTCTGCCTGATTCGATTGTGGCGGAGCAGGAGGTCAGCACGAATACTCAGAAGCTTCCCGAGGTTGCTGCTACGGCTGAGGCTGCTGAGGCTATTTTGGGTGCGCACCATGATGAGGACTCTGAGGAGCCTCATCGTCGGTCGTTGCGCCGTTTCCGTCGTGCTCGTGACTTCTCTGGAACCCTGTTGCACAGTGGTTCTGGGGCGGTGCGTCACCATATCGGTACGTACGATAACGCCGTGGATGCGGCTCTTACGAATGCTGCGATCTTGCGTAGCGAATTGGGTTCCCGCCCGCATCAGCTGGTTGGTGCCGCTTCGGTGGCTACTGAGACCGGCATGATTCCGGCGGTGACTTCGCGTACCCTGGAGCATCGTGCGACGGTGGCTCAGCGTGTGCCTTTGAAGGTTGAGTCTGATGAGGCGACCTTGCCGGCTGAGCTGGAGGAGCTGATCGCTGAGGATACTGTTGAGCGTTCGCGTCCGCGGTCGTGGTCGATTCGCCTGTTCATTACTCTGCTGGTTGCGGCTATTGTGACGCTGGCTGCGTGGACCGGTCTGCGCTATGTGGAGCGTAGCTACTATGTGGGTGAAAGTGACGGCACGGTTGCGGTGTACAACGGTATTCCGCATGCGTTGGGTCCGATTCGTCTTTCTCACGTGGTGGAGAATACCGATATTCCTACGAGTGAGTTGAGCGATCATACGCGCTCTTTGTTGCGTAATGCGATTACGGCGAAGGACCTGGATGATGCGCACCAGATTGTGACTCGTTTGAAGACTCAGGCAGATCAGTCTCGTGAGAAGGCTGAGCAGGCTGCAGCCGCTGCGTCTGCTTCCGCGTCTGCCTCGGCTTCTGCTTCCCCGAGCTCTGAGGCGCCCAGTGAGGCTCCAAGCTCTGGGGCACCGGGCTCTGATTCGGCGTCCCCGGCTCCTGAGCTGGCTACGGTTTCCTCCGCGCCTGCGGCAGAGGGCGGTGAGAACAATGGCTAAGTTCTCGTTCCGTCGTGAGTCGGATGCGCCTCGTGCACGCCGTTTCACGGAGCTTTTCCTGCTGGTTTTGGCGGTAGGTATCAGCTCGTTCGGCATGTACCTGATTGATCCGGAGCATGCTTTTGATACGTCGAAGAGCCAGTGGCTGCCGTGCACGGTGGTGCTGGGTGCCGGTGCTCTTCTTATTCACCTGGTCATGCAGTTCCGTGCGCGTTATGCTGATCCGTTTATTCTGCCGCTGGTGGTGGCTCTGAACGGCATTGGTTTGACCATGATTTATCGCCTGGATCCGCAGATTGCGGCTCCGGTGGGTGATGGTCAGCTGATGTGGACCGGCGTGTCGATGGTGCTGTGCGCGATTATCGTGTTCGTGCTCAGGGATTACCGCCTGCTGCGTAAGGTCACGTACACCTCCCTGGTGCTGTCGATGATTCTGCTCATCATGCCGCTGGTTCCGGGTCTGGGTATGGAGCTCAATGGTGCTCGTATTTGGATTCATATCGGTAACCGAACGTTCCAGCCGGGTGAGGTCGCGAAGATTACTTTGGCGATTTTCTTCGCCGGCTATTTGGCGACGCACCGTGACCTGATTCTGGTGGCTGGCCGCCGCATCGGCCCTATCAATCTGCCGCGTCTGCGTGATTTGGCGCCGGTGTTCTTGGCGTGGATTGTGAGCCTGGGTGTTCTGGTGTTCCAGAAGGACCTTGGTTCGGCAATTATGTTCTTTGGTCTGTTCATGGCGATGCTGTACCTGTCGACCGGTCGTATTTCGTGGCTGGTGGTTGCGGGTATCGGTATGGCTGTGGGTGGCTATTTCGCGTACCACTATGTCTCGCACGTGCACGCCCGTATTTATGCGTGGGTGCATGCTTTTGATCCGGAGATTTACCAGGCGTCTCCTGGCGGTTCGGGTCAGATTCTGCAGGGCGTTTTCGGTCTGGCTTACGGCGGTCTTTTTGGCCGCGGTTGGGGCCAGGGCCGCGCGAACCTCGTCCCGTACGCTAATTCGGACATGATTATTTCCTCGTTGGGTGAGGAGCTGGGCCTGGTGGGTCTGGGTGCCATCCTGATGATGTTCATGCTTCTGGTTTCGCGCGGTTACCGTGCGGCATTGGGTACTCGTGATGGTTTCGGCAAGCTATTGGCTGCCGGCCTGTCTACGGTCATGGTTCTGCAGCTGTTCGTGGTGATTGGCGGCGTGACTCGTTTGATTCCGCTGACTGGTCTGACGACTCCTTTCATGTCTGCCGGTGGCTCCTCGTTGGTGGCTAACTGGATTATTGTGGCGCTGTGGTTGTCTATTTCTCATAGTGCCCGCGCACCTCACCTGGTGGCTGGTTATGATGCTCCGCAGGGTATTGACCATGCGGACACTAGCTACGAGCCGGAGGGTGCTACTAGCGTTCTGGCGCGTATTACGGCTAAGGATTCTGGAGGTGAGAAGAATGGATAGGGCTATTCGCCGCATGTGGATGTCTGCCGCGTGCGTGTTTGTCCTGCTGATGGGCACCCTCAGCTATATTCAGTTCTTCGATTCGAAGACTCTGATGAATAATCAGTGGAATTCCCGAGCTCTCTACGATAATTACGGTTCGGCACGTGGCTCAATCGTGGTTGATGGTACGGAGATTGCTTCGTCGGTGAAGTCCGATGATGAGTACAACTACCAGCGTGTGTATAACCACCCGCTCAAGTATGCGGCTCTGACGGGTTACTTCTCCACGATTTATGGCGCGACCGGTTTGGAAGCTGCTATGGATAAGGAGCTTGCAGGTACGAGCGATAGCCAGTTCTACGACCGTGTGGCGCAGCTGTTTAGCGGTTCTTCCGCACAGGGCGCCAGCGTGGAGCTGACGATCAATTCGAAGCTTCAGGATATTGCCTACAACGCGTTGCAGGGCCGTAAGGGTGCTGTGGTGGCGTTGAACCCGAAGACTGGTGAGATTCTGGCGATGGCTTCTTCGCCGTCCTATGATCCGAATCTTTTGTCGTCTCATACGAGCTCTTCGGTGTTGGCGAATTACCAGGCGCTGACTTCGGATGAGGACAGCCCCTTGTTTAACCGTGCGATTGCGGGTAACACCTATTCGCCGGGTTCGACCTTCAAGATTATTGATGCGGTGGCGGCGCTGGAGTCCGGCAAGTACAACGCATCTTCGGTCATTGCGAACCCCGCGCAGTTGCCGCTGCCGGGCACGAACATCAGCCTGCCGAACTATACGGGCGGTCAGTGTTCGACCCGCACTCAGGCGACGATTGAGTGGGCTTTGGCTCAGTCCTGTAATACGCCGTTTGCGCAGATTGCGATGGATTTGGGTCAGGAGCGTATCGCGAAGACCGCTGAGAATTTTGGTTACGGCCAGGATTTGAAGATTCCTTTGACGGTTTCTAAGTCGTCTTTCCCGTCGAATCTGACGCAGAGCCAGCTGGCCCAGTCGGCGATTGGTCAGTACGACGTGAAGACCACTCCGCTGCAGGTGGCGATGACTTCTGCAGCGATTGCAAATGGCGGCGTGCAGATGAAGCCGAACCTGATTCGTTCGGTGAAGACCAGCAACCTGAGCACTTTGCAGGAGTTCTCTCCTGAGAAGCTGCGTACGTCCACTAGCCCTGAAATTGCCAACCAGGTGAAGCAGTGGATGGTGAATGCGGTTGATAATGGTATTGCACGTAATGCTGGTGTCTCCGGTGTGAAGGTGGCGGGTAAGACCGGTACCGCGGAGACCACGGCAGGTTTGAATAATTCTTGGTTTACCGGTTTCGCGCCGGCTGATGATCCTCAGATTGCGATTGCTGTGGTTTATGAGGATATTGATGTGGCGACCGGTGCCCAGTTGGCAACCAGTACTAGTAAGCAACTCTTTGAGGCGGTGTTGAACAAGTGAGGCCTGCGGCTGATATCACTTTGGGCGGGCGCTACACCCTAACCGAACGTATCGCGATTGGCGGTATGGGCGAGGTGTGGAAAGCTCGCGACAAGGTGCTTGGACGCATCGTTGCGGTCAAGATCCTCAAGGAGGAGTACACCGGTGACCCGGGCTTCTTGGAGCGTTTCCGCGCTGAGGCCCGTAATACGGCGCTGTTGAACCACCCCGGCGTAGCGAATGTTTTCGACTACGGTGAGGAGGACAACTCCGCGTACCTGGTCATGGAACTGGTGCCGGGTAATCCGCTTTCGAGCATCATCGAGCATGAGACTACCCTGCCGCCGGACCGTATTCTGAACTTCATTGCTCAGACCGCTCGCGCGTTGGCTGCGGCTCATTCGCAGGGTCTGGTGCACCGTGACGTGAAGCCGGGTAACCTTATCATCACCCCGGATGATCGCGTGAAGGTGACTGATTTCGGTATTGCTCGTCTGGCTAATCAGGTGCCGTTGACGGCTACCGGCCAGGTGATGGGCACCGCCCAGTATTTGGCGCCGGAGCAGGCAACCGGTCAGGCTGCTACCGCATCTTCGGATATGTACTCGTTGGGCATTATTGGTTATGAGTGCCTGGTGGGTCGTCGTCCGTTTACGGGTGAGTCGCAGATTGCGATTGCGTTGGCTCAGGTGAATGATCCGCCGCCGCCGCTTCCGGAGACCATCCCGGCTCCTGCTCGTGCGCTGATTATGTGCTTGTTGGCGAAGGACCCGGCTCAGCGTCCTAAGGATGCGACCGCTCTGGCGTCTGCGGTGGATGCGATTCGTCGCCGCGACCTGAAGGCTGCGGTGAAGGCTGTTCCTTCTTTGGCTCAGTTCTTGGCTGAGGAGAACGCTGACGACGCTACTGTCGCGATGACCGCTATGGATGTTGCGGCTGAGCCGATTAGTGCTTCTGCTACTCCGCGTTTCGGTTCTGGTGGTCGTTTCTCGCCGGAGCCGACGACGGCGCCGATTCCTCGCACGAGTGCGCAGACGATGCGTCCGGTTTCAGGTCGTGTGAAGGCTACTCCTGCTCCTGCAGCGAAGCGTGGCTCGAACGTGTGGATGTGGGTTGCTCTGCTTCTGGCAATCGTGCTGATTGCCGGCGGTATTTGGACGGTCCTTTCCTCTAATAATGGTGGCGATTCGTCTGATCCGGCTCCGAGCGCTTCTTCGTCTGTTGCTCCAACGAACACGGGTACCGTTTCGACGGTGGAGCCGGCTGAGTCTGCTTCTGCCCGTGCCGCTAAGCAGAAGGTGACCGTCAACGCGATTAACTATGAGGGTCGCGAGCTGCAGGATGCGGTGAACGAGCTGAAGAACCTTGGCTTATCCCCCAAGACTGAGGGTGTTGAGTCGACTCAGCCGGAGAACACGGTGATTTCGGTTTCTCCGACGGGTACTTTGGAGCAGGGTAATAGCGTGACTGTTCGCTATTCGACCGGTCCGAAGTCGGTAACTTTGCCGTCGAACCTTGAGGGTAAGAACGTTGATGAGGCGTCGAAGGCTGTTGCTGCTCTGGGTGTGAACGTTTCTCTGCATTATGAGAATTCGGACACGGCGGCCCCCGGTACGGTGCTTCGTACTACCCCCTCATCTGGCACCAAGGTCACGGTTGGTAGTAATGTAGACATGTATGTGGCCTCTTCCAGTTCGGGTAGGGGTTCGAGTGCGAGCGCTTCTGCTGCACCGTCTGCGTCGGCTTCTGCTTCCGCTTCCGCGTCGGCGCGTTAGCCCCTACATTTTGATTTAGTTTTAGTCTTAGTAATCCAGGAGAACTTATGGACCTGTCGGTTCCCGACACGGTTGATAACCGTTACAAGGTACTCGAGGTAATCGGTACCGGTGCGATGGCAACCGTTTATGCTGCTGAGGATACTCGCCTCGGCCGCAAGGTTGCGCTTAAGATTCTGCGCCCGGAGCAGGCCCAGGACGATACGTTCCGCGCACGCTTTAAGCGTGAGGCGGAGGCTGTGGCGTCTCTGAACAATCCTGCGATTGTTGCTGTCTATGACACCGGTTCGTATAACCCCTCGCAGGATGGCAAGGAGTCTGATTCTTCGGAAGAGGGCACCGCTATTCCTTATATCGTGATGGAGTACGTGGAGGGTCATACTCTGCGTTCCATTCTGTCCCGTGGCGGCCACCTGCCGGTCCGTGATGCTTTGGGTTATTCCGAGCAGCTGCTGGGTGCTTTGCAGTACAGCCATTCGATGGGCATTATTCACCGCGATATTAAGCCGGCGAATATTATGGTGCTGGACCGTACCAGTGAGGATATCGCTAAGGGTCAGCCCGGCCAGATTAAGGTCATGGATTTCGGTATTTCCCGTGCCATTGAGGAAGCTGGCGAGGCGCTGACCAAGGCTAATGTGGTGATGGGTAGCGCACGCTACATGTCCCCTGAGCAGGTGAGCGGCAAGGATGTTGACGCCCGTAGCGATCTGTACTCTGCTGCTTGCGTGATTTACGAGATGATTGCTGGTCGTTCTCCGTTTGACGCTGAGTCGAATGTTGATCTCGCGGCTAAGCATCTTTCGGATGCCCCTGAGCCTCCGAGCAAGTTCACCCCGCTTGAGGTTCCTGCTGGTCTGGATGCTGTGATTCTGAAGGGTCTGGCGAAGAACCCGGATGAGCGTTATCAGAGCGCGGCTGAGTTCGCTCAGGCTCTGGTGTCGGTTGTTCGCCCGGGTGAAGAGACCGTGGTGCAGGATGCAGCGATGACTACTGCTTTTGTTCCTTCGGCGACTACTGCTTCCCTGGGTGAGGATTACGCCCCGTACACCACCTCGATTACTGAGGCTTCGGTGGAGGATGGCGGCCTCAACGGCTTCTTCGAGTATGAAGACGATGAGGAACTGTACGACGATGAGGAGTACGCAGAGTACGATGAGTCTTCGCCGCGTAAGCGTGCGTGGGTTCGTTTCCTTGTGGGTACTCTGATTGTGGCTCTGCTGGTTTTCAGTGTCGGCTCGGTTCTGTACTACCAGAACAAGCTCAATGAGGTTCCGCAGGTTCAGGTTCCGGCTGTGGTGAATGTTTCCCGCGATGATGCCGATAACCAGCTACGTAACCGAGGCTTCGTGGTGGAGTACCGTCAGGGCTACTCGGACAACATCAAGAAGGGCGACGTTATCAACGTTGAGCCGGGTGTCGGTTCTACGGTTAATAAGGGCTCGACCGTGGTTGTGACTGTTTCGAGCGGTCCGGAGAAGGTCAAGCTACCGGATAACCTGCAGGGTCAGAGTGAGGCGTATGTCCGTAACGCTCTGAAGGACCTGGGTCTGGTGGATGGCCGCGTCTCCACTGTGGAGAGCGCTTCCGTTCCTGCCGGTATGGTTGTGGAGCTGTCCCCGGAGAAGGGCTCGACCGATGATAAGGGCGCTCAGACCGTTGAGGCTGGTAGCACCGTGAACATTGTCCTGTCTTCCGGTAAGGTGAAGGTCCCCTCGCTGGTGGGTCTGACCAAGGATCAGGCGATTGCTGCTCTGACCGCTCAGGATGTTCTGCTGAACACCAACATCGAGACTGTTCAGACTAACGAGCGTCCTGCGGGCACTGTGCTTTCGCAGAGCTCTGCAGCGGGTACTCTGGTGGCTCAGAACAGCACTGTGACGATCCGTGTGGCTGCTACTCCGACTCAGACGACCGCTCCAACTACTGCGGCTACTCAGCCTGCGGCAGCGACCGGTAACCAGAACGCTACCACTGGTAACCAGAACCAGCAGCGTTCTACCGCTACTCAGCCGACTGCGGCAGCTACTACTCAGCCGACTGCGGCAGCGAATAATCAGCAGCGTTCTACCGCTACGGCTACTCCGGCACCGGCTGCGTCCACTGCTGCGGGTACCCGTACGATTCAGGGTACTAACGCGAATACCAATGCGAACAACGCTAATAACGCAAACGCTAACGCCCGCTAAGGGGTTCTAGAGGTTAGCAAAAGGGGCGGCGCTCCACACCGTTGGGTGTGGGGGGCCGCCCCTTTTCGCGTATCTGGGCTTGTTCGTGTATCTGGGTTTGCTCGTAGCTAGGGATCCAGATATAGCTATCGCCTCCAGTTTCCCTGTAGCGTGTCTGCTACGGGGCTTCTGGAGGCGATATAAGCCGTTGGGGGCATCTAAGGCTAAGGTACTAAGCCATGAGGGGTGAGAGGCTCTTAGAGCGCTCTGCGGCTCCCTGCAGGCCGGTTTCTTCGAGCCAGTTGCCGAGCATGAGGTATCCGCTTTCGGTCAGGACCGACTCGGGGTGGAACTGCACGCCGTGCATGGGGGCTTCGCGGTGGCGCAGACCCATGATGATGCCGTTGTCGGTGGTGGAGGTGGTTTCCAGGACCTCGGGCATGGTTTCGGGCACAACTGCCAGGGAGTGGTAGCGGGTCGCGGTGAAGGGGTTGGGCACGTCCTTGAACACGGAGACGTTCTCGTGCACGAGGCGGGAGGTCTTGCCGTGCATGAGTTCGGGGGCGTGGGTGACGGTGCCGCCGAATGCCTCCGCGATGGCCTGGTGGCCGAGGCATACGCCCAGTAGCGGCTTCTTCGCTTCGGCTGCCCAACGGATGGTGTCAATGATGACGCCGGCTTCTGCGGGGGCGCCGGGGCCCGGGGAGACGAGCACGCCGTCGTGTTCTTCGGCGAGCTTGATGACGGCGTCGAGTTCGTATTCGTCGTTACGGATGACGGTGGTTTCAGCGCCGAGCTGCTGGATGTAGCCGACGAGGGTGAAGACGAAGCTGTCGTAGTTGTCGATAACAAGGATGCGGGTCATGGCACGTCCTTAGCGCTAATGGTTGATGGTGACGTTCAGGTTAAAGGGGCCGTACTCTGCGAAGTGGGGGAAGACGAATTCCATGAGCAGGTAGACTACGGCGAGTATCAGCGCGATGGCGATGATGATGCGAACCCACAGGGGGCCGGGGAGGTGGCGGAAAATCCATGCGTACATCTTGCTTTTCCTCTCTGATTTAGGATCCTGCTACGGAGGCGGCAATTTCTGCGGGCGCTCCGGCTGCGGCGGGCCGCCAGGATTCGAGGCGGGCGTGGACAATGTATCGTTCGGTGTCGCCGTAGCGCGGGTGGCAGGTGGTGAGCGTCAGGAGGCGCTCGGTGGGTGCTACGCCGGGCTGTCCGGGGACGGGTTCGATGACTTCTACCTGGTCGGGCTGCACGATTTCGTGGCTGTAGACGGTGTAGGTGTAGTAGCCGTCTTTGGTGCGCACGTAGATGTGGTCGCCTTCGGTGAGCAGGTCGATGTCGTTGAGGACTTTACCGCGGGTTTGGCGGTGGCCTGCGAGGGAGAAGTTGCCGATCTGTCCGGGCATGGCGCTTCCTTCGTAGTGGCCGAGTCCGAGGGAGTCGAGCACGTCGGAGCTGGTGCCTTGGGTGGCGGGGCGCTGGTAGTCGGATCCGAACTTGGGGATGTAGACGATGCCGAAGACTTCACCGTGGCCGGGTTCGCTCAGACCTGCGGGAGGGGTGTTGGGGTCCCAGTCGGGGAGGGGTTCGGCGGGGGTGGAGTCGAATTCCTGGACGAGGGTACTGACGGCTTGGGATTGGGTGCGGTCGGCGTCGATGTTGGTCCACCAGAGCTGCCATGCGACGAAGAGCAGTAGCAGGAGGCCGACGGTGATAAGGAGTTCGCCTGTAATCTGGATAATCCAGTGCAGCACGGTGCGGGGGCGGCGCTCTGCGGTGGGTGCCGTTCCTTGGCTCATGCGTTCTCCTTTGTCCTTTGGGTTGGTATGTTCTTGGGCGCCGGGTGGCGTTCCTTATCTTTCAACGCGGGGAGAAGGTGAAATCATCCCGTAAGTCTGCAAAGATAGGTGTGAACATATATTTTTAGGTTACCCATACAACAATAAGCGGAGGAAGTATGTCGACCAACTCGGCTAAGGCATCGTCCAAGAAGAAGTCTCAGAAGTCTGCTAAGTCTGAGGTGGAGGATGCGAGCGAGCTGCGTCTGCGTGAGATTGCTCGTGAGATGGAGAGCGGCACGCAGCTGAAGGAGCAGACTCCGTTGTGGTACCGCGTGATTATGTTCTCGCTGTTGGCGGTGGGCATTCTGTGGATTATTGTTTTCTACATTACGCAGGGCCTGTTCCCGATTCCTGATTTGGGTATGTGGAATGTGAGTGTTGGTGTGGGCGCCATGATGGTGAGCATGCTGATGATGACTCGCTGGCGCTAGAGTTTAGGCGTTATGACTTAGGCGTTAGAGCTTATAGAGAGGCGGCCGTCCCGTGTGGGGCGGCCGCCTCTCTGTATGTTTCGCCTGTTTGGCAGGAGCTGGGGTTAGAGATCCTGCACGCTACCTGTCTTTAGTTCTTACTCGGAAGATTGCGGTCATGGCGACCATGATGAGCAGCTCGGTGAGGGTTTGGGTGAGTACGGTGGCGCCCATGAGGCTCGCTTCGGGGTTCCCGTTGTGTGCCAGGCGTTGTGCGCAGAGCGCGACGACGGGGTAGATGATGAGGGCGTTGCGGGTGACAGCGCTGAAGGTTACGGAGATGCGTTCCGGTCGTCCCATCACCTTGCTGAGGCACCAGGCGGCACCTCCTGCGAGGATGGCGTAGGTGAGGTAGAGTCCGGCGAGTCGGGGAATGAGCTGCGTTTCGTTCAGTACCGCCGGGGTGTAGGCGGAGCACATGAGAGCAAGGAGCAGGCACATGAGGGGAATCATCGCGGTATCGCTCATGGTGCGTACTCGTTCGTAGGCTTGTTGACGCTGCGGTGAGCGGGTTGACCAGCGTTGCACGAGGTAGGCGGCTATCAGGGGCACGATGAGCGGTGCCAAGCTGAGGTAGCTTTCGGTGGGAAGGGGGAATATTTCTCCCACCACCCCAATATCTAATATTCCTATATATGCATACGCACTAGTCCAGAATGGAATAGAAACGATTTGGGTACCAAGAAGATAGGGCGTTGTCGCCAGCAAACCGCGATATTCCCCTCCAGCAATACACGCAAAAACCACAACGTAATCCACGCATGGAGCCAGCAAAACAATCACCGTGGCTAGAGCAATGGGGCCGCCCTCGGGAATGAAGAGGGAGACCAGAGGCGCAACTAGAATCGGGGTTCCAAGGGTAGCCACCAGCACGACCGTGCGAGCGAGCCTCTTATGCTGACCGACACTCATGCCGACTAGAGGCATGAGAGCGAAGTTGGTCCACAGGAGCGCACCGAGCGCGTAGGGCACGAGCTGCTCAGAAACTAGGCTCCACCCACTCAGCCCCGCGCTGGCACCTCCCACGGCCATGGAGGCGAGGTAGAGAGCCACCTGGTGGCGTTCCATATAGCTCACGGAGCCATCCTCTTCTAGTAGATCAGGTCGCCTCGTGCCGCTTCGTGGACGCGGCGGGTTACGGGTTCCATGACGGGCGAGTTGATGTTCCAGCGCTGCCAGTAGAGGGGGAATTCTACGGGGGTTGCGGCGAGCTTCACGAGGTGCCCGCTTGCGAGCTCTTCGGCGCATTGCGCTTCGGGAATGAGACCCCAGGCGATACCGGCGCTGACGGCGCGCGCATAGTCCGGGGAGGAGGGAATGTAGATGGTGGGGCTTTGGGTGAAGGTTTCTTCAGCCTCCAGACCTACTTCTTGTTCAATGAGGACTCGCGCTACGTCCTGCACGAAGTCTTTGCGGTCGTATTCGACGACGGGGGCACGGTTGAGCTCTTCGCGGCTTACGCGCTTGGGCCAGCCGGGTAGGTATCGCTGTACGTAGTCGGGGGTTGCGACGCACCAGTAGCGTGCCACTCCGAGGGTTTCAACGGAGCAGCCGGGGATTTTTTCGGGTTTGGAGGTGATGACTGCCATGACTTCTCCGGAGCGGAGCATGGCGGAGGAGTGGAATTCACCTTCTCGTCGCAGGTCGCAGAAGATGCTGTCTTCGCGGCTGAGAGTTCCGACGGCGTCGATGAACCAGGTGGCGAGCGAGTCGGCATTGACCGCCACGGAGACGCTTTGGAAGCCGCCAGCACCCATGAGTTCGCGTTCCATTTCTTGCTGCAGGAATTCGCTCTGACGGGCGATGCGCAGCACGCTTTGTCCAGCATCGGTGGGGGTGACGGGGTTGCTTCGACGTAGCAGGACCTTTCCGGCGATCTGTTCCATGGCTTTGATGCGCTGGGAGATGGCGGAGGGGCTCACTCGCAGAACATCTGCCGCGGCATCGAAAGTGCCGTATTCGATGACGGCGGCAAAGGTGGAGAGCTGGTCGGTACTGAAACGTGTCATAAGAATATCTTACGCAGTGTGAAAATATTTAGATAGATTTAGGGTTTGTTTTCCCGTATTCTCGTCTCTGGCGCTTCACACTCTAGCTATCGGGGCAATAATCCCTGTGTCGCATGCTTTTGCCTGGCAAGCTGGTATTAGAGGAGCCACCACCCGCATATCCGCGAAGCCCGCGCCCCGTTTGACCCGCATAGAAAGTTTCACCATGTCCACCTCCCTGTCCCTGCTGTTTCTGGGTGCTACCACCACGATTTCTCTGGTGGCGGCTATTGGTGCCCAGGGAACTTTTGTGCTGCGTCAGGGTATTTTGGGTCGGCATATTACCCCAATCATTATTTTCTGCATTCTGTCGGATGCTCTGATGATTGGCTTGGGCGTGGTGGGCCTGGGCGCTCTGTTGGATGCGGCACCGTGGTTCATTGAGGTGTTCCGTTATGTGGGTGCGGCGTTTTTGGCGTGGTTTGGTTTTGAGGCTGGGCGGCGTGTGTTTACCCCGCATTCCATCGTGGTGGATGATGCGGAGGGCGATTCTCAGTCGTTGAAGGCGGCTCTGCTGACCACGGCGGCGGTGACGTATTTGAATCCGCTGGCGTGGTTGGATACGACTATTCTTTTGGGTTCGCTGGCGAACGCCCAGGGCGATCCTGGCCGTTGGTGGTACTACCTGGGGTGCTGCTGCGGTAGTATTATCTGGTTTTTGGGGCTGGGGTACGGTTCGCGTCTGCTTCGTCCGCTCTTTGCGCGTCCTTCGGCATGGCGTGTTTTGGATGGGGCGACGGCACTTCTGATGGCATACCTGGTGTTCAATCTGCTGACGATGAACCTGTCGACCCACTAGCTTCTACCCCCCTGAGGAGCCCTTTTATGCCTTGTCGGTCTCCTTTTCCGCGCTCTTCTCCTCTTCGAGGGTTATGAGTACCTCGTTTTTGGGCATGGTAAGCAGGCCCAGGTAGATATCGCGAATAACCAGGATGTGCTTGATTCGCTCGATCATGGGTTTGAGGAAGCTTCGGGCGTATTTTTCGTCGCTACTGGTGGTTGCGACGAAGCTGAGCCCGGAGAACACGGCAACGATCATGGACACCTTGATGACCACGGCGTTGATGTTGGTGTCTACGCCGAGGATTTTGAGGTGTTCGGGTTTGACGGTCATCCAGGATTCGATGGTGGTGTCGCTAATGGCGATGGAGGAGAACCCCATGAAGAACCCGAAGACGAGCAACATAAAGAGGCTCGCCTGAATAATCTGCCCAATCATAGGGATGATGATAAGGTTGCCCCAGGACGCAATTTTGAGGGGTCGGTGTTCGAGGATTTTCTTCTCTTCGACCCAGTCTTGGACGGTGTTCCAGATTCCCCCTTCGAGGGCCGCGGCGCGTTCGTAGTCGTTCTCGGTAAAGCTTGCAATGTCGTCGCCTCTATTGCGGCCCAGAAGGCGCGCTGTGCGCTCTAGGGAGGTCGTGACGATCACGAACACGGCGAGGAGTCCCATGAGCCCCAGAACAGCCCAGGTGCGTGGGAAGCTGAGCCTGTTGGCGAGCTTCCAGAGGTCTGCGTTCACGAAGATGAAGAGCACGGACACCATGAGTACGGGTAGTACTTTCGCAATCATGGGTGGCAGGGAGGCGAGCTGGTGGATGGCATGTTTGAAGGACCACCCTAGGATGGTGTCTACGCCGAGGAAGATGGCGAGGTAGATGCCCACAACGATGAGCGGGAATACTTGGGAACCGTCGTAGACGAAGTCGAGGCCGTCGAGGCTGCTGGATTCAAAGACACTGGCGACAAAGAGCATGCCGGCAAAAAGTACGGTAAGAATACCCGTGGTGATTTGAACCCACTGCGGGGTGCGGACCATGAGTATATGGGCAAGAGTAATGAACACACCGGAGATTATCGGCATCACGAGGAAGATACCACCGAGCACCAGCATGGGTAGCACTTCATCGCTGAGCGCGGTGTTGGTCGTGATGGCTTTAATGTATTCCGGGAGGGAACCATTTGCGTTATCAACTACGAGAATGAGGATATCGCGTAGGAAGATATAGCAGACGTGCATGATACTCGCCCACAGGATCCAGGGTACGGAGCGGGGGAACGCATCGAGAGCACGCTGACGTGCAGGAATGATGAGGGGTACGCCCTGTTTGCGGAACCAGATATTGCTCTGCTTCAGCACATCAGTCTTGCTGTAGCGCTGAGGTTGTGCCTCTTCTGCCACAGCTTTAGTGCGCAGCCGCGCCCAGATGGGGCGTGCGTCCTTCTGCTGTGCGGTGTTCTGCTCCTGTGTGCTCATGACATACCACTCTACAGGGTCGAGCAGGCCCTTTGATTATGTACCTTTTAGAGTTCTTCTTTCTCGAGCTCAGATCCAATAAAGCGAGCGTATGCGCCCATGAGTAGCGCAGCCGCTTCTTCGTGTCCCTCGTAGATTCCTAGTTCCTCGTCCTCACGACCTGTGTAGGTGCCGCTACTGATCTCGAGTAGGGATAGCGGTCCTTCTGCAGTCTCCGGGGCTAGGGCATCCAGGATGAAGCTCAGGCTTTCTTCTGCATCTTCGTCTACTCCCATGAGGCGCCCCAGGTATGTACCCGGGTAGGGTGCGATGGTGAGGACGTCTTCATTCTCACATTGGATAATGCGTGCCACAGGAATAATATCCCCGTCTGCTGTCTCTTCGAGCAGCAGCTCAGTAGAGAGGTCTATATGGCTTTCCTCGCTCTGTAGGATCTGCCTGGGCCACCAGAGGTGAATGTATTCGGTGAGTGCTGCCCATGCTTCGTGAGGCTCCAGCGAGCTCTCTACGTAGAGTGCCGCAGTCCGTTCTTCATTAGCCTGTTGCTGCTGATCGATTTGCTCGGGTGCGTGGGAAAACATGGGGTATTGCATGGTTCTACTCTATCCCAGTGCGCTCCTCTCTGGAGGGCCCGGTAGATTCATGGGGTTCTGAGGGTACAAAAAAGGGGCAGACCCGCGTGGGTCTGCCCCTTTTCCAACTTTAGCTGTTAAAGCAAAAGAGCCCGCGTAAGCGGGCTCTTTTTATTGCCTATTGGATTGTTATCCAAAAACCATACAGTGAACGCAA
>NZ_KV817365.1:435113-484335 GCF_001814645.1 Rothia sp. HMSC076D04 | reverse complement strand
TGTTTATGCTGGCACTCCATACGATTTGGCGCTTCTGCCTTTCTAACATAGTTTCCCTTTCCGTCCGGGGTTTTGGGCGGCATAACCGAATATAGAACATATTTTTTACAACACCACCCACTACACAACCACCGATGGTTCACCGGCAACTTTCCATACACCCCCATGTACCCGGTGAACCGACCACGAGCTAAGGACAACGATGAGCCAGCCGAACTTCCCGCCCGCCCGACTCTTTGACGCTTTCGCCAAGCCCGCCTCCACAGAACAGCCCGCGAAGAAGGGCCTGCTTGGCAAGCTGGGCCTGGGCGAGTCCTCCGAGGAGGACAACTACACGACCGTCATGCTGGTCGGTTTCAACTCCGCGAAGGAACCCCCGGGCAACGGCGAGGACGCCCTCGACGTGATTCACCGCGCATTCGACCCGTGCGATGAGAGCCCCGGCTTCGACATGGACGACTTCTACGACTATGCTTCCGTCGCCCCGCAGCTGCAGAACAGCGACGACTCCGAATCCACGGTTCTGGTGTGGCCCAAGATGTTCTACAACATGGTCACCATCCCGGAGCGTCGCCTGCGCCTGCTCGTGGTGACCGGCCCCGCTCCCAGCCTGTGCCTGCGGCGGTTCATGACCCGCTTCTTCAAGTACGTGAAGAAGCTCCACGTGGACCACGCGATCTTCGTTGAGACCTTTGAGGATCAGGTGGCGCACACCCGCCCGTACCCGTACACGCTGACCACTCACGACGAGAAGCTGGCGGCAATCCCCGGTATTCTGCACGAGTATTTCACCGGTTCTACCTCGGTGACGATGGCAATGTCTGCGCTCGCTGCCGAGCACGGCCTGTCTTCCTCGGTCATGTTGCGTATGAGCATCCCGGGGTATCTAAGTTTTGACCAGCAGAACCCGCGCGCGGTCGTGAGCCTGATCGAGGCGCTGGAGGTCATCCTCGGCATTAAGGTCGAGTCGGAGGAGTACGACCGCCTGCGCGCCCACGCTGGTGAGTGGGAGGCGGAGCTCGCCGAAGAAATGGCGAAGGACTACGAGAAGGTTGAGCTGGTGCGTGAGATTGAGCAGAAGATGGATTCGACTCTGCGCACTGTCTCCGGTGAGGTGATTGCCGAGGATATTGAGGGCTACCTGGATTCCCTCAGCGGCGCCTCCGAGGGCGTAAACCCTGCCGATGATGGTGCGGATTCTGCGGAGGATTCTTCGGAACGCTAGGTCCGTTCGCACATATGGCGCGGGTATGGGAAAATGATAGGTAACTATGCCCATACCCGCAGCCAGCATCTCGAAAGGATGATGTGATTGGCACCCATGTCGAAGAACCCGCCCGTTCCGGCGGCGACCGACCCCGCGATTATTCGCAACTTCTGCATTATCGCCCACATTGACCACGGTAAGTCCACCCTCGCAGACCGTATGCTGCAGGCCACCGGCGTGGTTGCCCCGCGCGATATGAAGGCGCAGTACCTGGACCGCATGGACATTGAACGTGAACGCGGTATCACCATTAAGTCCCAGGCTGTGCGCATGCCCTGGGACGTTGACGGCACCTCCTACGCGCTGAATATGATTGACACCCCCGGCCACGTGGACTTCACCTATGAGGTGTCCCGCTCCCTGGCTGCGTGTGAGGGTGCGCTTCTGCTCGTGGACGCCGCCCAGGGTATTGAGGCTCAGACCCTGGCGAACCTGTACCTGGCGATGGAGAACGACCTGACCATCATCCCGGTGCTGAACAAGATTGACCTTCCCGCGGCTCAGCCGGATAAGTACGCTGAGGAGCTGGCGAACCTGATTGGTTGCGAGCCGGACGAGGTTCTGCGCGTATCGGGTAAGACCGGTGAGGGCGTTGAGGCTCTGCTGGACCGTATTGTGGAGGCGATTCCCGCCCCGCAGGGTGACGCATCCGCCCCGGCCCGTGCCATGATTTTTGACTCGGTGTACGACTCGTACCGCGGCGTGGTCACCTACGTGCGTGTTGTGGACGGTAGCCTGCAGCCGCGTCAGAAGATTAAGATGATGTCCACCGGCGCTGAGCATGACCTGCTCGAAATCGGCGTGATTTCCCCTGAGCCTGTGCCCTCGAAGGGCCTGGGCGTGGGCGAGGTGGGCTACCTCATTACCGGTGTGAAGGACGTGCGTCAGTCGCGTGTGGGTGATACCGTCACTTCCGCCGCGAAGCCTGCGCAGGAGTCCCTGGGCGGTTACGAGGACCCCAAGCCGATGGTGTTCTCCGGCCTGTTCCCGATTGACGGTTCGGACTACCCGGCGCTGCGTGACGCACTGGATAAGCTGAAGCTCAACGACGCCGCGCTGATTTACGAGCCGGAGACTTCTGCCGCTCTGGGCTTCGGTTTCCGCTGTGGCTTCTTGGGTCTGCTGCACCTGGAGATTGTGCGTGAGCGTCTGGAACGCGAGTTCAACCTGGACCTGATTTCGACCGCACCGAACGTTATTTACGACGTGGTGGACGAGGCCGGCAACGCTAAGCGCGTGACCAACCCGAGCGAATTCCCCGAGGGTAAGGTCGCGACGATTCGCGAGCCCATGGTGGCGTGTACGATTATTGCCCCGAGCGAGTACATTGGCGCAATCATGGAGCTGTGCCAGGCTCGCCGCGGCCAGATTGGCGGCATGGATTACCTCTCCGAGGATCGTGTGGAGATGCGTTACCGCCTGCCCCTGGCGGAGATCGTGTTCGACTTCTTCGATCAGTTGAAGTCCCGTACCCGCGGTTATGCGTCGCTGGACTGGAAGTTCGACGGTGAGGAAGAGGCTGACCTGGTGAAGGTCGACATCCTGCTGCAGGGTGAGAAGGTGGATGCGTTCAGCGCCATTACTCACCGCGATAAGGCGTACTCGTACGGCCTGATGATGACTTCTAAGCTGCGTGAGCTGATTCCTCGCCAGCAGTTTGAGGTGCCGATTCAGGCGGCTATCGGTTCGCGTATTATTGCCCGCGAGAATATTCGCGCGATGCGTAAGGACGTTCTTTCGAAGTGTTACGGTGGCGATATTTCGCGTAAGCGTAAGCTGCTGGAGAAGCAGAAGGAAGGCAAGAAGCGCATGAAGATGGTTGGTCGTGTGGAGGTTCCTCAGGAAGCCTTCATTGCGGCACTGTCTTCGAGCGAGGAGAAGGAAAAGAAGAAGTAGCCTTTCGCTGCTGTAGCTTTTCCGGCTGTGTGCTGACCTGTTGATTGTGGAGAACCCGGCTGGTGCCTCGTGTACCGCCGGGTTCTCTGCACGCTGTCTGTTGATGCCGCCCGCCATATTATTGATTCACGACCCGTACACCTAGTTCCAGGAGGCAGAATGCCCGCCCAGCCCACCGGCGCCCCCGCACCCCGCGACGGGCGCATCCCCGCCACCAGCGCGGCAGGATGCGAAACCCGCGACTTCAGCCTCTACGTACACATCCCCTTCTGCTCCGTACGCTGCGGCTACTGCGACTTCAACACCTACGCCACCGAAGACTTCGGCGACGGCATCGGCCTCGGCACCTACGCCGACGACGCCATCGCAGAAATCCTCTTCGCAGCCCGCACCCTCGAAGCCTCCGGCGTCGCAAAACGCCCCATGCACACCGTCTTCTTCGGAGGCGGCACCCCCACCAAACTACCCGCCCGTGACCTCGTACGCATCCTGCAGGCAGCCATCGACGTATTCGGCCTCGTCGAAGGTGCAGAAGTCACTACTGAAGCGAACCCCGACTCCGTCACCCGCGAAGACCTGCAAACCCTCAAGGACGGCGGCTTCACCCGCGTATCCTTCGGCATGCAGTCCGTCGTCCCCGAGGTGCTACAGGTACTCGACCGCACCCACACGCCCTCCAACGTGCCGAAGGTCGTCGCCTGGGCTAAGGAGGTCGGCCTGCAGGTGTCTGTGGACTTGATTTACGGTTCGCCGGGGGAGAGCCTGCAGCAGTGGGAGCGCAGTGTTCGCGCCGCGATCTCCTACGAGCCGGACCATATTTCCGCGTACTCGCTGATTGTGGAGGACGGCACCAAGCTTGCCGCGCAGATCCGCCGCGGCGAATACACCATGCCCGACGAGGACCTCATGGCGGACATGTACCTGCTCGCCGAGGAGCTGCTCACCGAAGCCGGCTACAACTGGTACGAGGTGTCCAACTACTCGCGTAGCGAGGACACCCGCAGCGACCACAACCTTGCCTACTGGCGCAACCAGGACTGGTGGGGCATCGGCCCCGGCGCACACTCGCACGTGAACGGTACCCGCTGGTGGAACGTGAAGCACCCGGTGCCCTACGCGCAGAAGGTGCGTGCGGGGGAGTCCCCGGCGGCGGCACGTGAGGTGCTGGACACCGCCACTCGTGCTTTTGAGACGATTATGCTCATGATCCGTGTGCGTGAGGGCTTGGCGATGTGCGAGCTGCTCGCGGTGCACGATGAGGCGCAGCTGGGCGCCTCGTTGCGCTGGCTAGTTTCTCAAGCTCTGATTGAGCCTGATGCTTTGAATTCTCAAGCTGAACCTGACCCTGAAGCTCACGTGCGACTGACCCTCAAGGGCCGCCTTCTGGGCGACGCTGTGACCCGTGAGCTGCTCCCGGAGGTCTCAGAAGAGCACGAGGAACACTAAGAAGCATTGGTCTGACAAGGGGCTTTTCAATCGGGGCGGCGTTCCGGTTCTGGTCTGTCGCATCTCCACTTGATGCTTTTCTCTAACACTGCCTGCGAATGGCGTGCGCCCCGGTATTGCCGTAATATTTCGGTGATTTCGGGGCGTTTTTGCAGGTCTCAAAAAACTTTTAAAAAAATTTTTCGGGGCTGTTTGGAGGGACTTTGGGGGAGCATCACACCTTACACCGGTGTGCTAATTGTTCGCATTTGTGCTGGACTAGCCGAAAGAATTTTCCACTCCTTCATGCCGCTTTTGGGATGCGTATTTTTCGATTATTTTCCTTAGAAAAAATTCTCCAAAACACCCAATTTCAAGTTGTGGTTGAAGGTTACGCTGTGCCATAATAGGTCATGGCAGGACGGTATATGTCTAACAGCGTGTTCTCGTCTTTGCTGAAGTTGAGTGAATACGGTTGTGGGCTCCTGGTAACAGGGGCCCACGATCGTTTAACAACGATTATCTACAGCACCATTTGGTAGAGTTTGCAGTAATTCACGCGCACTAAGCAAAGAAGCTCCACTTAAACGTAGAACGCCCCGCACACAACGTGCGGGGCGTTCATCGTAAAAGCCATCAGCGCGGTTTAGGACCGGCAGTTCTTAGGACTCTGCGGATTCTGCGTTCTCGGTGGAGTAGAAGCGGTCCAGCAGGCGCGGGTTCATACGGTAGCTGTACGGCTCACCGCGATTCACCTCAATACCGGCACGCAGCGACGCAATAGCCATGAACAGCCACACGAGCGCACCCAGAACCATGGCAATGTTGCCCATGCCGGGCAGGAACGACACAACCCACAGCGCCACCAGAGCAATGGAGGGCAGGAGGGTGAAGTTCATTGCCTCGCGAGCCTCCTGCTCAGCAAAGGGCGCGTTATTGCGGCTGACGTAGAAAACCGCAGCGGAGGGGATGATGCCGAGAATGCCGCCGAAATGCGCGAAAGTCGCACGGTTGCGGTCCTGAATCACGCTAATCTTACGGGTTTTCTGAGGCCCAGTTGCCGGGCGAACATCGTTAGTCACGAAAATCCTGGTTCGATAGAAGTTTCTTGTGGTGATCACCTAAGCCGGTGGATATACCCTCCGAAGAGGCAAATCGTTTGAGCGGTGGTGACCCAGAGTGTAGTGATGTTGCGGCAAAACCCACAGGGGCAATGCCACACGCTCAACTATTGTACCGCTTTAGGGAACAAAACCCACAGGATAATGCCCTCGGGGGAAAGGCTCTGAGCAAACTCACACCTGCGCCCGCAGACGGGGGCGCAATAGTGGGTTTCGGGTGCGGCTAGGCACCCGGCTCGGTGAGAAAATCAATAAGCGATTCGACCGGGCCGAGCAGCGTCGGATCCAGGTCAGCGTAGGAGTCAACGCGGGAGAGAATATGCTTCCACGCCTGCGCCACATCCGCCTGCGTTTCGTGCGGCTGACCCAGACGACGTAGCGTGCCCTTCTTGAAGTCCTCACCGCGCGGCACCTGCGGCCACGCCTTCAAACCCAGCACCGAGGGCTTGACCGCCTGCCAAATATCGATGAACGGGTGGCCCACGATCTTCACGTGCCCGGCGGCACCCGGCACAGCCAGAGCCTCCGCAACAATGCGCTGCTCCTTCGTGCCCTCAATCAGGTGGTCGACCAGAATACCCAGGCGGCGGCCCGGGCCCGGCGCGAACTCACGAATAGCACCGGCGAGATCATCCACGCCGTGCAGCGGCTCCACAACAATGCCCTCAACGCGCAGATCGTGGCCCCAGACCTTCTCCACGAGCTCGGCGTCGTGCAGACCCTCAACCCAGATGCGGGAGGCGCGCGCCACCCGAGCCGGGGCGTTCTTCACCGCAATAGAACCGGAACGAGAAATCGTGCGCTTAGGCTCCTTCGCAGCCACCGGGGCGACAATCTCAACGGGCTCACCCTCAATCAGGTAGCCCGGACCCAACGGGAAATTCTTTACGCGACCCTTCGCGTCCTCGAGTCCGAAGAAGAGAGCACCGCCGATGCGTTCAGCCTTCACGACCTCACCCACCCAGCCGTTAATATCCTCAATCAGCAGGCCGCGGCGCAGCGGCACCTTACGCGGGGGCGGCGCCTGGCGGCTCATGCGGGCGGCGTTTAGGTCCTGGGCACCCCAACCGTAGGGGGAGTGGTGGGTACTCAACGTATTCTCCTTTGGGGCGGTAGGGGCAGCAGAGCCAGTAGGGGCGGTGACAGCGCCGGAACTATAAGACAGAACAATCAGACGGAACCGTGAGACAGAACCGGCGGGGAACTAAAACGGGGTTCGGGGCGCACCGCAGATTAAGCGGATAGCGGGAGCGACCCCCTTTCAGCCTAGCCATTGTATCGGGTCGGGGGTAGTATCCCCTAGAATTGATACGACCATTGTTGGCGGTGCACTCATCGAGCACCGCCATCGTCTCGAGAGGAAGGAAACGCATGAGCCACTACGATACTCTCGGCGTATCGAACGACGCCAGCCCCGAAGAGATCAAGAAGGCGTACCGAAAGAAGGCACGCCAGCTGCACCCGGACGTGAACCCCTCCGAGGACGCAGCCGAAGAGTTCAAGCGCGTCACCCTCGCCTACGAGGTGCTCTCCGACCCCGAAAAGCGCCGCAACTATGACACCACCGGCGACGAACAGGGCCGCGCAGGCTACCCCGGAGGCGGCGGCTACCCGGGTGGCGGATTCAGCGGCTTCGGCGGTTTCGAGGACCTGCTGAACATGTTCACCGGCGGCGCGGCAGGTGCCCGCGGCCCCGCATCCCGCATGCGTCAGGGCCAGGACGACCTGATTACCGTCTCCATCAGCCTGCAGGATGCCGTGTTCGGTGTTGAGAAGACCATTGAGCGTCGCTCCGCTGTGACCTGTAAATCCTGTAACGGCGAAGGCACCGCAGAGGGTACCCAGCCCGAAACCTGCACCACCTGCTCCGGTCACGGTTTCATGCAGCGCCGCGTGCAGTCCATCCTCGGTACCGTCATGCAGCAGGTTGAATGCCCCGACTGCCACGGCTACGGCACCGTCATCAAGATCCCCTGCCCTGAATGTCACGGTCAGGGCCGAGTACGTGAAGACGTGCCGCTGACCTTCAACGTTCCCGCCGGCGTGCACGACCAGGCGCGTATCCGCCTGCGCGGCAAGGGCGAGGCAGGCCTGTACGGTGGCCCCAACGGCGACCTGTACATTGACCTGAACGTCAAGCGCGACAAGTACTTCAGCCGCGAGGGCGACAATCTGGTTACCACCGTGAACATCCCCATGGTTGCGGCGGCACTGGGCACCACCATCCCGCTGAAGACCTTCGACGGCGACCAGGAAGTTGCGATCCCCGCAGGCACTCAGAGCGGTGACGTGATCACCCTCAACGGCCTGGGCGCAACCGTGCTCGGCACCGAGCGTCGCGGCGACCTGCTGGTGCGTATCCAGGTGGTCACCCCCACCGACATGACCGAAGAACAGCGTGAACTGCTGCGCCAGTTCGCCGCCCTGCGCGGTGAATCCCTCACCGAGGGTTCGCAGGTCAAGCACCGCGGCGGTCTCTTCTCCCGCCTGAAGGACCAGTTTAAGTAGGATTCCTACACCAAGCTGAGGATGCGGCGGGTGCGGTACTCAACCCGCACCCGCCGCATTCCTGTCAGCACTGCTGTCAGCGCTGCGCTGTACGCGCCCGCGCTAAGCAGCACACCTATTTCACACGCCACCCGCACACTACCCACGCTTTTAAACCGCACCTCAAGGAGAACCATGAGCGCCCCCATCTTCTACATCAGCACGGAAGAATACGACGCACTCACCCCCGGCGCCACCTGCGCGCTCGGCGGCTCCGAAGGCAAGCACGCCCTCGTCAAGCGCCTTGAGCTCGGCGAACGCATCGACCTGGGTGACGGCACCGGCCGCCGCGCACTCGGTACGGTCGCCTCCATCAATGCGGACGGTGTGAGCGTGCAGGTGCAGGAGCTGCGCGAGGAACGCAGCGTGCCCTCCATCTACCTGGTGCAGGCGCTCGCGAAGGACGGCCGCGACCTGCTCGCCATCGAAACCGCCACCGAGCTGGGCGTGTACGGTGTGCTTCCGTGGAGCGCGGACCGTTCGATTGTGCGCTGGAAGGGGGAGCGCGCCTCCAAGGCACACACCAAGTGGCAGAATACCGTCACCGCCGCGGCGAAGCAGTCGCGCCGCGCGCTCATTCCCGAAGTGTACGACCTGTACAGCACCGCCGACCTGGTGGAACTCATTGAAGAAGTTGCCGGCTCTGAGCAGTCCGCCGCCGTGTTCATCCTGCATGAGCAGGCGACCGAACGCCTCAGCGCCCTGGTATGCAAGCTTGTAGAGGCAGAGAACCTGCCCGAAGAGATCTACCTGCTCGTCGGCCCCGAAGGCGGCATCAGCGACCGCGAAGTGCAGCTCTTCACCGACGCCGGCGCGCAACTGGCACTACTCGGCGATGAGGTGCTGCGTTCCTCCACCGCTGGCTCTGCCGCCATGTGCACCCTGAACGTGGTGCTGGGCCGCTGGTAGAGCGCCCGCGTTAGCACCCAGCTGACAGAACCTAACCGGTGCGTGGTGCATCACGCGCATCTATACTTGTAAATACATCACTAGCCAAGGAGCCCATATGACTACCTCCCGACCTCTCTCGACCGCGCGCACCGTATCTTTCAAGAGCGCCGCAGAAATGATTGCCGTGCTCGGCCCGCAGGACGCGCACCTGGCAATTATCGAGGACTACTTCGAGCAGATTAGCCTGCGCCCCAAGGACCTGGACGTGCTCATCACCGGCCCCTCCGAGGCCGTCAACACCGCCGCAAAGCTGCTGAACGAGCTGCGCGTACTCTCCAGCCACGACACGCAGATTACCGTGCAGGTCATTCACCGCCTCATGGGCATGCTCGGCGACGAACTGAGTAACCCGGCGCACTCGCTGTCCACCAGCATCCTCTCCACCCGCGGCACCACGATTCGCCCCAAGACCATTAACCAGAAGAAGTACGTGGATGCTATCGACGCGAACACCGTCATCTTCGGCATCGGCCCGGCGGGTACCGGTAAGACCTACCTCGCCATGGCGAAGGCAGTGCAGGCGCTGCAGACCCACGAAGTGAACCGCATTATCCTCACCCGCCCCGCCGTGGAGGCTGGCGAGCGTCTGGGCTTCCTGCCCGGCACCCTCAACGAGAAGATCGACCCGTACCTGCGACCGCTCTACGACGCGCTGCACGACATGCTCGAACCCGAAACCATCCCCAAGCTCATGGAGGCGGGCACCATTGAGGTCGCACCGCTGGCGTACATGCGTGGCCGCACCCTCAACGATGCATTCATCATTCTCGACGAGGCGCAGAACACCACCGCCGAGCAGATGAAAATGTTCCTGACCCGACTGGGCTTCGGCTCGAAGATGGTCATTACCGGTGACATCACCCAGATCGACCTGCCCGGTGGCGCCGCCTCCGGTCTGAAGCAGGTGCGCAATATTCTGCAGGGTGTAGAGGATATTCACTTCAGCATCCTCGAATCCTCCGACGTGGTTCGCCACACCCTGGTGTCGAACATTGTGTCCGCCTACGACCAGTGGGGCGAAGACCAGAAGGCGATGGAACGCAAGCGTAACCGCAAGGTCAAGCGCGCCACCATCGAGGCCGCAGCCGAGAAGCTGCTGGACCGCGCCGGCATCAACGGCGGCTCCGAAAAGAACGCCGAGCAGAACCCCAACAACGCACAGACCACCCCGGAAGGACGCTAAACGGTGGCAGAGATCGAATTCGACTGTGAAGAACCCGCAACCGGTGCCGACCCGGCAACCGACGCCTTCATCCGCGAATCTTTCGAAGCGGTAGACACCGAGGTGCTCACCCGCCTCGTCGAGCACGCCTTCAAACGCATGCATCTTGCCGATGACACCTACCTGTCCATCGCCATCGTGAACGAAGACGAAATGGAACGCGTGCACATCGAATGGATGGACCTGCCCGGCGCAACCGACGTGATGAGCTTCCCCATGGACGAGCTGGAACCGGGAACCCCCGAAAACCCCTCCAGCGGCATGCTCGGCGACATCATCCTCTGCCCGCCCGTCGCCGCACGTCAGGGCGTAGACGCGGGTCACAGCACCCTCGATGAGCTGTGCCTGCTCACCACCCACGGCATTCTGCACTGCCTCGGCTACGACCACGGCACCGCCGAAGAGGAAGCTGAAATGTTCGGCATTCAGCGTTCCATCCTCGAAGAGTTCCTGGGCCGCCCGGCACCGGTCGAAACCCGACACTAGGGGAGCGGCGTGGACATTCTACTCACAGCCCTCCTCGCCGTTCTCGCGCTCTGCCTGACCGTGGTCGCGGCAATCGCCGAAACCGCATTCACCTACCTGCCGCACAACGAGGCTGAGGAAGCGGTGGAGGCACACCCGGACACCCTCGGTGCGCGCGTCCTGCAGCGCACCCTCGACGGTGACTCCGAGGCGTACACGCACCCGCTGCGCCTGACCCGCCTCATTGCGGCAGCCGCCGCGGTGCTCGCTACCATGACCTGCCTGCTGAACCTGGTTGAGGTGCACGCGCTCGCCATCGTGCTGACCCTCGTGATTGTTGCGCTGGTGGGCTACCCGATTCTGCATGTGCTGGCGCGTGCTCTGGGCCGTAACCGCCCGGTCGCGTCGATTCGTGTGCTGGCTCGCCCGGTGCACTACCTGTCGGTTCTGCTGAGCCCGGCGACCGGTCTGCTCGATAAGCTCAGTGTGCGCCTGGCGCCGGAACGTTCGGCTGAGGCCCCGGTGGGTGTGTTTGATGAGGAGGAGCTGCGCGAGTTCCTGGACCGCGCCTCCGACGCTGAAACCATCGAGGACGACGAGGCGCAGATGGTGCAGTCCGTCTTTGAGATGGACGATACCCGCATCCGTTCACTCATGGTTCCGCGCACCGACATGCTCACCGCTAGCCGCGACACCACGTTGCGTGAGGCGCTGAGCCTGTTCCTGCGTTCGGGTTATTCGCGTATGCCGGTGATTGGTGATTCGAGCGATGAGATTCTGGGCGTGCTCTACCTGAAGGACGCGATGCGCGCCTTCATCCTGCACGGTGAGGCCCCCGAAGGTACCGCCCTGCCGACCGTGGTTGAGCTGATGCGCCCGGCTCGTTTTGAGCCCGAGTCGAAGCGCGCCATGGACCTGCTGCGTGAGATGCAGCGCGAGTCCACGCACGTGGCGATCATTGTTGATGAGTACGGCGGCACCGCCGGTCTGATCACGCTTGAGGACCTGATTGAGGAGCTGGTCGGTGACATTTCTGATGAGTACGACCATGAGCGCCCCGAGTACACGCTGAACGATGACGGCACGTTCCGTCTCTCTGCCCGTCTGGGTATTGATGAGCTGGGCGAGATTTTCGGTCGTGAACTCGACGATGAAGATGTTGATACGGTGGGCGGTCTGCTCGCTAAGCATCTGGGTATGGTGCCGATTGTCGGTTCTGAGATTGAGATTGACGGCATTCATATTCGTGCGATTGGTTCGTCGGGCCGCCGCCACCAGGTGGATATGCTGCAGGCGTGGTATGAGCCGCCTCGTGATGAGCAGCAGACCGCTGAAGGTTCCTCTGCGTCTTCCTCGGAGCCTAATTCCGCGGAGGTTGCTGACATCCTCACCGTGGATACGGAGCCGCCCGCTGTGGCTGAGCCGCATGCGCATCCGGATCTTCCGGGAGATATTGCAGAGGCTGAACCGGCAACTGATCAGCACGGCAACCGCTAGATATCGAGCATAGACGCCGCATTTTCCCTAACACACTTTGAGTCGGCCGCCCCGCCCCGGAAGGCGCAGGCAGATGAAGCTGGCACCCCATACACCCCGCACGGGGTTTGACAAGGAGAAACACAATGGACCAGGAGTACACCCCGCTCGATTTGAGCACTCTGGACTTGAGCACCCCGCTGCCGACCTACCCGTCGGATTTCCGTTCGGGTTTCGCGTCGCTGGTGGGCCGCCCGAATGCGGGTAAGTCTACTTTGACGAACGCTATGGTCGGTCAGAAGGTGGCTATCACCTCGAACCGTCCGCAGACGACCCGCCACACGATCCGCGGTATTGTGCACAAGGACGAGTACCAGCTGATTTTGGTGGACACCCCGGGTATTCACCGCCCCCGCACTCTGCTGGGTGAGCGTCTGAACGACCTGGTGGCGAGCACCCTTTCGCAGGTGGATGTGCTGGGCTTCTGCATTCCGGCGAATGAGAAGATCGGCCCGGGTGACCGTTACATTGCATCGCAGCTGGTGGCGTCGAGCAATAAGCCGGTGGTTGCTATTGTGACGAAGGCTGACACTGTGAGCTCTGAGGAGCTGCGTGAGCAGCTGCTGGCTGTTGAGGCGCTCGGCGAGGAGGTCATGAGCGCTGAGCGTGCGGCTCGTGCTAAGCGTGCCGCGCATCGTGCGAAGCAGAAGGGTAAGGGCCCCAAGGGTAAGGACGGCAAGAATGATGCTGTGCCTTTCGCGAAAGGTTCGGGTCCTGCGGCTAAGCGCCGTGCCGGTGAGGTTGCTGAGCCGATGCCGGTTGACGGTAAGGGCGGCTGGGCTGCGATTATCCCGGTGTCTGCTGTGAAGCATTTCCAGGTGGATGCGGTTGCTGACCTGCTGGCGCAGTACACTCCGCTGTCGCCGCCGCTGTACCCGGACGGTGAGCTGACCGATGAGCCGGAGGCAACCCTCATCGCGGAGCTGGTGCGTGAGGCTGCCCTGGAGGGTGCGCGTGAGGAGCTGCCCCACTCGATTGCTGTGACGGTTGAGGAGATGGAGTTCCGCGAGGGCCGCCCGGCGGATAACCCGCTGCTGGATGTGCACGTGAACCTGTATGTGGAGCGTGAGTCGCAGAAGTACATCATTATCGGTAAGGGCGGCTCGAACCTGCGCAAGATTGGTACGAAGGCTCGTGAGCAGATTGAGGCGATGCTCGGTACCCGCATTTATTTGAATATTCATGTGAAGGTTGCGAAGGAGTGGCAGTCTGACGCGCGTGCGTTGAACCGTCTGGGATTCTAGTAGCTTTCCTGAGCGCATCGCCCTGAGGGGTTTGTCCTTGGGGGCGGTCGCGCATCCTTAGTTTTCACCCGGTGGCTTGCAGAAATATGTGCATGCCTCCGGGTGAAACTTTTCACTCTCATTCGGCGCTCATAGGGAAGAGTGTTACTCTGAGAAAGCACTTGCTCACCGGCAGAAAGAGAAAAGGTATGCCCCAGGCACCTCGTTTACGAAGCACCGGTCGTCATATGCGCACGACGGTGATGACTTCAAACCGCAATAAGTGGATTGCTCTGCTTACTGCTTGCATGCTCGTCATTGTTGTTGGCTTTGGTGGCGTGTTGGCTCTGCGTATGCGCAATAATCTGCATACTCAGGAGCTGAACATCAGCAATTACAAGGACGGCCTGGAGAACGGCGCCTTGGACATTCTCGTGATTGGCTCCGATACCCGTAAGGGTAATAACGGCGCGTACGGTGATGAGGATGACCGCAATTCTGAGGCTCGCGCGGACGTGATGATGCTGCTGCAGATCAGCAAGGACCGTAAGAACGTGAGCGTGCTGTCGTTCCCGCGTGACTTGATGGTTGATGTGCCGCAGTGTACTGATCCTGAGAGCGGCACCGTGTACCCGGCTGAGGAGAACGTTCAGATTAACGAGTCTCTGTCTCGCGGTGGTGCCGGTTGTACTGTGGCGACCATTAGCAAGCTGACCGGTGTGAATATTGACCACTTCATGTTGGTGGACTTTAACGCTGTGAAGGAGCTGTCGAAGGTTGTTGGCGGCGTTCAGGTGTGTGTGGACGCTCCGATTGATGACGAGTACAGTGGCTTGAAGCTTCCTGCCGGTACTTCTTCGGTTGAGGGTGAGCAGGCTCTTGCGTTCTTGCGTAGCCGCCACGGCTTCTCGGATGGTTCCGATATTGGTCGTATTCAGGCTCAGCAGGGCTTCTTGTCTTCGCTGCTGCGTAAGGTGAAGAGTGAGGGTACTCTGTCGAATCCGGGCCGTCTGATTAACATTGCTGAGGCGATTACTCAGAACGTGACGGTGGATAAGAACCTGGGTAATATCAGCACTCTGGTGGGTGTTGGTGCGGCTCTTGGTGGCGTGGACCTGTCGAATGTTGTGTTTGCGACGGTGCCGACTGAGCCGTGGAGCCAGGATGAGAACCGCCTGCAGATTTCTGCGGATGCTGCGAACGTGTTCCAGCGTCTGCGTGACGATAAGTCGCTGAAGGAGGAGAAGGCTCCGGAGGCGCCGGCTACTGCTGCCGCTCCGGTTCAGCTGGACCGTACGGTTCCGGTGAACGTGTACAACGCGACCGGTCTGGATGGCCGTTCGGCTACGATCGCTTCGGTGATTGAGGGCCTGGGCTACTCGAATGTTACTCCGGGTACCTCGGCTAACCCGACGAACTTCACCACGGTCTTCTACTCGACCGGTTACGAGGCGGAGGCGAAGGAAATCGCCGCAAAGCTGAACGTGACCCGAGTGGTGGCGACCGAAGAGGTTCAGGGCGTGTCGGTGACTATCGGTACTGACTTCCCGTCCGGTGAGGCGATGGAGAAGCAGGAGGCTGCGATTGCGGGTAACGCAACCGGTCAGACTGCTGATCAGAACAAGTGCCAGACTGCTTTCGCCTACTAGGTTCTAGCTAGGGCATAGCGCAGATGCGTGAATTTTGAGTGAGGGGCGTAGCGCCAGAAATGGTGGCTGCGCCCCTTTACCGTTAATTCTTTCCAGATGATGGACGGCTTCCCGGGTGCCCTGCCGCCGCCTCCGACCCCTGTGATAGCGTGGAGGCATGACTATTGACGGTGAGAGCATGCGCGGGGTTACCCGCCAGGCAGTGAACCTGCTGCTTATTCGCCGGAACGGGGCACGCTAGAATCTGCCGCAACCGTTCCGGCTTTTTGACGCGGCATCTCACCTTTGCATCCTTTCTGATGCACCGCCTTGACCACGGCTGCCGGGGACCGATACCCGGCACGGTACGAGCCCCACAATTGGGGTAGAGCGAGACGGACCAACCCACAGGAAATTCATCATGAAAAACCACCAGAAGCCCAGCCCCATGCCGGTACACAAGTACCGCCCTTTCCACGAGCAGATTGTTGTTGACCTGCCGGACCGCACCTGGCCGGATAAGGTCATTGAGAAGGCTCCGCGCTGGTGCGCAGTGGATCTGCGTGACGGCAACCAGGCGCTGATTGACCCCATGGACACCGACCGTAAGCTTGCGATGTTCAAGCTGCTGGTGAAGATGGGTTACAAGGAAATTGAGGTTGGTTTCCCTTCGGCGTCGCAGACTGACTTTGATTTTGTACGCACTCTCGTTGAGGACGGCCACATTCCTTCGGATGTGACCATTCAGGTTCTGGTGCAGGCTCGTGAGCACCTGATTGCCCGCACTTTTGAGGCGATTGAGGGTGCACCGCAGGCGATTGTGCACTTCTACAACTCGACCTCCGTTCTGCAGCGTCGCGTGGTGTTCAACCAGGATCAGGAGGGCGTGCTGGATATCGCCCTGCAGGGTGCGCGCCTGTGCCGCAAGTACGAAGAGCAGATGATCTCTGACACTAAGGTCATCTACGAGTACTCGCCCGAGTCTTTCACCGGCACTGAGCTGGAGTACGCGGCTCGCGTGGTGAACGCTGTGGCTGAGGAGCTGGAGGTCGGTCAGAACGGCCGCGAGCTGATTGTGAACCTGCCCGCTACCGTTGAGATGGCTACCCCGAACGTTTACGCCGACTCTGTCGAGTGGATGCACCGCAACCTGAACCACCGCGAGCACATTGTGCTGTCGCTGCACCCGCACAATGACCGCGGTACCGGCGTGGCTGCTGCTGAGCTGGGTTACCTGGCGGGCGCTGACCGTATTGAGGGTTGCCTCTTCGGTAATGGCGAGCGCACCGGTAACGTTGACCTGGTGACGTTGGGTCTGAACATGTACACCCAGGGTATTGATCCGCAGATTGATTTCTCTGATATTGACGGTATCCGTAAGACTGTTGAATACTGCAACCAGCTGAAGGTGCACGAGCGTTCGCCGTATGGTGGTGACCTGGTGTTCACCGCGTTCTCTGGTTCTCACCAGGACGCTATTAAGAAGGGCTTTGAGGCTCTGGAGCGTACCGCCGCTGAGGCGGGTAAGACCGTGGATGAGGTGTACTGGGAGGTTCCGTACCTGCCGATTGATCCTCGCGACCTGGGTCGTACCTACGAGGCGATTATTCGTGTGAACTCGCAGTCCGGTAAGGGCGGCATGGCGTACCTGCTGAAGCAGGATCACGGCCTGGATCTGCCGCGTCGTGCTCAGGTTGAGTTCTCGAAGATTGTTCAGGCTCGTACTGACGCTGAGGGCGGCGAGATGACCAGCCAGAAGCTGTGGAACATCTTCGCGGATGAGTACCTGCCGGCTCCGGATCCGCAGAACCGTTGGGGTAAGTACCGTATTGAGTCGATTAATATTGATTCGGCTGATACTGGTGCGACTACTCTGCGTGTTGGTCTGAACATTGATGGTCACACGTACACTCGTTCGGCTTCGGGTACCGGTCCGGTGGATGCTCTGCAGAACATCCTTTCGGGCGAGGGCGTGGATATTCGCGTGATGGATTATTCGGAGCACACCATGTCGTCTTCGTCGACTGCTAACGCTGCCTGCTACGTTGAGGCTGCTGTTGGTTCTCGCGTGCTGTGGGGTATTGGTGTGGACAGCTCGACGACTCGTGCGGCTTTGAAGGCGATGATTTCGGCTGTGAACCGTGCGCTGCGTGATGAGCGTCAGGCGTAGGCGATAGCCGTACATATTTCGCGCGGGGTTGGCGGGTGACCGTTAGCCGTGCATGATGTGGGGGCGGGATGCATACTGGGAGTATGTATCCCGCCCTCACGCGTTTAATGTGCGCAGTTGTTGTGTGTATCGGCGTGCTGTGGGGCGAATAATCTGCAGAGAGGAACTCTCATGAAAAGCTACGCGATGGTGTTCAGCCCCGTTGATGCGGCGGGCACCGATTCTTCTGTTCGTGCCTGGAATTATGAGCTGCGCGGTGGTGATGATACTGCTCTGCCTGCAGGTTCCACCGAGGTGTGGGAGGCTGGCTGGGTGGGTTCGACTGGTCCCGGTATTGAGCAGGATCAGTGGCCGCGCAGTACGTTTACTGGTTTGCCGATGCAGCATATTTTTACGGTGAGGTTGCCGGGGGAGTACCTGCCGGATGCGCAGAAGTATCCGGGTGTGGTGGCGTTCTCTTTCTTCGCCGGTGATGGCCAGTTCGCTGAGGATGAGGCGACTGAGGGTGTTGCTAATGCTACTAGTGATGACCCGTTTGAGGTGCAGTATGCGCAGGCTCGGGTGCATCCGTATCAGCTTCTGTTGCGCGATATTTTGGATGCCGAGTTTGCGGTGCTGTACCTGAGTGAGGAGGAGTTCTCGTCCCGTACGGAGCCGCCGCAGGATGTGCGCCGGCCCGGTGAGCATCGCGGTGAGGAGGAGAGCTTCAGCGCCTGGGCTTTGGCGGATCGTCAGCAGCCGCTGGCTCGTAAGCCTGCTCTTGTGGGGTGGGTTCCGACGGATGACCCGAATGCCGGTAAGGTCCCCAGTGATGTGTTTGAGAATGTTGACCCGCAGACTGGTTATCTGAGTCCTTTCGATTGGGATGCTGAGGATTCTGCGTGGTTTGAGTGGGCGAAGCCGCTAATTGCGGTGGGTACTCACCTGGGTGGCACTCATTTTTATGCGCAGGCTCTGCCGGATGATCTGACGGCTCGTTATATTGAGTTCGATGAGTTTGATGTGCTGAATTTTGGGTGCGGTAGCGCTGTTTTTGATTTTGAGACCGGTGTTTTTGACTGGTCGTGCGGCTAGTACGCTTGCGCCGGAGAGCGCGCATTTGAGGTGTTTGCGCGGCCTCCTTGAACCGTGGAGGAGCCGTTGATGAGCCGTGGATAAGCCCCGGATGCACCGCGGTGTACCTCCTGAAACGGCACCCTGAGCGTTTCACAGTGTGGACGGGGCGGTTTGCGGAAGTTCCACATCACCTTCGGCGAACCGCCCCGGGCGGGTGCACCTCCTGTATCCTTGAATGCGTGGAATGGATTCAAGCAATTATTTTGGGCTTTGTTCAGGGCCTGACCGAATTTCTGCCGATTTCGTCATCGGCGCATCTGAACATTGTTGGCCAGATTCTGCCGGAGAAGGCTGACCCGGGCGCCGCGTTTACCGCAATCACCCAGCTGGGTACTGAGACCGCGGTCTTGATTTTTTTCTGGCGCGATATTGTGCGCATTGTGAAGGCGTGGTTTGGCGCTCTTACCGGTCGTGTACCGCGCAATGACCCGGATGCCCGCATGGGTTGGCTGATTATTATTGGCTCCCTGCCCATCGGCGTTCTGGGCCTGCTGCTGGAAGACTACATTGACACCCAGTTCCGTAGCCTGTGGATTGTGGCGACTATGCTGATTGTCTTCGCTGTGTTCCTGGGTCTTGCGGACCGTTTTGGCCGCGAGCAGCGTGAGCTGAAGGACCTGACGTTCCGTCACGGCCTGCTGTACGGTTGCGCACAGGCGCTGGCACTGATCCCGGGTGTTTCCCGTTCGGGCGGTACGATTACTGCGGGTCTGTTCATGGGTTACACCCGTGAGGCTGCGGCACGTTACTCGTTCCTGCTGGCCATGCCCGCCGTGTTCATGTCTGGCCTGTACAAGACCTTCAAGGTGGTCACCGGCGAGGAAGCTACCGGCTTCTACGGTATTCCCTCGACTATCGTGGCTACTCTGGTTGCGTTTGTGGTGGGTTACCTGATGATTGGCTGGTTCCTGAAGTACGTGTCGTCGAAGTCCTACGGCATTTTCATCTGGTACCGTATTGCGCTCGGTATCCTGATTTTCGTTGGTCTGGGCACTGGCGTTCTGAACGCTACTTCTTCGGCGTTCTAAGGCTTTAGCCCTCAGCGTGATATGACATACCCGTCCGTGAGTTTCTCACGGGCGGGTATTCTTATTGGAGTAGATTTTTTGGCACCCGCATGCCTTGAGGTTGGGCGGCGGGTGTGGCGCGTCCACCGGTTGTGGGCGTTTTTACGGAAAGGAAACCCATGCGAGCTTGGGATGCCCCCGCCTCTGTGACTCTGCCCGGTCAGGCTGCGCTGCCGCGTATTTTTGATACCGCGGCTGGTGAGATTGTTCAGGTTCAGGAGGATAAGGCGGCGAGCCTGTACGTTTGCGGTATCACCCCGTACGACGCGACGCATATGGGTCACGCCTCCACCTATGTTGCTTTTGACTTGCTGCACCGCGCCTGGCTGGATGCGGGCGTGCCGGTCACCTACGTGCAGAACGTGACCGATGTGGACGACCCGCTGCTGGAGCGTGCGACCGCGACGAATGTTGATTGGCGTGAGCTGGCTGAGGATCAGACGGAGCTGTTCCGCACCGATATGAAGGCGCTGAACGTGATTCCGCCGGCGCACTATGTGGGTGTGGTGGAGTCCATTGAGTGGCTGTTCCCGCTGATTGAGGACCTGTTCCGCCGCGGCCTGGCGTACCGCGTGCCCGGTTTCACGGACGAGCAGGGTGTGGTGCATCCTGACGGTGACGTGTACCTGGATTTGAAGGCTGTGCGTGAGCTGCCCGCGAACGCCGAGGGTTACTCGTGGGCGCCGGGCGAGGTCTGCCACTTGACCCGTGATGAGATGCTGGAGATTTTCGCTGAGCGCGGCGGCGACCCGAACCGTGCAGGTAAGCGTGACGCGCTGGATCCGCTGCTGTGGCGTATTGAGCGTGAGGGCGAGCCGAGCTGGGATGCCGGCGAGCTGGGCGCGGGCCGCCCGGGCTGGCATATTGAGTGCACGATGATTGCCCGCCGTTTTGTGGATGGTTCGCTGACCGTTCAGGCGGGCGGTAACGACCTGACGTTCCCGCACCACGATTTGGGTGCGGGTCACTCGTGGGCTGTGTCTGCACGCCCGCACGCTAAGCATTACGCGCACACCGGCATGGTCGGTTTGGACGGCCACAAGATGAGCAAGTCCCGCGGCAACCTGGTGCTGGTTTCGCGTCTGCGTGCAGCCGGTGAGGATGCGAACGCGGTGCGTCTGGCGATTATGGGTCAGCATTACCGTTCGGATTGGTTCTGGACTGATGAGCTACTGGAGCACGCGAAGGCTCGCCTGGACACCTACCGTCATGCGGTGTCGGTGGCTGAGGGCCGTGAAGGTTCCGAAGGTGTCACCGATGAGGCGGCGGTTGAGCTGCTGACTGCTGTGCGTGAGGCACTCGGTGAGGATCTGAACGCTCCGGCGGCGTTGGCAGCTGTAGATGCGTGGGCTGTGAAGGCTCTGGCGGACACCACCGTCGGTGGTGGCGCGTTGGTGCGTGACATCCTGGCGGCACGCCTGGGCGTGGTCCTCTAGGGATAACACCCTACGAAACGTTGAAGCGCAGGAGCGGCGCTACGGTGTGAAAGCCGTGGCTGCCGCCCTGCGCTTTTCTGCGCCCGCTTTCTACCGCCCCGCCGGCTGACCGCACAAGAAACCAGTTTCCCGGTTATCACACCCGCGGGGTAATGCGCCACAGCCGATTTGCAGACTCCGCTAAAATAGAAAAAGACTTTTTCCGTCCATAGTTCGCCGCGACGGCGAACAGCACAGACTGACCCAAACCCGAGGAGAATCACCCCGTGAGCAGCGGCACCCCCACCCCCACCGGCGCAATCAACCGCCGCGGCCCCTTCCGCCCCGGCGAGCGCGTCCAAATCACTGACGAACGCGGCCGCATCACCACCATCACCCTCGCCGAAGGCGGCGAGTACCACTCCCACAAGGGCTTCCTCAAGCATGACGACCTCATCGGCGCACCCGAAGGCACCGTCATCGCCAACACTCACGGCATCCTCTACCAGGCGCTGCGCCCCCTCTACAAGGACTTCGTGCTCTCCATGCCGCGCGGCGCAGCCGTCGTCTACCCCAAGGACGCCGCCCAGATCATCGTCAAGGCAGACATCTTCCCCGGCGCACGCGTCGTCGAGGCCGGCGTCGGCTCCGGTGCACTGTCTATCGCGCTGCTGCGTGCAGTCGGCGACTACGGTTGCGTGCACTCCTTCGAACGTCGTGAAGAGTTCGCAGATGTCGCCCGCGGCAACATTGAAACCATGTTCGGTGGACCCCACCCGGCGTGGAAGCTGAGCATCGGCGACCTGCAGGACACCCTTCCGCAGGTTGAAGAGCCCGGCAGCGTCGACCGCGTCGTACTCGACATGCTCGCACCCTGGGAATGCCTGGACGCTGTAGCGGAGGCGCTCGCACCCGGCGGCGTGCTCATCTGCTACGTTGCGACCGTGACCCAGATGTCCCGCCTGGTTGAGGGCATGCGCCTGGACGGCCGCTTCACCGAACCCGAATGCGACGAAACCATTGTGCGCGGCTGGCACGTGGAGGGCCTGGCTGTGCGCCCCGACCACCGCATGGTTGCACACACCGCGTTCCTGGTGGTGGCTCGTCGCCTCGCTGACGGTGCGGTGCGCCTGGCACCGAAGCGTCGCGCGTCCAAGACTGACTTCTCCGAAGAGGATATGAACGCGTGGATTCCCATGAACGTGGGTGAGCGTGAGGTGACCGATAAGAAGATTCGCCGCGCAGCCCGCGATGCGAAGAACCTTGCCGCTCACGCCGCACGCGCGAACGAGATTGCGCTCGAACAAAACGGCGCAGCCGCTGACACTGACTCTGCGGTGACTGAATCCGCCGAATAATTTGAACCACCTTTGACCTGCGGGGGCACGGGCGTTGCCTGGAGCCCCCGCAGTGCACTCACCAGGCTACTCACTGTGCCCAACCACCCGCACCGAGTAGCCGCCGATTAGGACGAACAGCTAAAGGAGCTACCGTGTCCACCCACGAATCTGCAGATCAGGCAGGAACCCCCCAGTACGGCACCGCCCACAGTGCAGCCAGCGCGGCACCGCACTACTCGGCTGCTTTCGGGTCGACCTCCCTGCCCGGCAGTCAGCCCGTCAGCGCGCAGGAGTATGATGCCGTGCTGCGTCGACTCTCCGCGGCGGAGGCAACCCGCGACAATATGAGCCGACAGATTCGTGGTGCGGGGGAGAAGAACCGCAAGCTCGTTGAGGCAATCACCAGCATGCGCTACCAGGTGGAGCGTCTGCGCGCGTCCCTGTCGCAGAACGTTATGCCGCCGCTGAATTCGGCAATTGTGCTGGCGGTGCATGAGGGTCAGACCATGACCTACGAGCAGGTCGCGGACGATAAGACCCCCGCCGAAATTGATACGTACCTTGATGTTCAGGTGAGCGGCCGCATGATGCGTATTCCCGTGTCCCCGCTCATTGACCTGTCCACGCTGACCCCCGGCATGACCGTGCTACTCAATGACAAGACGGAGGCGGTGCTCGCCCTGGACACCGAACCTTTCGGTGATGTGGTGACCGTGCGCGAGGTGCTGGATGAGCAGCGCGTGCTGGTTGATACGTCCTCGGGTGCTCAGCAGGTGGCGCGTGTGGCTGGTTCCCTCGACATTGAGCAGCTGCGCACCGGTGACGCGGTCACCCTCGACACGCGCACCCGCATGCTGACCTCGCAGGTTCCCGCCTCCCGCTCGCAGGAGCTGGTTCTGGAAGAGATCCCGGACGTCACCTACGAGCAGATTGGTGGCCTGGGCGCGCAGATTGAGCAGATCCGCGATGCGGTGGAGCTGCCGTACCTGCACCCCGAGATTTTTGAGCGCTACCACCTGGCACCGCCCAAGGGCATTCTGCTGTACGGTCCTCCCGGTAACGGTAAGACCATGATTGCTAAGGCTGTGGCGAACTCCCTGGCGGCTCGTGCGGCTGCGCTGAACCCGGGTTCGGCTACTCGCGGCTACTTCTTGAACATTAAGGGCCCCGAGCTGCTGGATAAGTTCGTCGGTGAGACGGAGCGTCAGATTCGCGATATTTTTGTTGCCGCCCGCGAGAAGGCGGAGGCGGGCCACCCGGTCGTCGTGTTCTTTGACGAGATGGAGTCGCTGTTCCGTATGCGCGGTTCGGGTCGTTCCTCCGATATTGAGACGACCATCGTGCCGCAGCTGCTTGCCGAAATTGACGGCGTGGAGTCGCTGCAGAACGTCATCGTCATTGGTGCGACCAACCGTGAGGACCTCATCGACGCCGCCGTGATGCGCCCTGGCCGCCTGGACCTGAAGATTCGCATTAACCGCCCGGACGCTGCCGGTGCCGCCGAAATCTTCGGCCTGTACCTGACCGAGGACCTGCCGCTAGACGCCGCGGAGGTGGCCGCCGCCGGATCCGTCCGCGCCGCCCTGACCTCGATGATTGCCGCCGCAACCGGCCAGCTGTACGCGCGTACCCCCTCCACCGCGTACGCCGTGGCGACCGTGGATTCCTCCATGATTGTGGGCTCTTCGAACGCCGCGACCGGCCACCTCTCCACGCACACGCTCTACCGCGGCGACTTCGCCTCGGGTGCGGTGATTCGCAATATTGTGGACCGCGCGAAGAAGGCCGCGATTAAGGAGCAGCTGCAGGCGCTGACCGCCGCCGGCGCTTCCGGTGCGGCCGAGGTAAATGGCGCGGCGGGTGTGGGTATTGGCACCCGCCACCTGCTGGAGGCTGTGCGCGCCGAGTTTGAGGACCAGGTGGATTTGCCGCCTCTGCCCGATATCGAGGATGCGCTCACCGTCGCCGGTGTGCGCGGCCGCCTCGTGTCGGTGGAACCGGCCCGCTAAACCGCCTTTACACGCATGAGCCGGGTCGCGCTCATCCGGCACTCACCGAGCGCTTATCCCGCGACACAACCGGCATTACCGCAGGTCCAGAATTTATATAGGAACCCTTCAGGAGAACCCCATGAACTCCACACCCAGCTACGGCGTGCACCGCATCATGGGCGCCGAAACCGAATACGGCGTCATCGCGCCCTCCGCACCGGGCACCAACCCGACCGTGCTGTCCGCACTGGTGGTCAACACCTACGCCAAGCTCGCCTTCCGCCGCGGCGCCGCCTTCCGCGAGCAGCTGCAGCGCCGCGCCCTGGCCGCCGAGCTCGTCGCCGAGGAGGCCCGCCAAGCCGAGAACTACTCGACCGAACCCAGCGCCCCCGCCGCACCCGAGGGCCAGTGGCTGGGGGAGTCCGAGTCGCCCCTGCGCGACGCCTTCGGCCGGGTGCAGGACGCCTCCACCGCGCACTCGAGCCAGATGACCCACACCCGCACCGAGCTGACCAGCCAGGACATCGCCCTGGAGATTATGCGCGAGGCGGGCGTGCAGGCACCGGGCGAACCCGCCGAGCCGCGCAGCGCCCTGGATGCGCTCGCCGGCGTACACGGCCGCGGTGGTTTCCCGGAGCGTCTGGATTGGGACCGCGTGACCATGAACGCGATCCTGCCCAACGGTGCGCGCCTGTACGTGGACCACGCGCATCCGGAGTATTCTTCGCCCGAGGTGCTGAGCCCCGCCGACGCGGTGCTCTACGATGCCGCCGGTGACGCGCTGGCGTACGAGTCGCTGGTTGAGCTGGGCAACCACGCGCAGGATTTGCCGCAGGTGAAGCTGTACAAGAACAACACCGACTCGAAGGGCCAGTCGTACGGCGCCCACGAGAACTACCTGATTAGCCGTGACGTTCCGTTTGAGCAGGTTGCGGATGCACTCCTGCCGTTCTTTGCGACCCGCGCTATTTTTACGGGTGCGGGCCGTGTGGGTATTGGTACGCACGGTGAGGTTCCGGGTTTTCAGATTAGTTCGCGTGCTGATTTCTTTGAGCGCACGATTGGTTTGGAGACCACGATTCGCCGCCCGATTGTGAATACTCGCGATGAGCCGCATGCGGATGAGTCTAAGTACCGCCGCCTGCACGTGATTCCGGCGGATGCGAACATGTCGCACTATTCGAACCTGTTGAAGTTTGGTACGGCGGCGCTGGTGATGAACCTGATTGAGTCGCACAGCGAGCAGCACCCCGCGTTGCCGGGTGTGCGCCTGTCCGATCCGGTGGCGGCGATGCACGCGGTCAGCCACGATTTGTCGCTGTCGGTTCAGCTGCCGCTGGCGCCGTCTTCGGCGACCCTGCCGAACCCGGTGTCCACGAGTGGTTCGGCGAGCGCCCTGCAGATTCAGCGCGCCTACTATGAGGCCTCCCGTGCGCACGAGGAGTCGAACCCGGCGGGTGTGGATGCTGCGACCGCGCAGATCCTCAACCTGTGGGGTGAGGTTCTGGATGCCCTGGAAACCAACCCGCTCTCGCTGGCGGATCGTCTGGATTGGGTGGCGAAGTATGCGCTGGTGCGCGGTTATGTCGCTCAGGGCGTAGATTATGCGAATCCGAAGTTGAAGGCTTTGGATTTGCAGTACGCTGATATTGACCCGTCGAAGAGCCTGTATCACCGTCTGGTGGCGCGTGGCCGTATGCGCACGTTGTTCTCTGCGGAGCAGATTAAGCGTGCGACGACTGAGCCGCCGCGTGAGACGCGCGCGTTTTTGCGTGGCACGTTGATGGCGCGTTGGCCGGAGGAGATTCTCGGTATTAACTGGGATACGGTGTCCTGCCGTGGCAGGTATTCGAAGGATCTGACTCGTTTTACGATGATGGAGCCGACCCGGTACGGTGCCGCCCAGGTGGAGCCGCTGCTGGATGAGGTGAACCATTCGGATGAGTTGCTGAACCGCCTGCGCTAGTAGCGCCTCACAGCCGCAAACCCACATAAACTCATATTCTTCCCCGGGGCGAATACCCCCATTCGGAAGAGTAAAAACCACATAACCCACAAGTAGGGTGCAGGAAGGTCCAGGTACCAAAACCCTGACACCCCGCACCCGACCCCACTCAAAACTTATTTGTCCACAACCGAAAACCCCTTGAGGAGAGAACCATGAGCCGCGAACGCATCAGCGCACAGCAGACCGAAACCACCGCAGCCGAGCAGGAGCAGGAACTGACCCTCGCCGCCTCCCACGTTGTCTCTGACGTGAGCGAGGTCGACGACCTGCTCGACGAAATTGACGGCCTGCTCGCTGAGAACGCTGAAGACTTCGTCACCGGCTTCGTCCAGAAGGGCGGCGAGTAACCGGCACACCCGCGCCGGGTCAGCATCATGGAACACCGTATTTTCGGCATTGAAAGCGAATTCGGGCTCAGCTACGTCCCGCACGGCATGGGCCGGCTGAGCATCGAAGAGTCCGCCGCCGCCCTTTTCAAGCCCGTCCTGGATCAGTGGCGTTCAACCAACGTCTTCCTGCCCAACGGCGGTAGGCTCTACCTTGACGTGGGCTCGCACCCCGAGTACGCCTCCGCCGAATGCGGCAGCATTGACGAACTACTCGCGCAGGAACGCGCCGGTGAGCTGCTTTTCGCTGATCTGGCGCGTACTGCCCGCAAGCGCCTGCTCGCAGGCTCGGAGGGCCGCCCCCTCGCCGGTGAGCTGTACCTGTTCAAGAACAACGTGGATTCGGCGGGCAACTCCTACGGTAGCCACGAGAACTACCTGATCAGCCGCAAATTGCAGTTCAACGACCTGATTAAGCAGCTCGTGCCGTTCCTGGTGACCCGCCAGATTCTGGTTGGTGCCGGTAAGACCCACCCGAATGGTGGCCCGGTGCCCGGCTCGACCGACCCGGCGTCTAGCACGGGTGTGCCCTCGTATTCGTTCTCGCAGCGTGCCGACCATATTTGGGAGGCGGCATCCACCTCGACCTCGCGCGCTCGCCCGCTCATTAACACCCGCGACGAGCCGCACGCGGACGCGTCGAAGTTCCGCCGCATGCACGTCATTAACGGTGATTCGAACATGGCGGAGCCGACGACCCTGCTGAAGATTGCCAGCACCGACCTGGTGCTGCGCATGCTGGAGGACCGATTCCCGGTCACCAGCCTGGATATTGTGTCTGTTCCGGCGGCGCTGCGCGCTATCAGCCACGACCTGACCGGCACCGCGACCTTCGAAACCACGGACGGTAAGCACTACACGGCGTTGAGCGTTCAGCGTCACTACCTGGATGCGGCACGCCAGTACGTGCAGCAGTACGGCGCGCACCACCGCCACGTGGAATACGCCCTGGACCTGTGGCAGCGCACCCTGGATGCTATCGAGTCCGGCGACTACAGCAGCATTGACACTGAGATTGACTGGGCGATTAAGAAGAAGCTTCTGGATGCGTATATTGCCCGCGCCCGCGCGGCTGGTCAGCCTGCCGATTATGCGAGCGCCCGCATCCGTCAGCTGGATTTGGCGTACCACGACATCGACCCGGAGCGTAGCGTCTTCCACGCGCTGGTTCGTCGCGGTGCGGTCAAGCGCATCCTGCCCGAGGGTGCTGCGGAGGCGGCGAAGACTCAGCCGCCGAACACTCGCGCTCTGCAGCGTTCGCGTTTCATTAACGCGGCGGTTGCGGCGGGGGAGCAGTTCACCGTGGATTGGGTGCACTTGAAGCTCAACGCCTACCCGCAGCACACGCTGGTGTGTAAGGACCCGTTCGCAACTGACAGTGAAGGCTTGGAGGAAGTGCTGACCCTGCTGGAGGGCAAGGCGCGTCAGCATCAGGAGGCGGCATTCCCGCCGCCCTGCTAAACGACCCTGCTAAAACATCAGATCACCACCGTTACGGCACAGCGTGTTCCCGCCCAAAGTTCGCACCCCAAAGTTTCTCGGCGCACCCCGCGCCGCGACACAGCCTGAACACAGCTACGTGCCGTAGCATAAAACAGCTAAACCTATACCTGTAAACTGTTCTGTGGCACACGGGCACTCACACGCCCCACTCTCACAGAAAACCCCAGAGGATAACACTATGACCAAACGCTCTAAGCTCACTATTTTCGGTGCCAGCGCGGCAGCTCTCGCGCTTGCACTGTCCGCATGTGGCGCGCAGTCCAGCAATGGCGATTTGTCCAAGGTGCAGTACACCTTGAAGAACGCGACCGCTGCGCCTGAGGCGTCCTTCGCGACTCCCTTCGCCGCTTCTAGCCCCTCCGCATACGTGATTGAGGAAGGTAACGGCGACTCCATCAACGATGGTGACTACGTGCTCGTTGAGGCTGCCGTGTTCAACGGCACCGACGGCAAGCTTAACGGTTCCACTTACTCCAGCGAGCCGATTCTGCTGCCGATTAACGATCAGCTGAAGCAGGCTGCACCGCAGGTGTACGAAACCCTGAAGAAGATTAAGGTTGGCGGTTCTTTCTCGTACACCACCAACGTTCTGCAGCAGCGTAGCACCGCGGGCGTGACCACTACGACCGCTTCGCCCGGTGCCGCAACTAACGTTGAGGTGTACACCGTGAAGACGAAGCTGCCCAAGTACGCAACCGGTAAGGCTGTTGAGGCTGACCCGTCGCTGCCGTCCTTCACTCTGGATGAGTCCACCGGCAAGGCTGATATTAAGCTGCCCGACACCAAGCAGGAATACACTGAGCTCGTCTCGAAGAACCTCATTGAGGGCGAGGGCGCCGAGGTCAAGGAAACCGATACCGTGTACGTGCGTTACATTGGCGTGCAGTACTCCGACGGTAAGGTCTTCGACGGCAACTATGACGCTTCCACCCCGATGGGCCTCTCCCTGCAGGGCGTTATCAAGGGCTGGACTCAGGGTCTGAAGGGCAAGAAGGTCGGCTCCCGCGTTGAGCTAGTCATCCCGGCGGATTTGGCGTACGGTAACGACACCGGCGGTTCCAAGCCTTCGGGTCCCCTCGTGTTCGTGGTTGATATTCTGGGCGCGGAGGAGAACCCGCAGACCCTGCAGCGTGCCCAGGCGGCTTCTAGCGCAGCTGCTGCGGAGGCGAGCGCCTCGGCAACCGCTTCTGCGACCCCGGCGGCTACCGCCTCGGCAACCGCACAGTAGCCCGGGACCCAGATTTTCGGGACCCACGTTTTTACGTCACATTTTTATACCGCGCTCGTCGCCTATACGGCTTAGGCGGCGGGCGCACCCACTATTTCGATGTATGTCGAACCAATCAAAGGAGACACCCATGTCTTTCGGTCAGCGTAACCTCGACCGCGAAAAGCCCGAAATCGATTTCCCCGAGGGCGACGCCCCCACCGAGCTGGTCATTACCGACCTGATTGAGGGCGCTGGCGCTGAGGTTGTTCCCGGCTCCCGCGTGCTCACCCACTACGTTGGTGTGGCTTTCTCCACCGGTGAAGAGTTCGACGCGTCCTGGAACCGCGGCGAGCCGCTGCCCTTCCAGGTGGGCGTTGGCCAGGTTATCCGCGGTTGGGATGAGGGTCTGCTCGGCATGAAGGTCGGCGGCCGTCGTCGCCTGGAGATTCCCGCCGACATGGCGTACGGTGACCGCGGCGCTGGTTCGGTCATTAAGCCCGGCGAGTCCCTGATTTTCGTGGTGGACCTGCTGGACGTCCGCTAAGGATTAGCAAGGTTCTCGCGTTTTTCGCGCTTCTCACGTAAGACGCGCAGAGACGCGCAGCCCGGTGCTTTCTCCCGATTGTGGGAGGGGCGCCGGGCTTTTGTGTATCAAGTTTTTGTACTGGGCTTTTTTGTACTGGGCTATCGGCGCGTCCGCGAAATTTTATACCCGCGCATTCTTCTCGCAGCCACCCCACACGCAAGTAAGTGCCGCGGAACACACACGGTATGATGGAATCATGTCCACCGCAGCCCAGCTTTACATGACTCTTCACCGCCTCGCCACCGCCGCCGAGGCACCCGATGCCGCAACCCGAACCCAGGGCATCAGCCGCAACGAGCTACTGACCCTGCTCGGTATTAGCACGCGCGCTAACGGCTCCCTCAGCGAGGCCCAGGAACGCGCCTTTGAACGAGCCAAACAGACCCTGCGTGATGCCGGCGCACGCATCACCCACGTGACCACGGACCTGGGGGAGCGCTACCGCCTCGAAACCAGCAACGCCGCGCAGCTGCCTGCCTGGAACCCCACCGCCGAGGAGTTCCGCCTCATCAACACCATCCTGCGCGGCTGGGAAGGCACCGAACTGCAGGATGACGCCTACCGCATCCTGCGTAAGATTGCGCTGACCAGCGAGAACCTCACCGATGAGGCGCTCGCCGCCGCGAAGATCCTGGAGCCGAAGACCGGCAAGCGTCAGCGCGCGAAGAACCTGTACACCTACCGCGAGCCTCTTCAGCGCATTTACTTTAGCGATAACCCGCACCTGAATGAGCTGTTTACCGCCTATGCGGAGCGTAAGACGGTCACGTTCACCTATCAGACGGCTGCCGGTGCGACTCGCGTGCAGGAGAAGGTCAGTGTTGCCGGTATTGGGTACCGTTACGGCACCTGGTATTTTGTCGGCTACTACACTGAGAGCGCGGAGCGTAAGGAGTACACGTTCCGTGCCAGCCGTATTCAGAAGCTCACGATGCTTTCACGTATCGATTCGACCCCCATCAATGCGACGTTTAAAGCCAAGAACTGGCTTGAAGACATTAAGGGCTACGAAGAGAGCCTGATTGTTGCCGAGGTCAGCGCCGATTCTACGCTGTCGGAGCCCTTCACCGTGCCCTCGTACGGCACGATTGATAGCGCTGTGGCGGCGACCAGCTACAGCTGTTTGATCGAGCCGCCCGAGGAATCGGAGGCTGCATCTACCCGCCAGCGTGACAGCTACGCCGCCCAGCAGCAGCTATTGCGCACCCTCACCGACCTGCACAGCGGCGCAGTTGAAGACCCCGGCACCTGGGCGGATATCAACCAGCGCAACCGCAACAACTCCCTCGACGACCTTGTTGACCTGCTCCTGGGTCTGCACCGTGCCGACCGCTGGGCGAGCGCCCACGGTGAGGAGCCCATGCCGTTGAACCAGCTCAACGCCCTCTATAGCGTGGACACCGAGAAGAACCGTGCCCTCGGCAAAACCATTGCCGAGATTTTCGCGCGGGTAGACACCGTTCCTTTCGATTCTGATCCCAAGGACCCGGACGCCCTCAAGCCCACCTACAGTAACCTGCTGCCGGATTTTGACGGCGCTACCCCGAACACGCTGCTGAACTACGCGCGACTTACTGACACTGAGCTTGCCATTCTCGTCTTTACCCTCTCTGCCGCAGATATTCTGCACCCGGCGGATGCGCGTCTGGGCAGTATCCGTGCGGCGCTCGCCGCCGCGTACCCGAACGCGCCCGTCTATGCGCAGCACCTGTGCTTCGCCCCGGAGGAGCCTCTGTTGCAGGAGGCGACTGCCGCCTTGAGTAGCGGCAATGCCGTGACCATTGGGTACGGTACTTCTGAGCGTGCCGCTGATCGTCTGGTGGACCCGTATGCGTTGGTGTTGCACCGCGACCACATGTACCTGCATGCGTGGTGCCGTACCGCTGAGCAACGTTACTATGCTGCGCGCGGTGAAGAGGTGCCCGAGTATGTACCCGCGCAGGTACCTGAGTCTTTTGCTCACGTAGCCACCGGCGAGACTGCCGACAGTGAGGCGGGGGAGAAAACCCCCACTTTCTGGCGTAACTTCCGCCTCAGCCGCATCAACCACATCCGTGAGGCGGGCGCGGGTCGTACCCACCCGGTCACCGGTGACACCGTGCCGAGCTGGCACGCGCAACAGCACAGCACTCAGACCAACCCGTTCGCTGAGTTACGGATTCACCCGACCGAGCATATTCCCAGCGGTGAGCCGCTCGATACTCTCACCGCAACGTACATGCGTCGAAGCACCCACCACGTGAAGAAGGCTTCACGCACCCAGTACGTGCGCATCCACTACTACAACAACGCCCACGGCGCTGGCGATAAGAACATCCTCGACACCGTCATCGCGCACCGAGGTGCCCTCGAACTGGTCGGCCCTGCGCACCTACGCGCGGCGCTGCTTGACCAGTTGCAGACCCTCAACGCGAGTAGCCGCAGGGGTGCGCCCGCAGAAAAATAGAACTTCACCCACAAGCAAAAACGCCCTAAAAACCCATCTAAGGGGCCAAAACATTAACCTAAAACTTGTATAATGGTGCTCATGTCTTGGTGGTTCTGGATTTTGCTATGGGGCGCGCTCATCATCTGCTCGCTCCTCTATTTGGCATGGTTCACCTACAAAGCACTCACTCGCGGTTTCACACTCCTTGACGAAACCGTAACCTGGGTCGAGTCAATCGAGGGACAATTCGACGCAGCGCAAGCGAACGCAAGCCGAAAACTCCCGCGAGACACCACCCTCGGGGTATTCACACCCATCACCGAGGCATACAATAACTACGAACAAGGTAAGCAGACACGCAGGTCTGAGCGGATCAAGCGACGGGTCTCCCGACGAGATCGACTCGGCCAACCTCAAAACATCGGAGACCTGCTCTAACAGAAAGGCACACCACCATGGGCCAGATTTTCAGCCACCCCGCGACCATCATCGTCGTTATCCTCCTCATCGTCCTCCTCTTCGGCGCACCCAAGCTGCCCGGCATGGCACGCAGCCTCGGCCAGTCCATGCGCATCTTCAAGACCGAAGTTGAGGGCCTGAAGAACGATTCCAAGAAGGACCCCCGCGAGAAGGACGGCGAAGAGGTCGTCACCGCTGAGGTCGTAGACAACGGCAAGGACGGCAAGACCGAAACCAAGTAACGGTCCCGCCACCGACGCACCAAACCCGTGCCAGCCCACCGGCCGGCACGGGTTTTGCGGCACCACCCCATAAACACCCCACCAGACCCCCTCAGCCGAATCACACACGGCACCGACACCCAGAGGACACCACGTGGCAACACCCGACCAGGACGTGCGCAACCGCAAAATCAATCCTGAAGCACGCATGGAACTCAAGGAACACCTGCGCGAATTCCGCGACCGCCTCATCAAAGCGGCTATCGCAACCGTCATCGCAGCCATCATCGGTACGGTCTTCCTCTACCAGCCTTTCATCGAAATGATCTCTGTGCCCCTGCAGCAGATCAACGCAGAAACCGGCCGCAACGCAAACCTGAACTACGGTAGCGTCGCATCTCCTTTCGACCAGCTGCTTAAGGTCGGTATGTACATCGGCTTGGTGATCGCCTCTCCCGTCTGGCTCTACCAGGCGCTGCGATTCCTGCTGCCGGCACTGCACACCAAGGAGAAGAGGTATCTCTTCGGCTTCCTCACCGCATCTATTTTCGCGTTTGCCTGCGGTGTCGCCATTTCGTACTTCACCCTCCCCGGCGTGGTCTACGCACTGCTGAAGTTCACCCCCCTCAACGACAGTAACTACATTGACGCGGGCGTGTACATCTCCTTCATCCTGAAGTTCGTTGTGACGTTCTCCTGCGCCTTCATCATCCCTGTGATTCTGGTCGGCATTAACATGCTGGGCCTGATTCGCGGTAAGACCATCCTGAAGTCTTGGCGCTGGGTTGTTGTGCTCGTTGCGGTTATCGCAGCGCTGACTGCACCCGGTAGCGACATCATGATGATGTTCGTGCTCATGGCGCCGCTGCTGATTTTCTTTTTCGCAGCAATCCTCATCTGCATGATTAACGACAAGCGCCGCGACCGCAAGCTTGCCAAGCTGGCGCAGGGTTCGGATGAAGCAAGCCTGAACACCGCAACCAGCAGTGAAGACCTGGCGAAGATGGGTTACTTCGAGGACGAGAAGACTTCCTAAATTGAATAGCTCGCTTTGAGCAACCTAACCGAAAGGGGCGGGGTACAGAGAACCTGTACCCTGCCCCTTTCGCATGTTCCGCAACAGCGTCCCGAGGCGCACAGACGAATTTTTACAGCGCCCGCCGGTACATCTCCACGAAAAACCGCGCCCCTTTCGCACGCCGCCGATGCGCTCGCTGTTCGCCCATACCGGATTAGTGCCCGTGCAGGGTGCTTTCTGAAGGCTCGCGGCGGGTGAACCGTTACACTGGACATACTATGAGCAAGCACCACGCACAGCACACTTCTGACGCACACACTTCTGACGCTTCTAACGCACAGACCCCGGCGGAGCGCACCGACTACGCTGCCGCATACGCCGCATCCCGAGAACGCGCCGCATACGCGAAGACCGCCCTCGGGGCTTTTGAGGCGTCCCTTGATTTTCCGCTGGATGATTTTCAGCGTCAGGCGTGTGCCGCTGTGGAGGCGGACCGCTCCGTCCTCGTTGCCGCGCCTACTGGTGCCGGTAAGACCATTGTGGGTGAGTTCGGTATCTACCTGGCGTTGCGCCGCGGCATGAAGGCGTTCTACACGACCCCCATTAAGGCGCTGAGCAACCAGAAGTACCACGACTTTGTGCGCGCGTACGGTGAGGATTACGTGGGTCTGCTCACCGGCGATACGAGCATTAACACGGAAGCACCCGTGGTCGTGATGACCACCGAGGTGCTACGCAACATGCTCTACGCCAACTCGACCACGCTGACCGGCCTGGGCTATGTGGTCATGGATGAGGTGCACTACCTGGCGGACCGTTTCCGTGGCGCGGTGTGGGAAGAGGCGATTATTCACCTTCCCGAGCATGTGAACGTCATTTCCCTGTCGGCTACGGTGTCGAACGTTGAGGAGTTCGGCGCGTGGCTGGATACGGTGCGCGGCGGCACGGACATTATCGTTTCCGAGCACCGCCCGGTGCCCCTGTGGCAGCACATGATGGTCGGTCACCGCGTGGTGGACCTGTTCGTACCCGAAGACAACTCCGCGCAGGGCAAAAACCACACCCAGGGCAAGAACCAGGAGCCGGAGGAGAAGCTCTCCCGCAAGCAGGCGAAGAAGGCACAGAAAGCTAAGCAGCGTGGCGCAACCGTGGAGGCGGGCGCCAACCCACTGCTTGCCGGTCTGCGTCTGAACCCGCAGCTGAAGGCGTTACGCCCCGGCTTCCGTTCCGCGCCGGGCCGTGGACGCTACGGCGGCAAGCGTGAGCGTTTCCGTCACCGCCGTGAAGGCTGGCTCAATGAGACGTTCAGCAGCGGCGAGCGCGGCCGCTCGAACCGTCGTGACCGTTTCAGCAACGATCGTTTCAGTAACGACCGGGACTTTGATGCGCGCGGTGAGCAGAAGCCTCTGCGCCCGCAGCGCATTACCCGCCCGGAGATGGTGCGCGCCCTCGACAAACAGGGCCTGCTGCCCGCAATCTGCTTTATCTTCTCCCGTGCCGGTTGCGACGGCGCGGTCAGCCACTGCGTATCCGCCGATATTACGCTGACCACCCCCGAACAGCAGCAGACCATCCGCGCCTACATTGCGGAAGCAACCGCTCACCTGGACACCCGCGACCTGAACACCCTCGGCTACTACGAATGGCGTGACGGCCTCATCCGCGGTATCGCCGCGCACCACGCCGGCCTGCTACCCCTGTTCAAGGAGGTTGTCGAAACCCTCTTCGCCCAGGGCCTGATCAAGCTGGTCTTCGCCACCGAAACCCTCGCACTGGGCATCAACATGCCCGCCCGCACCGTCATCCTGGAAAAGCTCACCAAGTACAACGGCGAATCCCACGTAGACATCACCCCCGGCGAATACACCCAGCTGACCGGACGCGCCGGCCGCCGCGGTATCGACATCGAAGGCCACGCCGTCGTCATGTGGCGCCCCGGCATGTCCCCAGAACACGTGGCAACCCTCGCCTCAACCCGCACCTACCCGCTAAACTCCTCATTCCGCCCCACCTACAACATGGCGGCAAACCTCATCGCCTCCTACGGCGCCGAACGCACCCGCAAAATCCTGGAATCCTCCTTCGCACAGTTCCAGGCAGACAAGTCGGTCGTGGGCGTCGCCTCCCGCGTACGCAAAAACGAAAGCGCCCTAGAAGGCTACCGCGAAGCCATGGCATGCCACCTGGGCGACTTCACCGAATACGTCCAGCTCAGCCGCAACATCGCCGAACTGGAAAAGAAGGCATCCAAGAGCAACGAACGCCACGCACGCGCGCAGGCACACCACAGCATCCAGCAGCTACTGCCCGGCGACATCATCTACATTCCGCACGGCCGCTCCCGCGGCTACGCAGTCGTCATCACCCGCTCCGATTCGCACGCCGACCCGCGCATCGGCATCCTTACCGAGGACGCGCACCAGCGCACCGCCTCAACCCGCGATTTCGAAGGCGCCATCGAACCGGTCTCACGCATCAAAATCCCCAAGCGCCTAAGCCTCAAAACCGCCAAGGAACGCCGCGACACCGCAAGCCGCATGCGCCAGGCACTCTACGACGGCCGCGCCCCGCGTGCGCTCGCACAGCAGAACATCCCGGCTCGTCAGAACAGCATTGACGCGCAGCTGGAGGCTCTGCAGGCTCAGCTGCGTAACCACCCGTGCCACGGCTGCTCCGACCGCACGAACCATATGCGTTGGGCTGAACGCTGGCAGAAGCTCAACTCTGAGACGGAAGGGTTGCGCCGTCAGATTGCCCGCCGCACCAACACGATTGCGCAGGTCTTCAACCGCATTGCGCGTCTGCTGGAGAGCTACGGCTACGTCGAACGCACCGAGGATAACGAACTGTCGCTAACCACCGGCGGCCAGGCGCTGCGCCGCATCTACGGCGAGCGCGACCTACTGACCGCCCTGTGCCTGGACGCGCACTTCCTCGACGGACTGGAGCCCGCCGCCATCGCGGCAACCGTCGCCGCACTAACCTACCAGGGTAAGCGCGACGCCGTAGAATACCTGGCGCACTACCCGCACCCGTCCCTGCGCGCACCCATCGCGACAATTACGCAGCGCCTCGCCGACCTGAACGCAGCCGAAGAACAGTTCAAGGTCAACCCGACCCCCGCATGCGACTTCGGCCTGGTCGAACCCATGTACGCCTGGGCGAACGGCGCACACCTCGCAAAGGCAATCGAGGACACCGGCCTTGCCGCCGGCGACTTCGTGCGCTGGGCAAAGCAGGTACTGGACGCACTGGACCAGATCGCGCACATCCGCTCACTGGACCCGGTCATCCGCGCCCGCTGTGAAGAAGCAATCGAGGCGGTACGCCGCGGCGTAGTCGCACTCGACGTCTAACCCGCACCGTAGTGCTACACCGTACAGAGTGCTACACCGCGCCCGATCGGTTCGGGCCACCACCCCCGCGACTGTGCATTGTTCTGCATCATCTAAGTTCCGCCTCATCTAAGGACGAACGAACTACCACAGGCAGCGGGGGTGCTTCTATACTCAAATGAGACGCTCAGCTAAGCTACGCGAGCACAATTGAAGTGCCCGCCCCGTGTGCGCCTCGGCGCGCCTCAAAGGTGAAAGGAATCTAATGTCTACCCGTATTTTTGTAGATGGTAGCGTGTACAGCCCGGTCGACCCGTACGCAACCGCAATGCTCGTCGAAGACGGCTTCGTCCGCTGGGTTGGTTCCGACTCCGGGGCACGTTCAATTGCCGACGAATCAGCCACCATCACCGAACTCGACGGCGCCCTGCTGACCCCCGCCTTTGCGCGCGCACTGGCACCGGTAGCAGGAAAAGAAGCACCCGAAATCCTCGACTACCTGCAGGCATACCGCGCCGCCGGCTACCACACGCACACCCTACTCGCCGGCATGGAAGACGTACCCGACCTCGTCTCCGCACTCAGCTACTACAACGCCGAACACGGCGTACCCGACATCCGCCTCATCCTCAACGCCACCGGCGTAGAAACCGACGAACTAATCAGCGCCATCAAGGCACTACGCCCCCTCACCGAAGGCGAACGCGCCATCAAAGGCCTGCAGCTAGTCGGTATCTCCGTCGCACCCACCGAGGCACCCGCAGCAGCACAGGTAGCCGAAGACGCAGCACTCCTGCTCTCCATCGACGCATCCACCAGCTTTGCCGACGCAGCCGACGCAGCACTCACCGCACGCAAAAACCGCCCCTGGCTGCCCATCCGCCTCGACGCAGCAACCAGCACCCCGCAAGACCCCATCACCGACGAACACCTCATCCAACTAGCAGAAGCACGCATCAACCTCGGCCTGAGCGTCTGCGAACCCGAAGAAGACGAAGCCACCAACGACACCGTCCAGGCACTCCTCGCACACGCCGGGGGAGAAGCGCGTGAGTCTGTTGCCTCAGTCGCCCGCCGCGCAAACGCAACCGGCACCTCCATCGCCCTCGGCTCCGACACCCAACTCTACGCACCCGGCGCCTGGTCCCTCATCCGCGAACTCGTCAACGACGAACACGGCATCTCCGCACGCAGCGCCTTCGCCGCCCTCACCCGCGGCGTATACCGCCTAGCACACGAAGAAAACCCCTTCACCGGTCAGCTCACCCCCGACACCCCCGCATACGTAGCACAATGGCGCGTCGAAGCCCTCATGGTTCAAGCACCCGACTCCCGCGTTGCATCGTGGAGCACCGACCCCCGCGCTCGCATTCCGCTGCTTCCGGTGTTGGATGAAGATTCGCCTCTGCCCATCCTGGAATCTATTTACACTGAAAGTAACTAATTTTTAGCTTGTCAGAGGCTTTTTAAGGGGTTTCAACCCCTCAATAATTCATTGATTTGAATGTTTACCCGGTATACTGGACATCTACCGGTCTGTTTTATATACACCTGTGAGGGAGTAATATGCGCGTTCTAACTGTCATCCCGACGTATAACGAGAAGGAGAACCTACCCATCGTGGTAGAGCGTCTTCGTAAGGCAGCTCCCGAGGTGGACATTCTCGTGGTGGATGATAACAGCCCCGACGGCACCGGCCAGATTGCTGATGAGCTGTCGGCTAAGGATTCCCAGATTCACGTTCTGCACCGCACCGTTAAGGACGGCCTGGGTGGCGCGTACCTTGCTGGCTTCGATTGGGGCCTTGAGGCAGGCTACGACGTTCTGATTGAGATGGATGCTGACTGCTCGCACCAGCCTGAGCAGCTTCCTTCTCTGGTTCGTGCTGTGGAGGCGGGCGCTGACCTGGCTATTGGCTCGCGTTACGTTCCCGGCGGCAAGACCAAGAACTGGCCGGCTCACCGCCAGGTTCTCTCTCGCGGCGCTAACCTGTACACCCGCCTGATTCTGGGCACCTCCATCAAGGACATTACCGCTGGTTTCCGCGCGTACCGTCGTGAGGCCCTGCAGCGTCTGAACCTGGACGGTATTGACTCTAAGGGCTACGTGTTCCAGGTTGATCTGGCGTGGCGTTCTGAGCAGGCTGGCCTGAATATTGTTGAGGTTCCGATTACCTTCGTTGAGCGTGAGATTGGCGCTTCGAAGATGGACGGCAACATTATCTTTGACTCCATGTCTAAGGTGACCCGTTGGGGTATGGCTAACCGCATTCAGAAGCTGAAGAAGGCTCTGGGCAAGTAATCGTCCCTCGCTCTGAGACTTATACGAAAGACCGGGGCGGATACATAACGTATCCGCCCCGGTCTTTTTACGCTTTCTGTAGCGCTCTATCCTGGCTCACGTGCCGATGGGAAGCCCCCTACCAAACAAGAAGCCCGCCTCAGAGCACGGGTGGCTCTTAGCGGGCTTCTACAGCCTTTCTACGGCGCCTCTACGGTGCTTTTAGAGCGCGTAGTGCTTGCGGTAGTATTCCAGGCGGTCTTCCAGAGTCTTTTCCAGCTCTTCGATGCTGCGGCGTTCCATGAGCATATCCCAGTGGGTACGTGCGGGCTTCTCTTCTTCGGCGTCTGCGGTGGAGTCGCCGTTGACGAGGTATGCTTCCTTACCGGACTTTGCGGTCCATACCGAGGGGATTTCTGCTTCTGCCGCGAAGGTCACGAAAACGCGGTCACCGTCAGCGGTACGGTATTCGACGCGCTGGCGGGGCGCGGGCTGTACGTTCGATTCGGTTTCCATCGACTGGGAACCCAGGCGCATACCGCGCAGGCTACGATCGCTCATTTTTCCTCCAGTGTCGTCGGGTGCGCTCTTTGGCGCTTTAGGCGTAACGTTGGGCGGGGGAGAGCTATTCCCTCGAACGTTTACAAAACATCCATTATATCGGTAATAGTCTCCACCCGCCCAGCGTGGTGGCGTTTATTCGGCGTGATTTTTGGTGATTCGCGCCTTTTTATGCGTTAGATTTCGCGTTTAGCCGTTGATGCCGTAGCTTCCGGGTGCCTGCGGTGCGCTCTTGGATGCCTCCGCTGCGGGCTTCTTGGGCGCGTCCGCGAGGTCGGATGCGGGCAGGGTGCCGAATGCGTTGCCCAGGCCGCGCAGTGCATCGCCGAGTTCGGTCGGGATGAACCAGAGCTTGTTTGCGTCGCCTTCGGCGAGCTTGGGCAGGGTCTGCAGGTACTGGTAGGTGAGCAGCTGCTGGCTGGGGTTGGATTCGTGGATTGCGGCGAAGACCTTCTGCACGGCTTCGGCTTCACCGTTTGCGCGCAGGATTGCGGACTGTGCGTCACCTTCTGCGCGAAGGATCTGTGCCTGCTTTTCACCCTCTGCACGCAGGATAGCGGCGCGGGATTCACCTTCTGCGGTCAGAATGTCAGACTGCTTCTGGCCTTCTGCGGTGAGGATTGCGGCGCGGCGGTCACGCTCTGCACGCATCTGCTTCTCCATGGAGTCCTGGATGGACACCGGGGGCTGGATTTCCTTGATGTCCACGCGGGAGACGCGCAGGCCCCAGCGGCCGGTGGTGGAGTCGAGTACACCTCGCAGTTCCGCGTTGATCTGGTCGCGGGAGGTGAGGGTCTGCTCCAGGTTCAGGCCACCAACGACGTTACGCAGGGTTGCGCTGGTCAGCTCGTCCACGGCGCGAATGTAGTTGGTGATTTCGTAGGTTGCCGAGCGGGGGTCGGTGACCTGGAAGTACACGACGGTGTCGATACCAACCACGAGGTTGTCTTCGGTAATCACGGACTGCGAGGGGAAGGAAACCACCTGTTCGCGCAGGTCGATGAGGGGCAGCACGCGGTCAACTACGGGGATGACGATGTGCAGGCCGGGGTTGAGAACGGCGTGGAACTTGCCCAGTCGTTCGACGATGCCGGCTCGTCCCTGCGGGATGACGCGCACGGTCTTGGCTAGCATCGTCAGCACGAAGAGGATGAGTAGGACCGTCAGAATAAGGCTGATAGGCATTATTTCTCCTTATCGGTGAGTTATATGGTGTGTTTTTGGGGTATCTGAATTGGTATTTGGAGCCGGTATTCAGATGGGTCTTAGTCGTGGGGGAGAGGCTCTACAATTGCGGTAGCACCCTCGATAGCTCGTACCCTCGCGTGCGATCCTGCAGGGAGCATTCCGGAGGCGGTGCGTGCCGTCCAGGTATCGCCAGCTAGTACCACCAAACCGGTTTCATTAGTCACATCTTGAGTGACGCGCACCTCAGCACCAACGAGTGCTTCAGCATTAGTAACAGCGCCGGTTGCTGATTTATTGAGCTTTTTCAGCAACGGCGGGCGCAAGCCAAGAACCAGAATCAGGCAGATCACCACGAAAATAACGGTTCGAATCAGCATGTTATCGACGAAGGGCGATATTGCTGCGGTAATGCCTGCGCTAATCGCCAGCATGAGAAAGAACAAGTCGAGGCTGAGCATTTCTATGACGGCGAAAACGAGGGCGAGTGCAACCCAGAGTGTCCAGGGTGTCTCAAAGAGCCAATCCACGAGTTTCTCCTTTGATGTACATCAACCGGCGTGGTTGACGTTGGATCTGCACACGAGGCGACAGCACCTTCGTGATGCGGGGTATATCCATTATTTCAGGTGGATTGAGTGTAGGCGATAGTTCTGGTGACCGAGTGAGGTTAATACATGAACTGTTAAGACTTTATTTAGATACGGGAATCTTGAGTTCATTCTAGACCTCCCTAAAAAGCCGATAATATACATTATGTAAAGTAGACCTATTTTTCACTACCCCACCGACTGCTCACCGGTGCTTTCTACGCTCAGGCTGGCACGGGTCAAACCTGCGCTCCTCGCAGTGCGACCGCGCTGTTCCATCCGCGGTTCTGAACTCCGCGCGCCTCAGCTAGCCGTACGCTCACATGCTCCGAACCTCGGATTCCTCAACGCCTCCCGTTAAACGACAAACACCCGAGACGAGCTCACACCATTCGGTGCGCCCCATCTCGGGTGCCTATCATCAGCTACTAGGCTTCTTTATTCTGCGTGCCTGGAGCTGAACTCTACCCAGGCGTTGAGCACACGCTCTGCTGCACCGGATGCAATAGATTCGCGTGCATCGGCCAGCGCCTGAGTGAAGCGGGTCTCAAAGCTCTCACCGTTGACCGGGCGGTACGCCACCAGGCCTGCGGCCGCATTGATGAGCACAGCGTCGTGAATAGCGCGCAGCGGGCTCTTCGGGGCCTCGCCCTCCCCCGCCAAAATGGCACGGAAAACACCCGCGTTGTACTCGGCGTCGCCGCCTCGCAGCTGCTCCAGCGGCGCGTTCTGCAGGCCGTACTCGGTCGGGTCAAAACGGTACTCGGTCAGCTCGCCGTCCACAGCCTCCCACAGGCGGCTCGTGGTGGCGATGGTCAGCTCGTCCAGGCCGTCATCACCGCGGAAAATCAGGGCGTGGTCGCCGCGCTCTGCGAAGACGTGAGCCATCTTCTCAGCCATGACCGGGTTAGCAACGCCAATAGCCGAGGACTTCACGCGGGCCGGGTTCGTCATGGGGCCCAGGTAGTTGAATGCGGTCGGAATGCCCAGCAGGCGGCGGGTCGGGCCCACGTGGCGCATTGCCGGGTGGAAGGTCATGGCAAACAGGAAGGTGATGCCAGTCTCGCGAGCGCATTCGGCGACTGCGGGAATGGGCATGTCGAGGCGGATTCCGAGGGCTTCGAGGACGTCTGCGGAGCCGGATTTGGAGGTAGAGGCGCGGTTGCCGTGCTTGACGACGGTTGCGCCGGTGCCTGCGATGACAAGGGCGGCCATAGTGGAGATGTTGACGGTGTTTTGCTGGTCGCCGCCGGTGCCGACGATGTCTACGGCGTTGGGGTCGATGTCGACGGTTTCGGCTTTGGCAATCATTCCGGCTGCGAGTGCGCCGAGTTCTTCGGGAGTTTCGCCTTTGGAGTGGAGGGCGGTGAGGAAGGACGCGAGGATCGGCTGTTCGGTTTGGCCGGTCATGATTTGGTCCATTGCCCAGGCGACTTCGGTGTCGGTGAGGTTTTGGTGTTTGACGAGCTGGTTGAGGATGTATTTCCAGGTGATTTCGTGCGTAGTCATGTGTTAAGTGTAAAACCCCCGCCGCGTATCTGCATGGTTGGGTGCAGTATGCGAGACGGGGGTTTATTAGGCGCGTTGCGCTTTAGTGGCGCGTGGTGGCGGTTTAGTGGAAGGAGTCACCGCATGCGCAGGAGCCTGCTGCGTTGGGGTTGTCGATGGAGAAGCCCTGCTTTTCGATGGTGTCTTCGAAGTCGATGGTGGAGCCATCGAGGTAGGGCGCGCTCATCTTGTCGACGATGACTTCTACGCCGTCGAAGTTGCGGACTGCGTCGCCGTCGAGGACGCGCTCGTCGAAGTAGAGCTGGTAGATGAGGCCGGAGCAGCCGCCGGGCTGGACGGCGATGCGCAGGCGCAGGTCGGTGCGGCCTTCCTGCTCGAGGAGGGTGCGGACCTTGGTCTGTGCTACTTCGGTGAGGTTGACGCCGTGGGTCGGCAGTTCGATGGTGGTTGCACTCATTGGTGTTGTCCTTTTGTTTTGTTGGTTGCCCGTGTGCGCCGCGTGTGCGCCGCGTGTGGGTGTTTTAGCCTTCACGATACGCGCCCGGGTGTTTGATGTACAACCTAGGGTGTGCATAGTTCGCCGGGGGCGTGAGTGTTGGTGTGGGGGCTTGACAAATAATTCTGCTTCTAGGATACCGAAAAAGTGGGGGTTGGGGTTTGTGACCTTTCTCCCCCACTTTTTGTGGATGTTTCTCCCCCGCGCTTCCTGAAACTTTCTAACCGAGTGGGTGCTGGTCAGCGAGCGCGTTTAGCGAGCGCCGAGTGCGCTCAGAAGCAGCGCCTCCGCAAGGATTGCGTTCTTGAAGTCCGGGATGTAGAGGGACTCGTTGGCGCTGTGTGCGCGGGTGTCGGGGTCTTCTACGCCGGTGACGAGAATCTGTGCCTGCGGGAAGACGTCCTTCAGGTCGGAGATGAATGGGATGGAGCCGCCCATGCCGGTCTGTACGGGTTCTACGTCCCATGCGGCGCGCATTGCGTCGAGGGCGGTCTGTGCGCCGTCTGCGTCGACTTCGGTGGCGAAGGGCATGCCGGAGTCGACGGCGGTGTAGTTCGCCTGAGCACCGTGGGGTGCGTGTGCCTTGATGTGTTCGGCGAGTGCGCGGTGTGCGTTTTCGGGGTTGTCGCCGGGTGCTAGGCGGGTGCTGATGCGTGCGCGGGATACGACGGCGAGGGTGTTGGAGGAGGTTGCGATGGAGGGGATGTCCATGCCGATGACGGAGATTGCCGGCTGGGTCCACAGTCGGGAGGCAACGCTACCGGTGCCTGCCAGGGGTACGGTGTCGAGGATTCCGGAGTCGTTGCGGAAGTCTGCTTCGGCGTATTCGAGTTCGGGCTCGGGGGCGCGGTGTAGGCCTTCGACGGCTACGGCGCCGGTGGCGTCGTGCAGGGTGGCGAGTAGCTGCGCCATGAGGGTGTGTGCGTCGAGCATGGGGCCGCCGAACATGCCGGAGTGGATGGCGTGGCTGCCGACGCGCACCTCGATGTCGCCGGATGCGACGCCGCGCAGGCTGGTGGTCAGTGCGGGTACGCCGGCACGCCAGTTGGCGGAGTCTGCGACCACGATGTAGTCGGCGGACAGTTCCTCACGGTAGGTGTTGAGGAAGGAGACGAAGGAGGGCGAGCCTGCCTCTTCTTCGCCTTCGATGAAGAGCTTCACACCGAGTTTGAAGTCCTCGCCGAGAGTTTCGTTGAGGGCTGCGAGCGCGGCGAGGTGCACGAGGATGCCTGCCTTGTCGTCTGCTGCGCCGCGGCCGTAGAGGCGGCCACCCTTGCGGGTTGCGACGAAGGGGTCGGTGTCCCATAGGTCGAGGTTGCCGGCGGGCTGTACGTCGTGGTGGGCGTAGAGCAGGATGGTCGGGTAGCCTTCTGCGGCGGGGCGGGAGGCAATGACGGCGGGCATGCCCTGCTTTTCGGTGCCGTCGGCGGTGGTGTAGGTGGCACGTTCGATGCGTACGTTGTTGAAGCCTGCCTTGGTTGCGAGCGCGGCGACTGCCTCGGCGCTGCGGTCTACCTGGGTGAGGTCGTGCGATTCCCAGGCGATGGAGGGGATGGCAACGAGCTCGGTGAGGGTCTGCAGGGTTGCTTCGAAGTTTTTGGTGACGGCGTCGCGGAGGGCGCTGTGGTGGGTGAATTCAGTAGTCATGTTTCTACCTTACCCCTACCTTACCCGCCGCCGCCGGGTGGTTGGGGTTGTTTCAGTTGCTGGTGTGGGCTTGTGGGGGCGGGTTTGGTGTGTGCCGTTCGGGTATGATGGGAGGGTGTTTGGTCGTAAGAAAGAGAAGGCTGAAGCGGAAGCTGTTCAGCCGCAGGTTGTAGAGGAGCCTCAGGCTCCGGTTAATCCGAAGTTCACCCCGAAGAAGGGCCGTCCTACTCCTTCGCGTAAGGAGCAGCAGGCGGCTCGTCGTCAGCCTCTGGTTGTTAATGACCGTAAGGAGGCGAAGGCGCGTGAACGTGAGGCGATGGCGAAGGCTCGTGAGCGTCAGAATGATGCGTTGATGGGTGGCGATCAACGTTACCTGCCCGCCGTGGACCGTGGTTCGCAGCGCCGTTATATCCGTGATTATGTGGATGCGCGCCGTAACCTTGGCGATTTTATGTTGGCTGTGCTGCTGGTTCTGCTTATTGGTGGCTGGATTGCTCAGGGTGTGTCGGGTACGTCTACTGCGGCGGCACCGATTTATTACGGTTCCGTGTACGCAATGTATGCGCTGATGATTCTGTGGGTTGTTGACTACTTTATTTTGTGGCGCAGCCTGAAGAAGAAGCTGATTGCGAAGTTCGGCGAGGTTCAGCGTGGTTCTGGCATGTATGCGTTTAACCGTATGATGATGATTCGTCGTATGCGCCGCCCGGTTCCGATGGTGAAGTACGGCGAGTACCCGCACTAAGTCGTTTGTGCCCTGCGGTGTGGCTCCCTAGTGGCTCTGTGGGGGTTGTGCTTGTTGGGTGTGGGGAGAGGTCCTGAAGGTTCAAGGCCTCTCCCCTATTTTTGTGCCCGCTAATTCTTACCCTCTTACGCGTGGACGTATATGTCGTGGTTATACGCCGGTACGGTTAGGCTTCGATTCGGGAGTAGAGGATCTGCCACCTGCCGTCGCGGTGTTCGAGGGCGAATGTGTAGATTTCTTCTTCCTTGTCGCTGCTCCAGGTTTCTTGGCGGCCGTCGGGTTCTACCTCGGTGTGTTTGTCCCATTCGTGGTTGGTTTTCAGGTAGTAGGTTTGGCCGTCGTCGCTCCAGGGTATGCCTTCGGGTTCGAAGTGTTCGATGCCGTCGATGACCCATCCGCCGCGCTGGTAGAGCGCTTCTATTTCCTTGTAGATTTTGAGTTCTCCGTCGTTTGATGAGGAGAGGAATTCGCGGGCTTTGCTGTAGTCGCCGGTTTGGACGCCGTAGTTGACCCATTGGTTCCAGGCGTCCATGGTTTTGAGGAGGCCGTCGGGGGTCTTTGCGCGGTAGCCGTCTTCGGGGGCGTTGGGTTTGGGGACGTTCTGGGCGGGGCCTTTGGCGTCTGCCTTGCGGTATTCGCTGTTACCGGCATTGTTGCCGGAACTACTGCTTGGGCTGCTGTTGGTGGCAGACTTGCCGGAGGCGGTGGATCCGTCTCCTGCAGTTGTGATGTCGTGCGGTGCGCAGGCGGCGAGTAGGGTGCTGAGGCTGATGAGTGTGCCTCCGGTCAGCATTGAGCGGCGGTTCAGCATGTTCGGGTTCATGGTTGGTCCTCCACATCGTTGTAGTGCATGGTCTCCCGCTTATCTCCATTATGCGCGAGCGCGCACGTGGAACCTGTCATTGCTTTCCTACCCTCCGGGCGGGTGGCGGTCTATCTTGCGGAAAGTTTAGGAGGGCTTCACTTTGGTTGTTGCTTCAAAATGCGCGGCGGCTCAACACATCAGAATCCATCAAAAATTTCTTCATAATTACTTATCCACACCTTCGTAGCCCATAATTTCCCATTTCTGACCATCATGCTTCAGCTCGAATTTGAAAGTGTCATTGGTCTTATCCTCATTCACCCAGCTACGCGAACTACTGTCAGATTCAACATAAATCTCACGATCCCAGTGACGATACGCCTTCCAAAAATACGTCTCCCCATCCTCAGACCACGGCGCACCATCAGCCTCAAAATAGTCAACTCCACCAATAATCCAACCGCCACTAGCGTAAAGATCCTCAACATCGGCATATGCCTGCAACTCATCTTTAAACTCCGACGACACAAACTGACGAGCCACGGAATAATCACCAGTCTCGGTGCCATAGTTAGCCCATTCAACCCACGCTTTAAGGGTCTTACGCATGCCTTCAACAGACTTCTCACGGTACCCATCTTCTGGCTCAGCAGGCTTGGGTACATTCTGTGCATTGCCGTACTTATCCGCAGGGCGGTACTCACCATCCGGCGCCTTGGAACCACCCGAGTAGCCACGAACAGTAGACGGAGTAGCACTCGCCGAAGGCGACTCAGATACCGCAGCCGAAGCCAACTCATTCGGTGCGGTGGAGGCGGTAGCTGCCGCCTCGTTATTTGCCTGCTGGCCACACGCCGCAAGCAGGGCCCCCAGGCCCACAAGCGCACCGCTACTCAGCAGGGTGCGGCGACTCAACACATCAGAATCCTTCAAAAATTTCTCCATGATTACTTATCCACACCTTCGTAGCCCACAATTTCCCACTTTGTTCCATTATGTTTAAATTCATATTTAAACGTATCATCGCTTTTATCATCATTATTCCATCCACGCCAGCTACCATCATATTCAACATATATCTCGCGATTCCATTCTCGGTATGCCTTCCAGAAATATATCTCTCCATCTTCTGACCAAGGCGCACCATCAGCACGCAGGTTTTCTATTCCGTCAATTACCCAACCTCCGCGTCGATAAAGGTCTTCAATATCATCGTATTCTTTTAGCTCAACTTCAAAAGTCGGTGAAATGAACTGACGAGCCATTAAATAGTCACCAGTCTGCACACCATAATTACCCCATTTAATCCATGCATCCATCGTCTTACGGATACCTTCAATAGACTTCTCGCGATAGCCCTCTTCAGGAGCGTTAGGCTTGGGCACATTCTGAGCGTTACCGTGCTTGTCAGCAGGGCGGTACTCCCCATCCGGAGCCTTCGACCCGCCCGAATAGCCACGGACAGTAGACGGGGTAGCACTCGCAGAGGGAGAATCGGTAGCTACCGCAGATGCCGAAGCCGACTCGCTCGGCGCAGCGGATGCGGTAGCTGCCGCCTCGTTATTTGCCTGCTGACCACACGCTGCGAGCAAAGCTGACGCACCAAGGGACACGGCGCCAGCGAACAATGCACGGCGGTTAATAACAAAAGAAGACACAGAAATTCCTATCCTCAGAAATACAAAACTCTAGAATTTTGAAATGCGCTAATTCTCAGCACATTAGCCATCTACCTGTTCGCAGCCAACAATCTTCCAGGAAGAATCGGAGTACTTAAACTCAAACTTCCACGTATCGTTATCCTTCTGGATATTGACGTCTCTGTGCCACTCGCCAGTAGGCTCCACAAGAGTTATATAATTCCACTCGC
>NZ_KV817365.1:434731-435013 GCF_001814645.1 Rothia sp. HMSC076D04 | reverse complement strand
GCTCCACAAGAGTTATATAATTCCACTCGCGATACGCCTTCCAGAAATAGTTTTCCCCATCTTCAGACCACGGATTTCCATCAGCAACATAGTTGTCAATGCCATCAATAATCCATCCACCGCGCTTATACAAATCTTCAAAACTCTTATACCCTTCCAATTCCTCCGTAAAATCATTGGAAATATACTTTCGGGATTCCGTAAAATCGCCTACCTGAATTCCATAATTAGTCCATTTAACCCAAGCGTCCATCGTCTTACGGATACCTTCAATAGACTTCT
>NZ_KV817365.1:295323-434631 GCF_001814645.1 Rothia sp. HMSC076D04 | reverse complement strand
TCGTCTTACGGATACCTTCAATAGACTTCTCGCGGTAGCCCTCTTCAGGGGCATTAGGTTTAGGGACGTTCTGGGCCGGCCCATAGCCGTCGGCTTTACGGTACTCTCCGTCGGGGGCTTTGGATTGTCCAGAGTATCCTCGGACAGTAGACGGAGTGGCACTCGCCGAAGGCGACTCCGATGCCGCTGCGGAAGCCGAAGCCGACTCACTCGGCGCCGCGGTCGATGATGCCGCCTCGTTATTTGCCTGCTGGCCATACGCCGCAAGCAGGGCACCCAGACCCACAAGCGCACCGCTACCCAAGAGGGTACGGCGATGAATTTGGGTACGGTAAAGGAAGGTACGAGGCTCCATGACGGTGCGCTCCTATCGTCGGTGATGGTGTGTATGCACTTGTCAGGCTGGTAAAAAATGGTCGTTACTTGACCTCCGGAAGAACCCAGCCGCGCAGCGTACCCAGCAGACGCAACAATGCACCACGAGACGCTACATATAAAACACTACCGCATATTTACAGTCGTTTGCTTTGCAATGAGTGTAATAGCAACGAATCGCCACCATTCGAACAAATCAATGCTTTATACATCAAATAACTATGCATGTCCAGAAGCCACATGTGTTTCGAAAAGCTACTTCTTTAGTGGCTTTTCGAAACACATGTGGCTTTTCGGCGGAATAGAGAGGCGGAATAGAGGGCACGCAAAAGGGGCACCGCCTCCACCCCAACGGGTAGAGAACGGTGCCCCCTTTCAGCACGCAGAGTCAACACGCCAAGTCAGCACGCCGGGAAGCATAAAGCTCCCGCCTGTACGCCTTTAGCGGCGAGCGCGGCGCAGCTTCACCAGGCCACGGTTAATGTGTGCCGCCCAGAGCGGACCCTCATACAGGAACGCGGTGTAGCCCTGCACCAGGTCAGCACCAGCGTCCAGGCGCTCCTGCACATCCTCAGCGGTGGTCACGCCGCCAACGGAGATGATGGCGAGGTCGTCGCCGATTTCACGCTTGAGCAGGCGCAGCACCTCAAGGGAGCGCGGCTTCAGCGGCGCACCGGAGAGGCCGCCGGCACCGATTTCCTTGACCTTGGTCATGTCGCTGGTCAGACCCAGGCCATCGCGGGCGATGGTGGTGTTCGTGGCGATGATGCCGTCCAGCTTCAGTTCCTTAGCCAGGGCTGCCACCTCGATAACGTCCTCATCGACCAGGTCCGGCGCAATCTTCACAGTCAGCGGTACGTGGCGGTTGGGGCATACGCGGTCTGCCTCTTCACGCACGGCGGCAAGCAGCGGGCGCAGCGACTCGATAGCCTGCAGGGTGCGCAGACCCGGAGTGTTCGGGGAAGAAACGTTGACGACCAGGTAGTCTGCCTGCGGTGCCAGGGTGCGGGTAGAGATCAGGTAGTCCTCGATAGCGTTCTCGAGCTCAACGACCTTGGTCTTGCCGATGTTCACGCCGATGACCGGGCGTACGGCGCCGCGGTATTCGGTTTCGAGGTCTGCGCGGGCGGCGGCAACGCGCGGGCCTGCCGCTGCGGCACCGTCGTTGTTGAAGCCCATGCGGTTGATGACCGCCTTATCTTCCACAAGGCGGAAGAGGCGCGGCTGCGGATTGCCGGGCTGCGCCTGACCGGTGATGGTTCCGATCTCGACGTGGCCGAAGCCGATACCAGCCAGCGCGGCAATGCCCTTACCGCCCTTGTCGAAGCCTGCAGCCAGGCCGAACGGCGAGGGGAAAGTAATGCCCATGACGGTGGTTGCCAGTTCGGGTGCGGGCTGGAAGTACTTGCGCAGCGCGCGGGTGATGCCGACGTTGCGCAGGGTCTGAACGCCCCAGAAGCCGACGTGGTGTGCCTTCTCGGGGTCCATGCCCTTGAAGAAGATGTTGAAGAAGGTCGGGTAGATGCGCATTTGTTCTCCCTAGTGTTGGAGGGTGTGGGTGGTTTATGGGGCTATGAGCCGGGACTGTATGCCGGGCCGCTATTTGTCGTTGGCGACGGCGTCGACAGCGCCACCGTAGCGGCGGTCGCGGCGCGCGTACTCTTCGACAGCCTCCCAGAGGGTGCGGCGGTCAACATCGGGCCAGAGCACGTTCATGAAAATCATCTCGGCGTAAGCGCTCTGCCACAGCAGGAAGTTCGAGATGCGCTGCTCACCGGAGGAGCGCAGGAACAGGTCAACGTCGGGCAGGTCGGGCTCGTCCAGGTACTTCTGGATGGTCTTTTCGGTAATGTTGCCGGGCTTGATCTTGCCCGCCACAGCGTCCGCTGCGATAGCTGCCGCCGCGTCAGCGATTTCTGCGCGGCCGCCATAGTTCACGCACATGGTGAGGGTGCAGACGGTGTTGTCGATGGTTTCGCGCTCGCAGTGTTCGAGCTCTTCAATAACGTTCTTCCACAGCTTGGGTCGGCGGCCAGCCCAGCGGATGCGCACACCCCAGGTCTTGAGGGTTGCCAGCTGACGTTGCAGCACCTCGGTGGAGAAACGCATGATGAACGCGACTTCGCTGGGTGAGCGCTTCCAGTTTTCGGTGGAGAACGCGTAGGCGGTCACGTACGGGATGCCCATTTCGATAGCGCCCGCAACAACGTCCAGCAGTGCCGCCTCGCCGGCGCGGTGGCCCTCGGTGCGGGGCAGGCCGCGTTCGTTCGCCCAGCGTCCATTACCATCCATGACGACGGCGACGTGCTGCGGAATGAACTTCTTCGGGATCGGCGGCGGGGTTGCCCCGGTGGGGTGTGCGGGCGGGGGTACGGGCTGGGTGCGTGCCATGTGTGCCTTTCTTCCCTGGCGGGTTCTCCCCCGGGGTCGCTTGCCTAGATATGCGCCAGATATAAACCTGGCGTGCTGTTAGCTATTTTACCGTGACATAGCGCGCATGGGCGTGTGCTTCGGGGGTTATTTTGCGTCCTGGTTGGCCCATGTTTGACGCATCGGCGTGCATCTTTTACGATGCAGAAATTTCTGCTTCGAGGGCGCTCGCCGTTTTCAGGGGGTGTTCGAGCAGGTTTTGGGTGGTTTTCAGGTAGAGTCCCAGAATTTTGGAGGCAACTGGCACCGGTGCTGCGTCAATAGTTGCCCAGGCGCGCGGATCCGCCGATGCGGCAGCGAGTGCATAGCCGAGCTCTTCGGCACGCAGGCCGGTCAGGGGCGTGTCGGTGGCGGGTGCGCATTGGGGGCAGAGAACCGTGTGATGCCCGTAGGTGTGGGCGGTGTGGAAGGCGATGTACCTGCCGCTTCCGCTTGTAGCGCCGGGGGCGCTACTGTCTGCCCCGTTATCGCCCCGGCTATCGGCGCTGACAAGCGGGTTGCCGCATCGGGTGCAGTTCTCCCCGATGAGCGGCCAGCCGGCGGCATTCATGCTGCGCGCCAGGTAGCGGGTCAGAATCCTCTGCGGCACGTGTTGCCCGTGCGCGAGCGCGGCAAGCGCCCCATGGGTGAGAGTGTAAATATCGGCGGTGCTGTCAGTGTCTTTGGTGAGTGCTTCTGCCAGTTCGGCGATGGTGGAGGCGCACGTGTACGCATCGTAGTTAGCCATGATGGGTGCGGTGTAGGCGTGCAGGGTTGCCGCCTGGGTGATGGTGTGCAGGTTGGTTCTGCCGCGGCTGAAGGACAGGTCGGTGTGCATGAACGGTTCGAGTCGTCCACCGAATTTGGAGGTGGGTTTGCGTACGGCTTTGGCGACGGCGTGGGTGATTCCGCCGTCGCGGGTGAGCATGATGATGATGCGGTCGGTTTCGCCGAGTTTTTGGGTGCGGAGGATGAGGGCGGCGTCGCGCCAGGTGCGGGGTTCGCTCACGGGTGTCTCCGTTCTCGGTACATGCTCGGTGGGTATCAGGCGGGCGGGTTTTCGGTGGGCTCTCAGTAGGCGGTGAGGGCAAGATCTACGCGGGTGTTGCGGGTACGGTTCGACCCCTGCCGTATTACCCCGCATAGGGGGTACCGGTCAGGGGTCGGTCCGTAACGTATGGGCGAGGCGCTATTTAGTCCTCGTACTCAATATCGTCGTCGATGTCGTCTTCATCGTCGAGGATTTCTTCAAGGTCATCCTCGTCTTCATCACCGTAGACGCTCAAGGGGGTGACCTCGTTGTACGCCTCGAAGAGGGCATCTTCGTAGGCTTCGAAGGCGTTGGCAATTTCTACGTATGCCTCATCGACGGCAGAGTCGTGCTCGCCGGTTCGGTTGACGACGGCGGTCAGGTGCGCCTCCAGCGCGTCAAGGAGGCGGGTGAGTTCGGTGCGAGGATCAATGCTCATGCCATTATTCTACTACCTACGCGCCTATGGTGTGCGCCGGGCGGTCATACGGCGGTTTAAACGCGGAACTATGAACGGGCGCGGCAGGTCAATCGGCAGGTAAATTCGGCGCCGCGAAGAGAGCACCAAAGCCAAAGCGGTAAAGCCAGGTTGGTCACGCGAAGCAGCACGCGGCGCATCAAGCCCCGCATAAAAGACCTTACAGACACAGTGAACCCGCCGTCCCCAGCTCCCCCACTCCTCAAGAGAGCAGGTGCCGGGTGCGGCGGGTTCTTCTGTCGGTTAGCTCAGCTTGACGCTGCGCCTACTGAATGTTTGCTTCTTACGGGTCATGAACCCGAGAGAATTAGAAGCCGGGTTTTTAGAAGCCCAGGGAAGCTGCGGATGCGCGGATTGCCTCAGCGGATGCCTTCAGCTGTGCCAGCTCAGCCTCGTTCATGGGAACCTCGAGCACGCGCTGGATGCCCTCACGGTTCACGATGGTGGGCAGGGACAGTGCAACGTCCTTGAAGCCGTACAGCTCGCCTGCAATGGTGGTGGAGACGGGCAGCACTGCGTTCTGGCCGCCGAGGAATGCCTCAGCGATACGTGCACCGGAGATACCGATTGCGTAGTTGGTGGAACCCTTGCCCTCGATAACCTTGTATGCTGCGCGCATAGCTTCGTTTGCCAGCTCTGCACGGACCTCGTCGGTGAAGACGGGCTTACCGTCCTGCTCCCACTCGGTCAGGGGAACCATACCGATGTTTGCTGCAGACCAGACGGGGAACTCGGAGTCGCCGTGCTCGCCAACAACGTTTGCGTGAACGCTCTTGATGGAGACGCCAGCCTTGTTAGCAATCAGCCAACGCAGGCGGGAGGAGTCCAGAACGGTACCGGAGGACAGCACGCGGTTTGCGGGCAGGCCGGTAATCTTCTGAGCCACAACGGTGAGAACGTCACAGGGGTTGGTGACGAGCATGATGATTGCGTTGGGTGCTACGGACAGAATGTTCGGCAGCAGCTTCTCGAGGATTGCGACGTTTGCGCCTGCCAGTTCGAGGCGGGGCTGACCCGGCTTCTGGCGAGCACCTGCGGTGATGATGACCATGTCGCAGTCGCGCAGCAGCTCGATGTCGTCGCCACCGGTGACGGTTGCTTCGTGTGCGAACATTGCGCCGTGTGCGATGTCCAGTGCTTCAGCGTGTGCGCGCTTGCCGTCGATGTCGTACAGGACGATTTCGTCTGCGGAGCCGCGGACCATAGCTGCGTATGCGGTTGCGCTACCGACGCCGCCTGCACCGATGACGCCGAGCTTGGTGGGGTTGTTGACACCGTTCATTGCTGTATGCCCTCTTTTCGTGAGAGTTATCCGTGTGGTGCGAGAGGATTCTCGCGTGGTCTATAAGGAAGCGGGTGTGTGCCTCGGGGTTGAATTTCCTTGGGTGGGCGTCCTTCCCCGGTGAGCTTGCTTCGTTATGTTCTATTATGCCGCAGATTTTGCGTTTTGTGTTGGGTTATTTTGCTTTTTTCGATGGGTGCTGGTGACTTTATGGGCTATGAGGGGTGTTTTTCACTCACAAAACCAAATAATGACGTTCTGACCTTTTGAGTAAGCTCACATGCCGCTAAAGTAGCCCTCCACATCCACGGCGCCGCCGGAAGCCTCAAAATCAGCACGAACCGCCTGAGCTAACTTGTCGTCGACCAGGAAGTCCAAAGCCACAGACGCCAGACCGAACGCCGCATCCAGAGCAGCATCCACCGCCTCCGGAGTGTCAGCACAGTGCGCGAACTCCACCGTGTGCATGCCGGTACCCTCGGGCGCAATCTGAATCAGCGGGTGAATACCGGGCACGCGCAGGCTCACATTACCGAAATCAGTAGAAGCCGCCAGCGTGTCACTGACCGTTCCGGGCGGGTACGGGTGGCGACCCACCGAACGCTGAGCCGAAACCCAACGCTTCAACAGCGGACGGTTCGTGCGCACCGGCATGGTCATCGGCGAAGAATCCCACGTCACCTCCGCACTCACGCCAGCCATAAGCGCCGCACCGCGCAGCACCTCCTCAACCCGTCGCGACAGCGCACGCAGAGTCGGCGCGTGCTTAGAACGGATATTAATGTGCAGGCTCGCGGCGGCAGGAATCAGGTTCGGGGCGTCACCGCCGTGGTCAATAATCGCGTGAATACGGTCAGAACCGGGAATCTGCTGACGCAACAAACCCAAACCCTGGTACGCCAGGTTTGCCGCATCCAGGGCGTTACGACCCATAAACGGGTGCGAGGACGCGTGCGCGCTCACGCCCGTATAAGTCACGCGACATTCACGGCGACCCAACCACGCCTGATCAGCCACATCAATAAAGTAGGGATGCACCATAATGGCGGCATCCACCCGCTCGAACGCGCCGGCGCGCGCCATCAGCTCCTTACCAGCATCAGACTCTTCGGCGGGCGTGCCGTAGTAGAGGACCCTGCCACTGAACGCCTCGGGGCCGGTAGCGAGCGCATCCGCCAGGGCAAGGAAAGCGCCCAGCCCGGATACCGCGATGACGTTGTGGCCGCAGCCGTGACCGATGCCCGGCAGCGCGTCATATTCGGAGAGGATCGCGATGGTGCGGTGTGTGGCGGGGTCGTAGTCGGCGCTGGTGAGCTCCACTTTGAACGCGGTATCCAGGCCGAAGGCGGGGTACTCGATGCTGAGGTTCGGGTGGGCTTCGCGGACCGCATCAACGAGCGTGCGGGAGGCGAAATACTCCTCGTAGGCAGTCTCAGGGTGCGCGTGAATTGCCTTGAGAATTGCGGTCAAAGAGTCTGCGCGGGTGGCGACGGATTCGGCGAGGTCGCGGCGAATATGTGCCAGTCCGCTGTCTTCGTCGAGGCGGTGACCGTGATGCGCGCCGTGGCTACGTTCCTGCTCGGGCTGACCGTTGTCAGCATGTCCCTGTTCGGGATGCGCGTGCCCGCGCTTGCGGCGGTGGTCAGCCGCACGCTTACGCTGCTCGGTTTCGAGGGCGAGGATTTCGGAGTACTCGCTACCGCGCACGCAATCAGCGTCGGGCGCGTCGTAGTGGCGGGTTATTGCGGCGGGTCGGTTCGGTGCCGTTCGACCGGAGCTGTCAGAAGTGGGCTGGGTGTGGGCGGCGGTGCCCTGTGCGTTCGCGTCAGTCATGCTTCTACGCTACCGTCTGCGCTCGCCGGGCGCTAGATGCTCGGGCGTGATGGAGTCGAAAACGTCCAAAAAGAAATTTGTGTCACATAAAAGAAAATTTGTATATATCCTAGGAATCTTTGATTCAGTGGAGTAGCGTTAAGCACATGGGAGCGACAATCCAGCCGCACCCATCACCATCCGGCGCTAGCGATGCGAATGCCGGCAGGACAGTTCACAACCGGTCCAAACCATGTCGTTTGGGCCTCTGTCAACACTGTGACAGACCCATGGATGCGAACCGTACCGGCAAGCACACACCGCTGCGAGCGCCACAACCACGCTAAGGAGCTCCATCCCATGAAGGCAGCACGCTTCTACGACCGTAACGACATCCGCATTGAAGACATCCCCGCACCCGAAGCCGCTGCGGGCGAGGTTCTGGTCAAGGTCGCATGGTGCGGTATTTGCGGTACCGACCTGCACGAATACCTTGACGGCCCCATCTTCTGCCCCCAGCACGGTCATCCCCACCCCATTTCTGGTGAGGACTCCCCCGTTACCCTCGGTCACGAATTCTCCGGTGTTGTTGAGGCACTGGGCGAAGGCGTAGACGACCTTGAGGTTGGCGACCACGTTGTTGTCGAGCCCTACATCATTCGTGATGACGTCTACACCGGCCCCGACTCCAAGGACTACCACCTGTCCAAGGACATGAACTTCATCGGCCTGGCAGGTCGCGGTGGCGGTCTGTCCGAGAAGGTTGCCGTCAAGCGCCGCTGGGTTCACAAGATCCCCAACACCATTCCCCTGGACGAGGCTGCACTGATTGAGCCCCTGAGCGTTGGCTACCACGCTGTTGAGCGTGCGGGTGAGTTCGAAGAGGGCGCATTCGCACTGGTGACCGGTGCTGGCCCCATCGGTCTGCTGACCTCCGCAGTTCTGAAGGCTAAGGGCGCTAAGGTCATCATCTCCGAGCTGTCCCCGCTGCGCCGCCAGAAGGCTCTGGACTCCGGCGTTGCTGACTACGCTTTCTCCCCCGCAGAGGTTGACGTCCTGGCTGAGATTCACAAGCTGACCGACGGCCGTGGCACCGACATCGCGTTCGAGTGCACCTCCGTTCAGCCCGCACTGGACCTAATCCTGGATGCCCTCAAGCCCACCGGTAAGGTCGTCATCGTCTCCATTTGGGGTAAGCCCGCTTCCCTGGATGTTCAGAAGATTGTGCTCAAGGAGCTCGATATCCGCGGCACCATCGCATACGTGAACTCCCACCCGGAGACCATCAAGCTCGTTGAGTCCGGCAAGATTGACCTCAAGCCCTTCATCACCGGCAAGATCGCTGTGGAAGACCTGATTGACAAGGGCTTCGACACCCTGATCCACCACAACGAGACCGCTGTGAAGATTCTGGTCACCACCGACCCGGAGCGTCTGGCTGAGTAATCTCTTCGAACGATACTGATTCGTTCAGTTTCAGCTGATGCAGCTGTTCTTCTAGCTTCCTTAGCGTAGCTAGTGTGGGGTGAGGTTCCTTCAAGGAGCCTCACCCCACTGTTTTTTGCGTGCTTTTTACCGGACATACAACCGAGCATACAAAAATCCCCGGTTCCGAAGAACCGGGGATTATCTGTGCGCGAGGGGGGACTTGAACCCCCACCCTCTAATACGAGGACTAGCACCTCAAGCTAGCGCGTCTGCCTATTCCGCCACCCGCGCAGGTGACTTTCGAACGTTTTCCTTTCGGTGCCGTTCGAAGCAACACGTAATACTATACGGGTTTTCTGAACACTCCGCAAATCGAAAGAGCATGTTCTGCGTCACACATTTGAGGTTGGTTGGTTCCCCCCACCACGGGTGATCTTCTCGCACCTTGAGTAATATGACCGGCACGCCCACTCGACTGCCATATTTTCGGTCATAACGACTAGAATAAAGAGCATGAATAATGAGAACCTCTCCCGCGAAGAAGCCGCAGAACGTTCGGCTCTCATCAGTGTCGACACCTACGACGTGCATGTTGACCTGACTAACGCCAAGGACCCCGAATTCGAGTCCTACCCCACCGTCACCACCGTCCGATTCTCCTGTAACACCCCCGGTGCAGAAACCTTCATCGACTACATCCACCACAGCGTCGACTCCGTTAAGCTCAACGGCACCGAACTGACCCTGGCAGATGCCGTCAACGGCGCACGCATCACCCTGCCCAACCTGCAGGCAGAAAACGTACTCACCATCCACGGTCGCTCCTACTACTCCCGCTCCGGCGAAGGTATGCACCGCTACTTCGACCCCTCCGACGGTCGCGTCTACCTGTACACCCAGTACGAGCCCTCCGACTGCCGCCGAGTCTTCCCGAACTTCGAGCAGCCCGACCTGAAGGCAGTCTTCAACTTCCGCATCACCGCGCCCAAGGACTGGGTCGTCAGCTCCAACGGCGTACTCGAAAGCCAGGTCGTAGACCCCACCGACGACTCCATCACCAAGCGAGTCTTCTCCCCCACCGCAAAGATCTCCACCTACATCACCGCAATCGTTGCCGGCGAATACTTCACCGCAACCACCACCTACAAGCCCAAGAGCAAGGTCAACAGCGGTAACATTCCCCTGGTCGTCTACTGCCGCCAGTCCCTCAAGCCGCACTTCGACTACGACCACATCTTCAAGGTCACCGAAAACGGCCTGGACTTCTTCCAGGACCTCTTCGACTACCCCTACCCGTACCCCAAGTACGAGCAGGCATTCGTACCCGAATACAACATCGGCGCAATGGAAAACCCCGGTCTGGTCACCTTCACCGAAGACTACATCTTCGTCTCCGGCGCAACCGAGGACGACCTCGAAGGCCGCACCAACACCATCTGCCACGAAATGGCACACATGTGGTTCGGCGACCTCGTCACCATGAAGTGGTGGGACGACCTGTGGCTCAAGGAATCCTTCGCAGACTTCATGGGCACCCTTGGCGCTAAGGAAGCCAACAACTTCAACGACGCATGGGTCACCTTCGCGAACAACCGCAAGGCATGGGCATACATGCAGGACCAGCTGCCCACCACCCACCCCATCGTCGCTGACATCCCCCACCTGGAAGCAGCATCGCAGAACTTCGACGGCATCACCTACGCAAAGGGCGCATCCGTGCTCAAGCAGCTGGTCGCCTACGTCGGCTTCGACACCTTCATCGAGGCAGCACGCGTGTACTTCAAGCGCTTCGAGTGGGGCAACACCTCCCTGAACGACTTCCTGCAGGTACTCAACGAGGTGTCCGGCCGCGACATGCAGGCATGGGCTAACGCATGGCTGCAGACCTCCGGCGTGTCCGCACTGGGCACCAAGCGCGTCTACGGCGAAGACGGCCAGCTCACCGACCTGATCCTCACCCAGGAACTGCCCGCACAGCAGCCCGCAGGTCTGGGCCGCCCCCACGTGGCAAAGCTGGAAACCTTCGCGCTGACCGACGGCAAGCTCGTCTCCACCGGTCTGCTCTCCCTCGAGTACCCGGCAGAGCCCGTCTCCGAGCACCGCGTAGAGCTCACCGACGAGCAGAAGAAGCTTGTTGGCGAAGCTGACCTGCTCATGCTCAACGCAGAAGACCACACCTACGCCAAGGTTGCCCTGACCGACGAAGACGGCCTGCAGGCAGCTATCGAAGGTGTCTCCACCCTCGAATCCGCGCTCTCCCGCGGCCTCATCTGGGGCTCCCTCTGGGAGAACGTGCGCGATGCACGCCTGCCTGTCACCACCTACGTCGACGCAGTCGTACGCAACGTCTCCAAGGAACCGAGCGCATCCCTGCTGGGCACCATGGTCAACAACGCACAGGTCGCTATCGCAACCTTCTCCGCACCCACCGGCCGCGAGCGCCTCTACGACGCTCTCTACGACGCATTCGCAGCCGCACTGGCGCAGGCTAAGCCCGGCTCCGACGAGCAGCTGATTCTGCTGCGCGCCTTGATTTCGGTCTCCACCAACGCGACCAAGGGTGAAGAGCTCTGCCGCGATATTGCCCGCGGTGCTTTCGAAGACACCACCGGCGATATTGCTGACGCAACCGGCATTCCTTACGACCAGAACCTGGGTTGGAGTGCACTGGGTGCGCTCGCAAGCCGCGACCTGGTGACCGTTGAGGATCTGGACCGTGCGGCGAAGTACAGCCCCTCCTCGATCTCTTCGAATGGTTACGCGTACGCGATTGCTGCCCTGCCCTCTGCTGAGCGTAAGGCTGCCGCGTACAAGACCATCATGGAAGACGAGTCGCTGTCGAACGACGCTCTGGCTTCGACCATTAACGGTTTTGCTCGCGGTCCGGTTGAGTTGCGTGAGTCCTACTACGACTCCTACTTTGAGGCTCTGCTGCCCATTTGGGCGTCCCGTTCGATTGGTATGGCGACCCGCATTGTGCGTGGCCTGTACCCGAAGGCTCCGTACAACACCGGCTCCACCGAGGGTCTGGGCGTTGAGGGTAACCCCTCCGTTGCGCTGGCTCAGAAGTGGCTGGAGGCGAACCCCGAGGCTCCTTCGGCTCTGCGTCGTCTGGTTCTGGAGGCTCAGGATCACGGCCACCGTTCGATTGTGGCTCAGAAGTTCAACGCCTCCCTGCAGGACTAAGCTGCATGGTTTGAGGGCTTGTGGCGGGGGGTGAGCCGGTATCTAGACTAGGTTCCGCTCTCCCCCGCTAGGTTCTTTAGCCTCTTTGAGAGACTGCCGTTCGGCACGCCCCCGGTAACGTACCGGGACGCGCCGGGCGGTGGTCTTTTTCTGGCTCATCTATAGAATTCATAGCGGCGGTATGCCGTCTAAATATTTCCCTCATACAGTGGTTCACATACTGACAAGGGCACTTATTACCGGGGCAGTTTCACCAGGGCACAAAACTATATGCACCCGGTGCTAAAAGACAGATAAATGTCACCCGTTTTTGTGAGCTGTCCACACTGAAAGCATGAGAGAATAGACTAGGTATCCGCTCGCTTAGACACATCAGAAGGAGTTTTCAGTGGTCGATTACGCACTCGGTGACCGCGGTAGCGTTGACATTGTCACCGATGATTACTACGAAGCAGAAACCCTCCAAATCTTTGAGGAACTGCACATCGACCGTGAACGTATCTGGTACGGTGAAGCGCGCCTCGTTCCCGAACCGGATAACCCCTACGAGCCCAATAGCATTGCCGTCTACATTGACGAATTCAAGGTGGGCCGCATGAGCGTGGAGGACTCCGCCGCGTACTGGGATTCCATTACCCGCGTGGTCGCCTCCGGTTACGAGCCTATTGCGCATCTGCAGCTTTCCGCCGTGGCGGTTCGCACCGAGAGCGGTAACATGCGAGTGAAGAGCACCGGTGTGCTCTCGCTGTCCGCTCCTAGCTCGCTCTTCCCCCTCAACGACGCACCGACTCGCGCGACCCTGCTACCCCAGGGCCCGTCGATGAAGGTGCTTGATGAGAAGGAACACTCCGAATACCTGCACAGCATCCTGCCGCCCAGCGGTGAGGGTCGCGTCATTCTGACCCTGGAAGCTAACCAGCTGAAGACCTCCGACGGCCGTTTCGTTGACAGTGTTGAGGTACGCCACGACCGCAAGCTCGTGGGCCGCCTGAGCACCCAGATGTCTGAGCAGCTCGCCCCCGTGATTCGTTACGCATTCGAGAACGACCGCCTCACCAGCGCGTGGGGTACGATTCGCGGCAACACCCTTGAGCTGTCCCTGACCGTTCAGGCTGCACGCCCCGCCGATATTCCGCAGGAATGGTATGAGACCCTGCCCAACAATGTTCCGGCTCTGCTGCCGGTGGGTGAAGAGTACGATGTGCCCGCCGCATTCGTGCCCACCGAAGGTGAGCGCCACTACCTGGAGTCCTCCGCTCAGCAGGCTCCGAAGAAGCGTCGCGGTTTCATGAGCTCCCTGACCGGTGGTTCTTCGGCACCCGCCGAGCCGACCCGTAGCGAACCCGCCGCGGAGAAGCCTGTCATCGAATACAGCATTGAGGAAGAGGAATACTACGAGCCGAACGAACGTGACCGTCTGCTGAACCTGATCAAGGGTGCAGGCCTCGCCGTTCTGGTCGCCGGCCTAATTTCAATGCTGTGGACCCCGATGCTTGGCATCCTCATCGCAATCCTGGGTGGCGCTATCGCGGCTGTAGCATTCTATTTTGGCCGCCAGCCCTACTACGAAGACTACGACGAATACGATGAGTACGAAGAGGAAGAATCTGCCGAGGAAGCAGAAGAAGCCGATTCGAAAGCCTAACTCCCTCTAAGAGCACGGTACGAATGGGGCGGCTACCCCACCATCACGGTGAGGTAGCCGCCCTTTTGTGCGCCCCAGCAGCTCTCTAAGCGCCAACGAGGTACTTCCAGGTATCTACATTCCGACAGCTTTTCGGGAACAGTTAAAAACCAGCGGGGGCGAAAGCCTCATCAGCTTTCACCCCCGCAAGGAGTCAGATCTTAGTCCTGGCCGTAAGTCGCCATGAACTGATCCATGCTGTCATGCTGCAAAGCATAGGACAGGTTAGCATTCGCAGCCTGGTTCACGATAACAATCGACTGACCGTCGTAGGACCAACCCGGGCCTGCGTTCGGCAGGGTGGTCATACGCATCGTGGTATCACCGCTAGTCAGCACCGGAGCCGCAATCTGGGCAATCTGCGCCGCGTCCAGGCCAGAGTCAACACGCATATAACCAGCAATAGACTCAACAGCAGACTGGAAAGAGCCCACATTCTCCAGTGCACCCTTAGACTTCATCGTGCTGTACAGACCGCGCAGGAACGCACGCTGGTTACGAACACGCTGGTAGTCGCCGTCAGCGAACGGGTAGCGAGCACGAACGAACGCAAGAGCCGCACCACCATCCATATGCTGCATACCCTGCTTGAAAGACCACGCATTGATATCGAAGTCGAAAGGTACCTGGACATCCACGCCATTAACAGAATTCACCAGAGCCTTGAAGCCCTCGAACTCGATCTCTGCCACGTGATCAATCTTGATACCCAGCAGGTTCTCAACGGTCGCCACCTGCAGAGAAATACCGCCATAGTTCAGCGCCGCGTTAATCTTTGCCGAACCGTAACCGGGGATATTCACCCAGGTATCACGCATAATCGAAACCAGGTACACGCCCTTACCATCGGCAGGGATGTGAGCAAGCATGATGCTATCTGCACGGGAGCCGCTCACCTGAGCTGCTTCAGAACCGGAACGGGTATCGCTACCGAGCAGCAGGATGTTCTTACCCGGACCCTTCACGACATTGTAGCTGTAACCGTCATCCAAGATGCCGTCGCCGTCCTTATCGTGATCGCTCGCGTTAGCTGCAAGAGCCGCAGCAGCATCGGAGCCGTTCTTGCCGGTATTCGAGTTGGTGACGGTCGGAGCCTTCAGCTCCGTCACGTTGAGCTTCTTAGCCTCGCCAAGCTGCTCCTTAATTTTGCTGAGGTCTTCATCCACCTTAGTGATGGAGTCAAACTTCTCGGTCTTGCTATCCCAGGTGTGGCCAGCACGCCAGATAAAGAAACCAATACCGAGGGTAATAACCAGCAGAAGAATCAGCAGGATCAGCAGAATACGCTTGACCCATTTCTTCTTCTGCGACGGTTCAGAGTGAGCGTCGCTCATTAAGTTGTCCTTTGTTTGAGGTGGTGATACGCGAGACGCACAGCGCATCCAGCGAAGTCTCTAGAATACAGAGAGCCGGAGAATACCCGCCGATATGGGGCGGTGCTGGAGGGCACAGAAAATGCACAGCTCGCAAAATACTTTCCCATTGTAACGCCGTCAGCGGGTCTACGCACCGGTGAACGAAAGGTTTTACATTACAACTTTCCTCACGTTTGGGCGAACCATTCTGGTACCCGCATAGAACGCGCAATGCCCCGCCTCCCTGAAAACCAAGGAGAACGGGGCATTGATTTCGCTATAGAGCAAAACTGGGAAAGAAGATTTACTTCTTGCCGAAGTTGCCGAAGCGTGCGTTGAAGCGCTCGACGCGACCTGCGGAGTCCATGATGCGCTGCTTACCGGTGTAGAACGGGTGCGACTCGGACGAGATTTCAACCTCGACGATCGGGTACTCGTTGCCGTCTTCCCACTTCTCGGTCTTGTCCGAGGTCATGGTGGAACGGGTCAGGAAGACCTTGCCGGATGCGAGGTCGCGGAACAGAACCAGGTTGTAGTCCGGGTGGATTTCTGCCTTCATTGATTACCTTCTTCTGCTACTGGATTTTGCCAGTAGCCCTTATATAGATGGAGTAGGTTTTTCGATGTGCAGCTATCGAGAAAATCTCAGAGCGCATCACCATTGTGCCCGCATAGGGCGTGCACAACCCATTAAGGGTACCACCTTCATGGATTAAATCCCAGTACGTTCCCTCGCAGGCGCCAACCCACACACCGCAAGGGCACCCCCAGAAGGCACTCACGCGGGTTAAGAATCAGGTGAGAACTCAGGTTATGAACGCGGGCGGGTCTCCCAGAACGCCACGGCACTCGCCGCCGCAACATTCAAAGAATCCACGCCGTGCGACATCGGAATCATCACCGTATCGTTACACGCAGCCAGGGTGCGGGGCGACAGTCCGTGCCCCTCCGTGCCCAGAATCAGCGCAAGCTTCTCATCCCGGCGGGCAGACAGCTCCTCCAGGGTCAGCGAGTCCTCTTCCAGTGCGAGCGCTGCGCTCTTAAAGCCCAGCTCGTGCAGGGTCTGCAGGTCTGCAGGCCACGACTCTAGGCGAGCCCACGGCACCTGAAAAACAGTACCCATCGACACGCGAATCGAGCGGCGGTACAGCGGATCAGCGCACCGCGGAGTCACCAGCACGGCATCCACGTTCAGCGCGGCAGCCGAACGGAAAATAGCTCCCACATTCGTGTGGTCCACAATATCTTCCAAAATCGCCACGCGAGAGGCACCCTGCAGCAACCGTTCCAGAGGCTGCGGCGCCGGACGAGCCATCGCCGCCAACGCACCACGATGCAGATGAAAACCGGTCACCTGCTCCAGCTGCTCCTCACTACCCACATACGCGGGAGTCTCAGGATGGGCGCGCAAAACATCCGCCAAATCATCAGCCCACTTCTCACTCATCAGGAAAGAAACGGGCTGATGACCTGCAGCGAGCGCACGACGAATCACCTTCGAAGACTCCGCAATGTAAATACCCCACTGCGGCTCCATGGCGCTACGGAGCTTCACATCGGTCAGCTGCGTGTAGTAGCGCAAAGCCTGCTCGGGTGCCTGCGCCAGAGCCGTGACCGACTCGATGGCGTAGACACGCTCGGCACGCTCAGCGATCTGTTCGGTGCTCAGCTGCTTCGGGGCACGGCTCATGCGCGCTTAAACGCGGAGTAACGACCCGCTGAGGTGACGGTCAGAGCCAGGTCCATGTCGTAGGTTGCGGCAAGGTTAGCCTCGGTGATGGTGGACAGGATCGGGCCGGCAGCGACCACGCCGCCGTCACGGATCAGCAGGGCGTGGGTGAAGCCCGCCGGGATTTCCTCGAGGTGGTGGGTGATGAGCACGGTAGCCGGTGCGTAGGGGTCAGCGGCAAGTGCGGTCAGACGCTCGACCAGATCCTCACGGCCGGAAATGTCCATACCTGCGCCGGGCTCGTCCAGCAGCAGCATTTCGGGGTCGGTCATGAGGGCGCGGGCAATCAGTGCACGCTTGCGCTCGCCGTCGGAGAGAGAGCCGAAGGTGCGGTCAGCGAGGGTATCGACACCCCATTCAGCCAGCAGCTCGGTGGCACGCTCGTCGTCCATGACGTCGTATTCTTCCTTCCAGCGGCCGGACACAGCGTACGCTGCGGTCACGACAACGTCGGAAACCTTCTCGTTGGCGGGAATCTGGGTAGCCGAAGCACCGGAGGACAGACCAATGCGCGGGCGCAGGTCGAATACGTCAACAGCGCCGAGGGTCTCGTCAAGGATTTCAACCTCGCCGCTGGTCGGGTGCAGGCGGGCTGCCGCAATCGAAAGCAGAGTGGACTTACCGGCGCCGTTGGGGCCCAGAACGACCCAGCGTTCACCTTCGTTCACAGTCCAGGAAACGTCGTTGAGAATCTTGCGGCCGCCGCGAATCACGGAGACATTCTGAAGGTTGAGTACGGTGCTCATGGTTCTTCTTCCAGTGAGTTAGATGGATGGGATGCGCCCCCACCCCGCAACCCGTGCCGGGTTATCGGAGCGGTTGGCGCATAGTGCGCGGGTACCCCACATTGGGTTCCTCGCGCGAAGCCTTAGGGCTATAGGTGCCGCCGCGTCAGGGGCGGCGCGCCTCATCAAATGTACCTTGTCAGAGGGGCGGGCGCATCCGCGACGGCACCTATAGCGGCTGAAGTTATTAGTCGATGAAGCCGCGTGCGCCGCCGACCAGCTCAACGTGGCCGGTCTCAACGTCTGCGGTGACCATCTTCGCGATTTCCTGCGCGAACTCGTTGACGGTGTAGAGCTTGCCGGCGGTCTCACGGCGCTGCTCAATAGCGCCGGGGTGCAGGCGGTTCAGCAGGGTCGCGGTGACGGTGCCTTCAATCATGTCAGCGGACACGACGACCAGGGAGATACCCTTCTCGGAGAGTGCGGGAATCTCAGCGATCAGTGCGTCTTCGCCTGCGCGCTTGGACTCTGCGACGGGCTTGTACTCGTCCATGGTCTCAACCTCGCGGATGAAGTGTGCCTGGTGGCTGGTCACGAACACGATGCGTGCGCCTTCGGGCATCTTCTCTGCAGCCAGGCGTGCCAGGTTCAGCTGTGCGTCACGGTTCAGGCGCATTGCGTAGTCTTCGCCCATGCCGGTTTCCATACCGCCCGAAGCGTTCAGGATCAGGTAGTCCAGGGAACCGAAGGTCTCCACGGCGGTGTTGACGAGGTTCTGCAGGTCCTCATTGTTGGTCACGTCAGCCTGCACTGCGATTGCCTTGCCGCCAGCTTCTTCAATAGCCTTGACGATCTTGTTCGCGCGCGGTGCCTTGGAGCGGTAGTTCACCACAATGTTCGCGCCCTCAGCGGCGAGAATCTGTGCGGTATCTGCGCCAACGCCGCGGGAGGAGCCGGTGATGATAATGGTCTTGCCGGTCAGCTGTGCCATAGTTTTATGTCCTTAAAGTTTAGAAAGGGTGCGCCCACGCTCGGGCGCTTCATGCAGTCCGTACGGGGTGGGATTAGTGACCCATACCCAGGCCGCCATCAACGGGGATGACAGCGCCAGAAATGTAGCTAGCCTCATCAGATGCGAGCCAGCGAATCACGCGAGCAACCTCTTCCGCCTCAGCGAAACGGCCAGCCGGGATGGATGCCAGGTAGTTCTTCTTGGTCTCTTCGGGCAGAACCTCGGTCATTGCGGTGTTGATGAAGCCCGGTGCCACCACGTTAGCGGTGATGTTGCGGCCGCCCAGCTCACGGGTGATGGAGCGTGCCATACCGACCAGTGCAGCCTTAGATGCGGAGTAGTTGACCTGGCCGGGGGAACCGTACAGACCCACCACGGAGGAAACCAGGATGATGCGGCCGCGCTTGAGCTTCAGCATGCCCTTGATGGCGCGCTGAACCACGCGGAAAGAACCGGTGAGGTTGGTGTCGACCACGTCGGTAAAGTCGGATTCCTTCATGCGCATCAGCAGCATGTCGCGGGTGATACCTGCGTTGGCGACCAGCACCTCCACGGGGCCAAATTCTGCTTCAATTTCCTTGAATGCTTCGTTAATGCTGTCGGCATCGCGTACATCTGCCTTGACGGCGAAAAATTCTTCGGGGGCTTCACCGCTACGGTAGGTGATGCAGACGTTGTGTCCTGCTGCCTGGAATTCCTTGGCAATTTCGTAGCCGATGCCTCGGTTGCCGCCGGTGACCAGCACGGTCTTGGGAGTGTTCTCGCTCATGAGCTTCCTTGATGAGTCGACCCCTCACGATCAGAGCCGATGCAGCGGCTACGCGGTTGGGGTGTGGACGGATGGACAGACAAACCCTATTTTACCGCGTTTTAGCGCAAAGGTGCCGCAGGCTACACTCCACTCTTGAACACTGAACACCTGCTCCCCTTCTTTTACATGCCTCATCGGGCGCGTACACTAGCTGAAGCGGAACAGCCCGCACCCCTTTTCTGCCCGGTCGCGCGGGCACGGAATAACACCGCACGTCGAGGCGCAATAGTAAGGATAAGAAGACATGGATCTGCTCGGTTCACTTTCTCAGGATGCACAGCCCGAGTACGCCAAGTGCTCCCGCAAGGGCTGCCAGCAGGCGGCAGAATTTCAGCTGCTCTGGAACAACCCAAAGGTGCACACCCCCGAGCGCCGCAAGATCTGGTTGGCGTGCTCCGAGCACGTGGGCTGGCTGGAGAATTACCTGCGCGAGCGTGAGTTCTGGAAGCAGACTCTGCCCTTTGAGGGGTAGTGCCGCTTGAGGTGGCGCCGCTTGAGTGATAACCCAGCCTATCGAAAGTAATTTCGATATATGCTATATTTGTTCTAATTAGTTCGAGTGAACATCCCGGAACCCAGACAACCACACTCGCAGGGCAATCACACTCGCTGAGCAATCGCATTCAAGGAGGCACCTCCCCATGATGGGCTATTCGCACACCGTCAGCGCCGCAGCTGGCTGGCTAGTGCTCGTCGAGACGGGAGTGGTACAGGTTCCCGATACCCCCACCCTCATCGTGACCACCCTGGCGTGCGCCGGTGCGGGCATGCTACCGGATATTGACCACCACAACGGCAGTATCGCCAACTCCATCCCGCCCATTTCACGCTGGGTAGCGCGCATTGTCGGGGCAGTCAGCGGTGGACACCGCAAGGGAACGCACTCCATTTTGGGTCTGGTAGCTTTCTGGGCAATTGCCTATTTCAGCGCCAACCTGAGCTACAACGGAATCCCCTGGGCTTCACTGCTTCTTGCCGCATTCTCGGGCGGTCTAGCCTTGCGCGTGCTCGGCGCACCGGGTGGATGGATCGGTGCCGTCGCCCTCGGGTACGCCGCCTACACGACTGATTCGCTGGCACTGCTCCCCTGGGCTATTTCGGTCGGCGCCACCATTCACCTCATTGGCGACCTGCTGACAACCCGCGGACTACTGCCCCTCTACCCCATTGTTATCAAACCCCTGGTGGCTTCCCCCCTATGGAAAAAGAGCGGCTACATGGCACTGCCGATCCTGGGTGATGCCGGCAGCGTACGCGAGAAGGCACTCGTCCTAGCACTGACCGGGTACGTCGCCTGGTACGCGGCAGCCATGATGGGCTTTACCGAATACCCTCTGCAAATGTTCGGGCTGGGTATTCACGCCGCATAACGTGCCGCATAACTAAATTCTCACCGAGGACAGCAAAGCGCCCCGTCACTTCCCTACGGAAGCAGCGGGGCGCTTTTCTAATCCTTATCCCGACCTATCGGGGTGAGAGATTAAGCGTCCTGGATGGGCCAGAAGACGTCAACCTCAACGTTCTCTTCACCGGAGGTGGGGTACTTCTCGAACTCAGTGTTGTGCATTGGCAGTTCTCCTTCGTGAGCGGGCGGGAATCTCTTCTCCCCCGCGTTAGCTCACCATCGGTAGTGAGCCCTAATGTTTCGCATTTGCGTCCTCGCAATGGCGGGAACAGTTATAAGTCTACGCCCCACGCATGTTGTGTTTCTACCATTTTTCCCACAATGTATGTAGAGACACATGAAAAATTTAAAAAGCCCACACAGACCCCCTGAAATATCGCCCGAGAGCTTTTCTTTCCCTCAGAAAAACCCACAAGGCAACATTATTTCCCGTCAAATACGCCGCAAGTTTCGTGTGTCAGAACCCACAAGTCACATGCACGGGAACGTAATTACACCACATATGGTCAGAAAACAATACAACCCCACGGGTCAGGTCACATTTTTCCGCACTATTCACGAGAAAAATACCGGCAATATCTCCGCAACATATTTTCAGAACACAAAAAATACGCCCTGGACAATACACCCCAGCCAATACGCCCCAGACAATAAAACAACGCGCAATACACGCAAAGAGGCCCCGGCACCACACGGCACCGGAGCCTCCCCCGTACTTTTATGTCGGCTTTGATGTTCAGCGGATATTGCTTAGGCCAGCGAAATCAGATCCTGGTAATCCTTCGACCATAGGTCCTCCACCGCATCCGGCAGAAGTAGCACACGCTCAGGATCCAGCGCCTCCACGGCACCCTCATCGTGAGAAACCATCACGATAGCACCCTGGTACGCCTTCAACGCGTTCAGAATCTCCTCGCGAGAGGCGGGGTCCAGGTTGTTGGTCGGCTCATCGAGCAGCAGCACGTTCGCGCTCGATGCCACCAGGGTCGCCAGGGACAGACGGGTCTTCTCGCCGCCGGAAAGCACACCGGCAGGCTTATCCACATCATCGCCGGAGAACAGGAACGAACCCAGAATCGTGCGCACACGGGTGTCATCCAGATCCGGCGCAGCAGACTTCATGTTCTCAAAGACAGTGCGGTCACCATCAAGAATTTCGTGTTCCTGCGCAAAATAGCCCAGCTTCGCGCCGTGACCGTACACGACCTTGCCCGTATCAGGCTCGGTGGAACCAGCCAGCATGCGCAGCAGAGTGGTCTTACCGGCACCGTTCAGACCCAGCACCACCACGCGCGAACCGCGGTCAATCGCCAAATCAACGTCCGTGAAAATTTCCAGGGAGCCATAAGACTTCGACAGGCCCTGAGCAGACAGCGGAGTCTTACCGCACGGCGCCGGATCCGGGAAGCGAATCGCCGCAACCTTATCGCTCTGACGCTCATCCTCCAGGCCGCGCAGAAGCTTCTCAGCACGCTTAATCATCTGCTGAGCAGCAACAGCCTTCGTCGCCTTCGCGCGCATCTTATTCGCCTGCTCCATCAGAGCGTTCGCCTTCTTCTGCGCATTCGCACGCTCACGCTTGCGGCGGTGCTCGTCCTGCTCACGCTGGGTCAGGTAGTTCTTCCAGCCCATGTTGTACTGGTCAATCACGCAGCGGTTCGCGTCCAGGTAGAAGACGCGGTTGACGACCAGCTCCATCAGGTCAACATCGTGGCTAATGACCATCAGGCCGCCTGAGAAGTTCTTCAAGAAGTCGCGCAGCCACAGAATCGAATCGGCGTCCAGGTGGTTGGTCGGCTCATCCAGAAGCATGGTGTCCGCATTGGAGAAGAGAATACGCGCCAGCTCCACGCGGCGACGCTGACCACCCGACAGAGTAGACAGCGGCTGGGCGAGCACACGCTCCGGCAGGTCCAGGTTGGAGGTGATGACCGCCGCCTCCGACTCAGCCGCGTAGCCGCCGCCGGCAATGAACTCAGCCTCAAGACGGTCGTAGCGGCGCATACCCTTAGCGCGCACCGCCGGGTCCTCACTCGCCATATCGTCCTGCGCCTGACGCATCTTGCGCGCCACACCGTCCAGGCCACGCGCCGAAAGGATGCGGTCACGCGCCAGCTGGCTCATGTCATCCACCTTCGGGTCCTGCGGAAGGTAGCCGATAGTGCCGCTGCGGGTGACCGTACCGTCAGCGGGCAGGGTCAGACCGGCAAGCACCTTAGTCATAGTGGTCTTACCGGCACCGTTGCGGCCCACCAGACCAATTTTGTCGCCCTTATCGATGCGGAAGGTGACCTCTTCCATGAGCAGGCGCGCGCCTGCACGCAATTCGAGGTTCTGTACAGCAATCATGGGTGCCTTTCCGGATGGCGGTCTGGTGTGTGGGTTGATAGTGCTCGGTGGGCGGGATTCACCGGGTTAGAAGCGGCGAGCGCGCGGAGCACCTCATCAATTTTAGTGCAGGTGTGCCGAGTGCGCATGTGGGGCACCTTTTGTTTTCATGGTGTGCGGTGTACGATACATACCGAACACTATTCGTAGAACATTGTTCAAAAATTGGGTTGTGACAAGCAGTCAACCACCGCTACCCTCAACTCTGTAGAAAAATCTGCAGAGCAATACGTACCAAAGGAGTACCACCCCAATGACCGATTCCGTGCGCGAATCAGCCCAGGCACCCCAGGCAACTCAGGCACCGCGCCGTAACGTGGCGGCAAAGACCTCCCTCGCCACCGACCTCTCCCTCATCGCAGTGTTCGCGGGTTTCATCGCCGCGCTCGCCATCATGCCCGCCGTCAGCTTGGGCGGCGTTGCGGTTCCCTTCACCTTCCAGACCCTCGGCATTTACATCACCGCTCAGGTGCTCGGCGGCAAGCGTGCCACCGCCTCCGTGGCGCTGTACCTGCTGGTTGGTTTCGCTGGCCTGCCCATCTTCGCTAAGGGTGGCGCCGGTTTGGGTACGCTCGCCTCCCCGAGTGCCGGCTACCTGCTCGGCTTCCTGCCCTTCGCCGCTATTGCCGGTACCCTCGCCTACCTGTTCACCCGCAACACCCGTTCGGTTGGTGCGACCTTCCTCATGGCTCTGGTCGCGAACTTCTGCGGTTTTGTGGTTCTGACCGCCTGCGGTATCGCCGGTATGATGGTGAACGCCCACATGACTTTTGACGCCGCGTTCAGCGCGGCAATGGTGTTCGTTCCCTGGGATCTGGTGAAGTCTACGATCGCGGTTCTGGTTGGCTTGTCGGTACGCCGCGCCTTCCCGTCCCTGGCTTCTGCCCAGCGTTAAAGGCACACGATGTGCCGCACGAGAGGATAGCTATGTTTTTTCGCCGCTCCACGCGCCAGCCTGCACCGCAGCAGGTGCAAGGCGAGCAGGCGGTGAGCGCCTCTACCAGCATGCCCGCCCTTGAGCTTGAATCGGTGAGTGTTTTCACCGAGCTGCCCGAAGGCGGGCATCGCCGTATCCTCAAGGATGTGAGCCTGCGGTTCACGGCGAAGCGCACCGCGGTGCTGGGTCTGAACGGTAGCGGCAAGTCCACCCTACTGGGGCTTTTCAATGGGCTCACCCACCCGGATGAAGGTATTGTGCGTGTGAACGGTGTCGACACCCTGGATGCGCCGAGCCGCGGCTCGACGGGCGCTCGCGGTCATTCCCAGGGCGCTTTTGAGGGTGTGGGCATGCTCTTCGCCCAGCCGGAGGCGCAGCTGATTATGCCCACCGTTGCCGAAGATATTGACCTGAGTCTGCGCCGTGCCGCCGCCGTTGAAGGTAGTGCCCTCAGCGGTGAGCAGCGCCGCGAACGGATTCGTGAACTGCTCCGCGAGCGCGGCCTCGAACGCCTGGAGGACCAGAGCGTTTTCACTCTCTCAGGAGGCGAAAAGCAGCTGGTCGCTCTCACCAGCGTGCTGGCGGCGCGCCCGCAGATTCTTCTGCTCGATGAGCCGACCACCCTGCTGGATTTGCGCAATCGCGCGCGGCTACTGAAGCATTTGGAGTCGCTGGATCAGATGCTGGTGCTCAGCACGCATGACCTGGATTTGGCGGCGTCCTGCGATGAAGCCGTGATTATTCATGATGGCCGTTTGCTCGCTCAGGGGGATGCGGTGCAGCTGGTACAGCAGTACCGCACCTGGTGTGCCGAAGGGTTCCCCAACGAAGGCGCTACCGAAGGTCTGGATTCGGCAGGAGGCGCGCATGGGCGCTAACACGCCGCGCGTGAATCCTCGCCCCGCCTCTCAGGGCTCGGATTTCAACCCCGGTACTCTGCTGGTGGGTTTCTACCAGCCGTTGAACACGCCGGTGCATCGGGTGCCGCTATGGCTCAAGGGCACGCTCTTCTTTGGGCTGTTTCTGCTGTTGGCGGTGACCGGTTGGCAGGTGGCGCTGGTGGCTTTGGTGGCGTCCACGTTCTGCGCGTTGTGGGCTGGTGTGCCGGCCTCCCAGCTGTGGCTGGTGGTTCGCACGCTGTCTCTGCTGCTACTGATTATGGTCGGCTATTACGTGTTGACGGGTCAGTACGCCTCCGGCGCGGATGCTATCGCGACCATGCTGACGGCTTTCTACGCGTCCCGTACTCTGCTGGTGAGCACTCCCCTGCCGGTTCTGATTGATGGCTTTGTGAGGCTGTGTTCGCCGTTGCGTTTCGTGGGTCTTTCCCCCGAGCGTCTGGGTCTGCTGATTGCGTTAATGGTCCGGTCGATTCCGGCGCTCATGGACCGTTGGGGTGCGTTGCGCAGGGCGGCGGTGGCGCGTAACCTGCCCAAGCGCATGTATTGGCGGCTGCTGATTCCGTGGGTGGTGCAGGCGGTTGATTACGCGACGGCGACCGCTCGTGCTTTGCGCGCGCGACACGTGGACGAGCTGAAATAACGCAGATACGCGAGAGGGGCGGGGTGAACCGTGTAGGTTCATCACGCCCCTTCGCTTTAACTCGCCTAGCTAGGCTGGTTTAGGGTGTTTCAATGAGGAGCGCCGCCGGGAGCTGCTCCCACCACAGGTACCAGTCGTGCTGACCGTAGAGCGCCTCCACGAGCTTGTCGAAGCCGCGGTAGACACGCACCGGCATCGCCGAGGAAACCATCGTGTGCTCAACCGCTAGGATTTCGGCGTCGCGGCGGGTTGTGACCGGCACCGGCGTGTAGAACTCGATAAAGTCCGAGGCGATAACAGCCGGGTAGGCGTCATCGCGTTCAAACCAGTAGCGGGCAATGGACAGCATCGCCTCGGGGCTGGGGCTGGAATCCCACCCGCCGAAGGGCAGGTAGGCGAACACCCCGGATACATCCCGCAGCGGCATGTCCATAATCAGCAGTTCCGCGGCGCTGTCAATGTCGGTGGTTTTGACCTTCTCATTGATGATGCCGGCGGTCAGTTCGAAGGGGTACTCCGCTTTCAGGGGCGTACCAATATCGTCTTCGCCGAGTTCGCCGTTTTCCATGAGGCGGCGGTAGGTCTGCAGGTAGGCGCTCTCGTTCAGCTGCCGGAACGCCTCGTGCGCGGCGACTTCTACACCGACTTGATCCAGGTAACGATGCTGGTCGGTGATGAGCTCGTGTGCGTACCGCTTGACGGTGTCGGCGGTGATGTCCTGCACTGGGGTTGAGGTACGCAGGGAGACGTTATTCTCAATGGTCCCGAGCAGGGTCGGGTCGAGGGCAACCACGATGGGGGTTGTTCCCCGGTTCTTGCCCTCGTAAAGGTGTTCGAGGTATCGCCGGTTAAGTTCGGCTCGTGGGGCGCCGTGGCGGATTCGCTCGTGTGGGTAGGGATACAAAGCGACGAAGCGCTCGTAGAGCTCTGCCATGGTGTTCTCCGATGTTTGGTTGCCCCCAGTTTATCGCGTATTTTCGCGCAAAAATACGGGTTTTTGGATGTTTTATCAGGGCGTGGAGGGGGAGCATTTTTTTCGTTTGATGAGTGTGTATCGGTGTGTGCTAAACACGCTTAAACTGCCTTTGTGTTGGGCGGTTTGCGCGCCTGTTTTCGCCAGAAAAAGTTAGAAATTTTTTTGCCACCATATGAGATTTTGGGCGGGTTACGCTGGGCGGCGCCAAAGGGTGCGGCGGACACTTTCGCGGAGGTGGTGGGCGCCTCCTGCGGGTCGGTATCCGCTGCCAGAACTCGGGTAGAACAGGCACCAAGTTCATGATTTGCAGACATAAAACGCCCTATTTTCTTCTTCTGCGCGTCATATTTGACGTATTAGGGGCGTCTCGGGCGAGTTCTGCCGCCGCCGCGTAGCTGCTGGAGTAAAGTGTTGGTACCAGCTACCACCCGTGCCGCGTTGGTGCGGAAAACGTCGCTGGGACCATCAACTCGCAGGAGTTCAAACCAACGGAGGTTCTCATGTCGAATAACTACTACAAAGAGATGGTTCGCCTGGCAGACAGCATCGCTGATAAGGCGCATGAGGGGCAGACTGATCGTAACGGCTGGCCCTATATCTCCCACCCTCGCCGTGTGGCTCTTGGGGTACGTAAGCTTGCGGGTGAGTTGGCTGCCGCAACTCACCCTGATATCTCTTTGGAGGAGCTGAAGGCTGAAGCGCAGATTGTGGCGCTGCTGCATGACACGGTGGAGGATACCGGCGTTTCTCTCGCTTTCTTGGCGCGTCACTTCTCGGCGCGTATTGTGGATGCGATTGATGCCTTGACCCGCCGCCCGGGTGAGTCGCGTGAGTCGTATCTGAGCCGGGTGCGTGTGAATGATTTGGCTCGTCTGGTGAAGCTTGCCGATATTGCGGATAATACTGACCCGCAGCGTTTGGCGCTTCTGGAGGAACCGACTCGTACCTGCCTCATGATCAAGTATGAGCACTCGCTGAAGCTGCTGCACCTGAACGACTAGGTAGACGCAAAACCCAGAAGACACAAAAATACCCGCCCGGTGCCGAAGGCTTACACCTTCCGCACCGGGCGGGTACCTTATCTGCGAGTCAGGAGCTTAGATGTTGAAGCCCAGCGCGCGCATCATATCGCGGCCGTCCTCAGTAATACGCTCCGGACCCCACGGCGGCATCCAAACCCAGTTCACACGCCAAGAATCAACCAGGTTATCCAGGTTGCTCTGAACCTGCTCCTCAATAACCTCCTGTAGCGGGCACGCCGCAGTGGTCAGAGTCAGGTCCAGAATGAGGGTTCCATCCTCATCCCAGCGCAGACCGTAGAGCAGACCGAGGTCAACAATATTGACGCCGAGCTCCGGGTCAATGACCTCCTTGAGGGCTTCCTCAATCTCTTCCTGAGGAACACGACCCTGCACAGTCTCAGTCATAGTTCTATCTTTCTGTCAGAATCCGGTAGGAGAAGAAGCTTACTTCTTACCCACGTAAGAAACGTAGCCCTCTTCTTCCAGGCGGTCAGCCAGCTCGGGGCCGCCCTGGTCAACCATCTTGCCGTCCACGAACACGTGCACGAACTGCGGCTTGATGTAGCGCAGGATGCGGGTGTAGTGGGTAATCAGCATGACGCCCATGTCGTTAGCCTCGTGCGCACGGTTCACGCCCTCAGACACGATCTTCAGTGCGTCAACGTCCAGACCGGAGTCGGTCTCATCCAGGATGCCGAACTTGGGCTTGAGCAGCTCCAGCTGAAGGATCTCGTGGCGCTTCTTCTCACCGCCGGAGAAGCCCTCGTTCACGTTACGTGCGATGAAGTCGGGGTCAATCTCCAGGTTCTTCATGGCTTCCTTAACGTCCTTGGTCCAGGTACGCAGGGAGGGAGCCTTGCCGTCCACAGCGGTCTTTGCGGAGCGCAGGAAGTTGGACATGGTCACGCCGGGGATCTCAACCGGGTACTGCATAGCCAGGAACAGGCCCGCGCGTGCACGCTCGTCCACGCTCATCTCGGTGATGTCCTCACCGTCGAGCAGGATCTGACCGGAGTCAACCTGGTACTTGGGGTGGCCAGCAATGGTGGAAGCCAGAGTGGACTTACCGGAACCGTTCGGGCCCATGATTGCGTGAATCTCGCCCGAGTTGATGGTCAGGTTAACGCCCTTCAGGATGGGCTTGGTGGTTTCGTCGTCGAGGATAACCGAGACGTGAAGGTCCTTGATTTCAAGAGTAGACATTGATTTCTCCTGGTAAAGCTTAGTTGTTGCTGAGGGCGAGCTCTGCCTCAAGGGCCTCGGTGAGCTGCTCTTCAAGTTCGGGAACACGAATCTGCTGAATGATCTCATTCAGGAAGCCGCGCACGACCAGACGGCGTGCCTCAGCCTCCGGAATACCGCGAGCCTGCAGGTACCACAGGTGCTGCTCATCGAGCTGGCCGGTGGTGGATGCGTGGCCGGCGCCCTCAATCAGGCCGGTCTCAATCTCCAGGTTCGGCACGGAGTCGGCGCGGGGGCCAACTTCCAGCAGCAGGTTACGGTTCAGCTCGTAGGTGTCGGTGCCTTCTGCATCCTTACCAATCAGAACGTCACCAACCCATACGGAGTGCGCACCCTTGCCCTGCAGCGCGCCCTTGTAGGTCACGCGGGACTTGCAGTTGGGTACGGAGTGGTCCACGAACAGGCGGGACTCAATGTGCTGACCTGCGTCTACGAAGTACAGGCCGTACATTTCAGTCTCAGCGCCGGGAGCGGTGAACTTGGTGGAGGGGGTCACGCGCACCAGGTCGCCGCCGAGGGACACCACAACGTGCTTGAAGCGTGCGTTGCGGCCCAGCTTAGCGTAGTGTGCGGAGGTGTGGATTGCGTCGTCAGCCCACTGCTGCACGGAAACAACGTTCAGCTCAGCCTCGTCGTTCACCACGAACTCAACGTTCTGTGCCAGGATGGTGGAGCCGGTGTGGCGCAGAACCACGACAGCCTTCGAGAAGGGCTTAGCCTCAATCACGATGTGCTGTGCGGCAGCCTCGTTGCCGGTGCCGGTGATGTCGATTTCCACGTGCTCAGCCAGTTCAGCTTCGGCGGGGATGGTCACCACGGTTGCTTCGGTGAAGCTGGACCACGCGTTCGCTGCCACGCGGTCCTCGGGGATACCTGCGGAGCCGATGCGTGCATCCTCGCGGGAGACGGTCTCAACCTGAACCTGCTCGGGTGTAGTGATCTGCGGTGCCGGTGCGGTGCCGGTCAGCTTCTCCAGGTGCAGGCCACCCAGACGCTTCAGCGGGGTGAAGCGCCAGTCCTCTTCACGACCGGTCAGGGGCGCGAAGTCCTCCACGTTGTAGGAGGTCTTACGCTCTGCACGGGATGCTTCGAGTACCTTCTGGACGTTGTTCGGGTTGGAGCCCTGGTGGTGTGCCTCGGTGGCGCGCATCAGGGTGTCATCGTGGGCGAACTCGGTGGCGAGCTTCTCGCCCTCCTGGTCCATGCCGGGGATGATCGGGGAGTGGTAACCCAGGGTTTCTTCGTTGGTCGGCATTAGCCCACAGATCCTTCCATCTGAAGTTCGATCAGGCGGTTCAGTTCGAGTGCGTACTCCATCGGCAGCTCACGGGCGATAGGCTCAACGAAGCCGCGGACAATCATCGCCATTGCTTCTTCTTCGCTCAGGCCGCGCTGCATCAGGTAGAACAGCTGGTCCTCGGAGACGCGGGAAACGGTCGCCTCGTGACCCATGGTCACATCGTCCTCGCGGACATCCACGTAGGGGTAGGTGTCGGAGCGGGAGATGGTGTCCACCAGCAGTGCGTCACAGACCACGGAGGACTTGGAGTGCTTAGCACCCTCACGCACCTGAACCAGGCCGCGGTAAGCGCTACGGCCGCCGTTACGTGCCACGGACTTGGACACAATGGTCGAGGAGGTGTTCGGTGCAATGTGAACCATCTTCGAACCGGTGTCCTGGTGCTGACCCTCACCCGCGAATGCGATGGACAGGGTCTCACCCTTAGCGTGCTCGCCGACCATGTAAACAGCCGGGTACTTCTGGGTGACCTTCGAACCGATGTTGCCGTCCACCCATTCCATGGTGGCGCCCTCGTGCGCAACCGCGCGCTTGGTCACCAGGTTGTAGACGTTGTTCGACCAGTTCTGGATGGTGGTGTAGCGAACGCGTGCGTTCTTCTTCAGCACAATCTCAACCACTGCGGAGTGCAGGGAGTCGGACTTGTAGATGGGGGCGGTGCAACCCTCAATGTAGTGAACGTAGGAGCCCTCGTCAGCGATAATCAGGGTGCGCTCGAACTGGCCCATGTTCTCGGTGTTAATACGGAAGTACGCCTGCAGCGGGATCTCCACGTGAACTCCCGGGGGAACGTACACGAAGGAGCCACCGGACCATACGGCGGTGTTCAGTGCGGAGAACTTGTTGTCACCAATCGGGATGATGGAGCCGAAGTATTCCTTGAACAGTTCGGGGTATTCGCGCAGACCGGTGTCGGTGTCGACGAAGATCACGCCCTGCTTCTCCAGGTCCTCACGGATCTGGTGGTACACGACCTCAGACTCGTACTGTGCAGCCACACCCGCGACGAGGGAGTTACGCTCCGCCTCGGGAATGCCCAGACGCTCGTAGGTGGTGCGGATGTCCTCGGGCAGTTCCTCCCAAGAAGCCGCCTGACCCTCGGTCGAGCGCACGAAGTACTTGATGTTGTCGAAGTCGATTTCGGAAAGATCCGCACCCCAGGTGGGCATGGGCTTACGCTCGAAGAACTTCAGCGCCTTCAGACGCATATCCAGCATCCACTGGGGTTCGTTCTTCTTCGCAGAGATGTCGCGCACGACGTTCTCGTCCAGGCCGCGCTTTGCTACCTGGCCTGCTTCGTCGGAGTCTGCCCAACCGTACTCGTAGTTGCCAATGCCCTCGAGTTCGGGGTTCATCTCCAGGATCTCTGAAATGACGGTGTCGTTGGCGTTCTGCCCAACTTTCTCAGTCATTACGGCCTTTCTTCGATGGTTATTACATTTCTCTCCGCCACCTGCCGGTTGCAGGCGCGGTAGTTTAGGGGGCTGATGCCGCGCTCGACCACGGCGTTTAACGTAGCGTGGGGCGGGCGGGTTCCAGCGTGCGGGTCGCAACCCTTTGGGGTTCATCGGGGTGCGCCGCGGGGTACTGCGGTGATTATTACGCGGAAGGTTTCTCTAGGAATAGGTTTCTCTAGGATTCTTCTGCGTTCTTCTCACCCTCGGCGGTGACGCGGTTCAGGGGCACGTGCGTGGTACACACGTGAGCACCCGAAGCCATGGTTGAAAGCCTACGGACATCAACGCCAAGCAGGTCAGAAATAATCCCGGTTTCCTGCTCGCAGAACACTTGGAAGTCTCCAGCGAGGTCGCGTACCGGGCAGTGCCCCTGACAGAGCTGAATACTTGCCAGAAAATGCTCGGGAACGGTCCGTCCTGCAGGAGGCGCGGTGACCTGAGCGGTCGCCACGAAACCGTCCTTACTCATTGCCTCTGCGAGCGCCTGCGCTCTGGCTGCCACGTCATCACCGGCGGCTTCTACGACGGGTCGGTAGCGGGCTTCCATTTCTGCGGCGCGGGCGGAGGCGAAAGCTTCGAGAGCTTCCTGCCCAACCGTGTCGCGGAGCATTTGCAGGGCGTCGCGGGCGATGATGAGGTAGTCGTTGCCGAGGCGTTCGTGGCCCTGGGGGGCGATCACGTAGCGGCGGGCGGGTCGTCCAGCTCCGGCGCCGTGCTTTTTGATGGGCGCGACCTCGATCATGTTGTTGGATTCGAGGGCGTCGAGGTGGCGGCGTACTGCTGCGGGGGTGAGGCTGAGGAGCTCACCGAGGGTTGCTGCGGATACGGGGCCGTTGTTGAGGACTTCGCGCAGGACGCGGTCCCTGGTGCGTTCTTCTGCCTCGGCTTTGCGCTTGGATGTGCGTGCCGCGGAGGACTTTGTACTGGAAGCACCAGTAGAGCCCGAGGCGGCGGTTCGGGTGCCGTTTCGGGTCTGCGCCTCGTTCGTTGAGGCGCGCTGAGGGGTCTTATTCACGGAATACACAAATAAAGTATGTCCTAATTAGTTTTTCTTTGGCTAGTTAGGTACCCCTACTTGCTAACTTTTCTACCTTAAAGTGAACTTTTGAGTCGTAACGGGCGTGCCTTGAACGTGAGTTAGGGCATAAGATGAAGGGGTACACACGCTCATCAGCGAAAAAATCGAAAGTGACTGTCTATGGAGACCACCACCGCGGGCCAGCAGGACCACCCTGGGCGTGCATCCGCCGCGCCAACGGCACACGCTGAGCACCACACGGAGCCCAGCGCCTCCCCCACCGCACGACGACGCATCATCACCGAAGAACCGGCGCTCAGCATTAAAGACCTCATCAAAGAGTTCAAACCCTCACGCGCCTTCCGCACCAAATACCCCGAACGGCTCACCGCCAGCGGGCTCTACCGCGCCGTCAACAAGGTCAACCTGCGCGTCTTCCCCGGTGAGGTGGTCGTCCTCCTCGGAGCTAACGGTGCCGGTAAAACCACGACCCTCGCCTGCGCCCAGGGCCTACTCAAACCCACCCGCGGTACCGTGCGCCTACTCGGAGAAAACCCGCTGCAGGCAGACCCGGAGCTGCGCGCCAAGGTCGGCATTATGCTCCAGGACGGCGGCCTGCCCAACGCCATGCACCCCATTCCGCTACTCGAGCACATCTCGACCATGTACACCGACCCGTACCCGGTCGAAGAGCTTGCAGAACGCCTCGGCATTGATGCCTTCAACGGCACCACGATTCGCCGCCTCTCGGGTGGTCAGAAACAGCGCGTCTCCCTCGCCGCCGCCCTCATCGGTCGCCCGGACGTGCTCTTCCTCGACGAGCCCTCCGCGGGCCTGGACCCGCAATCCCGCAACGTCGTCTTCGACATCATTCGTGAACAGCGTGAACTTGGCACCGCAATCGTGCTCACCACGCACCTGATTGATGACGCGCAGAAGCTCGCCGATTACGTCTACATCATTGAAAACGGCGCCACGGTTCAGGAAGGTACCGTCTCCGAGCTCATCGCCAGCGACGGCACGAACCGCCTGCAGTACACACTGGATGCACCCACCCCCACCCGTGAGCAACTGCTGCCCGCACATCTGCGTGCCGGTGTGGAGCTCATCGAGAAGGTGCCCTACACCCCGGCTCGTGACGGCGCACCCTCCGTGCCCGGCGCGTATGAGCTGGTCGGCGCACTACGCCCCGAGCACCTGGCGGCGTTCACCTCAGCGCTCGCCGAACGTTACCTCATGCCGATTTCTCTCACCATGGAACCGAAGACTCTTGAGGATGTCTTCCTCGACATTTCAGGACGTGATATCCGATGAGCAACACCGCACGCACTAACAACAACCGGGCGGCCAACAACCGGGCAACAGAAAACCAAGTAAAAGAAAAGCCTGCAGAAGAGAGCCGAGCGGAAGGGAACCGAATGGAAGAACGCGCCGCGAACACCCGTTCCGCCGTAGACACCCGCCCCAAGGTCTCTTCTATTGACGAAGATGAGGAGTACATTCCCCCGCGCGCGAACTACCCGCTCGTGCGCGTCATTGAGCAGGGCCGCTACGAGACGATGGCGATGCTCCGCAACGGCGAACAGCTGATGCTCAACATTATTTTTCCCGTCATGGCGCTTATCGCCCTGCGGTTCACCGGCCTGATCGATGAGTACGCGAACTCGGTGGGAGTATCCCGCATGGATGCGGCGGTCCCCGGCGTTCTGGCGCTCTGCGTGATTTCTACGGCGCTGTCCGGTCAGGGCATTGCCACCGGTTTTGATCGCCGCTACGGCGTGCTGCGGTTCCTTGCGACCACTCCCCTGGGCCGTAACGGTCTGATCATGGGCAAGTGCATTGCGGTGCTGGTGGTCGTGGCGATTCAGTTCACGCTGGTTGCGGCGCTCGGGTACGGTCTGGGCTGGCGCCCGGACGCTATCGCCGTCTCGCGCTCCATCATCACGATGCTCATGGGTGCCGGCGCGTTTACGGCGCTGGGTCTGCTCATTGCCGGTACGGTGCGCGCGGAGGCGACCCTCGCCATCGTGAATATTGCCTGGGTGATTCTTGCCGGTGCCGGCGGCGTGGTGTTCCCGCTCAAGTCCTTCCCCGACTGGTACGCCGGAATCGTGGCGTGGTCGCCCTCAGCGGCTCTGGGTGACGCGTTGCGCGGCAACTTCATTCAGCATCAGTGGCTCGCCGACCCGCACTGGGTACTCATCGTGTGGACCGTGGTCATTGGGTTTATTGCCTCGCGCAAGTTCAAGTGGTCTGACTAGTATCAACCTGGCAGGCAGCGCTTTTCGCGCATACAGCTAAAGCAACTGCAGGTTAAAAAGGCGGGCGCCGGATATGTTTCCGACCATATCCGGCGCCCATTCATATAACACAAACCTTTAGCCTCAATCACGCACAAAGTGCACGGTCAGAGACTAAAAGAAAGCACCCTCCTCCAGAACCTTTTATCTCACCACCACAGTAAGATAATCGACGGTTCTTACGCGGAGGAGGGGCTTCAATCACCGAGATGCAGACCGACCCAACCACTGTTTCGGTCTGCAACCTTCCTGCTCAACCTTAACATGAGCTTCACCACTTACACAAAAATTGTTACGTTACTGAACAATATTCAGCGCATAGCTCAGAAACACAGCTCAAACGTGCACCGCGAAATCCGCGGAGCCCGCGTTGTAGCGTCGCTTTTTCTCCATCTCAGCCCCGTATCACCCTGTGAATGTCTGCATTCACACACCGGATACTTCCGCCCAGTGAACTATCCTGTTAAAACGAAAGGGTCGAAACAACTCTCCGGACGCCCCGCGCACAGCACCCCGTGTGCCCCGCACCTACCCGGGTGCCTACCGGCGCGGGAATAAGCGCCACCGAAGGCACGTTACACCCGACGGACAGCGCGCTAGCACAAGCCTGCTGGCGCATCCACTCACGTTGTGAAAGGACACCCACGTGGCAGAGAACTTCCAGTGGACAGAAACCGACCAGCGCGCCGTAGATACCGCACGTATCCTCGCCGCAGACGCCGTAGAAAAGGTCGGATCCGGCCACCCCGGCACCGCAATGAGCCTGGCGCCGGTCGCCTACCTGCTCTTCCAGAAGGTCATGAACCAGGATCCCTCCGACGACCGCTGGGAAGGCCGTGACCGCTTCATCCTCTCCCCCGGCCACACCTCCCTCACCCTGTACACTCAGCTGTTCCTCGGCGGCTACGGCCTCGAAATGAGCGACCTGGAAGCCCTGCGCACCTGGGGTGCCCTCACCCCCGGCCACCCCGAATACAAGCACACCAAGGGCGTAGAAATCACCACCGGCCCGCTCGGCCAGGGCCTGGCCTCCGCCGTTGGTTTCGCCTACGCACAGCGTCGTATGCGCGGCATGTTCGACCCCGAAGCAGCACCGGGCACCTCCCCCTTCGACCACCACGTCTACGTCATCGCCTCCGAAGGTGACGTGCAGGAGGGCGTGACCGCCGAAGCCAGCGCGCTTGCGGGCCACCAGGAGCTCGGCAACCTGATCGTCGTCTGGGACCGCAACCACATCTCCATTGAGGAAGACACCGACGTTGCCTTCACCGAGGACGTAGCAAAGCGCTACGAGTCCTACGGTTGGGATGTTCAGCGCGTGGACTGGACCCGCACCGGCGACTACGTTGAGGATGTCGCAGAACTGTACGCCGCTATTGAGCGTGCAAAGGCTGTCACCGACAAGCCCTCCTTCATTGAGCTGCGCACCATCATCGGCTACCCCGCCCCCACCAAGCAGAACACCGGCGCAGTGCACGGCTCCAAGCTCGGTGCTGAAGAGGTTGCCGCAACCAAGGAACTGCTCGGCTTCGACCCCGCCAAGAGCTTCTTCATCGAGGAGAACGTCCTGGCGCACACCCGCCAGCTCGTTGAGCGCGGCGCAGCGGCACACAAGGCATGGGACGAGAAGTTCGAGGCGTGGGCTAAGGCTAACCCCGAGCGCGCCGAACTGTACAAGCGCCTCGTCGCAGGCGAACTGCCCGCAGACTACAAGGCTGCCTTCCCCGTGTTCGAGGCTGGCACCTCCGTGGCAACCCGCGCGGCATCCGGCACCGTCATCAACGCTATTGCTGACACCTTCCCCGAACTGTGGGGTGGCTCCGCTGACCTCGCCGGCTCGAACCTGACCACCATCAAGGGTGCAGAGTCCTTCAACCCGGCATCGCACAGCACCGAAGACTGGACCGCGAACCCCTACGGTCGCGTGCTGCACTTCGGTATTCGTGAGCAGGCTGCCGCAGCCATCGTCAACGGCATCGTGCTCTCCTCCCCGACCCGCGCGTTCTCGGGCACCTTCTTCGTGTTCTCCGACTACCAGCGTCCGGCTGTTCGTCTCTCCGCGCTGATGGGCGTTCCCGCACTGTACGTGTGGACCCACGACTCCATTGGTGTGGGCGAGGACGGCCCCACCCACCAGCCGATCGAGCACCTCTCCTCTCTGCGCGCTATCCCCGGCTTCGACGTGGTTCGCCCCGCGGACGCTAACGAAACCGCCGTCGCATGGCGCACCATCCTGGAGAAGTCCGACCGCCCCGCAGGTATCGTGCTCTCCCGTCAGAACCTGCCCGTCTGGGCTCGTGAAGACGTGCACGCAGACGCTGAGGGTGAGAAGTTCGCTTCCGCTGAGGGCACCGCACGCGGCGGCTACATCATGGCTGACACCGAGGGCACCCCGGACGTCATCCTGATCGCTACCGGCTCCGAGGTTGAGCTCGCTGTTCAGGCTCGCGCAACCCTCGCAGAGCAGGGCATCGCGGCTCGCGTGGTCTCCATGCCCTCGCGTGAGTGGTTCGCTGAGCAGGACGCAGAGTACCGCGAGTCGGTTCTGCCCTCCTCGGTTGTAGCCCGCGTCTCCGTCGAGGCTGGCCTGGCGATGAGCTGGTACGACCTGCTCGGCACCGCCGGCCGCGCCGTATCCATCGAGCACTTCGGTGCATCCGCCGATGCGAAGACCCTGTACCGCGAATTCGGTATCACTGCGGAGGCTGTCGTGGCCGCCGCTAAGGATTCCATCGACGCCGCTAAGTAGGCAGTAACAACGCCGCGGTAACTGCCGCGCACACTGCGCTCCCCCTGTACGGGTGGGGTGCGGACGCAACGGGTAGGCTCCGGCTGACCGCTCAGCCGGAGCCTCCCGCCGCCCAGAAGATTTCACTGATATCTCAAATTTCAATTTCGACAAAGAATCGAAGGTTTTCACATGTCTGAGTCCACTCAGAAGCTTTCCGACGCCGGCGTCTCCATCTGGCTTGACGACCTCTCCCGTGAGCGTCTGACCAGCGGCAACCTCGCCGAACTCATCAAGACCCACAACGTCGTCGGTGTGACCACCAACCCCACCATCTTCGCTGGTGCGCTCTCCAAGGGCGCCGCATACGCTGAGCAGATGCGTGAGCTTGCCGCCGCCGGCGCAAGCGTTGAAGAGGCAGTCTTCGCCGCAACCTGCGACGACGTGCGCGCAGCCTGCGACGTGTTCGCACCCGTCTACAAGGCATCCAACGGTTTTGACGGCCGCGTCTCCATCGAGGTTGACCCCCGCCTGGCACGCGACGCCGAAGGCACCGCCAAGATGGCACGTGAACTCTACGAGCGCGTGGGCCGCGAAAACGTCATGATTAAGATCCCCGCAACCCAGGAAGGCCTGCGCCCCATCGCGGAAACCCTGGCTGCTGGCATCAGCGTGAACGTGACTCTGATCTTCTCCCTGACCCGCTACCGCGAGGTCATCAACGCCTACATGCTCGGCCTGGAGCAGGCGCTGGAGAACGGTAAGGACCTGTCCACCATCCACTCGGTCGCATCCTTCTTCGTCTCCCGCGTAGACACCGAAATCGATGCACGCCTCGAAGCTGCCGGCGGCGACGCTGTGCAGCTCAAGGGCAAGGCAGGCCTGGCAAACGCACGCCTCGCCTACGAGGTGTTCGAGGAAATGTTCTCCTCCGAGCGTTGGGCACGCCTGCAGGCACACGGCGCAAACGTACAGCGCCCGCTGTGGGCATCCACCGGTGTGAAGGACCCCTCGCTGCCGGACACCCTGTACGTCACCGGCCTGGTCGCACCCAACACCGTGAACACCATGCCCGAGGCAACCCTGAACGCTGTTGCCGATCACGGCGAGGTTACCGGCAACACCATCGTGCCGAACTACTCCGAGTCCAACAACGTTCTGGACGCTATCTCCGTTCACGTCTCCTACCCGGAGGTCGTGGAAAAGCTCGAGGTTGAGGGCCTGTCCAAGTTCGACGTCTCCTGGGAAGAGCTGCTGCAGACCGTCCGCGAGGCACTCGAGCAGGCTAAGTAAAACCAGGCGACACAGCCGAATCTACAGCTGCTGAAATTCGGAAGCCACTGAAGTTCAGCAGCCGCTGAAATATAGCGCATGACCAATGCGTTCCCGGTGTGCACCACCCGACGCACACCAACCGATATGCACGCCCAACATATTGTGGGCACAGCACCAATCCGCCGGGATTCTCGTAGAGATTCTGACCGGGATTTTCGCCAGGGTTCCCGCAGGGCTTCACCGCCCGGGGCGTCCCAGGGAATCTCGGCGAATTAGGGTGCCACTGAGACAATCCCGTCAAAACCGGTACAATACAGGGTACACACCTTCCAGAATGCGGCATCGCCTCCGCGCGACAAGGTACGAACCGCGCGCCGCACGAACCAACCAAGGCAATCAAAGGAATATATTGTGACTATCGGTCATGAAGCGAACCCCCTCAGGGACACTCGCGACCGCCGCATTACCCGCATTGCGGGGCCGTCCGCGCTCGTCTTCTTTGGCGTAACCGGTGACCTGGCCCGCAAGAAGCTGCTTCCGGCAGTGTATGACCTCATGAACCGCGGTTTGCTCCCCCCGAGCTTCGGCCTTGTCGGCTTCGGCCGCCGCCCCTGGAGCGATGACGATTTCCGTTCCTACGTACGCGAATCCGTTGAAGCACACGCCCGTACCCCCTTCCGCGAAGACGTATGGAACCAGTTCCAGCAGGGCATGCGATTCGTCGTAGGTGCCTTTGACGACGACGCAGCCTATGAACAGCTCAAGAGCACCCTTGCCGAACTCGACGAGCGTGGTGCTCACGGCAACCACGCCTTCTACTTGTCGATTCCCCCGAAGGCATTCGAGCAGGTCCTCACCAAGCTCGCCGAACACGACCTCGCATCGCGCGATAACGACACCGTCAACCCCGTCGACGGTTGGCGCCGCGTGGTCATTGAGAAGCCCTTCGGTCACAACCTTGAAAGCGCACGCGAACTGAACTCCATCGTGGAAGCAGTCTTCCCGCCCGACGCCGTGTTCCGCATCGACCACTACCTGGGCAAGGAAACCGTGCAGAACATCCTGGCGATGCGTTTCTCCAACCAGATGTTCGAACCGCTCTGGAACTCCAACTACGTTGACCACGTCCAGATCACCATGGCTGAAGACATCGGCATCGGCTCCCGCGCAGGCTACTACGACGGCGTGGGTGCGGCCCGCGACGTCATCCAGAACCACCTGCTGCAGCTGCTCGCCCTCACCGCCATGGAAGAGCCCCTCAGCCTCGACGCAAAGCACCTGCGCGCCGAGAAAGCGAAGGTCCTCGAAGCAGTCCGCATCGACGACCTGCCGAACTCCTTCGCGCTCGGCCAGTACGCCGCAGGCTACCAGGGCGGCGAGCACGTCAACGGCTTCTTCGACGAAAACGACATCCCCGCAGACTCCCGCACCGAAACCTTCGCAGCGCTGAAGGTGTCCATCGCAAACCGCCGCTGGGAAGGCACCCCCTTCTACCTGCGCGCCGGCAAGCGCCTGGGCCGCCGAGTCACCGAAATCGCCGTGGTCTTCAAGAAGTCCTCCGACCGTCTCTTCGGCGAACGTGAAAACCCGCAGGTCGGCCAGAACGCCATCGTCATCCGCGTGCAGCCCGACGAAGGCATGACCATCCGATTCTCCGCGAAGGTGCCCGGCACACAGATGGAAATCCGCGACGTCAACATGGACTTCGGCTACGGCCACTCCTTCACCGAAGAGTCCCCCGAAGCCTACGAACGCCTCATCCTGGACGTTCTGCTCGGCGAGCCGCCGCTGTTCCCCCGCCACGAAGAAGTTGAGCTCTCCTGGAAGATCCTCGACCCCTTCGAAGAGTACTGGGAAGAAAACCGCATTAAGCCTGAACCCTACGAGTCCGGTTCGTGGGGTCCGCGTTCAGCACACGAGATGCTTGAGCGTGACAACCGCGCTTGGAGGCGCCCGTGATCTCGCACCTGCATAACACCACCGTTTCCGCCATCAACAAGGAACTGAGCCACCTGACTGCCGCCAACGGTAGCCTCAGCAGCGGACGAGTACTCACCCTCGTTGTTCTCGCGGAAAAGGGCCACTCCCGCGAAGCAATGCGCGCCGCAATTCGTGCCTCCCACGAACACCCGAGCCGCATTATTGTGCACATCTCTCACGACCCGCTCGACCCGGACCAGCTGGATGCAGAAATCCACCTCGGCGGCGACACCGGCGCATCCGAGATGATTGTTCTGCGCGGCTGGGGTAGCGCATCCCGCCCGACCGAAGCACTGATCTCCGGTCTGTTGCTGCCGGACTCCCCGATTGTGGTCTGGTGGCCGCACTCGGTGCCCGAGAACCCGGCACAGCACTCCATCGGTCGTATCGCGCAGCGTCGCATTACCGACTCTGCACGCGCCGACGACCCGAAGGAAGCGCTGCGCAAGCTCACCGACGTATTCCGTGCAGGCGACACCGACCTGGCATGGACCCGCCTCACCCTGTGGCGCACCCAGCTGGCGGCGCTCATGGAGCAGATGCCTTCCTCCCCCGTACGCCGCGTGGTTGTGTGGGGTTCGAGCAAGTCCCCGTCCGTGGTGCTACTCGGTACGTGGCTCGGCTGGAAGCTTGAAGCGCCCGTACACCTCGCCACCATCGGCGCGGCAAACCGTGGCCTGTACCGCGTCAGCATTGAGCGTGAAGACGGTTCCGTGACGATGTTCCGCCCCGGCATTTCCGTGGCGACCATCTCCACCCCGTACGCGCCCGATCAGCAGATTGCGCTGCCGGTGCGTACCCTCGCCGAGTGTATCTCTGAGGAGCTGCGCCGCCTCGACCCGGACGACACCTACGGTGACGTGCTGAAGCAGGCGCTGTGCACCGTAACCCTCGTGGACGATACCTGCCAGCCTGAAGACATGCTGGATCTCGAAGAATACCCGGAGGTTTTCGATGCCTAAGATTCAGAACATGGGCGCATCCACCCCCACCCTGGTGGCGCACCCGACCCGCGACGCTCTCGCAGCGGACGCGGTGACCCGCATCCTCGACATCATTGAGCACGTGCTCTCTGAGCGCACGATCGCCCACATTTCGCTGACCGGCGGCACGATGGGTATCGCCACTTTGAAGGCGTGGGCTGAGAACGAGCGCGTGAAGGATATCGACTGGTCCCGCGTGCACTTCTGGTTCTCCGATGAGCGTTTCGTACCCGAGCGTAGCCCCGAACGTAATGACGGTCAGGCTATTGAGGTGCTGCTCGCTCCCCTGCTGTCGCACGGCCTGGTCGTGGGCAATGTGCACCGCATGGGTCCGTCCGATATTTTCACCGGTCTTGAGGCTGCGGCTGAGCACTACGCCTTTGAGATGCGCGACTACGCCGGTTCTGCACCGGCTGTGAGCGTGCAGATGCCCGAGGGCGCAACCGAACTGCCGCTGGCTGGCGGTCACGGTGGCGGCGCAGGTCACGAGCACGGCGGCTCCGGCGGCTGTGGTTGTGGTGGCGGCGGTTGCGGCTCTTCCGCACCCGAGCAGTCCATCGAAGAGACCACTCTCGAAGACTTTGACGCTGAGGCTGCTGAGCCCGCAGGTGGTTGCGGATGCGGCGGCGGAGGCTGCGGTGGTGGCGGTGGCGGCCAGTGGCCCGCACCGGTCTTTGACATCACCCTGCTGGGCATGGGCCCGGACGGTCATATTGCTTCCCTGTTCCCGGGCCGTAAGCAGGTTCTGCTGGGTACCGGTCTGCCGGAGGATCCAGTTGAGGGCGGTAAGGCTGTGACCGTGATGGTTTCTGATTCGCCGAAGCCGCCGGCTGAGCGCGTGTCGGTGACCCTGCCGATTATCAATAATTCGCGTCACGTGTTCTTCCTCATCACCGGTGAGGATAAGCAGGATGCGACCAGCCGCCTGCTAGCTGGCGCGAAGCTGGACGCTGAGGACCTGAACGCGGAGCTGCTGCTGGAAACCCCGGCGGTGGGTGCACGCGGTAAGAAGCAGACCCTGATTTTTGCAACCGAGGAGTCGCTGGCTCCTGAGAACCGCCCGTAAGGTTCGGTTCTGAACTGCATCAACAAAAGAGTGGAGCCCCGGATAGTTTCGACTACCCGGGGCTTTTCTCTATGGTTTTATACCACCCCGAATGGTACTAGAAGTGGTACTATAAAGTATGCCGAGTATTGAAGATTTAGTTGCGAAGATGGCCTCCAGCCCTCAAAACGTTACTTTCACTCAACTTCAAAAGGTATGCACCCATTTCTTTGGAGCGCCGCGTATCCGCGGATCTCACCACTACTACAGCACCCCCTGGCATGGTGACCCTATTGTCAACATTCAACAGGGAAACTCCGGTAAAGCAAAGAAATACCAAGTCAAGCAGGTTCTAACTGCCATTCGAAAACTGGAGAATAACGATGACTAGTACTCTCCCCCGCCAAGAGCTCTACACCTACCGCGTCGAGTGGTCTGAAGACGACCAGGAATTCGTCGGAACCGTAGCCGAATTTCCCAGCCTCTCATACCTGGCCCCAACTTCTACCGAGGCATTCGAAGGTATCCGAGAAGTCGTCGCCGACACCCTCGAAATTCTTGAAGAAGACGGCCGCGAGGCACCCGAACCGTTCTCTCTGCGTTCCTTCTCAGGACGATTCAACTTGCGTGTTTCACCGCAATTGCATCGTCGTCTGGTTCAGCAGGCAGCGCTTTCTCACCAGAGCCTGAACCAGTACGTGAGCCAACAGCTCGAAGCAGTCGCCTAAGTAAGCCAGTACATCTTCATCATCCGACGAAGATTCCAAAATGTTATGACATGACAAAAGAGTGGAGCCCCGGATAGAAATCTATCCGGGGCTCCACTCTTTGCTACGCCCGCCTACTATTCAGCAGCGGCAGGATTCTGCGGCTTCTATTTCTTCAGCTGCTGTTCCTGAGGCTCCTGTTCCTGGGCCTGCTCCGCTTCGTTCTCGAAGCCCACGTACAGTGCCGCCAGCGACGGAATCGTCGCCTCCAGCACCTCCTGCGCCTCCTCAGCGGTCGGGGCGAGCTTCGCGCCGGTCAGCTGCAGGTACTCGCGCACCGTCATAGGCTGCGCCCAGTCAAAGTGCTCACGCACGGCAGTAATGTTCGCGCCAGACTGCAGCACGTTAATACCGTGAGCAAGACCAATATCCGTCACCTTCACGATGGCGTCGGTCTCCTCCGGGATGTCGTACGGGTCGCGGTTCTGCAGGTCCACGATGAACGGCAGTACGCCGCGGCTCTCAGCGCGCAAGGTGAACTTGGTGTGCACCTGGCTCACCTCGTGCACCTCGCCCACGCCCACGGCGGGAACCACCATGAAGCCCGCCTGCAGGTCGTTCACCGCGGCCAGGGTGTGTGCCTCCCCGAAGCCGGAGTACAGCTGCACCACCGGCACGAGGTAGCACACCTCCGCCTTGAGCGCCTTGCGAGCCTCAATGTCGATGTACTCCCAGGCGCCGCCGGTACCGTCCGTAATGTCGCCGGAGTGGTGCGCGTAAATGGCGCCCTGGCTGTTTTTCACGGTCTGCGACCAGTAGCTGATCTTGTCCATGTAGTTGCCTTCGGCATCGAACATCATCAGCGACAGGTCAATGTCCACGCCCTCATCCCAGAAGCAGAAGAGGCGAATCACGCCGGTGGGCGGCAGGTGCACCGTCGAGGTGTTGTAGCGGCCCATACCGTCCAGGGAGGGGCGGGCACTGCGTGTGTTCAGCGGCATAATCGTATCACCCACCTGCTCGGGCAGGTAGATGCTGGTCTCGGCAAGACGGCCGGACAGGCCAATCTCGACCAGGCGCTCCAGCAGGTCCAGCACGACCGGGCTGTACTCGCGCGCCGGAATCATGGTGGCGATACCGGTCTTGGACAGGTTCATGCGCTGCGGGGCGGCAGGCTGAGTCTTCTGAGCGGACGCCGCGCGGCGCTCCTCGCGCTGGCTCGCGGCAGGTTCGGAACCGACCGGGATAGAAGGCAGCGGGTTCTCCGGGCCGGAATTATCCCCAAAGAACGAGCCCAACGGGTTCGGGATACCCGCGTTCTGCATGAGGTTCTGAACCCTCGCGACGCCCTCCGGGTTGCGGCGCGCATAGTCAGCCATCTCCCGGTCCTCCTGCACCGCCACCGGGTTGGCGGGGCGCTCCTTCGGCGGGTTCGCGAGCGCGTTACGCTGCAGGGTCACCAGGTTGCGAATCTGCACCAGGATGGGTGCGGAAACGCGCGGTGCCACGGCGGCGAACGCGTCAAAGATGACCTGCTGGCCGGGGCTCGGTGCGGTATCGATGCCGTAGCGAGGCGCTTCGAAAGCATCCAGGGCGCGCACCAGCTGGCGTACAAACACGCCGGGGCGGGTCGAGAGCAGACGTGCCACGTTCTGCGCATCCCGGGTTGCGTAGGCGCGGTCCACCAGCGACTCGAAGCTGTACACCTCGCCGCGGTACAGGTCGTCAGCCCAGCGGCTCAGCGCGGTCAGTGACGGGTAGTCGCCGGGGTGAACCGCCTTGACGAGGCGCTTGTACATCTCTGCATTGGGCGCGCTGTCGTAGCGGGCACCGACCGGGTCAGCTTCCAGCACCCGGTTGAGCAGGTGCGCGATGCGGGTGCGTTCGCTACGGCGCAGCTTCAGGCGCGGCGCGATGCTCAGGCTCAGGTCGCCCACCGTGCCGTTGAAACGCAGGCGCGAGTAGGCGGCGGCGAGGGCGAGCGCCTCCTTCATGGTGTACAAGTGCTCAGCGTCTTCGGGGTGCAGGCATGCGGCGATGAACACGCGGTTCTCGCGGCTGGTGTTCTCCGGTCGGGCAGCTGGCAGGGCGTCATGCTGGGCGAGGAAGCGGCGCAGCGCCACCAGGTCGCGCTGGTCGGTCTGGTTGTATACCTGCTGCTGGCCGAGCAGCTGCTGGTAGAGGGCACCCGCCATGATTAGGGCGTTCTGCACGCCGCTGACCATCTGCAGGGGTCGGCGGTTGCGTTCCATACCGATGAGGTTGGTGCGGCTCAGCGGCTGCTGCCACTCGTAGGGCACGTAGTTCTCGGGCAGACCGCCAACGATGCGCTCCGTGCCGTCCGGGTTGTAGTACGGGTTGGAGAGGTAGTGCATGATCTGCTCGGTGTAGCGCTGCTCCTCGGTGAGCGTCAGGGCGCGCAAATCAAAGTCGCGGCGGAACACGCGGCCGGGGCGGTACCCGTACTCGTAGGACCAGATGGTCAAGAACAGGGCAAATTCGTTGGTGCTGACCTTCAACGCCTGGGCGAGGGATTCCTCGCTGAGGGTCAGACCGCAATTGCTCAGGGCGGACACTCGCCCCAGGTCGGTGTCGAATACACCGGCCTGGTGCCGCTCATTAATGCTCGAGTAGTTCGAGCGGTAGTAGGGGCCGTACAGGTCGGTGAAGACGTACACGCCGTAGCGGCGCATCAGGATGAGGCGCACGAGGGGGCTGAGGCCCTCGGGCGCTTCGCCGTGAAGGTAGGCGGATTCGTCGAAGTAGGGTGATTCCTGCAGGTAGGGGGATGCGTCGTAGGGAGTGGTCACGGGTCGTCCTTTCCGTTGGTCTCACCCGGCTGTCACCGTCGGTGGTGTGTCTATGTTCTTATCGTAGCGGCGTGGGTGCGGGTTGTCGCTGGGTTTGGTCATCGGTGACCTGCGGGGGTGTGTATTCGCGGGGCAACAGGCGGTTACGTCATTCCGTGCGGGGCTCGCCAGTCATCTGCGCCCCGTCATCGTGGTGGGAACGGGGGTTAAAAGAAAAATGGCGGGAAGCGAAGAATCCGACAAATATAAGAAAAAGATATTTCAGAAAGTAGGACTCTTCATGATCCGCCATTACTTATAGAGTACTCCCGCCCCGCGACGGTGGTCAAGCCGTTTCGTCACCGAAGCATGCTCGGGGGTTTCTACCCGCCGGTGAGGCTCTAGCTAAGGGGCAAGTAGCCTCACCGGCAGGTAGGTTTTTCGGGCTAGGACTCGCCCAATAGCGCAAGCGCGGCTTCGCGGGCGGCAAGCGCCTCCTCCGTCACGCGCGGGATTACCGCAGCCAGGGCACGCAGGCTCTTCGCCAGCACTGTAGAGCCCTTCATCTTCGGCTCCAGGACGGCGGGAATCTCAACCGGCGTACCGTACAGCTCGGCAAGCTCAACGGCAAGCTTCACAAGGGACGCACCCTGACCCACCTGCGGAGCCAACGGAAGAATCCAGCGCACCGTCTGGAAGACAGACCACCCCGCCAAGGGACTCAACGAAGCGGCATCGTTCAACGTCTGCACCAGACGATTCGCCCCGAACCAGCCGTGCTCCAGGAGGTACCCGAGCTCACTGGCGAAAAGGTGCGCATCCCAGTTGCCGCGGTCAATGAGGGAGGCAATCGTCTCCGCCGTCAACGCGCGACGCTCCGGGGCGTACACTACAGAAGCCCACGCCAGGAAGTTATACGACGGCACACCCAGAGCACGCTCCGCCGCACCTAGCGCCTGCAGAACCTCCTCAAAACCGTGAAGACGAGAGAACTGATACACGCTCAGCAACGGCTTATACTGCGCCGCCAGAAGGTCCGGGTTGTGGCGCATCGCCCAGGCGTACCAGCCACATACCAGGGCGACAGACGGCACCTCGGCATGTTCCAGGGAACGCCCCGGATACTCCACACAGGCACCAGCCACCGTGTATGCCGCCGCCGTGAACGTACTCCGCTCCGTGGCTAGCTCCTCCCCCGGCACCTGCCACAGCTCATAGGTGGAATCATTCACCTCATACTCGCCGTGCAGAACCTTCGGAAACGCCTCACGGTACGACTTGAAACGAATCACCGTGCGCTCAAAAGAACGCTCCACCGCAGGCAGCGGCTCAGCCAGCAGAGGCGCAAAGCCCTGCCCAGCCGCACCCTCGCTACTATAGGGCTGATCCCCGAACGCAACACGAAGCTGCTCGTGGAATAGTGCCGTGGGCGAACGGTACGCCCAATATTCGCTACCCTTGCGCGGGTACCCCTTGAAGTGAAAATCAGCACCCTGAAAACGACCCGTGTGTTCGGTGAGTGCTGCCTGCGGGTCAGGGTCTGCGGCGTGCACATGCTGAATCAGCAGACGGTACGCCAGATACCGCAATTGGTCGCAAACGTCATGCCAGGTACGGCTCAGGTAACGACGCAGATGCTTCTGAAAAGCGGGACTGAACTCAATGACTCGCCCCTCCTGATGCGCCCGGTGCAGGTAGCTCAGCAACGCCGGGATGCGGCGGACAGACTGCTCCCTCTCGTTGAGGTGGTAGAGGGCGAACAGCAGCTCTTCGCAGTCCCGGTCGTTGCGAATAGCATCCCGGGTAGCTTCGGAGGCGCGCCCCGCCTGCGGCGCCGCGTTGAGGGCGGCGTTCACCTCCGAGGCTGAGAGCCCCATGGCAGGGACATCCGGGATCTGCACACTACAGGGCCGCTGATCTGTTGCAGGCTGAGTGGGAACAGGCTGAGTCGAGCTCGGCTGAATCAAACTAGGCTGTGCAGACGCAGTGTCAGGGCACAGCTTCTGCGCGCGATCGCGCAGCTCCAGAGGAAGAACCTCCACAGCATCCTGCGCGTAAGCAGACACCTCCCCGGCACGTTCCGGTACCGCCCGGACACTCAACTCAAGCACCTTCAAACCGGCAGTCATCAGCTTCTTCTCACGCCGGAACAGCAGCTGCGCGGCGGCAGGTAGAGCCTCCGCCACCAGGGTTTGAAGCTCACCAGCAGTTAGCGGCAGCAGACCGGCAGGAGCAGAACCGCCAGACGGCGCGCAGACCTGCAGAACACTCTGCAGCATCTGCGCACCCACAGCAGCCGTGGTCGCCACCGGCGAAGCCAACAACGCCGGAATCAGCGCACCGTGCTGAGCATAGGATTGCGCCTGACCCACCAAAGCCTGCTTACGTTCAGCACCGCGCAGCCCCTTCGGAACTGCCGTCAGAGCCTCAAAGGCACGCGAGAAAACGCGGGCGTTCTGCGGCGCATAATCACGTAGCAACGCCTGAACGCACTCCTGCTCAATCCGGGCTCGATACTGCGGAAAATGCTCCGCCAAATACACCAGCAAATCATGACCGCAAATAGTCAGCTGCGCATCATAAATAAACCAGAGTGCTAGACCATTCGAGGGCATGGCGCCCTCCACGGTAAACAGCGCCCAGATTTTTTCCCAGTGTTCCGGATGCTCCCTGAAAAACTCGGCAATCACCTCATCATCCATAGAGCGCATGGAACGACCCGGCACAATGCGCCACAGGAACTCCTGCAGGTATTCAGCGCTCCACGCAGGCGCCGCAGGATGCACGCTTTCAGGCACAGTATTAGGCACCGTTCTCCCCCAGTAGCGCGAGCGCTGCCTCGCGGGCGGCAAGCGCCTCCTCCGTCTTGCGGGCAGGCATGGCAGCCAGGGCGCGCAGTGCTTTCGCCAGCACCGTGGAGCCCTTCATTTTCGGCTCCAGCTCGGCGGGAATCTCAACCGGCGTGCCGTACAGTTCGGCAAGCTCAACCGCCAGGCGCACATAGTCTCCGCCCTTCGTCAGCTCACCGACCATCGGCAACAGCAGGCGCAGAACCTGCAGCACACGCCAACCCGCCAGAACACCGATACCCGACACCTCACGCAGGGTCGCCACCAGGCGGTTCGCAAGGACCATCCCGTCCTCCAGAGCCCACTTTAGGGTCTCTGCGAAGGTTCCTGTATCCAGCAGGCCCGCCTCAAAGAGTGCCGCAATGGCCTCTGCCGCCGCCAGACGGTACTCAGGATTCTTCGCGCTCGCCACATAGCCGAGCAGGGTGCAGGTCGGGGCGCCCACCTGCACGGTGGATTCCCTCAACGCACGCAGAAGCGGCAATACGGGGGTCGCATTTTTATAGTCGAGTGCGGCCCTCCCCGCGAACAGGAAGTATGCCGAGAGCAGGTCCGGGTTGTTCTGAAGCAGCCAGGACGCCCATTCGGTGAGTGCCGGGAGGAAATCACCCAGCCAGCTGTCGACCCTGTCGAGATTCAGCAAATATACGAAGGGAATGAACGCGGTGTTAAGAGCTTCGTAGGCGATGGCATCCTCAGGGCTCAGACCAGCGGTTGCGTGGCTCAGTGCCTCGCGCGCCTCATCCACGGTATCCGCGATGTCGCCCTTAACCTGCCACATGGGCTGGTACTCCACGAACTCCTCGGCGTCAAAGTTTTCAAAACCTGCCTCGCGAAGACGACCTTCCTGGCTGGCTTGCCGGTATTCCTCAATTCGATCAAAATCGAGACCGCGGTTGTAGCCACTCCAGGGGATGTCCAGGCTGGAGACCATGCGGTACGTCCACTCCTCCGGAGCGAGGGGGCGGGGCGGTAGAGGTTCCGTAAGCAGACGAACGGTACGTCCGTCCGTGCGGTACTCTCCCCCGGCGGCGACGGCACGCATCTGCTCGCGGAAGATCTCATAGAGATCACGGTAACCCTTCAACGGCTTGTAGTCAGCATTCCAGAGATGGTGTTTATTCTGAATAGTCAGACGTATCATCTCTTCCTTGCTCAGGAGCGCGTTACCCGGGTGAGCTCGTGCAACCATCTCACTACGGTCGGAATACTGCAGGAGCGGCGTCAGCTCGGGTAGCTCCCAGGACTCGTATCCTGCGGCCTCGGCGTTAGCTTTCAATACTGCGCGGAGAACAGGCATGTACGCGACGTTGTTGTAGTAATATTCGCTGGCGATCTTGCGCAGGGTACGAAGCTGCTGCTGATCCGCCGGCGCCAGCTTGTCGGTCGCGGCAAAGTGGTAGAGACGTGCCAGGTTCTCTCCTCGGGTGCTGGGAGATTCGTCCCCGGTAATTCGACCCGAGGTGGTGTTCGACTCTTCCGTCAGCAGGGTGCAGAACTCTTCCAAATTTGCGATGGATGCGACGGGTTCTCGGTGCTCAACGCCGGGCAATAGCACCGGTGGCACCTCTACGGAGGCGCCCGCCGCCTCCGCCTCTTCGGCCTGCGGCAGGCGGTCTTCGGGTAGGCAGGCTTCAGCGGCACCGCGCAACTCCAGGGGCAGCACCTCGTAGGCTTCAAGAACACGGTCAGCAACATAGTTGGCGAGCGCCAGCTGCTCGGCGGTTTGCGCCTTCTTACGCTTGGCTTTACTCAAACCAGCGTATTGAGTGGCGATGAGCTTAAGCAGGCGCAGGGCGCCGCGCTGAATCTTCTTTTCGGTGCGGTAGAGGTTCGCGCCGAGTGCGTCGATGAGCTGTTCCAGGTCGACCTGTTCGAGGGGCTGCAGGTCGGGGGTCTTCTGCAGGGCGGCGGGTGCGCAGGCTTTGAGGACGTTCTGCAGCATGGTCTGGGCGAATCCGACGGAGGCGCTGGGTTCCGCGGTGAGGACAGCCATGAGCTGCCCGAGGCGTGCCCGGTTTTCTGCGTCGGTGGGCTGCAGGTCGGTGTAGACGGAGTGGAACGCAGCCGAGTTGAAGGCACTGAAATCGCTGGTCAGGCCGCGTAGCAGGGCGTCCAGGATTTCGTCGCGAATGTCGAAGTATTCGCCCATGAGGCGGCAGAGTTCCGCGCTTTCACCCATGTAGTTGCCGTAGCCCTTGAAGAGCACCCCTTCGGTGCGGAAGACCGCCCAGAACTCCTGGTCGAGCAGGGTCATGTCACGGGTGAAGAAGGTTTTGAGCTGGGCGTGATTACTGGCGCTGCCCTTCTTCACGCAGGGCAGGGCTTCGTGCAGGAAAAGGACCAGGTATTCGGGGGCATCGCAGCTCAGGTTTCGGGCGCGAAGCAGACGATAGCAAGTTTCCCAAATTTTCTTCGAACGCGCCCAAGAGTTCGGGAGGCCCTCAATAAAACGCAGAATCCACTCCTCGGGGCGTTCGGTGGCCCCGAGCAGGAACGCGTCAATCAGCTGCTGATCCGGGCGCCCCTCCCAGAGCAGGGTGCGCATGGCGCGGCCGGCGGAACGGTGGTATTCCCACGGGTCACCGTCGGGGGTGCGCACGAGCGCCCCGGCAACGTATGCGGCGAGCGGGGTGCGGTTAATGTGGTCGCTACCGATGACGCTCTTGGGGGTGAGGGTTCGGGCGAGGGAGGCGCGTTCCTCCTCGGTGGCGCCGGTGATGACGGCGTGGTATTCCTGCACGTCAGTTGATTCTGCCGCCATGAGGGCTTTGAGGGCGGCGCGGCGCTCTTCGAGGGTGCGCTCACCTGCGCTGTGCTCGTTAGGGTTGTGCGGCTGGGCGGTATCAGTCATTGGTACCTGCTTTCGGAGTTGATGGTGAATGGTTGTGACAAGTTAGAGGGGCGGGGCGGTTAGCCCTGCACCTGGTTGAGGATATTCCGGGCGTACCGCGCCTTCTGCGAAGAACCGGTCAGCGTACCCAACCAGGCACGCAGCGGCTCATCCACCAGCTGCGCACGGGTGGCAGGGTCGAGAGTCGCCAACGCCTGGCTGAAGGCGCCCAGCAGCTTACCGAGCGAGTTCGCCCCGGTATCCAGGTGCGGTATGAGGCGCGCGAAGAAGCGCACCGCCGCCCGCGCATCCAGCTGGGCGAAGTCGGTGAGGGCGAGCGCCCAACGGTTCAGCATCGCCAGCGGCACAAAGTTCACGAACCCTGCCGTGGCGTCCTCAAGGCTGAGCTGGTCGTCCAGCACGCGGTGCATGATTTCCACGGCGAGGGAACGAATCTCGACGCGCTGCTCCGAGAAGCCCGCAGCGAACACGAAGGCGCATGCGGGGCCCCACACGCCGGGGTGCGCCGCCAACGCCAAATACAGGCTCCGGTCAAAGGCGCTGTGGTCCAAGATGTACCAGTTGCTACTAGCGCAGTAGAAAGCCAGCGGTTCTGCCCGCGAGGGGTAGAGCAGGGCGTACTGTCCTTCTTCGTCGTGGTGGGCGGTGGCGAGTCCGCGGAAAGCGTTCAGCTCGGGGGTGGAAGCACCGTGCGCCACTCCGTTCAGCTGAAGGCCCCAGCTTTTTTCCCGCCGGGCTACCGTGATGGATTCCAGGTAGGGGTTGACGCGCCCGGTGGCGAGGGTGCCGTCGAGTGCGGAGCGGAGCACACGAATCTGGGTAGGAGCAGAGCGCGGAGCGTCCTCCTGAGCGTTCTTCACGTATTGCTCTTCGAGGCTTTCAAGCAGGGTCAGCGCCTCAGCGCGGCGGTGCTCAGCATCCTGTCGCCGCTCGTCGGTAGCGTATGGAGGCAGCACCTCCGGCACGCGCACACGCAGTAGCGCCGCCGTGAAATCCTGGCGCAGGATGGGGGCTCCATCAGCCAGGTTCTTGGCGTACCGGCGCACCAGGGTATCCGGATGCACCCACCCGCCGAACAGCTCAGGGGTGGCGAGCGGGGTGTAGCTCTGCCTGCTCTGCAGCACGCCGAGGGCGTCCTTGAAGCCGGTGCTGAAGAACGCGGCGTGGCGGGAGTACATGTAGTGCAGGTTCGGCACCGTACCGGGGTCTTCTTTCGGGGTCATCTCCGACGCCTTCGCGCGCTCACGCAGCTTCCCGGCGGCGGCAAGAACCGTCAAGTGCGCGCGCATGTCGAACCATGTCAAACCCCAGTGGTTCAGCTTTTTCAGGCAGATAGGAACCAGCTGTTCGAGCAGTTTGGGGCTCTGCGCGATGCCGTCGGCGCTGAGCAGGTAGGCGGTGAGCAGTTCCAGCTCCAGCTCGCATCCGGCGTGCGTTTCGGGAAGTTCCGCTTCATTGAGCGTATCGGGGGTAGCGCTGGGCGCGACCTGATGGTGCAGGAGCGCGCGGGCGCGTTCTTGCACGTCGGATGCGGTCACGGGGCGCACGGGGGTGTCCCAGTACCGGTGGATTGCGGTGCGGGAGGCGGCGAGCGCCTCCGCGGCGGCGGCCTCAATGTCAGCAGCTTCAGTGAGGGCGGTGCTGTCCTCGCCGCTCCCCCGGCTATTCTCCGGGCTGTACCCGTCTTCGAGGAGCGGCGAGCCCTTTTCCTGAATCTGCGCCACAACCAGCGGATCGAGCTGGGGTCGGTAGTCGCGGTAGAGTTCGCGGGCACGCTCGGCGAACACGACAGCGTCGGCGCTCGCGTTGTCTGCGGCGCCCGCCTGCACCCATTCTTCGAGGTGGTTGAGGGCGGCGGCTTGAACCTGCGCGTGGGTGTGGCTGAGCGCCATGACTACAGCGTCTTCGCAGGCGGCAGCGTCGAGGGTGCCCGCCCGGTACAGCGCTTGGAGCATGGTCAGGATTTTGAGCGCGTTTGCTTTGGTTCCGGCGCATACGGCGGGTGCCGCGTAGGCGAATGCGGTAGCATCCAGCGCCTGCGGGTTTTTGGTCCAGAGGCGGTGAATATGCTGCACGCCGAGGGTCACACTCGGGCCGATGGGCGAGGAGAAAAGCGTCAGAAATTCGCTCTGACGTACCGCAATTTCTTCGGCGGTGAGTTTGAGCCCGGTGACCAGGCGTGAGAACCAGCCGACCCGGTACGCCGGGAAGTCGCTCATGAGGGAGCTCAGGAGCGCGTCAATCAGGCGGTCACGGCTAATCAGCCCGGTTTCGGAGGCTTCGATGAGGGCGCAGGACCAGCCGGGGTTGTTCTCCTTCTGCCCGGGCTTGTAGGAGTCGCGCTGGGTGAGGGATACGTTCCGGTTACCTTCGACGGCGAGCATGCCCCAGATAAGTTCTTCACGGAGCTGTTCGTCCTCGCGCAGTAGCGGGAGGATCAGCTCGCGGTCGCAGTTGATGAGGGCGGTGTAGTAGTCCTCGTCGTGCTCAAGGTGCGCGCCGTCGTAGAGTTCGGCAAGTCGCATGGCAACGCCTCCGGTGAACCAGCCGAACTCTGCGTAGGCTTTGACGCGGTCCTGCGTGACGGTTCCGGGCTTATTTTTGCCGACCTCGGAGCCGAACGGGGTGCTGATAATGTCAAAGTACTGCCAGCGGCGGTAAATCTGCTCGAGGGTACCGCCGACCGCCAGAATGTTGGCGAGGTTGCGGTTGAAGTGCATGATTCCGCTCCAGGTTTTCTGTTGCCTGCGGAGCGGGTGGATGACTTCACCGGGGAGCGGCTCGGTGATGACCCCTTCGGGGAAGGTGTGCGGTTCGGGGCGTGCGTTCATGATGGTCTTTCGGAAGGAAGCTGAGGGGAGCTTTTGGGGCGTCGTCTTTTAGTGCGGTGCGTGGTGTGTCTAACTAGCGGCGTGTTCGCGGTAGAGAATACTGACCGCCAGCGCGTGCTTGCAGGGGCCGCGCGTACCGCGGTACTTCAACCACCAGGGGCAGGAGCAGAGGTACCCCTCCACGGCGTACGGGTCGGCGGGTAGCACCACGGTGTACGTGTTCTCACCGCTGCGCACACTGTACTCACCGGTGCCGTGCTCCCCCTCACCGACCCGCTCAATAGCGCCGGAATCGGCAAGCTTTTTCGCGCCGACCAGGCGCGGGTGCATGGCGGTCAGCGCCTCGGGATGCACGGGTAGCGGGCGGTGGAAATACTCGCCAGCGTGCGCGTCAAAACCAACCTGGCCGGAGGAAGCCAGCAGGGCGAGGGCGTCGCGGGTTGCCGCCTCGTCCAGGCCTGCGCGGGCAGACATGACGGGCACGTCAATGCGCGGCTCGAAGGAGAGCAGCACGCTGAGCATGTCAGCGTTCTGGGCGGTGTTCGGGTTAGACAGCGCCTGCAGCACGGATCCCTCACCGGAGAACCCGCGTGACTTTTCGGGGCTCAAACCAATGCTCAGGCGTGCGCCGGGCAGGTGCGCCACCCACACGCTGGGCACGGGCGCGTTACCGGCGGTCACGGGCTCACTGTATGCGTCCAGGCGCTGAATGTGGCGGATGAGCGGCTCAAGCACGCGCAGACGCTCGGGGCCCGCTATGCATACGGATCCGGCGGTGGCGCGGGTGGCAAGGCGCAGGGAACGCACCGCGCGGGTCGCCCACAGGACCGCCTTGGTGCTGGAGTTACGCGGCAGGGAGTGGATGAAGGTTCGGGCGGCGGCAGCGTCCAGGCTGTGCACCGGGCTCATGCGGGATGAGAGCATCTGCGTTTCTGCAAAGCCTTTGAGCCAGCGGATGGGCAGCGGCACTTTTTCTTCCATGACGGAGCCGTCAAGGGTGGTGGTGAGCAGCCCGTCGTCGCCGACGTTCAGGTGGATGGGCTCCCCTGCTCTGAGGGAGGCAAGCGCGGCACGCAGGGGCGGGTTGACGTCTACGTTGGTGACGCCTACGGCGCTGTGGCTTGCGTCGAGTGCGCTGGAGTCAACGTCGAGGCGCGCGTACACTCCGCAGCAGGCGCTGAAGGATTCGAAGCGTAGGCCTTCGGCGGTGCTGGTGACGACGGGGTCTGCGGCGCGTAGGGCTCCGGCGAGGGAGCTGGGCGGCACGTAGAAGCGGGTGCGGGCGACCCTGGCGACGACCAGTAGTGCGGTGGCGTAGACGTCTGCTCGTTCGAGGAACCCGGAGAAGAAGTACGGGTGAGCGGCGGCACCTTCGGGGGTGCTACCGCCGCTGGTGGCGAGGCTGAGCGCGCGGGAGTCGGCGCCGTCGATGAGGGCTGACGGGGCGGTGTACGTGTAGTCGAGGGTGTAGACGCTCATGGCTTCTTTGCCTTTCGTATGTGGTGTATACGTCCTATCATGCCGTAAAGATTCGCACCCCGCTACCGCTTTCGTCATTGCCGTTTGGTGCATAAAAAATCCCCGACATTCTCGGTTGAGAAGTGCCGGGGAGAAGCTCTATCCGTTCACCCGTGAAGGTGGGTTCAGGCTAGACGACGATCTGGCCGTTGAAGCGCAGGGCCAGGCCGTACAGGACCACTGCGATAACCCAGATGACGATTACGGTCACGGTCAGGCGAATCAGGTTCTTCGACGCCATACCGGAGGAGTTCAGGGAGTTGGTCATACCGCCACCGAACATGTCGGAGAGGCCGCCGCCCTGACCGCGGTTGAGCAGCACGAGCAGCACTGCAATCACGCTGGTGATGGCAATAATGACCATGAGTACGTTCATGATGACGTCCATGGGGACCTTCCTGTAGTCATTCTTCGGGCGGGGTCTGCGGCTTTCGCATTGCAGACAGACGGTTTAACTATACGCTACCGTCGCCGTCCGGTCACGTTGATTAGGTTTTTAGGCGGCGCGGTTAGTGCGGCGCTGGTACTCGCTGGGGGTCAGCTGCAGGGCCGCGGGCCGGTCGGTGAGCACGCGCTGGGCGGTGAGCTCATCGCCTTCAGTGTCGTAGGCGCGCACGTACCCGCCGTCGATGAGGTAGTAGGTGAATTGTTGCGCGGCCGCCCAGTAGGCGCCTCCTCCGGCGTAGAAGCCCTGGTCTACCCAGTCGCGCAGGGTGAGGGTCACGGGAATTTCGGGAGAGGAGGTGCGGCTGTAGAGCCAATCAAGGAATTCGTCTCGGCGGCTCTCGAAGTACTGGTATTCGGGCGAGGGCTCCCTGTACTCTTCGCCGCCCGCGTAGCCGAGGTTGCCGCCGTCATTGCCGGGCAGGCGCGGGGCGCTGACCCTGCGGTTGCGGATGTAGAGGAAGAGCATCGTGCCGATGAGGCCTGCGATGATGAGGGAGAATCCGAAGCTGAACATGCCGTTAAGTGTACGGGGCGAACCGTGCGGCGGGCACGTTCCGGATGGGTTTTGCGCCGAGGGGCGAACACCCCCGGCATCTTGCCCGCCGGCCGCGCATAGCCGGTTAGTGGGACTCCCCTGAGCGCAACTCCCCGCCACTTTGCTACCGAAGCTTACAGACTTACGGAGACGCACCCGTAAAGAAGCGCGGTTAAAAGGCGCGGCGCCCGGTCGGGTGGGTACCCGCCGGGCGCTGTAACGCTATGAGACGCTGTGGTGCGTCGGGGTTTTATGCGTCGAAGCGTGCGATTGCTGCGAATTCGTCAGCCTGCAGGGATGCGCCGCCGACGAGCACGCCGTCCACATCTTCCTTGCCCATGATGGAGGGTGCGGAGGAGGACTTGACGGAGCCGCCGTAGAGAACGCGGACCTTCTCTGCAACGTCTGCGGAGTAGAGCTTAGCGATTTCTGCGCGGATTGCTGCGGACATTTCCTGTGCGTCGTCTGCGGTTGCGACCTTGCCGGTGCCGATTGCCCAGACGGGCTCGTATGCGATGACGAGGGTTTCTGCCTGCTCTGCGGTCAGACCTGCGATGGAGCCGCGCAGCTGCTCGAGGGTGTACTCGACGTGGGTGCCTGCTTCACGGATTTCGAGGGGCTCACCGACGCAGAGGACGGGGGTCAGGCCGTGCTTGTATGCTGCCTGGACCTTTGCTGCGCACAGCTCGTCGCTTTCGTGGTGGTAGGTGCGGCGCTCAGAGTGGCCGACGAGCACGAAGGTTGCGCCGAGCTTGGAGAGGAATGCGCCGGAGATTTCGCCGGTGTATGCGCCGGAGTCGTGGACGGAGAGGTCCTGGCCGCCGTAGAGGATGTCCAGCTTATCGCCCTCGACGAGGGTCTGCACGGAGCGGATGTCGGTGAAGGGCGGGAAGACGGCTACTTCGGTTGCGGAGAAGTTGAAGTTTGCGTCGTCGAGGGTCCATGCGAGCTTCTGGACGAGGGTGACTGCCTCTGCGTGGTTGAGGTTCATCTTCCAGTTGCCTGCGATGAGGGGCTTACGCGACATAGTTCGCTCCTTAGCTTTCCCGCGCGGTATACCGGGCGGGGTTGTTGTTCGGAATTTTCCTTTTCTATTTTAGAGGGTTGGCGGCATATTTTCACTGGTTCGGCGTGGTTTTATGCTTTGCGTTGACTATTCTCACCCCGCGCTCGCTGATCGTGTGGAACCCCGGATACGAAGTACCGGCAGGGTGGAGCTTAGGGGGCTCTACCCTGCCGGTATTCTGCCGGTGGTGTTTGTCTACGGTGTGTTAGTACCTGCCGCCGTTGAGAGCGGACAGCAGAAAAGAAAAGGTAATGGCGATAATGATTGCTTCGAGTGCCATCACTCGTGCGCATAAGCCGAGGGACTGTGCCCAGGGCATCTTACGGGTGGCGATTGCTTCGGTAATCCAGGTGACGAGTGCACAGTATGCGAAGGCGATACACACCCAGATAATGATGCTCGCAATAATCAGCAGGGGCGCGTTAGGCCCTGTCGTGTACGTCAGGTATAGCGACATTAGAGGTATCCCGCCGATAGACACTCCAAGGGGAACCGCAACCAGGAGGCAGATAAGCGAGTAGAGGCCCATGCGCTTAGGCTCTGCGGGCGTGGGTGCTACCGCCTCGGCGGGAGCTGCGGATGCGGTGCTTGCTAGAGCCGGGTCATGCTCGGGGCTTTGGAGGGCGGTTGCGGTAGGTACTGCAGTAGCTTCTACCGTGGTGCTTTCTGTGGCATTGTTCTGCGCAGTATTCTCCGGCAAGGGGCTGCCCTGCATGGTGCTAGCCTGCGCGGGCGCGCTGGGGTTCTGGGGTGACTGTTCCATATGTCTCCTAGGGTGGTTGGTGTGGTTATCGGTGATGTCGTGCGGTTACCGGGAAGGTGGGTTCTTATACCTCTAGCCCTTCGAGGGAGAATCCCGGAGGGTACAGCGGCGTGGCATCTTTATCGTCTTCCACCAGCACCCAGCGGCCGCGCAGGTGCTCCGCACAGAGGAAAGCGTACTCTTCCTCACCGGTCTTCAAGAACTTATCGATGGGTAACTTCTCCCCCGTTTGGGGCACGTAGAAGACAGCCTCATCGCGAATACGTCGCCTTGCCTGATATTCGCTGATATTACGGCTGTTCTTTTGGCGTCTACCGATACCGGGAATCGTGACCTGTACGCGGTACACGTCCTGATTAGCAATAAGCCAGCCGCGGTTTTCCCGGTACAGCCGAAGAAGCTCAGGAGAAATGATCTCTTCGGGGTTGATCACTTCAGAGAGCGGCTTGGTATCTCCGGTGTAGTAGAAATAGTTCAGGGCGGCATAAAAGTACGCCTGAAAAATATAGAAACCACCGCGGTTATACTCATTCATTCCCGGCTGCAGAACGGGGTACGGCACATTCTGAGCGGCGCGCTCTTCGGTAGCAGGCACGTACCTGCCGTTGCGCTCGTAGGCGGTGTAGACAAGCAGACCAGTTGAATCACCCTGTTTGGCAAGCCCATCAAACTTCTCAGTCGGCTCAAGGGAAGCCAGTACCTTATCCCGCTTGAAAAGGCGCGCTTCGTGCTTTTCCTCATTGGTGGCGAGGATACCGGTCTGTCGACCGACGATGAGAGCGCCGAGGGTGCCCACGCCTGCTATTGCGAGGGCACGACGAGAAAAACGGGGCTTTCGCGACTCTTGCTGGTGAGCAAGTAGCTGACCAGAAGATACCGGATGAGCTTCCTGGGAGGAGTTCTGCTGGATGCTCGTCTCCTGTTCCTTACGTTGGGGTCCCATGGTTATACCTCCTTTTCGGGGATGAAGTGAATATCCCATCCGGGATCGAGGAAACGCGAGCGCAGGGTACCGTAGATTGCTCCGTCGCGAAGGAGTCCGCGCGTGTCGAATTCGGTGATGGGCTGTAGCTGCCCGGTGTCTTTCCGGAAGACTTTTGCTTCGGGAAGGATGTCGAATTTGACGTTCCAGTCGAAGATTTTTTGTTCTTCGTTGTGGATGCGCGGTTGTGCTTCGAGAATGTGCATGGTCAAGATTTGTTGGTTGGGGGTGATGACCCACCCTTTTCCGTCGTCAAAGATATCTTGGATGGCGGGGAAGAATAGTTCTTCGGCGGTCATTGCATATTCGAGGCGGCGCGAATCGGATGCCAAAAGCATATAGTTTTGGCATTGATAATAGTAGCTATTATAGAATTTCAAATCAGCGGACGTTAGAAATTTAGTAAACGTGTAGGTGTAGTCTGGCGGCGGCGCAGAATATGCAGGGTGCTGCTGGTCTGCTGGGGTATAAATTCCAATCATGTCAGTATCGACAAGATGGTATGCTCCCCTATAGTCCTCTTGGTTGAAGAATTTTTTAGTCCACTCCGGGTCGACAGTCATTTCTTCTCCTTTCTAACGTCGAAGGCTTTCTCTCAATGCACGACCGTAAGGGCTACTCTTTGAGGTATTCCTACCGGTATACATACCGGTTCCTTCTTCTACACCTTGGGTTTCTTGTTGTGCGCCGTATGCCTGTGCATCGATATCGACACCTTCATCATCACCGTAGCCGCTACCAACGTACCGCTGGGTAGCATCGACGTAAATATTCATACCGTGAGAATCCATGCCTCCACTAGCTTTATCGCTCTCAACGACATGTACACGATTAGCAGGCTCACCGTATTGCTTTCCAGGTGTTAGACCAGGAACCACGTCATTCTCATTCACAACAGCCACGTAGTTAAAGTGATGGTCAAGGTCATCTCGTTGTCCCTCAAGATTACTGGTCGGCGCACCATAAGTTACAACATTAGACACCTTATATTTACTATTAAACTCCTTATTATTAGCAAGCGAATACGCTACTGCCCCACCCTGAGAGTGGCCAACCATCACGACTCGGTCTACACCTTGCAAACGAGCTCGATCCATTGCTGCCTCAACCATACGGTGATAGGGCGACAAATCATCAACGGATTTATCAGAGGTGTTACCAGCCAGACCAAGATTATTTCCGATGGACCCAAGCTCACCATCTTTCATCGAAAAATCAAAATCAGTGCCGGGAATATATACGTATGCCACCTTCTCTTTTGATCCATCTGATTTTTTCCCCTCATATACATCAATCTGAATGGAGGAATAACCAGCATTTCCTTGAGATTTCTCCATATCTTTAACATGCTGATTGTCATTAACTGAATTCATGCGTTGCGCCACTTCGTTAATCTTTCGCGGAGGCACGGGAGGAATATCCCCACTATATCCATGCTGTCGTTGAACATTTAGGTCCTCAATTTTTGGCTTAACATTATCCATATACTCTTCATATTCAAACGGTGAATATGAAGTATAGTAACTTGCGGCCAAGATAAGCATGAATGGAGAATTTTTTAACTCATTAACAAAAATAGAGGTAAGATAATTTTTCTTCTCTGTTTCTCGAACCTGATAGTCCCTAAAATCCCTCACCGACATCGGGCGCAAACCCCACGGGTCTACCAGAGACATAGGATTCCAGCCCACAAACGAATTTACGTCCGCACCGTGCACGATACCCGGCACCGAGCTCAAAGCGTCAGTGGACACGAAACGGCGCACGCCAGCATCAGCCACACGGAAACCCATGAAATCAAGACCAGCAATATTGACAGAAGAAGCCGCCGGACCAGCACTAACCACGCCAAGACCAGGAACAGTAGGAACAGCAGCTACATCGCTTTCCCACGGGTTAGAAGACATAGACCAGCCCAAGCCATAGCCCAGTTCCTCTTCAGAAGAGATATTCTCCAGCACAGAACCTGCACTCATCCCGCCCGCGCCCAGCACCATAGGTACGGATGAGACAGCATCCCATACCAAAGGCATAGACGAACCGGGGGCATCCACCGTGGTGCTAGTATGCACGGAGGCAAGCTCACCAGTCATGTCATGGTGCAATGACCATTCTTCACCATCCTGGCGAATAGCGTTCACCTGCCCCATGTTGCCCCACCCAAGGGTACGCTCACGATGCTGTCCAGTCAGCTCATCCGTAGTCACCTCACGGACGCGCTCACCGGCAGCGTTATAGAAATACTCAGTTCGAGAACGATTCTGGACAGTACCATCGGCACCATACTGCACCTCAGAAACAGCGCTGAGAAGGCCAATTGAATTGTGGCTGAAGGCGCGTTCCAGCAGCAGGGCGTTATCTCCCTGCTCACAATTGCGCTTATACAATGCCTCGGCGACCATCATGCCGTTTTCGTAGGTCCAAGTTCGTTCCTGAATACCATCAGATACAGAGATAAGAGCACCAGAAGCATCATAACGATACTTCATAGTGCGCGCCTCAGAGTTATTTTCTGCATCTTCAAGAGTGCAGACAGCAACCCGAGAAGAAGTATCACGTTCCACATGAGCAGCAAACGTACTGACAGGTGCAGTCCCAGTTCCCAACTCACGGGTACCGGTACGCTCTACCTTGTAGCCCACGGGAACATTCTTAACAGGATTGAGTTTCCACACGGCGCGAGTGTCTTCTGTACTCATCGAGGTCAAAGCACCACATGAAGCATGGGTAAATTCCATCTCCCTGGTGCGAGCAAAAACGTCCTTAGACTGAGTATGGCGCACTCGACCCGCACCATCACGCATCCAGCGCACTGAGCCGTACGGGTTGCTACTCATTACCAGAACACCATCTGCATCGTAGGTATAGTTCAGCGTATATTCACCACGCTGCTTAAACGCTTGCAAGGCATGGAGAGTACGCTGGTTCACGTCTGGGGCGCGAAGAATACCCGTGATGTGATCAGCAATAGACACCGTACTTGAGATGCGCATCATGTTCATATCACCATGGGGTACGCGAGTACGGCTCAGCAACCTGCCAGATGCAGAGTACTCATAAATGTGCTCTGCCTTTGCATCATTTACCGAAATCTTCAACATGCCCTGCTGAGAGCCACGTCCATTCATCAAGGAATATTCAAAAGTTCCCTGGAGTTCACCATTAACAGTGACCGAACGGAGCACACCACCGCGAGCATAGTCGTACTCAAACGAACGGATACGTTCACCGTCATTCACCGTAAGAAGACGCCCTGCAGCATCGTAAGAGAAAGTACGTACGAGAGAGTCTGCCGCATTTTCAACCGTAAAACTTGTACCCGAACGTTCTTCACGCAGAAGACGTCCTGCCGCATCCCATCCGTAGCTCGTTACGATACCCGCAGGCGTAATCCAGCGCAGAGGACGCGCAAGGGCATCATACTCACAGCGGGAGGTGCCGCCCAAAGCGTCATCAACGCTAACAAGGCGACCTGCCGCATCGTATGAGAAAGAACGAGTACCTTCAACGCTATCTTCAATACGTGCAATAAGTCCACGTGAAGTGTAGCTGTAACAGGTGACCTTCTCCCCCATATCTTCTTTAATGCGTCGACCAGTAGCGTCGTAGGTGTACTGCACAAGACGCAACGAGGCAGTTGAAGCATCTGCAGAATCCCGAATGGTCTTCTCCAACAAACGACCTGCGAGATCGTAAGTAAAGATAGTCTCCAGGTAACCCTCATCAGCATCGAGCTCGCTCGTTTTCTTGAGGGTTTTCTGGCTGGTACAACGGCCCGCCGCGTCATATTCAAAGAAAGTCTCTCGACCAGCTGCACTGATGCTACGACTCATACGTCCCTGAGCATCGTACTCGAAGCTAATTGCCCCGCCAACGGCAGAGCTAATCTGAGCAATCTGACCGTGAGTGTTATATCCAGCCTGCGCAGAGCTATCAGAGGAAGAATTGAGAAGGGCGGAGGCATCCGGAATGTTCAACTTAGGAATGGGCACCCCAAAGAGAGCCGCCATATCCTGGCGGTTCTCAAACATCGTCATAACAGACGGAAGATGAGCAGCAATAAGGGCGCTATCGCCTCGCGATACGTTATCGCGGGAACCCAAAATAGTGGGAACACGAAGTTCCGGCTGCACCAAGCTCCACGACGCCCAAGGACCCGCAGGACGCTCAGAAGGCTGCTTACCTACTGAAGCAAGCCCTGCAAGAGAAGAATCAGAGTGCAAAGACCCAGCGGGACCCAGGCCCGGCACCATACTCATCAGAGAATTTGATGCAGACACAACTCGTCCCAGGGCGTCGGTTACAACGGCGTAGTTACCGGGCGCGCCCTCAACTCGCACTGAATACTCACCGTGAGAGCGCGAGTGGGTGATGCTCAAAGCTACACCAGTAGCGTCCACCATGCGACTCAGGTCGCCAGTTAGAGAATATTCGTACTCAGTACGAGCCCCACAGGGGTCAATGATAGCGACGAGCTGCGAAAGTTCGTCGTATTCATAATGGGTCTTGGCTCCTGCGGCATCAGTCATGGAGATAACGTTGCCCCAGGTGTCGCGTTCGACGCTGGTTCGGTTACCCATAGGGTCAATCACAGCGCTTAGGTGACCAGCTGAGTATTCAAAAGTAGTGACGTTACCTTCAGGGTCGGTCAGCGCTGTCAAGAGCTGCTCGGAGGTCGGCGTAGCGTTCTGAGCTGCTTCTGCATAAGACAAACCCCAACGAGCACCCATCGCGTCGACCACCGTGCTGAGTCGCCCACTCGCATCCCACTCAAAATACTGGGTATTGCCGAGAGGATTAGTTACTGAGCTCAGGTTACCAGCAGCATCATACGAATACTGCGTTTGCGCACCACTAGAGTCCGTGGAGCTCAGAAGCTGCCCACGGTTATTGTAGGTAAAGTGCTGCTTGAATCCTGATTCATCAGCGACGGCGGTGCAATGGCCGGCGTTGTCCCATTCAAGATAAGTTGTATTGCCTCCGTTACGGGTAATAGTCAGGGGATTAGGGTCCAGCGGGTTCTGGGAGTAGGTATAGCGCGTTTCGGTGAGGGTGCCTGCACGCCGATTCTTATTCATAATTCGGTGGGCAATCATACGGTCGTACTCATCCCACGTATAACGGTGGACTGCACCTTCCGGAGTATTTTCCGAGACAAGGCGAGCGCGTTCATCGTAGCTACGATGAGTCACAGATCCGTCACGCTCGCAGATATAGGTGCGGTAACCGTAGGAGTTGTATCGCATGGACTGGCGGCTTCCGTCACCAGCCACAAGGGAAACAAGCTGACCGTGTTCGTTTGAGCGCCAAATATTAGCGTGCTCACCGGTTCCGGAATCTTCAATCACGGTCATTAGACCATGCTCATAGCGGTAGCTAATATTTCGACCGTGCTCAGTTTTCTGAGCTACGATGCGGCCGTCAGCGTCATAGCTATTCTCGACCTCGCAATATCCCGTTTCATTCCAGACACGGTGGATGAGGTTACCCTCCGTCTGTTCATAACGGCGGGTACCATCAGGTCGCTGAACTTCACAAAGTACGCCAGCAGAATTGTAGATATAGCGCACATCGCTCAGCTGGCTTTCAACCTGTCCTGATGAATGTTCTTCAAAGGAGCCTTCATTGAAGTTGACAAGAGATGCAGCAGATACAAAATCCTGTGCGTCATAGCTGAAAATAATGCCCTGCGCGCTAAGGGGCTGAATCAAAGCACTCGGTCGCTGCGCTACGAACTCCTCATCGTCATTAGCCTTCGGGCCACGGCTGTACAGAGCAACTACAGCTGAGCTGGGGTGCCCCTCCATGAAAGCAACCAATTCGCCTGAAGGAGCATAGAAATAACGGCTACCAGAATGGTTAGTAACAGACCAGTAGTAGGTGGGTTCAGACGATTCCGTTACTTCAAAGGATGACGGCAGTAGACGATGGGCGGACTTGACCGCTTTATTCACAGCCGAGTATAGGGCACGACAAAGTGCCTCTTGTCCTTCGGTATCTTCTTCGAAGGGCGCAGAGACTGAGTTCACATTATGTGTAGGTGCCGCGTCTAGAGCCGACTCGGATACCTTCTCCAACCAGTAAGGAGCATTGGGAGTCCGGGCATACCCGCTAGCCGAGTTTGTATCACGTTCAAAGACGAGTTCACGACCGTCAGCAGTGTGCCATGAGATGCTGTCGGAGTTTTGCTCAAGTCGGCTGTCCAGCACGCTTGACCAACCCTTACCAAAAGCACCGTGAGGGGTATTCGGGAGGGCAGCGAGAACACTGTTGTAGGTGCGCTCAAGACGCAACACAGGGTTTACATGAGAGCGAAGGTCAACTTCACTTTCAATGAAGTTACCGGTTGCAACGTTGACGGGGTCATTTGCGTAGCCGGATGAGATATTTACACCAGTAATGCTCATGCCAGGAACCTGCAGTAGGTGATGCATAGGAATATCATCATGCATCAGCTCATTCAGAAGGTTCATGTCGAGGCTAATTTGAGCCCTTGCCCCAGGCCCTGAAAGATCGGCATGGCACTCTACCGATGCATTAGTGAGATTGCCATTAGTTGCAGCATCAAGCATCACCTGAGCAACTTTCCCTAGCCAGGTCGCATCTTCATGCACATCTTCAATCCAGGTATGCAATGCTGCAATCAAAGAACCAGCGTCGAAAGTTCCCCAAGAAGTATTGGACCGGAACTGCGAATAAGCAGAGGAAACATAATGCTGTACCTGGCTAATTTCAGCATTCAGGGAGAAAGTAATCTGACCGTGCTGGTAGGCATTGTGCGGCACGATAGAAACCGTAGACCCACCAGAAGCAAGCGCAATCTGGGTATTCAGATGCTGAGTACCCTGTGCAGAAGAGTTTGCCTCGGCAAACTGTCCGAGAGCACTTTGAGAAACTCCTGAAGAAACTGAGCTGCCCTGAGCACCGGTGAAGGGGTCAGCTACAGGGCGGGGCGTGTAGACCTCAAAATGCGGGGGTCGGGAAGGCATAGGACGAGGGGGAACCTCAAGATTGAGGTCAGGGTTATCAACGCTATACGCACCTTGATTCCGAAGGTCATACTCAAGCTTCTCAAGATCACGAGCTCTTTGCTTACGTTCGTTGAGCTTCTCCCATTCAGTAATCTCTCGGCGAATACGCTCTTCCTCGCGGGCAGCTTTAATATAAGTCTCCATATTACGAGCTGCGTTGCTAAAGCATTCCTTAAACTCTCGCAACAGCGCAAATGACGAAGCAAGCTTTGCTCTATACACTCGTGCATAGCCACCGGTGAACCCCTCCAGAGCGAGCTGAGCGGCACCACAAGTACCATCGGCGCCATAGCGGGCAGGGAGCTGATGCTCAATTACCTGAGTTAGATGCGTCAAATGCGTTTTGAGAGCCTCAGCGCTCTCAAAGTCAAAAGGAACAGCTTCAGTATTAGCGTGGACGTTACCCATATATTTACTTCCGGAAGTTGATGTGACAGTGAACGAGCTTCCTCGCCCACATTCGTTGCATGTGTGTTCCCTCTCGGTGACAGTGAGAATCACACACCCTTCAAGGTAACACACGCACGTTCTGCACACGAACTCAGCAGGACGGATTCCGCCTCCCTTGCTTCCACCTCCCATAGCCAGCCGCGAAGCATCCACCTCAAAAGTCCAGCAAGAAACCCCCGCCAGCACAGTACCGAAAGTGCTGCCCGGCGGGGGTTCCGAAAGAAGCCACATAGAGAAAGCTATAGCTGCCCGAATCCTTGCGGGTAGATCGGCTCGTAGGTGTTGCGGTTGCTGTAGCCGTCGCGGTCAACCACAATCACCCACTGCCCACGCAGATGCTCCACAGCCAGCGAGAAACGCCCCAGATACTTCAAATATTTGCGGATATCCTGCTTCTCACCCGTCTCTTTAACGTAAAACGCAAGGTCCTTAGCCTTAGTCGTGTACAGGGTACTCACCAGGATTTTTCGGCTCGTATTTTTAACCTTTTCACCCGCGATAAGATCATCAGCAATATTGGCGCTCAGCACATTCTTATCAGCCGAAATAACCCACCCTCGCTTCTCCCTGTACAGGCGAAGAATTTCGGGGTGCAGCACCTTTTCCGGGTCCGTGACCTTAGAAAGAGGCTCAGTATCGCCCGTGTGGTAGAAGTAATTCATCGACGCGAAGTAGTACGCCAAGAACGCGTACAGGCCAGCGCGGTCGTAGTTATCCATTCCGGGCTGTTGAATAGGGTACGGCACGTTCTGCGCCGCCTGCGTCTCGGTGGCAGGAATGAAACGGCCCTTACGCTCAAACGCCGTATAGACGAGCGGCCCGGAGGAGGGCCCCAAGCTGCGGAGCTCATCGTACTTCTCCGTGGGTTCCAGGCGCACAAATTCCTGGTCACGCTTCTTATCGGCCTGGGACTCCGAGCCCATCTCATTGAACAGTTTAGTACCCCAGCCAAAACCTATCGCGACGAGGGCGGCACCTGCGAACACGCCAGCTCGTATAAACTTGGCGCGAGTGATCACAGACCTCATGAGTGCTCGTTGCTCGTTGTATCCGGGCCCGCCGTATCCGGGCCCGCCAAAGTTATTCGTCATGTTGCTCTCCCCTCCCCTAGCTCAAACTATTTTCTGGAATGAATTGGACGGGCCTCCACTCATTCGTGAATTGTGTGCGTAGAGTCCCGTGTATTGCGCCGTCACGGATCAGGCCGCGCGTATCAAAATCGGTGATGGGGTACACCTGGTTCGTGTCTTTGCGGTACACCCGAACTTCGGGAAGGATATCGAACCGCACGTTCCATTCCACAATTTTTAGCGTCTCGTCGATGAGGCGCGGCTGCCCCTCCAGCAGGTTCATGGTCAGAATCTGGGGGTTAGGGGTAATGACCCAACCTTTACCTTCTTCGTAGAGGTCCTGAATGGCGGGGAAGAACATTTCTTCGCTGATATTGTCCATCCTCAGAACTGCCGGTTCCGAGGCGAGAATCATGTAGTTTTGGCAGGCGTAGTAGTAGCCCAGGTAGGGGCGCAGGTTCCTCGCCGCATAGTGCCTCGGTCTGTACCTCACGCCCGGGGCGGGTGCCGAGTAGGCGGGGTGGTCCCGGTTTGCGGGCGTGTAGGGCCCAATCACGCCATCGGCAACGTACGGGTATGTTCCCGTGTAGTCTTTTTCGTCAAAGAGCGCTTGAGTGTCTATGGGCATTCTTTCCCTCCCTGGATTCAATGTTCACTAGTTGCCGTTTTCACGAGCTGCCGAGATGGTTCTGGGCTACTCGCGGGTAGCTGGGCTCCACGGTTGGGCGTCTTCGCCCGCCTGTATTTGCTTGTCTGTATTTGTTTGCCTGTGGAGGTGCGTGCGTCCCCTGCTTCGCTCCCCCGCGGTAACCATATGGGTACCGTGGGGGAGCGCCGGGAACCTCTACATTTCCAGTCTATTAGAGGCACCTCTAACCCTCCCCAGCACAAGCCGCACACCCAGGGAATCCACAGCATATAGCCAGGAAACAGCCCCGCCCATCTGCCCGCGCAGGATTATCCGGGCATGAGCGGGCATGCAGAAACCCCCGCCGGAACGGTACCGAAATACCGCCCCAGCGGGGGTTCCTTACACTAAAACCGTGTACTAAATCTGTGCACCCAGATTAGGCGCCCAGTGCCTCCAGGCCGGGCAGGGTCTTACCCTCAATGTACTCGAGGGAAGCGCCACCACCGGTGGAGATGTGGCCGAACTGCTCATCCTTGAAGCCCAGGTTACGGACTGCAGATGCGGAGTCGCCACCACCAATGATGGAGAACGAGTCAGACTCGACGATAGCCTGAGCCACTGCGCGGGTACCCTCAGCGAAGGGAGCAATCTCGAACACGCCAACGGGGCCGTTCCAGAAGATGGTCTTTGCACCCTTGATCTTCTCAGCGAAAATCTCGCGGGTCTTGGGGCCAATGTCCAGGCCCTCAGCCTCTGCGCCCAGCTTGCCGCCGGTCAGGTCCTCAATCGGGCGAATCTCGGTGTTAGCGTCAGCGGAGAATGCGTCAGACCAGACAACGTCCACTGCGGTGATGATCTCGGTGCCCTTCTCGGGAGCTTCCTTCAGGTAACGCAGAACGTTGTCGACCTGGTCCTTCTCCAGCAGCGACTGGCCAACCTCGTAGCCCTGTGCGTATGCGAAGGTGTAGCCCATACCGCCACCAATGAGGATGGTGTCAGCCTTACCAATCAGGTTGTCAATCACGGCGAGCTTATCGGAAACCTTAGCGCCACCCATGACCACGACGAAGGGACGCTCGGGGTCGTTCAGGGTCTTAGCCAGAACGTCAACTTCCTTCTTCACCAGGTCACCCAGGTATGCGGGCAGGCGCTTAGCAACGTCGTAGACGGAAGCGTGCTTGCGGTGAACTGCACCGAATGCGTCGTTCACGTATGCGCCGTTCTCGCCGGTCAGTGCGACCAGCTCGTCAGCGAATTCGCCGCGCTCTGCGTCATCCTTGGAGGTCTCACGTGCGTCGTAGCGAACGTTCTCAACGACCAGAACTTCGCCGTCAGCCAGGGCTGCTGCCTTAGCCTTTGCGTCCTCGCCTACCAGGTCGGTTGCAACCTTCACGGGCACGGATGCCAGCTCAGCCAGGCGTGCAGCTGCCGGTGCGATGGAGTACTGGGGGTCAACCTTGCCCTTGGGGCGGCCCAGGTGTGCGGTCACGATAACGCGTGCGCCAGCCTTGGCAAGCTTCTCAATGACGGGCAGGGATGCGCGGACGCGGCCGTCGTCGGTGACAACGCCGTCCTTCAGGGGTACGTTCAGGTCGGAACGAACGAGAACGTGGCGGCCTGCGACGCCTTCTTCGAGCAGTTCGGACAGTGCCTTAGCCATAGGAATTCCTCCTGGATAGGTGGGTTTATATACCGTTTCCATCATACCGAACATTAGGGTGATTGACAGCCTAGTAAATAGCTTTTATATTGTGTTTTTCCGCAGAATATCGCGGATATTCGCACTCTCTATCAGCTATTTTCTTACGGTATTTTTGACTCAAAAAGGGCGACGGAAAATAGTATGTTTATACGTTTTTGGGGTTTTATTAAGACCCTTACACAGGGTCTTGGTACAGCAAACCCCGACTCCCCCGCTTGATGCGGTGGTGCCGGGGTTCACTATGCGTTAGTTACGCGGGGTGACGCTTACACTTGATGAGCGTCGCAAGCCTATTGGGGCTTAGAGGGATGCCACAACCTTGTTGGTGAACATCACGAGGCGTGCAACGTAGCCGTACTCGTTGTCGTACCAAGCGATAACCTTCACCTGGTCGCCGATGACCTTGGTCAGCGGTGCGTCGAAGACGGTGGAGATGGGCTCACCCTCGATGTCCTTGGACACGATGGGATCCTCGTTGTACTTGATGATGCCCTTCATGGGGCCCTCAGCTGCTGCCTTGACTGCTGCGTTGACTTCCTCAACGGTGACCTCGCGCTCAGCGGTGAAGGTCAGGTCGGTGATGGAGCCGGTGATGGTGGGAACGCGGACTGCGAAGCCGTCCAGCTTACCCTTCAGGTCGGGCAGAACCAGGCCAACAGCTGCTGCTGCACCGGTGGAGGTGGGGACCATGTTCACAGCTGCTGCGCGTGCACGGCGCAGGTCGCGGTGGGGAGCATCCTGCAGACGCTGGTCAGCGGTGTATGCGTGGATGGTGGTCATCAGACCCTGCTTGATGCCGAATGCGTCGTTCAGGACCTTAGCCATCGGAGCGAGGCAGTTGGTGGTGCAGGATGCGTTGGAGACGATGTGGTGGTTAGCTGCATCGTACTGGTCGTCGTTCACGCCCATGACGAAGGTGCCGTCGATGTTCTTACCGGGAGCGGAGAGGATAACCTTCTTAGCGCCAGCCTCGATGTGTGCCTTTGCCTTGCTGCCTTCGGTGAAGAAACCGGTGGACTCGAGGACTACGTCAACGCCCAGGTCCTTCCAGGGGAGGTTCTGGGGGTCACGCTCAGCGAGGATCTTGATTTCCTTGCCGTCAACAACCAGTGCGCCTTCCTTGACCTCAACCTCTGCGTTGAAGCGACCCATGATGGAGTCGTACTTGAGCAGGTGTGCCAGGGTCTCAACATCGGTGAGGTCGTTGATTGCGACGATCTCGAAGCCGACGCCCTCGGTCTGAGCTGCGCGGAAGAAGGTGCGGCCGATGCGGCCGAAGCCGTTGATTGCTACGCGTACAGTCACTGGAGTATCTCCTTGTCAGTGCGTTGGTGGCGGTGTACAAATCCGATGCCTTGTAGGCTCTGGTTTAGTCGGATTCGTCCGTGCTCTATGTTGCCCGGTGCGTTCCGCCGTTGTTGGTAATAATCCTACCCTAGTTTGTGTGTGTTTTGGTGTGTTATATCGAGAAATTTTTGTGAGTTGCGCCATAAAAACCGGCAAAAACCCGTTGTTTTCTGTTGGTTTGCGTTGTGTTCATGCTTAGAAAATGTTGCGATACGGTCACGGCAACATAAACACACATGAAACGCACATTTACTAAAAACCGCGCCATATCAAGGCAAAATCTGAGGGTAAAAAATACCCTTTCACCTGCGAATGGGTTTCAATGACGTCCCATGCGCTCGCACGCAGTGCAATTTCTCACGCGAAAACAGACGAGCCCAACGTAAGACACACCACAGCCTCAAAACGGGTTAAATACGCTCCCGGCACACAGTTTTCGTGTCGTGTTGCGTGTCGCCCGCGGCGCATCGCACGGGAACACCGCGCGGACACACAGCACGAGCACACAGCACAGGGTCAACACGGGCACACCAGAAAGGCGGCTAGTACACGATCCTAATAAACGACCAGCGCCACAGCACCCAGCCCCGAATGAGCCGACAGCACCGGCGGCAACGCACTCACCAAAAACTCCGGCGCCGAAGAAGCAGCGGCATCATGAACGAGGGAGCTCTCCCCCAGCATCTGCTGAACCTGCTCGTACAGCTGCACCGCCTGCGCCGCATTGCCCACATGATGCACCGCAACCACCTCACCGCGCGGGGATGCGGCAAGCGAAGAACTAGCGGGGTCGGCAGCGGCAGAGCCCACTGAAGCAGAGCTGAGCGCCGCCGCATGCTGATGCTCACGGCAAGTCTGCACCGTCACCTCCACCAGGCGCTCCAGGGCGCGCGCCGCAGTGCGGGGGCGTTCCACATACGCCAGCTTGCCCTCGGTGATCGTGCCAATCGGCTTAATCTGGAACATCTGACCCACCATCGCCAACGCCGGGGAAACACGGCCACCGCGGCGCAACGCATCCAGGGTCGGGATATAGAAGTAGAGCGTGGACTGCTCGCAGACGGACTGAATGTAGTCCACCAGCTGCGCGGGACTCGGACATTCAACACTCGCGCCTGCGGATGCAGAGTTCAGTACCTCCAGGGCGCGCACCACCGCATGACCGTAGGCACCGGCGACCGTGCGGCTATCCACCACGCTCACGCCCTTAGAACCCAGGCGACTCAGGCGGGCACCTGTGCGTGCCGCCTCCACCGTGCCCGAGAGCTCACCGGACAGATGCACAGACACCACATGCGTAAAACCTCGCGACGCCAGCTCGTCATACACATCAGCAAACACGCCCGGTGCGGGCCCGGAAGTGCTCACCGTCTGACCCATCACGTGCGCAAGCATAATCGCCTCATCCACCTCGGCGGCGGTCAAATCCTGCAGCTGACGATCCGGCTCACCGGGCGTGCGAATGGTCACCGGCATCGGAACCAGCATAAAATTGCCGCGAGCGCTCAGGCGCTGCACGAGCTCCGGGTCGAGGGCGGCGGCGCTATCGGTTACCACGGCAATGCGGTTCTCTGCTTTGTTCTCTCGCTCCATATTCCGGCCCTTCTTCCGGTTCGTCAGTGCATGATTCGATGACGAACCCTCTCCTAGCGTTCCCTGAACATTATGGCACTCATCACTACCGCAGTACAGCAAAGCCCCGCCGCGCCTCCGGGTTCGTTACACAGAACGAACCGAAGCCACAGCGGGGCTTGTACTTTATCTAAGAAACTTCTTTATCTAAAAAGCTTAGATCACGATGTTCACGAGCTTAGGCGCACGCACAATCACCTTGCGGATCTCGGCGTCACCAATCGAACGCTGAACAGCGGCATCCGCCAGAGCCAGCTCCTGAAGCTCCTGCTCGGAAATATCCTTCGCAACCTCCAGGCGAGCCTTGACCTTGCCCTTAATCTGCACGATAGCAGTGACGGTGTCATCCACCAGCAGAGCCGGGTCAACCTCGGGGAAGCCCGCGGTCAGAACCGGGGTGTCGTAGCCGAGAGCGTGCCACATGTCCTCAGCGGTGTACGGTGCGTACAGAGACAGCAGAATAGCGACAGTCTCAGCAGCCTTACGAACAACCGGGTCAGCCGCACCAGCACCGGAGTCAATAGCCTTACGGGTAGCGTTCACAAGCTCCATGGTCTTAGCAACAACCACGTTGAACTTGCCGTTCTCCAGCAGGCCCTGAACCTCGTGCACGGTACGAGCAATCAGCTTCTGCAACTCCAAGTCACCGGTGGTTGCGTCAACGCCGGGTTCGCTGGTGACGTCCTGAGCCACACGCCATGCGCGAGCCAGGAACTTCTGCGAACCGGACGGGGAAACATCCGCCCAGTCCACGTCATCCTCGGGCGGGGACGCGAAAATCATGGTGGTGCGGATAGCGTCCACACCGAACTTGTCGAGCTGCTCACCCAGGTTCACGCCGTTACCCAGCGACTTGGACATCGCCTTACCGCCGTTGAGCACCTGACCCTGGTTCATGAGCGCCTTGAACGGCTCATCGTGCTTGATCAGGCCCAGGTCGCGAACAACCTTGGTGAAGAAGCGTGCGTACAGCAGGTGCAGAATAGCGTGCTCCACACCGCCAACGTACATGTCGACGGCACCCCACTCGCTCATAGCCTGCGGGTCGAAAGGAGCCTTGTCGTAGTTCGGGGAAACGTAACGCAGGAAGTACCAGGAGGAATCCACGAAGGTGTCCATGGTGTCCGAGTCACGGCGAGCCTGCTTGCCACACTCAGGGCAAGGCACAATCGCCCAATCATCGGCAGCGGCAAGAGGCGACTGGCCCTTAGGAGCCAGCTGCTCACCGCGCAGGTTATCGGGCAGCAGCACCGGCAGCTGATCCTCAGGAACCAGAACCTCGCCACAATCCTCACAGTGAATCACGGGGATGGGGGTACCCCAGAAACGCTGGCGGGACAGCAACCAGTCACGCAGACGGTAAATGACCTTACCCTCACCGGTGCCCGCAGCCTCAACCAGCTCAATAGCCTTAGCGAGCGCCTCAGCCTTCGGCAGGCCGGTCAGCTCACCGGAGTTGATGAGCACGCCGTCACCGGTTGCGGCAACACCGCTGGTAGCCGGGTCCTCAGCACCCTCAACGTCCAGGACCTTCACGATGGGCAGGTCGAACTTCAGGGCGAACTCAAGGTCACGCTGGTCGTGCGCGGGCACAGCCATAATCGCGCCGGTACCGTAGTCAGCGAGCACGTAGTCAGAAGCCCAGACGGGCAGCTTCGCGCCGGTCAGCGGGTTAATCGCGTAGCGGCCGGTGAACACGCCGGTCTTCTCGCGGTCAGAGGACTGGCGGTCAATATCGCTCAGTGCCTTAATGTCTTCGCGGTACTGCTCCAGGGCAGCCTTGTGCTCGGGTGCCACAATCTGCTCGGCGAACGCCGCATCCGCAGCAACCACGATGAAGGTTGCACCGTACAGGGTGTCCGGGCGGGTGGTGAACACGGTGAAGGACTCAGCAGGCTGGTCCTCGGTCGCCTCAATCTCGAAGCGCACCTCAGCACCCTCAGAACGACCAATCCAGTTGCGCTGCATGAGCAGAACACGCTCAGGCCACTTGCCCTCCAGCTGCTCCATGTCATCCAGCAGCTGCTGTGCGTAATCAGTGATCTTGAAGTACCACTGGTTCAGGGACTTCTTAGTCACGGTAGTACCGCAACGCTCACACGCACCGTTCACAACCTGCTCGTTCGCGAGCACGGTCTGGTCCTTGGGACACCAGTTGACCATGGAGTCCTTACGGTACGCCAGGCCCTTCTTGTAGAACTGCTCGAACAGCCACTGAGTCCACTTGTAGTACTCGGGGTCCGAGGTGTGCAAGCGGCGGCTCCAGTCAGCGGCAATAGCGTAACGCTTGAAGGACTCAGCCTGAGTCTCAATGTTCTTGTACGTCCACTCCTTGGGGTGAGTGTCGTTCTTAATGGCTGCGTTCTCAGCGGGCAGGCCGAAGGAGTCCCAGCCAATCGGGTGCAGAACATCGTAGCCGCACTGCTTGAAGTAGCGGGCGTTCATGTCACCAATAGCGAATGCCTCCGCGTGACCCATGTGAAGGTCACCGGAGGGGTACGGGAACATATCCAGCACATACTTGCGGCCCTTGGGGGCGTCACCGGTGGGCTGGAAAACCTTCGTTTCGTCCCAGTAGGGGCGCCACTTGGCTTCCATAGCGCGGAAGTCGTACGCATTTTCGTTGCGTTCGGTCTCTACCTGAGCAGACACAGCGATTCCTTAAATAAAGACAGGTTGATAAAAACTTAACCCTCCAAGTGTAACGCGAAACCCGCACCGAGCCAGAGTTGAGGCCGCCTCGACTACCAAATGGACGGCACCGCCCGCCCGACCACCCGCCCAGCTGACGATGCGGGGCGCAAGTTTCAGAGCCCTTTCAGGCTTCTCCCCTAGAATTAAGAACGGGACTTAGCCGTCCCAGTACCCAACCCGCGAAAGGTACCCATGACCTCCACCGTTACCCCGGACTCTCCCAACACCTCAGTTCTTGAGGGTGTGCCCGGACCGCTCATCCCCGGCACCCGCCACGACGCCCTCATTGGTGACGGCGCGCAGGCGGTTATGACCCGCTACTGGCAGTACGGCAAAGGCATGAACGCTGGGCTCTTCCCCGAAGGCTCCTACCCCGTGCTGCTCGTGCACGGCTTTCGCGGCGACCACCACGGCCTGGAAATCATCGCGAACTACCTGCTGAAGCTCATCCCAAACGTCAGCATCATCAGCCCCGACCTGCCCGGCTTTGGCCGCTCCGCAGACCTGCCCGAAAATGCTCAGGGCGAAGACAACATCAACGCGTACGTGGCGTGGCTGAACGACTTCGTGGAACACACTAACCCCGCCCGCGAGAATGCACAGCCCCTACCGCTGCACCTGGTCGGCCACTCCTTCGGCTCCATCGTCACCAGCGCCTTCGCCGCCGCACACCCGAACTCACTCGCACTGCTCTCGCTCATCAACCCGATTAGCGAACCCGCCCTCGAAGGTAGCCAGCGCGTCGCCTCCCGCCTCGCCTCCCTCTACTACCGCGCCGGCGCGGCACTCCCCGAAAAAATCGGCTACCCGCTCCTGCGCTCGCAGCTGATTACCCGCGCCTCCAGCGAAGTCATGATGCGCACCAAAGACAAGGCAATGCGCCGCTTCATCAACGGCCAGCACGCCGCCTACTTCGGCTCCTTCGGCTCCCGCCGCGGAGTGCTCAGCGCCTACGAAGCGTCCATTACGCACACCGCCGCCGAATACGCCGCCGCCATCCGGGTACCCGTGCAAATGCTCGTTGCCGAAGACGACGACCTGGGCACCCCCGAAACGGCTCGCGCCATGTACGCGACGCTGACCTCCCGCAATCTACCCGCGTCTTCGTCCGGCGCCCGCGAGCGCCTGGACATGATCCCTGAAGTCGGGCACCTCATCCACTACGAAACCCCGCATCTGGCCGCGGAACTCATCGCCGATTTCGCCGCCGAACGCTAAGGGAACGAGAAGTAAGGAACCAACATGAAACTCATGGTTGACGCCCGATACACCCGTATCGGCTTCCACGACGGCATCAGCCGCTACACCGCCTCCCTGCTGGGCGCACTCAAAACCCTCATCGACACCGGTGACGAAGCTGCCGCCGACCTCGACCTGACCATGATCATTAGCGACGAGCGTCAGCTGGACATGCTGCCGGATTTGCCGCACGTGAAGATCTGCTCGCCCACCGGCCCGCTCGAACCGACCGCCGCCCTGCAGTTGAACAAGTACGCGCCGGACGTGGTGTTCTCCCCCATGCAAACCATCGGCTCCACCGGACGCAAATTCAAGCTGATTCTCACCCTGCACGACCTGATCTATTACTCGCACCCGACCCCGCCCGGGTTCCTGCCCGCACCGGTGCGCGTGGGCTGGCGACTCTTCCACAAGACCTACACCCCGCAGCGCTTCCTGCTCAACCACGGCGACGCGGTCGTGACGGTTTCTGAGTCGACCGCCTCGCTGATTCGTGAGCACGAGCTGACCACCAAGCCGCTGTTCGTGGTGCCCAACGCCCCGCAGCCCGGCAGTGTGGTCTCCCGCCAGACCGCGCTGGAACGCGCCACCACCCGCGAAGAGCAGCCCGTCAAGCACCTGGTGTACATGGGTTCGTTCATGCCGTACAAGAACGTAGAAACGCTACTACTGGCGATGCGTTCCCTGCCGGATTACCGCCTGCACCTGCTGTCGAAGATGCCGCCGCAGCGCCTGGTGCAGCTCACCGACGAACGCCTCATCGGTGAGAACGTGGAGGTGCACAACGGCGTGAGCGACGAGGAGTACCAGCAGCTGCTCCGCCAGGCGCACGCCCTGGTGACTGCCTCCCGCGAGGAGGGTTACGGCCTGCCCGTGGTCGAGGCTCAGGCTGCCGGTTGCCCCGCGGTGATTAGTGACATCCCGATTTTCCGTGAGATTGCGCCGCACGCCGTGTTCGCCCCGGTTGACGGTGCCCCGGAGGCGCACGCCGCCGACTGGGTCAAGGCGATCCGTTCCCTGGAGGATTCCGCCGTTCGCGAGCGCGTCATTATTGATGGACTCTCGGATGTGCGCCGCTACTCCTGGCGCAACTCGGCACTCAAGCTACTGGAGGTCGTGCGCGGGCTCTAGGGCTTGCGCAGCTTATACGACGAGCTACTAGATAAGATACAGAAATGCCGCCACACTCCCCCGAAACTCGGGAGGGTGCGGCGGCTTTCTCATATTTAGTTTGTGGTTGCCGGGCGGCACATGCGGCGTACAGCAAACGATGTACAGCGGCGGTTCGCTACACACTTCCTCCGCGCCTAGGCAGGGAACCCGCCCTCGCAGAGCTCGGGCACCCTGAGGGCGCATCCGGAAGGTGCAGCCTCACCGCATCACACCGGAGCAGAAATCCTTAGACCGTAGCAAAGCTACCAGTACGAGCCGCTTCCTTCGCGGCCAGCTCATCCGCATGACCGTACGCGTAGAAAATCTTCGCGTCATCCAGCTCAGCAAAACGAGCCAGGTAGCGGCACACCGCGCCACGCTGAGCCTTCGTCATCGAGGACAGCAGAACAGGGTCCGGGTGAGTAATACCGTTGTCGCGGCTCGGTGCCGAATCGCCAAGTTCCGGCTCGTAATCATAGGCAATATTGGTGAAGCTCATCGGCGAGAACCTTTCCTTAGGGCGTTTCTTAGGGCAGCACCGCAACAATGCAGACGCTACCGGAGGTAACACCGCGAAAAGAACCTACGGAGATCATCGGAAGTCTCTTCGCAGTAGTGGTTGTGATATCTCTAAACTACCCAAGAGCTAATCAATGTTCAAGAACCATCAGGGAACGCCCCCATAGTGGACACGTCCCCGGTTGTCAGGAAGAAATCAGGGGCATCATAGCGGCATACGACCGCCGAGTTCCCCACCGAACTAAAGCCCATCCGAAAGCCAATGTGAAAGCCAGTGTGAAAGCCAGCCCGAAAAGCAGAAATGCTGCCGCACTCACAAAGAGTGCAACAGCATTTCTAAAAACTAACGATGCAGGCTACGCCATAGTTGCGTAGAGACCGCGTTCAGCATCCTTACGAGCCAGCTCGTAAGCGTGACCGTACGCGTAGAAAATCTGGGCGTCATCCAGGTCGGGGAAACGCGCCAGGTAACGGAACACTGCATTACGCTGAGCCACGGTCATGTCCGCGAGTAGTTCAACATTGGGGTGGCTAATGCGGTTAGCGCGTGCAACAACAGAACCTCCGCCTGCTTTTTCGTAGGCGGGGGTGATGAGAGTCTGAGTCATCAGTATTTATCTTTCTTAGGTGCGTGCGGTTGTGAAGCGCACGCGGAGTTGAGTGATAGATACCGCCAATACCACCTCGACAAGCGCCGAAATAGTATCCGCAGTGCTGAATATATTACCGTGGATACGGAGACTACGCCAATTAGAATCACCCAAACCCCAGCAAATCTTAGGTGCACACGAATGCATAAAAATTCTGGGGTGCCCTTCCAGCGGCACCACCTAAGCACCCTAAACTACAGCGCTCTGCCCTGCTTTATTCTCCTGCTTTTTCTCCCCTGCGGGGTTATGTTCCTCTGCATCCTCAGCGTCTTCATCCTCACCGTCAAGACCCAGAAGAGCAGTCACCATCGGCAAAGGATTGAACTCGCTCAGCTGACCCGTACGGTCCACCTTGCGCATCATGAACGCACGCTGCAAACGCCGCTGAGTCCACGGCGAAAGCACCATCATCAGCAGCGCCTCCACCACAAAAATGCTGACCAGAATCCACAGCAGCAGATCCGAAGAACCCGCCTGCTCGCGCAGCTGCTGAGCATCCGCCACCAGACGGTCAAATCCCTCCGAATGCAGGCGCGAGGTATCAAGCCCCGTCAACGCGGACAGGCTCACCGGCGACGCCACATTCAGCAGCACCGACAGCATCAGCAGAAGCACCGCATACAGCCCGTAATGCATGGTGCGCATCAGCTTCTTCACGCGCGCAAAACCGCAGTTCAGTTCCGCACCAATATCGGTGAAAGCCGCCGCCTTCTGCGTCTGCTCACCCTCCGGCATCATGTGCGGCACCAGGCGGTGCGCAAGCATCAACGGCACCGGCGAGCACGCATCAAAATACTGCATGTGACTATTCACCGACGGGCCCGGCAGAGTCACAAAGCTGACGTCCACATCAGCGGGCTGAGTAATATTCGACCTGCCAATGCTGTCACCACGAGCGGAAATCTCGCACCGGTCAGCCACATCAAGATCCTGCAACATCGGCGCGTAGGCGCGCACATACAGGTGGCAGGCGCTACGCACCGACATCATGAGTACCAGGATCAGCGCTCCCCAAAACGCCACGGAGGCGGGCGTTAGCTCAGGGACCGCGCCCTCAACACGCAACTGCGCCAGCAGTAGCATGAACACCGCGTACAGCATGAAAACGCCGTGCACGAAGAGCAGCGGGATCAGCCACTTCACGTAGGCGCGCGTGCCGTACGGGTTGACCAGGCGCACATCCGCCGGGCTCTTCGCGGAAGGAGTTGCGGAGGTTTTTGCGGAGGCGCTTTCCCGGGCACTCTTGTGGACAATACGCGCCCTACCCTTGAAGGTACCCGGCACGCTCACAACCAGCGGCACCACACTCAACGCCAGGGGCACCAGCATCGTATAGTGCAGCAGCGAACGGTACGGACCAAACAGCAGGGACGCCTCTACCAGCCAGCAGAACGCCGCAACCGCGCTCACCCACAGAAGCATGGCGCGGTTACGGTAGCCGCCCGCAGCATCCAGGTGCCCCGGAGTGTCGTTACGGTCACTAGCGATAATGCTAATCGGGACCACGCCACTACCCAGACCGTAGAAGAAACGAATCGGCTTCTTACCCGCCGCCGCACGACGACGCAGAAGCTCATAGCTCAAATAGCCGCCCTGCGAATGGGCAAGAATACCCACCGCATCGCTACGGGAACTCAACTCGTCCAGCTGACGATCCAGACGCGCATAAATACGCTCTAAATCGCGCGACTCCGGGCTGGTCGCCGTCTGAATCAGTTGCGTCGGAATAGCCTTCATCAGCGCCCACAGCTCACGGGCACGACGAGCCAAAATCCAGCCCACAATACCCAGGCCGAGCACCGCCGCCAGACCCGTAAACGCACCCTGCGGAGTACCCAGAGACGCCACAAAAGCATCACGGAAAGTCATGAGCGCCATAGCCGCCAGCACCAGCCACAGCGCCACGTTCACGAATCGAGCAGTAGAACGCAGCAGGTGCCCGGCACGCTCACGCCAGGTCGCGCCGGGGCGCTCATAGTAGAAGCAGAACATCAAAAACAGCGGCAAAACCGACGCCAACCAGGGCAAATGCTCCTTCAACGGGCGGTAATGTCTGGGCCGCCAGAAGCCCTCCTGAAAAAGGAGGCTGCGGCGAGTGACCGTGCGAACCGGGCGCGGCTTCGGCTGAGGCAGGCGCGGAAGCTCAAGATTAGGCAGCTCGATGTTCGAGAAATCGATGTTCGGGAGCTCTACCTTGGGAAGCTCAATTTTCGGCAGCTCAATCTTAGGGAGCTCCACCTTGGGAAGTTCCACCTTGGGCAGCTCTACCTTGGGTAGCTCTACCTTGGGTAACTCCACTTTGGGCAGCTCCACCTTCGGAAGTTCAATTTTCGGCAGACTGATTCTTGTAGATTCTTTGGGCCCGGAGGCTTCGGCGGGTTCTTCCTGCACGGAATTCTCTTCAACCTGCGGGCTTTCCTCAACCGGGTCAGCAGGGTACTCCGTGCGTTCAATCGTCAACGAATACGTCAACTCGCTGTGGTGGCTCAGCGGGTTCACCTCGGCGGCAAGCGGGAGGGTATCGCCGTCAGGAATCACCTCAACACGAACCCGCGCAGAATCCTCCGCGGCGGGGTTCTCTTCGGAGAGCGCGACAGAATCCGTGTTCAGCGCCAGCAGAGTCTGCACACTATGCGCCACCGGCTTGCCAAAATACGCGAGCGTCTCGCCGTGATTCTGGTAGCCGATACCGTGAACCAGCAGCAGCACCGCCGCATCATGGTGCTGTCCCTTGCGGTGCAGAGCACTCTTCGGATGCGCAGAAGCATACTCAGCCAGCCGCCGCTGCTCACCATCAGGCAGCGCACTACCCTTCAGCAGATGAGGCACCTTCGACACGCCTCTCACCTCCTCGCCTCTGCGCACAGCGCGCCTGCAAACCCGCGTGCTCAACGCCCAACCCGGGGCAAAAAACCGCCCCTCACTAGAACACTACAGCACGACTAGAAAATCACAGCACGTCCAGGCCGTCACAGCGAATCTGAACCGGCCGCTCCCCCACGTTCTTCTTCAACGCCGCAATCGTGGCACGCGTAGCACGCAACTCACGGGTCACCTGCTGCGCAATGCCATACGAGAAAAACATCAGGGTACGCCAATCGCCCTGAACCGGCGCCTCCTCAGAATCCTCCTCAAGAGACTCCGACCAGGCAAAATACCCCTGATCCAGAGGAACCGGACCCACAATACGCAACTGCTCACGCACCCGCTCCAGCAACGCAGAAGATTCCAAGAACTCCTCCATAAAGGCGCGAACATCCACCTCCGCACCAGTCACCGCAGCCGTACGAACCGCCGGCGGCAGACCCGTCTGAGCGCGCTCCTCCAGCTCCTGACGAGCAAACCACGCCGGATCCCAACGCACCAGCGCCTGCTCCACCGGCGACGGCGAAGCAGTCGTCACCACCGTACCCTCAAGAGCCGCCGGACGAACCAACGCCGCCGCATTCAACCAGCGACGCAACGCCGCCTCCGGAGCACGCAACGAATCAAAACGAAGCATCTTATCGGCATCCAGAAGAAGCGCCGCCGCATAGCCGCCAAAAGCCACCGGCTCAGCACCCGGAGTCGCCACCACCAACGCAGGCTCAGGACCAACCGACGCCCGCACATGATCACCCGCCGAAGAAATCACCGGAACATTCGGGAACGCACGACCCAGCTCCTCAGCAGTACGAGTCGCACCCGCCGCCGAATAACGCCAATGCGTAAAACCACACTCAGAACAACGCCACTGCTGCGCCAAATGACCGCACCACGAACACGACGGAACCGACGAACCCGAAGCCACCGACAAAGGCCCACTACACTCGCCACAACGCGCCGGCATGCGGCAACGCTCACACGAAAACGACGGAATATAACCGCTACGCGCCACCTGCACCAACACAGGACCACGCGCCAACGCCCGACGAGCATGCTCAAACGCCAGGTGCGGAATACGCGCCATCGCCGCTAACGGGTCACGCGCCAACTCAAACTCCGAACCCGTCGAAAAAATACGCGGCGAATAATCACGCACCAACGCACGCGGCGCACGCACATGAGACGCCCAACGGGTACGCACCAGACGCGCCGCCTCACTACTCATGCTGAACCCGGCAAACAGCGCCGCAGTATTTTCAGCAGAAGCACGCAGAAGCAACACATCACGGGCATGACAATACGGGGCGCGCTGCTCCACCAGCGAAGAATCGCCGTCATCCCAGCACACCACCAGGCCCAGGTTCGCCACCGGTGCGTAGGCTGCCGCGCGGGTACCAATCACCACCGGCACCCGGCCCAAACGCGCCTTCACAAAACCGTGATAGCGAGTATGCGGAGTCGAATCAGAACTCAAACGCACAAACGAGTCAGCCGGCAGACGCTCGGCGAGCGCCGCCTCCAGAAGATCCAGGTTCTTAGCGGTCGGAACCACCGCAATAGCGCCGCGACCACTCGCAGCAGCAGCCGCGAGTGCGGTCGCCAAAACATCCGCCCACGTATGCTCCAGGTGGCCGGGAAGAACCGTCATCACGGCGCGAGTCGCAGCACCGGCAGCAACATCTTCAATGAACTCCGCGCCGTTCTCGTAATCAGAGAAGACGGAGGCGGCATCCGGCGCGTCCGGGTTCAGCGCCGGCGGGTCCAGCACGAAGGGTGCGGGCGCGCCGGGGGTGGCAAGCCACGCGTACGGGTCGGTAGCGCTGGAGACAGCGGCACTGGAGGCGGTAGAAGGCTCAGATTCCGCGTGCTCCGGAGCCGCGTTCTCGGGAGCATCGGAAGTGCTTACCGGGGCAGAATCACCCAAATACGCCGACTCGTACCCCGGCAGAAGAGGCGCGTACTTCTTATCCAGCGCGGCAATGCGCGGCGGCACCGCCAGGCGTAGCACGTTCGCCACCGTGGAGGCGTAACGGTCAGCAAGCGCCTCGGCAAGCGCAAAAATTTCGGGCGCAACAGAGGGCACACGCGACAGCACCGACTTGAGCGGCAGCAGCGAGGTGCGCGTCCAATCAGTCGTGGCGGTGCGCTCCTCAATGTAGCCGGTCATCTCGTGGCCGTTGAACAGCACGCGCACGCGGGCGCCGGGCACCGCATCCTCACTCAGCTCGGCGGGCACGCGGTAATCAAACGTGCGGTCCACCTGCGGCAGGGTGCTATCCACGCGCACACGCGCCACAGGGTTCGGCACGCCGCTCGCCTCCAACTCGGCGGCAACGTTTACCGGCTCCGGGGCGGCCGGAATCAGGGCATCACGAAGAGCAGGAAATCCCTGCAACAGGTCAAGCTGTTGCAGGGATTCCTGCTGAGCACCCAACGGTGCCGAAGAGTTCGATTCAGAACTGCTCTGAGTCACCCGAATCAGCGTGCTCCTCTACCCTGACAGATATTAGGAGGAGGACACTGCCGAACGCAGTGCATCCACGCGGTTCAGGCGCTCCCAGGTGAATTCCGGCTCGGTGCGGCCGAAGTGGCCGTGAGCTGCGGTCTTCTTGTAAATCGGGCGGCGCAGATCCAGTTCGTTAATGATTGCCAGCGGGCGCAGGTCGAAGACCTCACGCACAGCCTTCTCAATCTTGATCGGGTCGACCTTCTCGGTGCCGAAGGTTTCAACGTACAGACCGACCGGCGCTGCCTGGCCGATAGCGTACGCAACCTGAACCTCGGCGCGGTCAGCAAGACCGGCACCCACAATGTTCTTCGCAACCCAACGCATTGCGTACGCTGCGGAACGGTCCACCTTCGACGGGTCCTTACCGGAGAACGCGCCACCACCGTGACGAGCCGAACCGCCGTAGGTGTCCACAATAATCTTGCGGCCGGTCAGGCCCGCGTCACCTACGGGGCCACCCTGAACGAAGCGGCCAGCGGGGTTCACAATGAACTTAGCGTTGGAGGAATCCAGATCGACGCTGCCCAGAACCGGTGCGATAACGTGCTTCTCAATGTCTGCACGCAGGTCAGCCAGGTCGTAGCTTGCGGTGTGCTGGCTCGAAACAACGACGGTGTCCACGGAGACAGGCACGTTGTTCGAATCGTAGCCGAGGGTCACCTGAGTCTTGCCGTCGGGGCGCAGCTCGGTCAGCAGGCCGTCCTTACGGACCTTGGTCAGACGCTCAGAGAGGCGGTGCGCCAGCCAAATCGGGGCGGGCATCAGCACGTTCGTCTCGTTCGAAGCGTAACCGAACATGATGCCCTGGTCGCCCGCACCCTGGCGGTCGTACTCGTCAGCAGCAATACCCTGACGAACCTCGAGGGACTCGTACACGCCGGCGTTAATGTCCGGGGACTGCTCACCAATGGACACGGACACGCCGCAGAACTCGCCGTCGAAGCCGCGGGTAGAGGAATCGTAGCCGATACCCAGAATGGTCTCGCGCACGATGGAGGGGATTTCGACGTAGCTGGAGGTGGTCACCTCACCAGCAACATGCACCTGACCGGTGGTCACCATGGTCTCCACAGCAACGTTCGCTGCGGGATCCTGGGCGATGATGCCGTCAAGGATGGCGTCAGAAATCTGGTCACAAATCTTATCGGGGTGGCCTTCAGTCACCGACTCGCTGGTGAATAGGCGCAGATGGTTATTACTCACGGTTTCCACTCTACTGGTTGAGGGCGCGCGAAGATAGCGCGCTCGTAATGATGACGGTTTCCTTCAATTATGACACGTTTGTTAAGCGCTATTACGAGGCGGGGTGTTACATTCACACCCCGGGCGGGCCTTCACCCAGCGCCAGCAGGCACTTAGGCCAGCGCCAGCCAGAGGATTAGGTCAGCGCCGCCAGAATCTTCTGAGCCAACGCCGGACCAATACCCGGCACCGCCGTCAGTTCCTCGGCGCTCGCCTGCTTAATCTGAGCCACCGACCCAAAGTGCTTAATCAGCGCGGAACGCTTCACCTCGCCCAGACCGGGCACCTCATCCAGGGCGGAGGCAACCATCGCCTTACCACGCTTGGAACGGTGGAAGGTGATCGCGAAACGGTGCGCCTCATCGCGGATGCGCTGCACCAGGTACAGCGCCTGCGAGGTGCGCGGCAGCACGACCGGGTAGTCGTCGTCCGGTAGCCACAGTTCCTCCAGGCGCTTAGCGATGCCGGCAACGTACACATCCGTAATGCCCAAATCGCTCAACGCGGCGGAGGCGGCAGCCACCTGCGGCGGGCCGCCGTCCACGAGCACCAGGTTCGGAGGATAGGCGAACTTCGCAGGCTCGGGCGTGGAGGCGTCAATCTCACCGGAGTGCACGGGCGCAGCTTCACGTTCCGCCTGCTGCGCCAGGTGCCTCTTGAAGCGGCGCGTGATGACGTCGTACATACTGGCGGTATCGTCACGCGCGGCGTCGCCGGTAATGCTGTAGGTGCGGTAGGCGTTCTTTGCGGGCATGCCGTCCTCAAAGACAACCATGGAGGCGACCACGTTCGTGCCCTGCACATGCGAAATGTCGTAGCACTCGATGCGCAGCAGCGGGTCGGGCAGTTCCAGCGCTTCCTGCAGCTCCACGAGGGAGGCGCTGCGGGTGGTCAAATCGCCGGCACGGCGGCTCTTGTGCAGGGTCAGCGACTGGCGCGCGTTCTCGGCGACCGTCTTCATGAGCTCTGCCTTGTCGCCGCGCTGCGGGACGCTAATCTCCACGGGGCCGCCGCGCACCTCCGCCAGCCAAGACGCCAGTTGCTCCTTATTCTCGGGCTCCACCGGCACGAGCACGGAACGCGGAATATCGTAGCTGTTCAGGCTCTTCTCGGCGTCCTTCTGGGAGGCGAGGCTCGCCGCAATATCGCTGTACACCTGCGCGATGAGCTGCTCGATGAGCTGTGCGTCGGTGCTGTCGTTGACCTTCTCCACGATCCAGCCGCGCTGGCCGCGGATCCTGCCGCCGCGCACGAAGAACACCTGAACGGACGCCTCCAGGTCGTCCTCAGCGTAGGCGAACAGGTCGGCATCCACGGTCGCGCCGAGCACCACGGCGTTACGCTCAAACGCCTTAGTCAGCGCGGCAATATCGTCACGAAGAATCGCGGCGCGCTCAAAGTCCATATCAGCGGCGGCGGCCTTCATTTCTGCGGTCAACTGGGCGATATGCTTCTCAGCGCCACCACCCATAAACCGGGTCAGCCCGCGCGCCAACTCGCGATGCTCCTCGGCGCTAATCTTGCCCACGCACGGCGCCGCGCACTTATCGATATAGCCGAGCAGGCAGGGCCGGCCACTATTCTTCGCGCGGTTAAACACGCCGTTCGTGCAGGTACGCACCGGGAAAACGCGCAGTAGCGCATCCAGGGTTTCACGAATCGCCCACGCCTGCGAGTACGGCCCAAAATAGCGCACGCCCTTACGGCGCTCGCCGCGAGTGACCATCGCGCGCGGGTACACGTCATTGACGGTAATCGCCAGGTACGGGTACGACTTATCGTCGCGGAACGCAATGTTGAAGCGCGGCGAAAACTCCTTAATCCAGGTGTATTCAAGCTGCAGCGATTCCATCTCGCTCGCCACCACGGTCCACTCCACGCTCGCCGCTGTATGCACCATCGCGTAGGTCTTCGGGCTCAGCGTCTGCGGGGACGCAAAATAGCTGTTGAGGCGGTTGCGCAGGTTCTTCGCCTTGCCCACGTAGATGACGCGGCCGTCGGCATCGCGGAAACGGTAAACGCCCGGGTCGGTGGGGATTTCGCCGGGGGCGGGGCGGTAGCTGGAAGGCTCTGCCATGGGTACTTTCTCCTCGCTCTACTGGGCTTGACGGTGCTTCTCTACGGGGGTCGGTGCGGGGTTGCCACTGCTGGGCTACCGGGGTCATCCCAGGCTCGCGCATACGACAAACCGCGCATCCTACACCCATCTCCCCCATAACGCGGGGGTCGGTGCGTGAATGCGCGGTTTAAGTCTACGCGGTATAGGCGGCGCGTGCCCTAGCCTGCGTCACGTGCGGCTGAGGGCGAAACGTTGTACTCATGCTTGCGCGCCTGACCGGACAGCTGAGCAATCTCGTCCATGATCGTGTCGGCGGTGACGCGGCGCTGCTTGCCGGTCATCTTCTCACCGGTCTTCTCAAAGTAGAGTGGCTTGCCCACACGAATCGTGAAGCGGCGCGGGTAAATCATGTTCGAGCCGGGCTTCTGCAGGCGGTCGGTGCCAATCAGACCAACCGGAACCACGGGCGCGCCGGTCATGTGCGCCAGCCACGCCACACCAATCTTGCCGCGGTACAGGTAGCCGTCGCGGGAGCGGGTGCCCTCGGGGTAAATGCCGAAGACCTTACCCTCCTGCAGCTTCTCCAGGGCAATATCGAGTGCCTTGAGCGATTCGGAACGGTCGGAGCGGTTCACGGGAATGATGTCCACGGCTTCGAAGAATGCCTTCATCATCTTGCCGCGCGGGCCGGGGGTGTTCACGTACTCAGCCTTGGCGAGGAACGCCACGCGGCGCGGCATCATGGCGGAAATAATGATGGAGTCCAGGAAGGACAGGTGGTTGGAGGCGACAATCACCGGGCCGGTGGCGGGGAAGTTTTCGAGTCCGGTCACGCGGGCGCGGAAGACGGTGCGCAGGATTCCGGTGACTGCTTTCTGGGTGGATTTGTAGAGAAGCACGTGAACTCTCCTGAGGTGCCGATAGATTGCGGGCTGTGGCGGCGGTCCGCCGTGGATGCGGGGTAAGTGGCCCCTTCTGAGGGTACACCGTGTGGGTGCACAGAATCTGTACTGAAAAAATTTGTACTGTGTTTAGTAGTACCGAGTTTTATTATTCCACACCCGAGTGTAGGAACGTGAGGGGTGCCGCATTCCCCTTCCACATGCTGGGATGCGCCTCCCACCAATAATTTCGGCAAGATTTCCGGTAGAAGCTCAAGTAGAAGCCCGAGTAGGAACCCGAGTAAGAGTCCTGATTGAGGGAGCCTGCATAGCTTCCGCCCTATGTTCCCCCGTTGCAGGCTGGTAAGTAGTCACGGAAGCTAAGGATTCAACCTCAACGTAACATTCGAACTTTTTTGCCTTGTAACTGTGGCTTTTATGCCTGAATACGCCTGTCATATTGTGACGATACGTCAGCAAAGTTTCGTAAATACGCATTTAATATGCAAAAATGAGAGCAGGGTGGGCTGTCGCACCTCCCTCAAGGACGATTCACCCTGAACATAGTGAGCCGCCCCTCCAGCGGATGTGCGTCGGGACCACTCCACCTACAAATTCCACGCACACTGGAGACATACACTATGGCTACAAAACCCGTCTCGCGTGCGCAGGCAGCAAAGATTGCCCGCCGCTCAGACACGGTCGGTGCCTATGCCGGAAAAGGCTGGGTACAGGCTGTTGCGTTTGTGATGCTCCTGGGCTTCACCATCATGGCAGTCCTTGCAATGCGCACCTACGCACTCTCCATGCCGCTCCCCGATAAAATCGTCGGCAACGACGGCAAAACTATCGCAACCCAAGAACAGATCCTGCACGGTCAGGAACTGTTCCAGGGACGCGGCCTGCAGCAGTACGGATCCGTCCTCGGCCACGGTGCCTACCTCGGCCCCGACTACACTGCAGAATACCTGCGCCTGACCACCGATGCTGCCGTCAAGGAGTACCGTGAACAGGGCAAGCAGGACCCCCGCGAACTCGTCAAGAACGAGTGGCGCAAGGAGAACAAGTACGACGAGCAGACTAAGACCATCACCTGGTCCGCTGGTGAGACCAAGGGCTACCAGCTCATGCTCAAGCACTACCGCGAAACCCTGATGAAGGGTGACACCTCGCAGGGCCTGTTCCCCAACGCCATTAAGAACGACGAAGAACTGCACGACATCGTCGCATTCTTCGGCTGGACCGCATGGGCATCGGCGGCAGACCGCCCCGACCAGCCCTACTCCTACACCAACAACTGGCCTTCCGAACCCAACGTGGACAACAAGCCCACCGCGGATCTGATGGTCTGGTCGGCACTCTCCCTGATTGCCCTCATCGGTGGTACCGGTCTGATGTTCGCCATCTACGGCCGCTGGTCCCGCGCTATCGGCTGGCACGCGGAAGAGGCACCCGTCCTCGACTTCCGTCAGCCCGACGAAGTTCGCCTGACCCCCTCGCAGAAGGCAGCCTGCCTGCTCTTCGCAACGATCCTGGTGCTGTTCCTGCTGCAGGCTCTGGTGGGTGCACTCACCGAGCACTACCGTGAAGAACTCACCGGCTTCTTCGGTATCGACATGGGCCAGCTGTTGCCCTACACGGTATCTCGAACCTGGCACCTTCAGCTCTCCCTCTTCTGGACCGCAGGCGCGTTCCTGGCGGGCGGTATCTTCATCGCCCCGCTGATTACCCGCCGCGAACCCAAGAAGCAGGGCCTGCTTACCTACGTTCTCATCGGCGCCGTGGTCTTCGTGGTCCTCGGCTCGCTGCTGAACGAATGGTTCTCTCAGAAGGGCCTCATCCCCAAGGAATTCACCGGCTTCTTCTCGCAGCAGTGGGAGTTCCTGGACCTGCCGCGATTCTTCCAGATCCTGCTCACCGCGGGTATGTTCATCTGGATTGTCATCGTCTGGCGTACCCTCTCCGCTCGCCTGAAGGGCTCGAAGAAGACCTCCCTGCCGTGGCTGTTCCTCTTCTCCGGCCTCGCCATCCCCATGTTCTACGCGGTCGGCCTGCTCGCAGGTCAGCGTACTCACGTGACCGTCGCCGAATTCTGGCGATTCTGGGTGGTTCACCTCTGGGTGGAGGACTTCCTCGAACTGTTCACCACCGTCATGGTGGCGTACATCTTCGTGCTGCTCGGCGTGGTCCGCGAGCGCATCGCGATCTCCATCATCATGATGGACGCCGTGCTCTACTCCGCCGGTGGTGTGATCGGTACTCTGCACCACACCTACTTCGTCGGTACCCCCTCCGAGCAGATGGCATTCGGTGCGTTCTTCTCGGCTGCTGAGGTTATCCCGCTGACCTTCCTGACCGTTGAGGCGTGGGGTTTCATGCAGCTGGGTGCTCGCCAGTACTCCAACCGCACCAAGCCTTTCCCGCACCGTTGGGCTGTTATGTTCCTGATTGCTGTGGGCTTCTGGAACTTCCTCGGCGCGGGTGTGTTCGGCTTCCTGATTAACCTGCCGATCGTGTCCTACTTCGAGATTGGTACCGCGCTGACCGCAAACCACGCACACGCATCCATGATGGGTGTGTACGGTATGCTCGCAATCGCGTTCGCGGTGTTTGGTCTGCGCTACCTGATCCCTGAGGACAAGTGGCCTGAGAAGGGTCTGAAGTTCTCCTTCTGGACCCTGAACATTGGTCTGCTGTGGATGTCCTTCATCTCGCTGCTGCCGCTGGGTATTGCTCAGCTGTACAAGTCCGTGGGTGAAGGCTACTACGAGGCTCGTTCCTTCGCGTTCATTCACGACGGTGCTTCCGCCGTGATGGGTTGGATGCGTATGCCCGGTGACGTGATCTTCCTGGTCGGCATTATCCCGCTGATTAAGCTGGCGCTGCTGGGTATCAAGGAGATCTTCTCCAAGAACGCTAAGGAAACCGTCCTGGAGCTGCCCGAACCGCCGCTGTACGAGGTGGTTGAGGACGCTCGCATCGCAGAGTTCGCCGGCGCTAAGGCTGCCGAGGAGCTGCCCGAGCAGACCAGCCCCTACCGTAGCGATCGTCGAGGCTAACCATGCCTGAGCAGATTGCTGGAGTTTCTTTCCTCGTGTGGCTGGCCTGCGTGTACGCGCTCGGCCTGGTCGCCGTGGGTTGGGGCTTCGATATTCTCGCCAAGCGCACCAGCCAGCGCATGGTGGCGGCGCGAACCTTCGGGTTCACCTACCACCAAGAGAGCGACGCGTGGCTCTGCCCCGAAGACCAGTGGCTGTGGGCGACCGCATTCGACTCGGATAACCGAGTGATGCGTTACCGCGCCACGCCCAGCGTGTGCAACACCTGCCCGATTAAGGACAGTTGCACCGTCTCTGCGAACGGCCGCGAGCTCACCCGCGAAGTGGATGAATGGCCCTACTCCGAGTCGGGTCGTTTCCACCGCGGGCTGGCGGTTGCTGTCTCGCTGCTGGGCGTGGTCATCCTGATTGGTGCCGCCATCGTCTGGCACTCCCCGCTGGAGCTTCTGGTGGAGGGTGCCGCCGCGGTGGTCTGCCTGTCGCTGACCTACCCGCTGGCTGTGAAGCTCATGCGTTCCCCCGCGAACTTCGAGAACGATCCGAAGCATATTCACGCATCCACCGCTGACGAATCGGTGAACGTGAAGATGGACCGTTTCGCGGCAAAGTGGGGTGGCGTGTCGAATGAGCGTAAGCGCCGTACCGAGCAGACCCGCAAGCAGATGATTGCGGATGCAACCCTGCCGGTTCGTACCTCTGTCCTCGACCCGGACCGCCCCGCATGGAGCGGTACCGGCACCTCGGTGAAGCGACTGCACAAGACCACGAACGAGGTCCTGCAGGAGCAGAACCTGGCTGAGGTTGAGGCGGCTGAAAAGCTGGCAGAGCAGATGGCGAAGAAGTAGCGCTGCACAAGTTTTTCCGTTCCGGCGGCTGACCGGCTGGCTGGTCCCGTCTGTTAGCTTCGGCGGCTACCCTGCGTGGAATTCTCTTTTATTCCTCTTGTGAGGTTTCCATGCGGGGTACCGCCGAGGCGCCGACCCGCCGCGACGTGCGCCGGGACGGAAAATTCCCCTCCCAAACTCCCCACACAGCCCGGTACCGGGCAACACCCACTACCTACACCCTTACTACCTGCACCGTACGAGGCGCGGGCAGGTGGGCACACATACCGTCCTCCCCCAATACTTGTGAAGGAAAACCATGGATCCCGTCACTCTGGCAACTATCCTCATCCCAGTTGCCGTCATTGTTCTTTTTATTCTGATTCGTATGTTCCGCGTCATCCCCGAATACGAGCGTGGCATCTCCTTCCGTTTCGGCCACCTGCGTTCGGAGCTGAAGCCCGGCCTGAACGTCGTATTCCCCCTGGTTGATTCCCTGCAGCGCGTTGACATGCGTGTTATCACCCTGACCATTCCCCCGCAGGAAGTCATCACTAAGGACAACGTTCCCGCCCGCGTGAACGCCGTGGTCCTCTTCCGCGTGACCAACGCCAAGAATGCCGTGCTTGAGGTCGAGAACTACCCCATTGCCACCAGCCAGATTGCGCAGACCACCCTGCGTTCTCTGCTCGGCCGCGTTGACCTGGACACCCTGCTCGCACACCGCGAAGACCTGAACGAGGACCTGCGCTCCATCATCGGCTCCCGCACCGAGCCGTGGGGTATTCAGGTGGAGCTCGTCGAAATTAAGGACGTTGAGATTCCCGAGGCTATGCAGCGCGCCATGGCTCGCGAGGCTGAGGCTGAGCGTGAGCGCCGCGCAAAGATCATTTCGGCACGCGGTGAGCTGGAGGCCTCCAGCGAGCTGAAGGAAGCATCCGACATTCTGAGCCAGTCCCCCGCCTCCCTGCAGCTGCGTTACCTGCAGACCCTGCTGGAGCTGGGTGCCGACCAGAACTCGACCGTGGTCTTCCCGCTGCCCATGGACGTGATCGGTCCGCTTGTGGGTGCGCTCAAGGGTGAAAGCAAGTAGACTGTAGACCTTGCATCTTCTGAGGCACCTACGTGCCTATCGCAAAAACCTCGAGTACCATAGGTGCTCGAGGTTTTTGCATGCCCGGATCTTTTTTCACCACCGAGGACCACGATGACTGCCCGCTTTGCACTTTTTCTTTCCAGGATTCCAACTCCGCGCCGCTACGGGCGGATTATGGCGCTTCTCTTAGCATCCCTGGGTGGAGCGGTAGATGTTTTCTCTCATATTCATTACAAAGCTTTGGTTGCCACGCAGACCGGTAATTTTATCCTTCTCATTGCTGATATGAGTCACAGTTCGCAGCACGCTATTCACCTGCGTTGGCTCTCAGTGATTTTCTTTAGCCTGGGGTACCTGGGCGGTCATCTTCTGCACGATCTTTTGGGGCAGAGGGCACACCTGAAACACTGGCGTATTTTTACTCTGGTGCCCTTCCTCCTCGTCTGTTTTGTGACTCCTCTGATTCACCGGGTGAGCGAGCACGGGGTTCAGGTGGGGGCGTTAGCGTTCACTATTGGCCTGCTCATTCATGCACTTGCAGACACCCGTATTGGTGAGAACCGTTTTCCCTGTTTATGACCAGCGGAAATTGGCGCAAAATGTTAAGCGCCTGGTACACGGCCGGTGCCCTCTATACCCGTGCTATAGCTAATGCTTGCAGCACCCGGAGGGAGCGTGTTGTTAGAAGGCGTGTTGAGGCTCGTCACCCGTCAGCGGATACCTCCCCCGCCCTGCCTGAGGACGAAGGACGCCGCACCCGCAGACGTGCTCTGATGACGGCTTTAGATTACTCCCTGGTGGTCGGGGGATTTGTCGCCGGTGTGATTGCGATGGCTCTCCTAGATCATCTGGTAGGTAGTATCTCTCTGTGGTTTGTCGGGTGTTTGGCAGTTGGAGCGTTCTGGGTGGGGTTCCGGGCCGAGAAAAATGAAGATGCGGATAACGAAGCTGAGGCTCAGAGCTAATCCAGCTCCCCTTCCCTGATGTACTAGCCTGATGCACTAGCCGCGGCGGCTGATTCGCAATGGTTAGACATATAGAAATATCCCGTGCAGATGAGAGTATCTGCACGGGATATTTCTATGCCGAACATTCTTCGCGAAAGCGAGAAGGAAGGCGTTTGGCCCGCCGCGGGGGTTGGATGAGGTGGTTGCGACGGGCCAAACTGGTCGGTTACACGCCGTAGAGGTGCGGGCGCGGCAGGTACATCAGCCAGTTGGGTGAGGGCCGGAATCCTGCCGCAAACGGTTTTCACCGACGCCTTAAGCATAACCGGCAAGGCTCCCGAACCTGCGGTAGCTTGAGTGAAGCATCAATCACCCATCTCACGCCATGCCGGGGCGGTATTCAGCCCAAAAATCGGCGCCTATCATCTAGCGCAGCGCCCGGCAAACTAACGCAATGCTCGGTGCGCCTGATCAAAGAACTCACGCTCATACACGCACGCCGACAGGTACGCCCGCGCCGCACGCACACGCTGAGCCGGTGAAGCCGCCTCAAACGCACGCTCCACCTCCGCGAGGCTACGCGCCACCTCCGCGGCAAACTCTTCGCCACCGTACATGCTCAACCACTCCGCGTACGGGTGGTCCGCGTGATTCTGCGAGGAGAGCACAGCACCCACCTCTTCGTACAACCAGTAGCAGGGCAAGATAGCGGCGGCACCGACCACGTAATCATCACCGGCGGCGGAGGCACGCAGGAAATTCGTGTACCCCATCGTAATCGGCGAGGGTCCACCCAGACGCGCACGGTTCGCCAGCCAGCCCTCGTGCAGCTGCGATTCGGCGGCAATCGCCTCATGCGCACCGGCAGCCCAGTGCACCTGCGCCTCAGCGGTATCAGCACGCGCCGAGAGAGTCGCGAGCGCACGCGAATAATCACGCAGGTAGAGGGCGTCCTGGTCCAGGTAGAAGGCGAACAGGTCCTCGTCGAGGGTTCCGTCACCGAGGGCACGCACGAAGGGCAGGTCCAGGATCTGGTGCCAGGTTTCGCCACCGGCTGCCCAGAGGGCGGCGGTCCAGGGACCGGCGGGCTTTACGACGGCTTCACCGGCAGGTACGGGGCTGACCGGCAGCAGACGTTCCGGACTGGTGCCGTCCAGAGTATTGCCCTCAGAGTCGGTGGTGGCGAGCAGGTGATGCCACGGGTACGCGGAGGCGGCAGCCTCCAGACGGCGGGCACGGGCGGCGTGGTCCACCGGGCCGTGGCCCTCACCGGAGCCGACCTGCAGACCGGCACCTGCGGCGATGGATTCGTGGAGCCAGCGGGTGCTCCACTGCAGGGCGCGGTGGGTGTCTTCGCTGGTCAGAACGCTCTGCTGGCCTGCGGCGTGTCCTGCGACTTCGGCGTGCTGGAGCAGCTCCACTCCCAGGCGGGTTGCCAGCGATGAGGACAGGGAGCATCCGGTGCCGTGCGTATTGCGGCTGTCCAGGCGCGGGGTGCGCACGTGCGCGCAGGTGCCGTCCGGGAAGACCGCGGTGTTACCGGCGTCCTGACCGCACAGGTGGCCGCCCTTCACAATCACGGTGGTTCCGGTCGCCGCCGCAAGGTTCGCCGCCTGCTCGTGCGCCTCATCGAAAGTCTGGGCGGGCTCCTTCTCACAGAGCACGGCGAGCTCCGGAATGTTCGGGGTAATCACATTCACGAGCGGCACGAGGTCGCGTAGCGCCTGCTCCGCTTCAGCCTGCAGCAGGCGGTCACCGCTGGAGGCAATCATGACCGGGTCGAGCACGACCACGGGCACGGGGTGCTCGCTCAGCCAGGTGCGGACGGTACGAATCGTGTCCGCGTCGCCGAGCATGCCGATTTTCACGGCGTCAACCGTGACGTCATCAAAAACGGCGGCAAGCTGCGCGGTCAAAAATTCCAGGGGCGGGGTGAATACTTCACGAACCCCGCACGTGTTCTGGGCGACCAGTGAGGTGGTCACGCACATGCCGTAACCGCCGGATGCGGCAATGGACTTGAGGTCCGCCTGGATACCCGCACCGCCGGAGGGGTCGGTTCCAGCAATGGAGAGAACCCTCGGCACCCGAGCTGCCTGAGGTACCTGAGCTGTCTGCGGTGCCCGGGGGGTTCCGGAGGCGCTCGCGCCGGGTGCAGGGTTGGAGAGGGTCGAGGGGTTGGAGGTGGGTGCGCACGAGGGCGCGGTAGGCTGCTCTGCCATGATCGATAATCCCTTCGCTAGTTCGAACTAGAGCAGGTTCAATGGGTGATTCTCTCAGCCTTGAGTGTTATTACGCCGTTTCGTGCGCCCGCTGTGCTGTAGCTCTTCGCTGTGCCGTAGCCCTTCGTTGGGCGGTCAGTTGGGCGGGTTAGCGGGTCGCGGGCGTCTCAAGGCACCCCATATCGCTCTGCCAGGTTATCACAACGATTCTCAGTAGCTGAAAGTTTTGCGGGTGACAAGTGAATCTCTCCGAAATTTTCGTTTGAGCATTGCGGTACTGCACCACCATTCCGGCTCAGGTTTTCCAGCGCAGGCTTCAGCACCCCCCCCAGAACTCGCCCGTTAAAAGGCAATGCCCGGCACCGCTTTAGACGGTACCGGGCACTATCAGCCGGGCTTATCCTCAGAGCTTAGGTCAGGGCGAAAATCTCTGCCGGTGAACCCTCCGCAATGATCCTACCCTCGTGCAGCAGGACCGCGCGGTCAGCCAGCGAGGCGATACGCGCATCGTGCGAAATGATCAGCACCGCACGGTTCGCCAGCACGGCGCTCAGGGACTCGGTTGCGTCCGCGAGCTCCAGCTGGGTGGTGGACTCGTCCAGAATCACGGCGTGCGGGTCAGCAAGCACAATACGTGCCAGCGCCAGCTGCTGAATCTGGTCGCGGGTCAGCGGCGAATCCGCGCCGCTCACGACAGTATCCATGCCCTGCGGCAGGTCGCGCCACCAGCGGGCACCGATAGCGTCCAGTGCCTCGCCCATCTGCTCGACGGTTGCATCCGGCACGACCACCGTAAAGTTATCGGCGAGAGTACCGAAGAAGACGTGCGCTTCCTGGGTGCAGACCAGCAGGCGCGGGCGGCCATCGGCGGCGGCATCGGTCGGGAAGTCGCCGTGACCGACCGGGCGGCCCATCACGGTGATGGTGCCTTCCAGGGCGGTCAGCGAACCACCAATCAGACGAGCCAGGGTGGTCTTACCCGAACCGGAACGACCCACCAGGGCAAGTGCCTCACCGCGGCGAATCTTCAGGTTGATACCTTCCAGAACGAGGGCGTCCGGCGAGTAGCCGTAGGAGACGTCGGTGCAGTCAATGGCGTACTCCGGGTTCTTCACGGCTTCATCAGATACGGCGGCGAACGCTTCGGCACGGTGCTGTGCACGCGCCTCACGCTGCTTCTTCGCCAGGGAGACCACACCGAACACACGACCCATGTTCACCAGCATGATGCGCAGGCTGCTGACGTGGTGGTTCAGCATGTCGGCGAGGACTCGCAGGCTGAAAACCATGACCGAGGCGGTCGCCACGGCGCCCCAGCTTGCCCAGCCGAGAGCCACGCAGGCGGCACCCCAGAGCATACACAGAATCGTGGGGATCCAGGCGTTGATAGCGTCCACGGTGAAGTACAGCTGGCGGATGCGCACCATGCCCAGCTGCGCGGCGAACTGGCGCTTGTTCTCACCGGCGAAGGCGTCTTCGCGGGCGGTGTGAACGCCCAGCTCACGGATCGTGGAGGTGCCGCGAATGTTCTCGGTCAGCACACTGTTGAGGTCACTCACGCGCTCCTGGGCGGTCTGGTTGCGTGCCGCCATGAGCGGCAGCATCTTCGACATGATGAGGGCAAGACCGGCAATCATGGGTAGCATGATCAGACCCATTGCCGGGCTCACGAACGCCAGGGAGAGCGTGGAGATAATGAAGTACAGCAGCACGTAAATCGCGCCGAGCAGGTCCTCACTGACGGATTTTGCTGCCGAGGAGAGGTCGTCGGTCACGCGGGTGAGCAGGTCACCGCTACCGGCTTCTTCCACGGTGCGTGCGTCCAGGTCGAGGGTGCCGTCGAGGGTGTCCTGGTTGGCGTCACGGGTGACGAGCGCACCCAGTCGCGCCGCACTGTACGAGGAGACCATGAGGGTTATCGCCTGCACGATGAATGCCGCCAGAATAATCAGAATCGGCTGCCACGGGTAGCTGGAGAACTTACCCGCCACCACGTCGTCCACGGTGGCACCAATCTGCAGGGGCACCACCGCACCCATGAGGGTGCTGACCATGTAGATGACGAAGGTGTAGAGGGCTCGCCCCTTATGCGCCGCGAGGTAGTTCCACATGCGGCGTGCCACGTAGGCGGGGTTTTCGATGGGGAGCTGCTTTGCCATGCTAGTTCACCTCCTGATTCTGAGCAGTTTCGGTCTGAGCAGTTTCAGACTGAGCGGTTTCCGGGTAGCCGTCGCGTTCCATGCGGCGGGTCGTCTCCGCGGTCGTGGAGACAACGTAGACCTGCTCCAAATCCTGCAGCAGGCCGGGGTAGCCGACGGGCAGGCGGTCGCTACCGATCTGGGTTTCCATCGCATCGTAGATGTAACGCTGGCTGGGTTCGTCCACGGAGTTCAGCGGCTCGGTCAGAATGAGCACCTGCGCATCCTGTGCGAGAGCACGGGCGAGTGCCAGACGCTGACGCTGACCACCGGAGAGGTTCGCGCCTTCGCTGGTGATGCGGGCGGCGAAGTAGTCTTCGGGGTTGCGTCCGCCCAGTCGGTAGGCGATTTCGCGGGAGTCGGTAATCTTCAGCAGTTCCTCATCCTTTGCCTGTGCCAGCTCCTCGTCGGGGTTCGGCACGGTGCCCAAGCGCAGGTGCTCCTGCAGGGTTCCCGCGAAAATCATGGGGTTGGGTTCGCTCAGCAGCACGCGGCGACCGGTTGCGTCCTTGAGGTCCTCTCCCCCGCGTCGCAGGGTGCGGGCAAGCGCCTCGGCGTAGTCTTGCGCGGTGAGGTTGTAGTCGCGCGGGTTGACGTACACGATGCGCGGGTTGCTTGCACCGGCGGGGGCGACGGGTACGGGCACCTCGAGGGTGCTCTCCTCGACTGCCTGTTCGGCGCGTGCCAGCTGCGCCATTTCTTCGTCGGTGCGCGGGCTCTTCAGCACGCCCTGGCGTACGCCCGCGTGACCTTCGAGGCGGGCGACCTTGGCGAGCGCAATCTTGGCGTATCGCCATGCGGTGAGGAAGTTCTGGGTAATCCAGATGGGGCCGCCCATCATCGCGATAATGGAGGCGACGGTCACCAGGGACGCGGCGGGCGTGTCGGATACCCAGCGGCCGTTTTCAACGTGGCCGGTGAGGGCGAAGCCGATGCCGAGCAGGGTCACGGCACCGCCGAGCAGCGCGCGGATGAGGTACATCCAGCGGTGCGTCTTTTCGTAGCGCATGTAGCTGTCGAAGACTTCGTCGGTGCCGCGGTGGTAGCGTTCACGCATCTGCTCTTCGGCGCCGAGGCCGGCGATGGTGCGCAGACCGGTGGCGATGTCGGAGGCGCGTGAGGAGGCTTCGCCGTCCTTTTCGCGGTATTCGCCAATCTTGGATTCGAGGAAGGTCGAGTACCAGGCGATAACGCTAACCACGATAATCGTGCCGATGAGGGTGACAATCGCTGTGACGGGGTTGATCAGCCAGAGCTGCACGGCACCGAGGGTCGCGATGATCATGGCGTTGACGAATAGTGGCAGTGAGAAGTAGACGTCCGTAATGCGGCGTACGTCTTTGTTCATGACGGTGACCGCTTCGCCGGAGTCTACGCCAGCGCGGGTGCGCCCCATGAGCCGGTTGATGTAGATGCGCCAGTCGCGGCTAAGTTCCGCGCTGAGGGTCATGGAGGTACCCCAGCCGAAGAACTCGTTGATCACGATGAAGGTGATGGCTGCGACGACTACCCAGAACATGGGCCAGGCGTCGGGGGCTTTGCCGGCGATGTGCTGGTTGATGAATTGACCCACCATGACGGGGATAAGAATCGCACCGGTACCCGCGGTGGTTTCACCCACGACGGGGATTGCCCAGCGGTGCCAGGGGTATTTGTATCCGGGTGCGGTGACTCGCAGGGCGAGGCGCTTTTTGAGGGCTTCCTCTTCGGCCTTGCGCTGTTCGCTACCGGTTACTTCCTGTGCAGCTTTTTTCTGCGCAGTTTTCTTCTGAGCGGCTTTTTCCTGCGTGGTTTTGTTATGCATGGATTCTTCATGCGTAGCTTCTTCACGCGCGGCGTTTTCTTGTGCCTTGTCAGCGTTGTATTCAGTCATTCAACGTCTCTCCTTTCTCTTACCCTATTCCTTTATCAATGTGGCACGCAACACTATTTGCACCATAGATGGGCGTGTCGTCATTTATGCAACGTATTTTGGAGTTTGTATCAGCCGCTCAACATGCACCGACATCAATCGGCGGATTCTGCATCTACGCGGTAATCTATGCGGCATGGAGGCCTACGTTTTCGACCTTCTGAGCACCAGGTTTTTGCACCACTGCACTTTTAGTGCTTTGTTCTACACTACACGAATTTGGGGAATTCCCGCGTTAGCGCGGCACCGCGCCTCCCGAACACCCTATAAACGCCCCGCGAAGGAACCGCGAACTCCCTGCAAAGATGCAGCGAACACCCCGCAAACACTCCGCGAGTACCCGTTTGTTCCCTCGTAACGATAACGCCCCCGCGCCCGCGCTATTCCCGATAGACTGGAATCCTCATGAGTATTTTGAATTTTCTTTCTCCCGGGCTGGGCGAGAACCCCGGCGACTACAATCGACGCGATTTTAAGGGCAACCCCCTCACCGCCGAAGAAATCTATGAATCCTTCACCGAGTGGATTTCGACCCGCGGTATGACCCTGTACCCCGCCCAGGACGAGGCTGTTCTGAGCATTGCCGCCGGACATAACGTGGTGCTGGCAACCCCGACCGGTTCGGGTAAGTCCACTGTGGCTGTTGCCGCGCATTTTACGGGCCTGGCGACCGGTCAGCGTTCCTACTACACCGCCCCCATTAAGGCGCTGGTGTCTGAGAAGTTCTTTGACCTGATCAATATTTTTGGTGCCGAGAACGTGGGCATGATTACCGGCGACTCCGCCATTAATACGGAGGCACCCATTATCTGCTGCACCGCGGAAATTCTCGCCAATATTGCCCTGCGCGAGGGTAAGGATGCGGACCTCTGCCAGGTCATTATGGACGAGTTCCATTTCTACTCTGACCCGCAACGCGGCTGGGCGTGGCAGCTTCCCCTGCTGGAGCTTCCGCAGGCGCAGTTCCTGCTGATGAGCGCGACCCTGGGCGATACGACTCGCTTCCAGGAGGAGATGACGGCGCTGACCGGCCGCGAGAGTGACCTGGTGGCGCATTCTGAGCGCCCTATTCCGCTGCATTTCTACTACTCCACCACCCCGGTTCAGGAGACGGTGCAGGAGCTCGTGCAGACCAAGCAGACTCCGGTCTACATTGTGCACTTCTCGCAGAAGGCGGCGCTGGAGCAGGCGAATGCGCTGCTGTCGGTGGCTATCGCCTCGAAGGAGGATAAGGAACGCATCGCGGAGCTGATTGCGAAGTTCCGTTTCGGTCCGGGCTTCGGTAAGGCACTGAATAAGCTGGTGCGTGCCGGCATCGGTATTCACCACGCGGGCATGCTGCCCAAGTACCGCCGCCTCGTGGAGCAGCTGGCTCAGGAGGGTCTGCTCAAGGTGATTTGCGGTACCGACACCCTGGGCGTGGGTATTAACGTGCCCATCCGTACCGTGCTGATTACGGCGCTGTCGAAGTTTGATGGTGCCCGCAGCCGCCGTCTGCGTGCCCGCGAGTTCCACCAGATTGCTGGACGCGCCGGCCGCGCCGGTTTTGATACCGCCGGCACCGTGGTGGTTCAGGCACCCGAGCACGATATTGAGAACGCTCGCCTGCTGGCTAAGGCTCAGGCGAAGTTCGGTGACGACACCAAGCGCATTAACCAGTCGCTGTCCTCCAAGCGTAAGAAGGCGCCGGAAGGGTTCGTTGGCTGGTCTGAGAAGACCTTCGACCAGCTGGTAGAGGCCGCCCCGGAGCCGCTGACCTCCTCCTTCGACATCACCCACTCGATGCTGCTGAACCTGATGCACCGCCCGGAGAACCCGGTCATTGCCGCGTACCGCATCATTCAGGAGAACCACGAGAGCCCCGCGCGCCGCCGCGAGCTGCTGCGCAAGGCAATCGGCATCTACAAGGAGCTTCTGACCGGCGGCGTGATTGAGCGAACCAACACCCCGGACGAGCACGGCTCCTACCTGCGCCTGACCGAGGACCTGCAGGATAACTTTGCCTTGAACCAGCCGCTGTCCGCTTTTGCGGTCGCCGCGCTGGAACTGCTCGACCCCGAATCGCCCAGCTACGCGCTAGACGCGCTCTCCCTCATCGAGGCGACCCTGGATTCGCCGAACCAGGTGCTGTACGCGCAGGAACGCAAGGCGAAGAACGAACTGTCGGCACAGTTGAAGGCGGACGGTGTGGACTACACCGAACGCATGAACGAGCTGGACAAGGTCACCTACCCGCAGCCCCTGGCGGAGCTCATCGATCAGGCGTACACGACCTACAAGCAGTCCGCGCCGTGGGTGGCACGTTTTGAGCCGCGCCCCAAGTCAATCGTGCGTGACATGTACGAACGCGCGATGGGCTTCAACGACTTCGTGCAGTACTACTCGCTCGAACGTGCCGAGGGCGTGCTCCTGCGTTACCTCTCTGACGCATACAAGGCGCTGCGCCACACCATCCCCGATTCTGCCGTGACCGACGAGCTCGACGACATCATCGAGTGGCTCGGCGAGCTGGTACGCCAGACCGACTCCTCCCTGGTGGACGAATGGGAGAAGCTGGCTGCCGGCGAAGACACCGCGACCATTGCGGCCGAGCACGCCTCCATCGAGGAGGAAGAGCCTCCCGCCGTGACGCAGAACCTGCGTGCCTTCCGCGTGATGGTGCGCAACGCCCTCTTCCGCCGTGTGGAGCTCTTCGCTGACGAGCGTGACCGCGCCCTGGGCGCCCTGGACGAGTGGTGCGGCTGGGATGCCGACCGCTGGGCGGACGCCATGGACGACTACTTCGACACCTACGACGACATCTACACGGACGCCGACGCGCGCTCGCCTCGCCTGGTCAGCATGGATGAGGACACCGCCGCTCACCCGGGCGTGTGGAAGGTTCAGCAGAGCTTCGCCGACCCCGAAGATAACTTTGACTTCGGTATTCGTGCCGAGGTTGATTTGGCGGCCTCCGATGAGGCGGGCTACCCGGTGCTGAAGATTCTGAGCGTGGGCGAGTTCTAAGGCTCCAATTGAGACTCCGCCCGAGGCTCTGCCCAGATGTTGCCCGTAGTGGGCTAGAATACAGAGTATCTATCTATTTGAATGAAAGAAGGTTCACCGTTGACCGTTTCTTCGCTTCCCAAGGTTGAGTACCGTAAGGGTTCGGTCGTCAAGCACGACGGCTACGAGATTACCGACCACTGGTTCCAGGTTCCCCTGACCCACGGTCTGATTTTCTCCAAGGGCAAGGATGCCGCTCTCTCCTCCCGTTTCGCGGACCAGACCATCACCGTGTTCGCCCGCGAGGTTGTGAGCACCAACGAGACTCTGACCGTTTCGGCTGATAAGCGTCCTTACATTGTGTACCTGCAGGGCGGCCCCGGTTTCGGTTCGCCGAAGACCGGCTCCATTGGCGGCTGGATTGCTGAGCTGGCGAAGACTCACCGCGTGGTTCTTCTGGATCAGCGCGGTACCGGCATGTCTTCCCCGCTGTCTGCCCGCAACATCACCGCTGTGGGTGACCCGCAGGTTCAGGCTGAGTACACTGAGCTGTTCCGTGCGGACTCCATCATCGCTGACGCGGAGGCTGTCCGCGAGGTGCTGCTGGCTGACCGTGCCGACAAGCGCTGGTCCACCATTGGTCAGTCCTTCGGTGGCTTCCTGACCCTCTCGTACCTGTCCTTCGCTCCGCAGTCCCTGCGCGATTCGCGCATCACCGCGGGCCTGGCGCCGATTCGTACCTCCGTGGACAACGTCTACCAGCACACCTTCGACCGCATGAAGGAACGTGTTGAGGAGTACTACAGCTGGTTCCCCGAGGACGCTGAGCTCGCTACCCGCATTGCTGAGCACCTGCGCACCCACAAGGAGTACCTGCCCACCGGTGAGCGTCTGACCGATCACCGCTTCCAGATGGCTGGTCACTTCCTGGGTGGCCGCTGGCGCGAGCGCGGCCTGCACTACTTCCTGGAGACCGCTTTCGCTGAGGGTAACGACCACCTCTCCGATCAGTTCCTGACCGCCATGGGTGCCGAGGTGACCTTCCAGGCGAACCCGCTGTACGCCCTGATGCACGAGACCATTTACGCTGACGGCCCCGCTGACGGCGTTCTGCCCGGCATCCCCGGCTACGAGCTGTCCCCCTCCCCCGCGCCGACCAACTGGTCTGCTGCTCGTGTGGCGGCTTCCCGCCCCGAGTTCGCACCGGATGCGGACCGTCTACTCTTCACCGGCGAGCACATCTTCCCCTGGTACTACGAGGAGGATCCCTCGCTACGTCCGCTGGCTGAGGTTGCGAACCTGCTGGCTGAGAAGAAGGACTGGGGTCGCCTGTACGACCACGCACAGCTGCACAAGAACGAGGTTCCCGTGGTGGCTGCGGCGTACAACCCGGACGTGTACGTGGACTTTGAGCACTCCATGGAGACCGCTCGCTGGGTCGGCAACACTCAGGTGTGGACCTCGAAGACCCACCACCACGACGGTTTCGGTTCTGACTCGCTGACCATTCTGGGTCACCTGAAGAACATGCTGGCTGAGGTTCACAACCAGTAATTCTTCTGAAATATCTCTGATATAGCTAAAGCCCCTCACTCCGGTTGATCCGGTGTGAGGGGCTTTAGTGTTAGCGCCAGCCTGGTGAGGCTGCACGCTCAGTAACTACTTGGAGGAAGAGTGCGCATCCTGTGCGGTGCGGGCACGCATCACGAGGGCATGGTATTCGTCTTCCTTCTCGATCAGCTCGTCACGCAGCTTGGCGGGAATGGCGTTGAGCTTCTCGGTTTCCTTCTGCCAGCGGGCGGTGATGTCCGCACGCTCGGCGGCAGGTGCATCCTCGGGCAGTGCCAGGTACTTCTCGGAGAGCGCCTGAACACGCTGAATGGTCTGCAGCGCGCGGCCCTTGGGGCTGAGCAGCGAGGCAAGCACGGTAATGATCAGAACGCCCACGATGACCATCAGCGACATTTCGGTGCTGATTTCGACCACGTGCACGGGCTCGCCGTGGTTGATGAACGGCAGGTTGTTCTCGTGCATTGCGTGCAGGATGAGCTTCACGCCAATGAACGCGAGGATGGTCGCCAGGCCGTAGGAGAGGTAGACGAGGCGGTCCAGCAGGCCGTCAATGAGGAAGTACAGCTGGCGCAGACCCATGAGGGAGAACGCGGTCGCGGTGAACACAATGTAGACGGACTGGGTGAGGCCGAAGATCGCGGGGATCGAGTCGAGTGCGAAGAGCAGGTCGGAACCGGCGATAGCGACCATGACGAGCATCATGGGGGTCATGACGCGCTTGCCATTTTCGATGGTGAAGAGCTTGTCGCCGTCGAAGTGGTCGCTGGTCTTCAGGTACTTCTTGGCGAGGCGGACCATGATGTTGTCTGCTTCGTCGTCGCCGTCGCCTTCGGTGATTTCGTCCTTGAGCAGGTTACCTGCGGTCATGAGCAGGACCAGGCCGAAGATGTAGAACACCCAGGCGAAGGAGTTGATGATCGCTGCGCCGGCGAAGATGAAGGTGCCGCGCGCCAGGATCGCGAAGACGATGCCGAAGAGCAGGACCTTCTGCTGATTCTCACGGGCGACACGGAAGGTGCCCATAATAATCATGAAGACGAAGAGGTTATCGACCGAGAGAGCTTCTTCGGTGATGTAGCCTGCATAGAATTCGGTGGCGGCGGAGGGGCCGTTCGTCACGAAAATATACAGACCGAACAGCAGCGCGATGCCGATGTAAATACTCGACCAGATGGCCGCTTCCTTGACGGAAGGTTCGTGCGCCTTACGAACGTGGAACACGAAGTCGAAGGCCAACAGACCCGCGATGATGAGAATAGTAACCAACCATTGCAACCCGGTAACTTCCATGGGGAGCCTTTCTTGTGGTGTGCGTACAGGACCACAAGTCTCTCCCGCCGGCCTAAATGGAGGTCGGCTCGATTCACCGGTTAGGCGCCTTCGGCTAACGTGCTGACGATGAGTCGATTGGTGGGATACTCCCTTGCTCGGTGAACGATTATACAGCAGGTTGAGGTTTTCGCACAGGAGCCCCTCCGGGAGGACTTTCAGGAGCTAGGTGCACCGAAACGCCGCATCCGGCGGGGTTATCCCGTCGGATGCGGTGTTCTGGGTGATGAATACGCGCTGTCTAGTTGGGGGTCTAGCTGGCGACGCTATGAGTTTGACAACATGTAGAGCGGCACGGTGTAGATCGGCACCGCACAGATCAACACCGCGCAGCAAGCCCACATCAAAGTAGCCCTCCCCGTGAACTATTACGGGGAGGGCTACTTTTCATTCAATTAGGAGACCATGTTGAAGGTCGGCGGGGTGAAAGCAATCGCGTTGACCTGCTTGTTCGTATCAAGCGTGCCGTTCTCACGAATCGTCGGGACGGTAATAACCACCTCGAACTGGTACATGCCTTCCATGAGCGTATTGCCACGCAACGCAAAACGCGCGGAGATGCCGGTCGCCTTATCATTCACGCTCGACGCGAAGGGAATGACCTGACCCTGAACGGTCTGAGTCTTGCCGTTGCGGGTCATGACGGTTGCCTTGCCGGTCGGGTCAGTCGTGAAGACCTGACGGTCAATGATTTCACCCTCGGGCGAGAAAAGGTAAATGTCCATGGACGGGTGCAGGTGCGTGGTGCCGGTCGTCGCCTCCAGGGCGGAGACGTTGTAGGTCATCACGAACTCACCGCAGTTCAGGTTGAGGTCGCCCTCGGGGCCGTGAGTCGCCTCGTACACGGACATGAGGCGGATCGTTGCGGGGTTCGGGGAGGTTGCATTCTCCATGGACCACCACGCCTGACCGGTCTCCGGCGCAGTCACGGGCTTGTTCTTGGTGCGCGACTGCAGGGCGCCACTGGCGGGGTTGGTGATCATCCAGCCACCGACCTGGGTGAAGTCCGGGCCGTGTACCGTCTTGCAATCATCAGCCGAAGCAGCGAATGCGGGTACCGCCGTGGAGGCGGCAATAGCGGGCACAGCCCAAAGCGCGCCGCGGGTGAGGTTGCGGCGGGTAACGGAACGAGCTCCCGCGGTGTGTGCGTCTGAAGAGTTATGAGAAATAGTCACAGATTTTTCTTTATCGTTCGGAAGCATCAAGGTTTTATTTGACACGTAAAACACCTTGATAGTGTACAGCATGTATCTGCACTCAGTAGAACTTCATGAACAATGAGTTACCTCATGGCGAAAAACCCACGTCGGCCCCTAAACGCCGGGCTTAGAACACCGGGTTTAGGCGTGGCCCGCCTCCTTCATCAGGCGCAGCTCCTTCTTCAAATCGGCAAGCTCATCACGCAGACGCGCCGCCAACTCAAACTGCAGGTTCTCCGCCGCCACGCGCATCTGCTCGTTCATCTGCTCAATCAAATCCAACAGATCCTCCGCGGGTGCCGCCGCCAGGCCGTCGGCACGAACGCGCGCCTCCGCACGGGCGAGAAGCTCCTCCGACTCCGGGGTGCTTGTGGCAATCTTCGACGAGGTCGCAGAACCGGTCTTCGCACCCGCGCTCACCGTGCGGGCGCCCTTCTTACCGCTCTTACGCTGCTGCAGAAGCTCGCGGGTGTCCTCTTCCTCGCGGGCGAGAACATCCGTAATATCGGCAATCTTCTTACGCAGCGGCTGCGGGTCAATGCCGTGCTCACGGTTGTACGCCTGCTGAATCTCGCGGCGGCGATTCGTCTCATCAATCGCCACGCGCATAGAATCCGTAATCTTATCGGCATACATGTGCACCTGACCGGACACGTTACGCGCTGCACGACCAATCGTCTGAATCAGCGAAGTGGTCGAACGCAGGAAGCCTTCCTTATCGGCATCCAGAATCGCAACCAGGGACACCTCGGGCAGGTCCAGGCCCTCACGCAGCAGGTTAATACCAACCAGCACATCAAAGGTACCCAGGCGCAGCTCACGCAGAAGCTCCACACGGCGCAACGTGTCAACGTCAGAGTGCAGGTACTGCACCTTCACGCCGTGCTGCAGCAGGTACTCGGTCAAATCCTCCGCCATGCGCTTGGTGAGGGTCGTGACCAGCACACGCTCATCACGCTCAACGCGCACGCGAATCTCCTCGAGCAAATCGTCAATCTGCCCCTTGGTCGGCTTGACCACAATCTCCGGGTCAATCAGGCCGGTCGGGCGAATAATCTGCTCCACATAACCATCAGCCTGCGACAGCTCATACTTACCCGGGGTCGCCGAAAGGTAAATCGTCTGACCGATACGCTCCAGGAACTCCTCCCACTTCAGCGGGCGGTTATCCATCGCCGACGGCAGGCGGAAACCGTGCTCCACCAGGGTGCGCTTACGGGACATATCGCCCTCGTACATGGCACCAATCTGCGGAACCGTCACGTGTGACTCGTCAATAATCAGCAGGAAATCATCCGGGAAATAATCCAGCAGACAGTTCGGAGCGCTACCTGCGGCACGACCGTCAATATGGCGCGAGTAGTTCTCAATGCCATTGCAGAAGCCCATCTGCTCCATCATTTCCAGGTCGTAGGTGGTGCGCATGCGCAGACGCTGCGCCTCCAGCAGCTTGCCCTGAGATTCGAGGGTCTGCAGGCGCTCGCGTAGCTCATCCTCAATGGAGGTAATGGCCTTCGCCATACGCTCGGCACCGGCGATGTAGTGGCTTGCGGGGAAGACATACATTTCTTCTTCCTCGCGAATCACCTCGCCGGTCAGCGGGTGCAGGGTGTAAATCGCCTCAATCTCATCGCCGAAGAACTCAATGCGGATCGCGTTCTCCTCGTACATGGGGATGATTTCGACGGTATCGCCGCGCACACGGAACGTGCCACGGTGAAAGTCCATATCGTTACGCGCGTACTGCATCGCCACGAACTGGCGCAACAGCTCGTCGCGGTCAACCTCCTCACCGCGACGCAAAGTCACCATCTGCGCAATGTACTCCTCGGGCGTGCCCAGACCGTAAATGCAGGACACGGTCGCAACCACCACCACGTCACGGCGAGTCAGCAGGGAGTTCGTCGCCGAGTGGCGCAGACGCTCCACCTCCTCATTGATGGAGGAGTCCTTCTCAATGAACGTATCGGTCTGCGGCACGTACGCCTCAGGCTGGTAGTAGTCGTAGTACGAGACGAAATACTCCACCGCATTATTCGGCAGCAGCTCACGCAGCTCATTCGCCAGCTGCGCCGCCAGAGTCTTATTCTGCACGAGCACCAGAGTCGGACGCTGCACCGCCTCAATCAGCCAGGCTGCAGTCGCGGACTTACCGGTACCGGTAGCGCCCATCAGCACAATGTCCTTCTCACCGTTCTGCACACGCTCGGTGAGCTCGGCGATAGCCTTCGGCTGATCACCGGCAGGCTGGAAGGGGCTAATGACCTCAAAGGGGGCAACAACGCGGTTAATTTTAGGTGCGTAACTCATGTATCCATCCTAGGGGAAAGCCGCCCAATGCGCCCCCGGATTGGTCACCCTTTTCTGCTGGCGCAATATAATCACGCGCAATAGTACAGACACGACAGGTAACAAGCCATCACCATGAAAGTGCCCAAGTTCATAAAAGAGGGGACGCAAAAGATAAGGGTCTTTCGACTGGTTCATCTGCGCTACCGGGCAGGAGGCGAGCGGGAGCATTCTCCCGCACGATGACGGTGCTCTTAGGAACAGCGCTCTTAGGGGTGGCCGCCCTCCCCCACAGCCGCCGCCACTTACGGGTGCCGCACCGCAGAAGATAAGCGGCAACACATAAAGACTTATGACGGGCGCTCTGCACTCACCCCCTTTGCCTCTTTGATGTGGCTCACATATGTTTAGAGCACACACGCAGACAGAACGGGACCACAAGAGCGCACGGAAGGACTCCATGAGCACGACCACGGAGACAGCTTCACAGGCAACCCCGAACGAATCCACAGAAGCGAACCCGGAGGCGAACCCCACCGGCGCGCCGGTTGCCACCTTAGCTACCAAAACCGAGCATCGTAGCACCCTCTTCGCGTCCTCGTACCCGCTGATTCTGCTCATCGCCCTCGCCATTCTGCTGGGCGTCACCTATCTCTCACTCATCACCGGCAGGTACCCGGTCGAACTGGACGAGCTCTTCCGCATCCTCTGCAAGAACTGGTTCGGCATGGATTTGAAGGTCTACAAGCCCGCCGAAAACATGCTGCTGACCGTGCGCATTCCGCGCCTGCTCGCCGCCAGGCTCATCGGTGCCGCCCTCGCCATTGCGGGCGCCACCTTCCAGGCAGTTTTCCGTAACCCGTTGGTTTCCCCCTACCTGCTGGGTGTTTCGCAGGGCGCGTCGGTGGGTGCCGCCTCCGCCATTCTGCTGGGTGTGGGCACGAGCCTCGCGATTCAGGGTTCCGCCCTCGCCGGCGGCCTCGCGGCAGTACTGCTGACCGTGAGCATTCCGCGCCTGCTCAAGAATCAGTCCACGCTCATGCTGGTGCTCTCCGGCGTGATTGTGGGTGGCTTTGGCACCGCCGCGCTGGGTGCGTTGAAGTTCATTGCGAACCCCGAAACTCAGCTGGCGCAAATCGTGTTCTGGCAGATGGGCTCCCTGCAGGACGTACGCGCGGAAGCACTCACGCAGTTTGCGCTGGTGGCGGTGCCCTGCATCCTGCTGCTCTTGGCGATGCGCTGGCGCATCAATATCCTCTCGCTCGGTGACGATGAAGCGCGCACCCTCGGCATTAACCTGACCCGCACCCGCGGTATCACCATTCTGCTGGCAACCCTGGTGACCGCGACCAGCGTGTGTATTGGCGGCCCGATTTCTTGGGTTGGCCTGGTCATTCCGCACCTGTGCCGCCTGCTGGTCGGTAGTGACACGACTAAGCTCATGCCACTATCCATCCTGATGGGTGCTTCGTTCATGATGTTCGTCGATACCCTGGCGCGTAGCCTCACCAGCGCGGAGGTTCCTCTGAGCGTGCTGACCGGCTTCATTGGCACGCCCCTGTACGTGGCGCTACTGCTGTTTGGAAAGGTTCGGGTGAAGTAATGTCGTCTTCCACTCCCTATACTCAGCACCGCACGGATGCGAGCGCCGAGGTTCTGCTGCACCTGGACGATGCGGGCTTCCGTTACGGCCACCGGGGCGGGCACATCAAGCGCCGCCGAACGGATCACCGCGCTGGTCTGCACCGTTCCGGGCACCGCTTCAGCCGCTGGATTTTCCGCAACGTGAACCTGCAGGTGCGACGCGGTGAGGTCCTCGCCATTCTGGGTCGCAACGGTGTGGGTAAGTCCACCCTGTTGAACTGCCTGATTGGTTTAAATTCGCTCACCGAGGGCAGCATTCACCTGGGCGGTGAGCCGCTGGATTCTTTGACCGCGACTGAGCGTGCCCGCCGCATCGCCTACCTTCCGCAGATGGAGGGTCGCGGCATCTCCTACACCGTGACCGAGTACCTGCTGATGGGTCGCGCACCCTATATCGGGTTGTTCTCTTCGCCCTCGCATCGTGACCGTGAGCAGGTGCACACCGTGATGGAGGAGCTGGGGCTGCTCGACCTGGCGCACTCCCCGCTGGATCAGCTGTCCGGCGGTCAGCGTCAGCAGGTGGGTATTGCCCGAACCCTGGTGCAAGACGCCCCGCTCATCGTTCTGGACGAGCCGACGAGCGCCCTGGACGTTGCGAATCAGGCGAAGGTTCTGCGGAAAATTCGGCAGCTGCGCGATGCCGGGTACGGGGTCATCTTCACGACCCACAACCCGGATCACGCCCTCATGCTGGATGCGACCGTCGCCCTGCTTGGTGCGCGCGATATGCCCGATACCGTGCCAAACGCAACGCCGGAGGTACCTGCAGATGCGCCGGCTCAACTTTTGACGGGCCGCGCCTCCAAGGTGCTCACCAGCGAGGTTCTCTCACGCACCTTCAACACCGACCTGACGGTGACCTACTCCCCCGAGCTGGGTCGCTCCAGCGTGCACATGACGAGCCTCGATATCTGAGGCTCCGCAGCGTTTAGATTTCCGGCGGTGGTTTGGGTGGCACACAAGAGATACGGTAGAGGTGCCCTTTGTCTTGTGGGAGGCGTGTCCCTAGCACGCCTGCCCCACCCAGGCCGCCGCCGGGTTATTCACCCACCCTATCGACACAGAAAGACACATCATGAAGATTACGAAGTTCCACACCGGCATTGCCCTGACCACTTCCCTGCTGCTGGCTGCGCTGACCGGTTGCGGTGCCGCGAACACCGCCTCCTCCTCGGGTTCGGCTTCGAGCTCGACCTCAGTCTCGGCTTCGAGCAATTCCACGAAGAAGCACACCAGCTTCTTCGTGAAGGATAACGGTGACGGCACCAAGGTCATTAAGGACATTGACGGCAAGGAGGTCACCGTCCCCACCAACCCGGAGCGCATCGCTGACCTGTGGCACGCAAACAACCAGGTGGTTCTGCTGCTCGGCGGCGCTGAGAAGCTGGTGTCCACCACAACTAACGTGAAGTCTCTGGCATGGTTCAAGCAGGTGTACCCCGGCATTGAGAAGGTTGACGCGCCCGTGAAGGGCACCGACGTGAACATGGAGCAGCTGCTCGCCAACAAGCCGGAGGTACTGCTCGCCTCCTCGAAGGAGCAGATTGCGAAGGCAGCTGAGGCGGGTATCCCGGCGGTGCACGTTGAGTTCCAGAACTTCGCGGACCTGAAGCGCACCGTTGAGCTGACCGCCGAGGTGATTGGCACCGATGAGGCGATTGAGCGTGCCGAGAAGTACCTGGCGTACCTGGAGAAGAACGAGAACCTCATCAAGGAGCGCCTGCAGGGCGTCACCGAGTCCCCGAAGGTTCTGCACATTGCGGGCGGTTCCGACCTGACGAAGGTGGACGGATCGAACTCCCTGATTGGCGAATGGATGAAGCTTTCGGGTGCGAAGAACTCCCTGGACGGCGTGGAGAACCTGAAGAACATTTCTCTGGAGCAGATTATTGCATCGCAGCCGGAGTACATCATCATTGGCGGCGCAGATGCGCAGAAGGGCGTCGACGCGATTAAGGCGGACGCCGCGTGGGCTGACGTTCTGGCGGTGAAGAACGGCAAGATTATTAAGAACCCGGTCGGCACTTTCAACTGGGACCGCTACTCGGCTGAGGAGGCTCTGCAGATTCTGTGGGCGGCGAAGCTGTTCCACCCCGAGAAGTTCTCCGACGTTGACCTGGTGAAGGAGACCCGCGAGTTCTACTCGACCTTCTACGGCTACCAGCTGACCGAGGATGAGGCGCAGCGCATCATCAACGGTCAGGGTCCCGCAACTAACTAATCCGAAACTAGCTAATCCGGCAACTAACTCGCCTGGCGGTAGCTCACCTGGCGACCGGTTAGTCACCGGCTAGTTCGTTAAACACGTACCGCCCGGAACCGTGCTCACAGCAAGGTTCCGGGCGGTATTTTATTGGTTTGTAGCCGTGGGGTGCCGCAGTGTTAGATGACTGCAGTGCTAGTTGACCGCAGCGTTAGCGCACCTCCACGGTGGCTCCGGCGAGGCTCATCAGCGCCCGGTTCGTCAGCGGAAGGTACCCGTTCAGGGCGCTCAAAATCAGCTGCATGGTGCGCTCTTCATCCTCCACGCTCAGCCCGCGCGGAATACCCACACCCGGCACGCAAATGCGCTGCTTATACAGGTCAATCACCGCGCACACGGTGCGGTTCGGCACGCCCAACACCGGCAGCATGCCGCGGTGATTGACGGTGCGCAGGCCCTTACCGACCACGGCAGCGGTGCGGATATCCGGGCGGGCACTCCTCGCAAACCGGGAGGCGCCCGCACCGTTCGCAAAAGCAGCAGGGTCGGGAATACTATTCGGCACCGCGCTCTTCTCGTTCAGTACAGACAGCAGCGGCTCCCCCACCGCGGCGGTGACCGCCACGTAGCGTACCTGCCGGTCCATGGCGTTGAGGAAGTCCAGTTCCGCGTACTCCTCCACACGGTAGTTTTCGACCAGGCCAGCTTCACCCGACCCGGTTTCTTCCACGGTGCGGGTGATGACTTCTTCATCGTAGAAGCTTGCCACGCATACCTGCGGGGCGCCGCGCTCAATGCGGGCGCGGCACTGGTAGTCGTCGTCGAGCAGCCAGAGGGACAGCTCGTAGCCATCGGGCACATCGCGCACACCGGTCGCGAGCAGCACTTCGCTGCCGTCCAGGGAGAACGGCTCCCAGCCTGCCGGTTCAAAAGCGTTGAGGGCACCGTCCAGGGCGGGGTTGCAGGAGCCGAGGCTTGGCGCCTGATCAGCCGGAGTGAACGCCTCGGTGGAGGGCATGGCGATGGTGAGCCCGCGCATCCTGCCGGCGAGGCAGAGTTCAACCGCCATGAGCAGGTGGCCCGCACCTTCACGGCTCAGTGCTGGGCTCTGAACCAGGTGCGCCACGCCGGAGTTGTCCAGGCTGAGGTGTTCGCCAACTCCGCGGGCGGCGTTGGAGTAGCGGTTGTGCAGGCGCACCAGCTCGTCAATGGGCAGGGCGCGGCCCACGGCGCCGAACGCCTGAGCGATAGCGTGAACGTGTTCGGGGAAGACGCGGCAGAGTCTGCCGAGCTGACGGGCAAACTCCGCCGGACGCTGCGTGAGCACGCCCAGGAGGGTGCCGAGGTTCTGCTGGCGGTAGGCGTTGAGTAGCTGGGCGACGGTGGCGGGTTCAAGCTGCTCGGCAGTGCCCATCTTGGGGAGGCGCGCTCCCTGGCGGTTGAGGGTCGCGGTGCCGCCGCGGCTGCCCGCGGACTGCTCTGATGAGTTTTTGCCTGCTTGTTCGTCTACTTGTTGATAGTAGGTTCCCGACTGCGTCACGTTTTCACGACCTTGAGCTCTTCAGAGCGTTCGTTAGCTGATTCTTCGTAAGGTGACGGGCGGGGCTCAGCGCCTACCGGCAGATGGTTCGTGCACACACTACCGTCTGCCGGATCGTATAGTACCGGCATACAGCTGTGCCTCGTTCCTTGAGCAACTAAGCTATAGCTTCAAGACGTCAGCATCAGGACCTCAGCGCTGAGATAGTACCCAGTTCTCGGCGCTGAGATGTCAGCGTTGAGCCCTGCCCGTCGGTGCGGGCGCACGCGTTGCCTCGTGGAGGCGCCGGGCTGGGTTACCGCTGGTGACGAACCCGTTGCCCGTGCCGTGGAGGGGCGTGTGCGTTCCGCAACGCTTTTTAGGCTATCAGCTTTAGCGGGCAATTACTAGGGTTAGAGTAACTATTAACTAAGGTTGGACTATCTTTTGGGTTTTGGGGGCTTTAGGCAGGCGCTCTAGCCCGAAAATCTGGGACCGGAAATCTAAGACCGAGAATATAGGGAGCGGTAACCTACACCGGCAAATCCACCCACTGAGTATCGCCCCAGGTCACGCTCGCTGCACCGGAACTCAGGCTCACCACCAGCTCCTCGGCACGTTCGAGCTCCTCGGGGCGATCAAACACGCCCAGAGAAATCGTGGCACCCTCCGCACCGTACTCGGTACCCAGCACGTTCAGTCCGGCGGCGCGGATCTCGTTCTCCAGGCGGCCCGCGTCCGCATGCGAACTGGGCACCTGACCCACGCGCAGACGCTCACGCGAATCGAACTGGGCCGAGTCCAGGGTCTGCACCACCGAATCAGTGTAGGCGCGCACCAAACCGCCCGCGCCGAGCTTAATGCCGCCGAAATAGCGCACGACCACCGCAACCACATCCGACAGGTCAGTAGTGCCATCCTCGCGGGTCTGACGCGCCAGCAGCGCCTGCATCATCGGCACACCGGCGGTACCGGCGGGCTCACCGTCATCGGAGGAACGCTGAATATCGCGGTCGGCACCAATAATGAACGCCGAGCACACGTGGCGGGCATCGTGGTAGGTCTTGCGCACCGACTCAATGTAGGCGCGCGCCTCCTCAACGGTGCTCACGCGCTTGATGTGACCAATAAATTCGCTACGCTTAATTTCGAGGAGGCTCTCATAGGGCTCATCGCCGCGCGGCACAAGGTAGCGGTTGGCGCGAGTTTCTTCCTGCATGTGTCCTCCTCTAATCAGTACCTATCTATTGTGGCACAGCCCGTCAGGAGCACCGTCCATGTCCCAGCCTTCTTCCCCCGCCTCCACTGCCCTGCGCCGTTACGCCCTCACCGGCGGTATCGGCAGCGGCAAGAGCACCATCGCCTCCCTCTTCGTTGAGCAGGGCGCGTTCCTGGTGGATGCGGACGCTATCTCCCGCTCCCTCATGGAGCCCGGCGAGGCGGTGCTCGCCCGCACGGTCGCGGAGTTCGGTGAGCATCTGCTCGATGAGGACGGCCGCCTCAACCGCCCCGCCCTGGCGCGTATCGTGTTCAATGATGAGCAGGCGCGCCTGCGTCTGAACGCAATTGTGCATCCCGCTATTCGTGAGCGTGCCGCACAGCTGGTGGAGCAGGCGCAGTCCGAACCCGGTTTTAGCGGCGTGGTGCTGGAGGATATTCCTCTGCTCGTGGAGACCGGCGACCCGTCCGCTTTTGAGGGCGTGGTCGTGGTGCGCACTCCCCTGGCGACTCGCCTGCAGCGCCTCGTATCTTCACGCGGCATGAGTGAGGAGGATGCGCGCGCCCGCATCGCCGCGCAGGCAACCGACGAGCAGCGTGAGGCGGTCGCAACCTGGATTATCGATAATGGCGGCTCGCTGGAGGAAACCGCCGAGCAGGTGCGCGCCGTCTGGGAGCAGATGACCGCCGCCTAAAATCCTCCCCAGCAACACGGGGCGCAGCAATACAGAGCACAGCAACACCGGGCACGTACCCCGGCTCCCAACGTCCCCCAACCCCGACTCACCCGGCCCCCAATAACGCAAAGAACCCCCTCACCTCCCAAACGGGAGGTGAGGGGGTTCCTCTGCTCTAGGCACCCCACGCGGGGGTTACCTATCGGCTATTACGCCTGATGAGTGCTCATCTGAGCGGCAGATTAGTTGCCGGTCAGCTTCTTGCGGAGCTCAGCCAGTGCCTCATCCGATGCGAGGGTACCTGCGGAAGCGGGCTCCTCGGAGGAGTAAGAGGTCGGTGCGGGCTCAGCTGCTGCGGGAGCTGCTGCTGCAGCCTCTGCGTCAGCCTCGAGAGCCTTAGCAACCTGAACCTTGTGAGCCTCGAAGCGAGCCTGTGCCTCTGCGTACTGTGCTTCCCAAGCCTCGCGCTGTGCGTCGAAGCCTTCCAGCCACTCGTTAGCCTCGGGGTCGAAGCCCTCGGGGTACTTGTAGTTGCCAGCCTCGTCGTACTCTGCAGCCATGCCGTACAGAGCGGGGTCAAACTCGGTAGCGTTGGGGTCAACGCCCTCGTTTGCCTGCTTGAGGGACAGGGAGATGCGGCGGCGGTCCATGTCGATGTCGATGATCTTAACGAAGACCTCTTCACCAACGGAGACGACCTGCTCAGCCAGATCAACGTGGCGGGTTGCCAGCTCGGAGATGTGGACGAGGCCCTCGATGCCGTCCTCAACGCGCACGAATGCACCGAAGGGAACGAGCTTGGTGACCTTGCCGGGAACAATCTGACCCAGAGCGTGGGTGCGAGCAAATGCCTGCCACGGATCTTCCTGGGTTGCCTTGAGGGACAGGGACACGCGCTCGCGGTCCAGGTCCACCTCGAGAACCTCGACGGTAACGGGCTGGCCAACCTCGACAACCTCGGACGGGTGGTCGATGTGCTTCCAGGACAGCTCGGAAACGTGAACCAGACCGTCCACGCCACCCAGGTCCACGAATGCACCGAAGTTGACGATGGAGGAGACAACGCCCTCGCGGACCTGACCCTTCTCCAGCTCGTTGAGGAAGGAGGAGCGAACAGCGGACTGAGTCTCTTCCAGGTATGCACGGCGGGACAGAACAACGTTGTTGCGGTTCTTGTCCAGCTCGATGATCTTAGCTTCGATCTGCTGACCGATGTAAGGTGCGAGGTCGCGGACGCGGCGCATCTCAACGAGGGATGCGGGCAGGAAGCCACGCAGACCGATGTCGAGGATAAGGCCACCCTTGACAACCTCGATAACGGTACCGGTAACGACGCCGTCGTTTTCCTTGACCTTCTCGATGTCGCCCCATGCACGCTCGTACTGTGCGCGCTTCTTGGAGAGGATCAGGCGACCTTCCTTGTCCTCCTTGGTGAGGACGAGTGCCTCAACCTCGGAGCCGAGCTCGACAACCTCAGAGGGGTCGATGTCGTGCTTGATGGACAGCTCGCGGGAGGGGATGACGCCTTCGGTCTTGTAACCGATGTCGAGCAGAACCTCATCGTGGTCGATCTTAACGACCTGGCCGGAGACGAGATCGCCGTCGTTGAAGACCTTGATGGTCTTCTCGACTGCCTCGAGGAATGCCTGCTCGTCGCCGATGTCGTTGATTGCGACCTGAGGGATGTTGGTGCTCATGTAGTGAGGGCTCCAATTGGATTTCTAATAGGTCGACGCTGCCGGTTCGCCGTTCAACACCCCCGAGTGGAGGCGCCGACCGGCTCACTTTTTCACCCCGGCGCGCACGGCATAGGGCCGCTAACGCCTTTGAACGGGGTGAGGAAACGTCGAGCTGACGGATACTTACAATGTGTACCACCCACCGGAAGCAGATGCTCTCAGCAGGGTGTGCGAGCGGTCTGTGCCCGTTTTCTCCCCGTTTTCTTAAGGAGAAAAAAGAGCATAGAAAACCCGTACGTTGGTACACGCGATTAATAGTGTACGGGAATCCCGGGCGTGTCGTCAATGGTTACGCGCCCGGGATTCCCGTACTTATTTGCGGTTTTGAACTTGTGGTTTACGTTGTGGTTTGCGGAGGGGACGGCGCCCGTCCTCGTTCCTCTCCCCACCCAAGGATGCGACCGGTGCGCACCTTCCTACGCTCCTACAGGGGAACCCACCCTCTCGGGCGCTCCGCTCTCTCCTTGCTTCGCTGCGGAGAGCACCCGAGAGGGTACCCTGATGTCGCTTCCGGAAGGTGCACCGGCACGCTCCGGTAGCGGGGCCAAGAGCGGCTCGCTGAGCAGCTACCCGGAAAACGCGGCCGCACCCGCTCGGTGACCTGCTACCCCCAGCGCGGAAAGGCGGTATCGTCCGTAGTGACATCAGGGTGCCCGAAGCGAAGCGAGGGCGGGTGCCCCTGTAGGAACGAGGACGAATACCGCTTTCCGTGCAGAGCCGAGAGAAGAAACGAACCTAGTGGCCTGCCTCCTGCCAAGACTTGCCCCAGCCGACCTGCACATCCAGAGGAACACGCAGGGAGGCGGCACCACTCATCTCCTCGACGAGCACGCGTTCGGCGGCTTCACGCTCACCGGTGGCGACTTCGAGGATGATTTCGTCGTGCACCTGCAGCAGCATGCGGGTCTTCAGGCCCTCTTCGCGCAGGCGGCGGTGAATATTGATCATGGCGATCTTGATGATGTCCGCGGCGGTGCCCTGAATCGGGGCGTTGAGGGCGGCGCGCTCGGCGGCTTCACGGCGTACACGGTTGGGCGAGTCCAGGTCGGGCAGCACGCGGCGGCGACCGAAAATGGTTTCGGTGTAGCCGTCCTGGTGTGCCTGCTTGAGCACGCCGCGCAGGAAGCGTCCCACGCGTCCGAAGCGCTTGAAGTAGTTGGTGCGCAGTTCGCCTGCTTCGTCGGAGCTGATGTTCAGCTGCTTGGCGAGGCCGAAGCGGGACAGGCCGTATGCCAGGCCGTAGGACATTGCCTTGACCTTGGAACGCTGTTCGGGGGTGACTTCTTCGGGGGCTACGCCGAAGACTTCGGAGCCGACGTAACGGTGCAGGTCCTCCCCCGCTTCGTAGGCTGCGATGAGCTTCTCGTCGGCGGCGAGGTGCACCATGATGCGCATTTCGATCTGCGAGTAGTCGGCGGTGAGCAGACCCTCGTACTCCACGCCGTCGACGGGTGCGGGCGCGACGATGAAGGCTCCACGGATGCGGCGGCCTTCTTCGGTGCGGATCGGGATGTTCTGCAGGTTCGGCGCGGTCGAGGAGAGGCGGCCGGTGGCGGCGGCACCCTGCTGGAAGGTGGTGTGCACGCGTCCGTCGTCGGCGGCTGCTTTCTGCAGGCCTTCGACGGTCTGTACGAGCTTGATGTTGTCGCGGTAGGCGGCGAGCGCACCGAGGAATGCGGCACCGTCGGACTCCGGGGAGATTTTGGTGAGCAGTTCGGTGACGGATTCGGCGTCGGTGGAGTAGCCGGATTTGATTTTGCGGGTGTGCGGCAGGGCGAGCTTGTCGAAGAGCACGGTCTGCAGCTGTTTGACGGAGGCGAGGTTGAGGGGTTCTTCGCCGTCGTCGGTTTGGACGGTGTCGCCGATGATGGTGCGTGCGGCGTCCTGCGCCTGGTTAGCGCGTGCGGAGAAGGTGTCGTGCAGTTCGGCAAGGAGCGCGTCGGAGACGGCGATGCCTGCCTGCTCCATGTCTGCGAGGACGTAAAGTAGCGGCAGTTCGATTTCTTCGTAGACTTTGAGCTGGCCGTGTTCTTCCATTTCGTAGTGCAGCAGGCGCGCGAGTTCGTGGATGATGCGGCTGATCTGCGTGAAGTAGCGCAGGTTTTCGACGGGTTCGGCTTCGCCGGGCATGCTGAAGAGGGAGGGTTCTGCCTCTTCTTCTTCGGGTTGGAAGACGAGCTGCGCGTAGGGGTCCTTGGGGATCCAGAGGTAGCGTTCAGCGAGGTCTTCCATGCGTTCGGAGAAGAGTTTGCGGGTTGCGGTGGGGATGAAGCCGCACATGTAGGAGGACAGGGCGGGGTCTTCGACGGCGCCGGCGAGTTCGTAGCCGTAGGCGCGCAGGAGCTTGCGCTGAACCTTGAGGTCCATGACGATTTTGCGGGCTGCTTCGTCGGAGAGCCAGGCGGCGAGGGCGGCGTCGAGTTCCGGGTCGATGGTGCGGGTGTCGATCCAGAGGCTGGTGTTCTTGCTGGTGAGGAGCACGCCGAGCAGTTCGGGGTTTTCTTCGGCAGCGCGGATCTTGGTTTTGGTGACCTTGACGGCGGGTGCGTCGCCGATGGCGGGGCGCGCTACGGGCAGGTTGGTGACCGGGTAGAGGGTCACGGCGCCTTCGAGGCGTTCGGGTACGGCGATGGGCGCGCCCTGTTTGTCGGTGCCGTAGTTTTCTTCGGCTGCGGAGGCGCAGAAGGCTCGGAATGCTGCTGCGTCTGCGTTTTTGGTGGGTGCGCTGGTGGCAATGGGTGCGTAGACGGGGCCGGTGGGTGCCTTCTTGGTGGCGCCCTCCTCCCCTGCTTCTGCGGCGGAGCTTGCAGAGCCTGCGGTTCCGGCGGCGCGTACGATGGGGCCGAGGGTGTCGGCGGCGCGCTTGCGGATGGTGCGGAACTCTACTTCGTCGAAGAAGGCGTTCAGAGCGTCCAGGTCGGGGGTGAATGCGGTGTCTTCGAGGGTGACGTTCAGGTCGAGGTCGTTGACGAGCTGGTTGAGGCGGCGGTTGCGTACGACGTTGTCGATGTTTTCGCGTAGTGCTTCGCCCTTCTTGCCGCCAATCTTGTCGCTGTTTTCGATGACGGCGTCGAGGGATCCGTATTCGCCGAGCCATTTGGCGGCGAAGCCGGGGCCCACGCCGGGTACGCCGGGCAGGTTGTCCGCCTGTTCGCCGGTGAGGGCGGCAAGGTCGGGGTACATGTGCGGGGGTACTTTGGTTTTCTTTTCGACGGCGGCGGGGTCCATGCGCTGAATACCCTTGGAGGGGCCAGTGGTGACCGGGTAGAGCAGGGTGACGTCGTCGGTGACGAGCTGGAAGATGTCGCGATCGCCGGAGAGGATGAGGACCTTGTAGCCGGCTTCGGTGCCGCGGCGGGTGAGGGTTGCGACGATGTCGTCGGCTTCGTAGTTTTCGTAGGTGAGCGCGGGGATGTTGAGCGCGCCGAGCATCTTTTTGATGAGGTCGATCTGGCCGTTGAAGGCTTCGGGGATGGCGTTGCGACCACCCTTGTATTCGCCGTATTCGGCGGTGCGGAAGGTGCCGCCGGGCAGGTCAAAGGCTACGGCGATGTGGCTGGGCTGGTTGTCTTTGATGATGCTCAGCAGGGTGGAGAGGAAGGCGTGGACGGCTTCGGTGTGCTGGCCGTCGCTGCGCACGAAGATGTGCTGTCCGGTCTTTTCGGCCATGGTGTAGATGCCGAAGAAGGAGCGTAGGGCGAGGGAGTGTCCGTCAATGAGCAGGAGGGTTTTGTTCTCTGTAGTCACTCCTCTAGTGTATCGAGTCTGAGTTTTCTTGGTGGTTGGCTTCGTGACGGCTGGGTTCGGGGGCCAGTTTCGGTGATTGCGGGTTTGGACTGTGGGGAGGCGCCCGCGCTGTGTTGGGTGCTGGCGCTGTGTTGGGTACCGGCGCTGTGCCATATAGCGGAATAACGGGGTGTGTGGAAAGAGTTTTACCTCATATGCAGGTGCCGGTGGGGCGCGTTTGATGAGTTTTCTCCCAAAAATTGTGCCCCAAGCCACTATATAAGGTGGATAATAATACAGTTTCCAGATAATATATAACCTTATTATCGCCTCCAGCGTAGGAACCCCCACACCCCGTGTATTCATAGGCAGAACTCTACCCAGAATTCACCGGCAGGATCCACCGGACCGTGAGGGCACCTCCCGCGCTCAACACACAACGAACCCTCATTTAGGAAACTATGAAGGCACTCAAAAAACTACCCCTCCTCGCGTGGATTCTCATCGCGATCGCATCGGGTGTACTCATCGGCTTGCTGACCCCCGGAATGATTAGCGGCATCAATGACGCAACCGGCGCATCCATCGCCACCGACTTCATTGTGCAGCTCTTCGTCTCCTTCTCCACCGTGTTCAGCGCCTTCCTAAGCTTCGCGATTCCACTGATTATTATCGGCTTCATCGTGCCCGGCATTGGTTCTCTCGCGCAGGGTGCAGGCAAGATGCTCGGCATCACCGTGGGTCTGGCATACCTCTCCAGCGTCCTTGCTGGCTTCCTGGCACTGACCTGCGCACTGCTGCTCTACCCCATCATCTTGAAGGGTCAGCAGCTCGCATCCTTCGATAACCCCGAGAACGCCCTCTCCACCGGTTACGTTTCCATTCAGCTGACCCCGATTATGGGCGTGCTGAGCGCCCTGATTCTCTCCTTCATCCTGGGCCTGGGCATTACCGCTTTGAAGACCCGCGCAATGCTGAACCTCTTCGAGGACTTCCAGGTCATCGTTGAGAAGATGCTCAGCTACGTGATTATCCCCCTGCTGCCCGTACACATTGTGGGCGTGTTCGCGAACATGACCCTCGCCGGTCAGGTCGCCAAGATTCTCTCCGTTTTCGGTCTTGTGTTCGTCATGGTGATTATTCTGCACTGGGTCACCCTGGCCCTGCAGTACTCGGTGGCTGGCGCGGTGTCTCGCCGTAGCCCCATCCAGATGCTCAAGACCATGATGCCCGCGTACTTCACCGCAATCGGCACCCAGTCTTCGGCTGCGACCATCCCGGTGACCGTGCGTTCTGCAAAGAAGGCTGGCATCTCTGCTCGCGTGGTGGACTTCGCGATTCCGCTGTGCGCAACCATTCACCTCTCCGGCTCCATGATCACCATTACCTCCTGCGCGGTGGCTGTGCTGTTCATGACCGGTAAGAGCCCCGACTTCGGTTCGCTGGTTCCCATGATTCTAGTGCTCGGCGTGATGATGGTTGCCGCTCCCGGCGTTCCCGGCGGTGGCGTGATGACCGCAATCGGTCTGCTGGAGTCTATGCTTGGCTTTGACTCCTCCATGATTGCCCTGATGATTGCTCTGTACCTGGCTCAGGATTCCTTCGGCACCGCGACCAACGTGACCGGTGACGCGACCATCGCAACCCTGACCGAGCGCATCTCCAAGGCAATCGGAGCGAATCCCGATAAGGAAATCCGCGACGAGGACATCGAAAAGGCAGAAGCCATTTCCGCCTAATCCTCTCCGCTTCCATAGCGTTTTTCAGCCCCGCCTCCTGAGTTCAGGAGGCGGGGCTGACCCGCACCCGGAAGCACCCGCGAAAAGCTATCCCGCCTAAAGCAACAAAAACCGAGGAGTACACTGGAAGTCATGACTGAAAACAACACACACCACGCACCCGTCCGCGCGGCAGCACCCACCACCCTCAGCGCAGAAGAAATCAAGGCGCAGCTGACCGAAAGCGGCATCCCCGAGCACCTGCACCCCTACTTCCCCCGCGGCCTGGGCGAGCTCATCCCCGCCATGGGCATTAAGTTCCAGGAACTCACCGCAGAACGCACCGTTGCGACCATGCCCGTCGCCGGTAACACCCAGCCCATCGGTCTGCTGCACGGCGGTGCCAACGTGGTTCTCGCCGAGACCCTCGGCTCGCTCTCCGCGGGTGTGCACGGCGGCGAAAACCTCGTAGCAGTCGGTGTGGACATCAACGCAACCCACGTGCGCCCGGCAGTCTCCGGCGTGGTTACCGCAACCTGCACCGCTGTCAAGCTCGGACGCACCCTGTGCATCCACTCCATCGACATTGTGGATGAGCGCGGCCGCACCACCTGCACCGCACGCATCACCAACATGCTGATTCCCCGCCCCACTGCATAATCTCCCGCAGTATAAAGTCCTACAGTCTCAGCAAGTAGCCTAAAATCGTAGAAGCACGGGGTACACGGCACCCCGCCGACACCCCACCAGAAGGTACGACCAGAAGGAGCACCATGGCCCGCGAGCGCACCCCCTATTTCAAGCGTTACCCGAAGATTGTGCGCGCCAAGCGCATTGTCCTGCCCATCGCAATCGGCGTGATGCTGGTGTGCCTGGTGACCGCCATCAACAACCCCGGCAGCTTCTGGTGGCTGGGCGTAATGCTCGGTACCGGCGGTATGCTCTGGGCTGGCTCCCCCACGGACCGCCCCATCAGCGGCCCAAACAATGACGAAGATGATTTGAACCGCTACCTGCGTTAAGTTCCGTGTAGCGCCGGGTTCCCGCCCGCGTTAGGCACCCGATTCGCGGCGCACACCCGCGAACCGTTAAACACGAACGCCCCGTCCCTCAGCTTCATCGTGAGGGGTGGGGCGTTTGTGTGTCATGAAAAGGTGCTGATCAGATACTGGCCAGCTGAAGGCGCATACGGGCGAATCCTAGTCTTCGCCGTAGCGTGCATTCGTACCTGTACTGTCACGTACTTTGCACGTCTTGTGCTTAGGAGAGCTGCTTGATGATGGTGTCGGAAACTTCGCGCATGGACAGGCGGCGGTCCATGGAGGTCTTCTGAATCCAGCGGAATGCTTCCGGCTCGGTCAGGTTCATCTTGGTGATGAGCAGCGACTTTGCGCGGTCAACGAGCTTGCGGGTCTCGAACTGGTCGCGGATGGTGCCCACTTCCTTCTCGAGAGCGCGAATCTGCTCGTAGCGGCTAATTGCCACCTCGATTGCGGGAACCAGGTCGTTCGGGGAGAACGGCTTGACGACGTACGCCATAGCGCCTGCCTCAACGGCACGGTCTACGAGTTCCTTCTGACTGAATGCGGTCAGCAGAACGACGGGAGCAATCTGCTCCTTCGCAATTTCTTCAGCTGCGGTGATGCCGTCCATGATCGGCATCTTCACATCCATGAGGACGAGGTCGGGGCGGTGCTTCTGCGCTAGCTCGACGGCGGTCTTGCCGTTATCGGTTTCTGCAACAACATCGAAACCCTGGTCCTTCAGAATTTCAACGATGTCGAGGCGAATCAATGCCTCGTCTTCAGCCACGACGACGGTGCGGGCCGGGCCCTGCTCCTCCGCCTGGTTTTGAGTGGTCAGCTCTGACATTACTCTTCTCCTTTATCAAATTTGAATCACTTAAAGTCTACAGGAGGGAATAAATGTTCATCTACTTTCTCGCCTCGTCCCCCGCGTGTTATATGCGTCCTATGTGCAGGTGGGAGGAGTTTTCTTTCGTCATTTTTGAGCCACCACGCAGATTTTGCATCTTAATGCATGTTTTTGTTCTATACTGCTCATGACCACAAAGAAAAACCCGCACAACGCAGAGGTCACGCGGCGAAATTCACACCTAAAACATAGACCCGAAAATGACTCTGACATGCAATAACGCGTCGTCGGGTTAGATACAAACGTAATAAACAAAATATTTATACCGAAACTCCATCACCTGCCAAAGAAGGCCGATACACTGGAATGGATTATTCTCCTCGACTTCTCCGGCACTCGCATTTGACCGACCATACTCGATACCCGGAGGGGATTCATGTCAATCACCCGTCAAGCACGCACCTTGTACTCAGACTTCGTCGAGTACAAGGAACTCGATCGCGCCCCGCTGACTTCCATTCACCCCGGAATTCTCATCGCCTTCGACTCCACCGCGCTTGCAAGCCTCTACAACTACCCAACCCACATTAGCGACGAAATCCTCCGCGCCTACTCACAGCTACGCGGACACGCCTTCCTCCCCCACCAGGCACTCAAAGAATTCTGGGCAGCACTCGACGGCGCCTCCCCCGTACCCGCCGCTGCAGACCGCGTCCGCTCAGCGCTCGCATCCTTCAAAGAAACCCTGCCCGAAGAACGCAACTCCCCCTGGAGCGCGTTGCGTTCAGTTACGCACCAGCTGGACCACTCCATCGCGCAGATCATGAGGATCCTTGAACCCACCACCGACACCGGATCCATCAACATGGCACGCCGCGAAGATGACACGATCCTGCCGCGACTGAACCGCATCTTCACCGGACACGTGGGTGCCGTGCCCAGCCCCGAACGCCACGAACAGCAGTGCCGCGAAGCCCTCGCACAGGGCCACCCGCTGCTCGCTAACGCCAGCTTTGACGCCGACTTCGCGCTCTGGAACCAGTGCGTTGCCGAAGCAACCACCCGCGTGAAAGGCACCGACTGCGTCTTCGTCACCGGTGGTGTGCGCGACACCTGGCTGCGCAACGGTCAGCAGGTACGCGCCGCATCGGGCGGCGAACACGTGCGTCAGCTCGCGAACCGTCAGCTGCTGCGTGAATACACTAAGGCAACCGGAGGCGGCGTGTTCCGCATCTACACCGTTGAGGAGATCCTGCGGCTCGCCTCCAACCAGTACGGCGTGACCGTCAGCGACGCTACCTACAGCGCGATTCGCGCGGAACAGCCCGTAGCTGTGTAAATTCGCCGTGTACAGTCACCGTTGAGAATAATCCCACCACACCACACCCACCACCATTAACCGCGAGAAGCCACATGTGTTTCGAGAAGCCACCAAAAACGTGGCTTTTCGAAACACATGTGGCTTTTCAGCGTCTAGCTAGTTCTCACGGCTGGCGCGGTACAGCTCAGCGGCGCGCTGCTCCAAGGAATCGTCATCACCGAGCATCAGGTAGCACAAGTACAGGGTGAAGGCGGCGCGGCGGTCGGCGGCGAGCGCCTCCGCGTCATCACCCTCAGGGGTGCTGAAAGCGATAGCGTCGTGTGCCTGCGGCAGGGCGGCGATCAGGTGCGCGGCGGTTTCGTAGCCGTCCTGGTTGCCGGGCAGGGTGACGTGGTGCGGCTCCTGGTTCTTGTCAGCAGCGCCGGATTCCGCTCGGGCGGCGGAAAAGTTAGCCTTGAGAACGTCCTCAACACGGCTCATCAGCTCATCGTCGGGCAGGGTACGGTCATCTGCGGCAAACGCAACGTGGATGCCGTTCAGAGTCTCGTAGGGGTGCTCACCCGCGTAGTATCCGGCGGCGAGCGCGTAGCCGGTGAGTAGCTGCGCTTCGGCGGCGGTGAAGGTGCCGCGTGCCTCACGCAGGTCGGGCAGCAGAAGCTCAGTCAGGAGGGGGTGCAGGGACTCGGGGGCGTTCGCGATAGCCTCCTGCAGGTACTCTTCCGCCTCCGCGGTGGGCTCGGCGTTGAGCAGGGTCAGGAAAGCCTCATCGGTGCCAGCCCAGCATCGGGCGATCAGCACGAGGGTTGCAATCAGCAACAGCAGGTCGCGGTAGTTGCCCGAACGGTCAGCACCGAAGGTCTCGGCAACAACGCGTGCCAGCATGCGGGCGGCAATGTTCTCAAGGACGAACTCGTCGTAGGGGTTGCTGCCGGGCCAGTTTGCGGGGTCGGGAAGGTAGTTTTCGTCCAGGTACCGCAGCACGGGTTCGAGGGGTGCGGGCGCATCCGCAGCGAGGTCGAGGCGGCACTGCTCAACCCAGCTGTTCACGGTAGCCTCGTCAGCGATGCCGGTAGCCTCAGCCAGCTGGGCGCGCGAAAGGCTGTACGGTGCAACGAGCTTGCCGAGGTCGTCGCACGCGCCGTTGGAGCGGTAGGTGGGCTGGTAGTTGGGGGCGGGAAGAGTTCCGGGGAGGTTGGTGGCTGCCATGGTAGCTCCTTCGCTGAGGTTCGGGGTGAACTGGGTTGTATGGTGTGCGATGCGCGGTGCCGCCTGAGGGGTTGGGGCGTCTTCTTTCTACGCATCTTCTAATTTCAGAATATCCCAGAGCCCCGCATCGTGTGCTGCCCGTCGTCATTATGGGCTTCGGAGTGTTTTTATCGCCTTCACCATACCCGCCATAGACACATATAAGCACCCATCAGTTGTTAATGATAGAATCGCAGTGTATTATTTAGTTAATTTTCAAACAATATTTTTCAAAGGAGTTAATAATGTCCCACTCTCCCTATAGCAACAAGAAGGTCATGGAGGACTGGCTTAAAGACCTCGGGGTTTTGGATACTCTGGCCACTGCGGCAAAGATTATCCAGCTTGCAGCGAATAACCCGGACTACCCTGAACATGCACGGAACGCCAGCAAGGGCATGAACCACTACGAGCTTGTTGCTGAAAATCTTAATCGTGTCACCCTTACCGGTGATAAGTTTGTCTCATTTCAAAATGAACCTATCACTAAGAATCTCAACGCTTTGGCAACTGACCTTCCGCAGGAAGCATATCCGCTTCTCACTGCATTGAGCCGTCGGCGTGGTCTTTACCGCAGTGATTCGTACAAGAACATGCCCTATTGGGAGGTCAGCACCTGTTGCTCCCTGGTAATGCAAAGCGCTAACCGCTTCGGTGGCATTGACAAGATTCGTTGGGAGAGCAGCACGAAAAAGCGAATTATTTCAGCAACGAATCACTACGTTCAGGACACTCTCGATATTCCGGGGTTGGATGATCTCGTCGAAGATTTGCCGTTGCGTCTCCCCATTTTGGTAGTAGCGTATAATATTTCCCCCGAAGGTGAACTTAAGGAGTTTGCCCTTGGTCTACCTGCTCCGGTCGAACGTCGCAACCAGAGCCCTTGGGTATGGACCATTGATGTACTCGATCATGCAGCATCGTCGAAATTCCTTGCCGCCATCGATTCCGCGCAGGAAGAAGTTCAGTCTACGACCCATCCTGAGGCCCCGGCAGTTCCTGACGCTCATGTTAAGCTGAAGAAGGCAGCCGAGTAGGAGCTGTTATGACTCATACACCACACTCTTTGTCCGCGAAAGCATTATGTCTGTACAAGATTCTTCCCCCATACTCTCCTTTGACCCAAGGAGGCTCACGTTAGCTCGAGAACTTCAAGGCGTCCGCAAGAGCGATTTGGCTAGGAGTCTTGGAGTTAGCGCTGTCACTATTACTCATTGGGAATCGGGTAACCGAAACCCAACTAAAGATAATGTCTACGCACTAGCTCTAACTCTTGGCGTTGCTCCATCTTTTCTTGAAAGTCAGTTCTCAGAAGCCCCATTAATTTCTGGCGCACCTCACTTTAGGTCCTTACGCTCGACAACTCAGCTTAGTCGCAACCAGGCTCAAGCGTATACGCAAGTTGTCCAGGATGTTGTGCATACAATGAGTGAATATGTCGATTTCCCGGACCTGGTACTTCCCAGCATCTTGACTGATTCTGACCTTCCCGGTTCTGAGATTCCTCGTCTAGCAGCTGAGCAGGTTCGTAAAGATTGGGGTTTAGGGAATAAGCCCGTCCAACATGTTGTCCGCGCTATGGAGAACCATGGTATCGTCGTTGTCTTTGCTCCCTTCCAGAGCGCAGCAATTGATGCATACTCCACTTTTGGTAGCGAAGCTCCAGTAGTAGTTCTGAACCCGACAAAGGGTGATTACTACCGTCAACGCTTTGATGCCGCCCATGAACTAGGCCACCTAGTAATGCATGCTGATGCTGATCCTGGTCATAAGGTTCTTGAGGCTCAGGCTCATGCATTTGCCGCAGAATTTTTGGCACCAAGTGCATGCATTCAGGATGAATTGCCTACAGTCATGAACGGTCAAGGCTGGATGAAGCTGAAGGAGCTTAAGGAATATTGGGGCATCAGTATGCAGGCTCTTTTGTATAGGGCTAAAGAACTGGGCCGCCTTTCAGACGATGCCTACCGGAACGCTATGGTTACCGTTTCTCGTAACGGATGGCGCGCTAAGGAACCAGGTCTTATTTCTTCTCTCGAAGAACCGTCCCTAATTCCTCATGCGATTAGTCTCATCGAGGAGTCAGGCGTTCCGTCTGAGATATTGAGAGAGAAATCGCGCGTACCTCAACATTATTTTGAAGTCATCACAGCGCGACGTCCTGTTCTACCAGTAAATGTATAGGAATCAAGCCTCGAGGGAGTGTAATTCTTGCACTCTCTCGAGGCTTCTCTGGGCATCCCCAAAATGTATCAGGCCAGTTCAACAGAAAAGCCACATGTGTTTCAAACACATGTGGCTTCTCGGCGGAGTATGAGGATGTTAGTCCAGCAGCGCGTCCACGAATGCTTCCGGGTCGAACGGCGCCAGGTCGTCCGGGCCTTCACCCAGGCCGATGAGCTTGACGGGAACGCCGAGCTCCTCCTGGATAGCGACCACGATGCCGCCCTTTGCGGTGCCGTCAAGCTTGGTGAGCACGATACCGGTGACGTCCACGATATCGCCGAAGACCTTCGCCTGAACCATACCGTTCTGGCCGGTGGTCGCGTCAATCACGAGCAGAACCTCGGTGACCGGCGCTTCCTTCTCAATCACGCGCTTGATCTTGCCGAGCTGATCCATCAGACCGGACTTGTTCTGCAGGCGGCCAGCAGTGTCCACGAGCACGGTGTCGACGCCCTGCTCCTTGCCAGCCTTCACGGCATCAAACGCGACGGATGCGGGGTCGGCGCCTTCCTTCTCGGAACGCACGGTCTTCACGCCCACGCGGTCACCCCAGGTGGTCAGCTGCTCGGAGGCGGCCGCACGGAACGTATCCGCGGCACCCAGGAGCAGGGTCTGACCGTCAGCAACCATCACGCGGGCAATCTTACCGACGGTCGTGGTCTTACCGACGCCGTTCACGCCAACGACCAGCACCACGCCGGGGTTGCCGTCGCTACCGGCGGTCTTCAGTTCGCGGTCCATGTCGGGGCGAACAATCTTCACGAGCTCTTCGCGGAGCATCTTCTTCACGGCGGCGGGGTTACTCGTACCCTCAACGCGCACGCGCTGCTGCAGCGCCTCCACCAGGCGGGTAGTCGGCTCGGAACCGAGGTCGGCGAGCAACAGGGTCTCTTCCACTTCGTCCCAGACGTCCTGGTCGATGCGGTCGCGGGAGAGCAGAGCCAGCAGGCCCTTGCCGAGCATGTTGTTGGAGCGTGCCAGGCGGGCACGCAGGCGCACCAGGCGACCCGCGGACGGGTCGGGCATATCAAGTTCAATAGCGCGAGGTGCCGAGCTTTCGGGTTGTTCCGCCGATCCGCCGGAGGCCTTAGCCGCCTCCTGACGCAAAGACTGCAGGTCCGCGGTCTTCTTGGGTCGGCGCAGAACGGCGAAAAGTACACCGGCGATAACCAGTACACCCAGCACGATTGCGCAGATTATCATCATCGTTTCGTTCACACTACTAGCTTACCGGTTTGGGCGGTTTGGCTGGTCGAGGTGACGCGCATGCCCGGCTGTCGGCGGAGTAGACTGGACACTGTTAAGTTTTTTAGCCGAACACATGGTTGACAGTTGCGGGTGGGGCCCGCGGCTGCCGCACGGCACCGCACGATTTCGAGGATGAACATGAGGAACCCTGCCAAAACACCGCCTGTTTTTGACCCGCGCACGATTGACCCGAATCGTGTGCCGACCGGCTTGAAGGTTCTGATTGCTGCCTCGTTCATGATTGCGGTGGGTTTTGGTTTGGTGGCGCCGGTGCTGCCGAACTATGCGCAGAACTTTAATGCGACGGTCACTATGGCGACGATGGTGGTTTCTGCGTTGGCGATTACGCGCCTGATTTTTGCGCCGTCGGCGGGTCAGATGATTACCCGGTGGGGTGAGCGTCCGGTGTACACGATTGGCATGCTGATTGTGTCGGTGACGTCGTTCATGATTGCGTTTGCCTGGGATTATTGGGTTCTGCTGGGTTCGCGTGCGGTGGCGGGTATCGGCTCGGTCATGTTCACGGTCTCTGCGATGGGTCTGCTGGTACGCCTGTCCCCGGCGCATATGCGCGGCCGTATTTCGGGTTATTATGCGACGGCGTTCCTGCTGGGTAACCTGCTGGGCCCGGTGATTGCGAGCGCGCTGGCGCCGTTTGGTATGCGTGCGCCGTTCATTGTGTATGGTTTTTCGCTGCTGGCGGCGGGCCTGATTGTGTGGTTCTTGATGCCGTCGCAGGCGGCGCTGGAGGCGGAGCGCGACGCGATTATGGAGGCGGCGGCACTGGCTGAGGGTAAGGGCACCGGGGTGCTGCCGTCGGCGGCGCCTTCCCCTGCTGACACTCAGGCTGGCGCATCCGGCAAGGCGGCTAAGCCTGCTGCATCCGGCGGCGCTGCGGGTAAGAGTGACCTGCCTGCGATGACGGTTCGTGACGCGTTGAAGTTCTCGAATTACCGTTCTGCGCTGGTGTCGAACTGGGCGATTGGCTGGTCGGTGTTTGGTGTGCAGTCGTCGATTATTCCGTTGGCGGCGGCGTATTTGGCGACTGGTGGCGATATGTCGAATTCGGTTGCGGGTACTTTGTTGGCGTCTTTGGCGATGGCGACGAACTCGTTTGGTAATGCGTTGACGCAGACGTTCTCGGGTCGTTTTTCGGATCGTTTTGGTCGCCGTGTGATGGCGTTTTCGGGTCTGCTGTTGGCGGGTTCTGCGGTGACGTTTATGGGTTTCGCGCCGGTGGCGTGGGTGTTTGTGTCGTTGACGGCGTGCCTGGGTATTGGTGCGGCGTTTATGGGTCCGTCGATTCAGGCTGCGGTGTCTGATGTGATTGGTACTCGCCGCAGTGGTGGCCAGGTGTTGGCGGTGTATCAGATGTTTAGTGATTTTGGTATGATCCTGGGCCCGCTGGTGGCTGGCATGATTGCGGATGCGTGGGGTTTTGTTCCGGCGTTCATTATCAGTGGTTTGTTGTTGGTGGCGGCGGCGTTTACGTGGGCGCCGTTCCGTAAAGCGCGCTGGCCAAAGGATATTGCGGACGCGGACTATACGGGCCGCTAAGCACTCTATAACATGTGAAAAGCCGGTGTCCGGTTCCTGTTGCGTGACAGGAACCGGACACCAGCTTTTAATCTATATGAGATTTAGGGAACGAGTACAATGATGCCAGCCATTATCTGATCACCCCAGAGAATCAAAATCCAGGGAATAGACAGCGCCATGCCTAATGCAACCAGCACGGGACGGTACCAGCGGCTCTTCGGCAGGTATGCCGATACCAGCAGCGCCAGCGGAAACAGCGGCAGCAGAATGCGGATGGTAGAGGAAATCGGGAGCCAGAAGATAAAAAGATACCCCATGTAGCATCCGGTCCACAGCCACAGAGCGGGGTGGATTAGGGAACGACTAAACTTACGGGAAATCCAGTAATAGAAACCCACCACTGCCATAATAACGATTATTGCAACAACAATCTTGGGAAGCACACCACCAAGGTAGTAGTAGATGCGCAGAATCCACTGAATGAAGAACTGGTGGCCTTCGCCGGGTTTGCGGTTACTCCATCCCAGCTCCGTCGCAAAATATGCGTCCATACGCCCTGTTCGCAGAGCAGCATGTAGAGGGTGTACGAACGCGAAGAAACAGACGAACAACGCGCTTATAAGCTGCCCGAACCTGCCCCGGAAGGAGCCCCACGCATCTGACAGTGCAGAGTGCGATGCATCCTCGATACGACGGCGACGGTAGTCGTTCACCGTACACCACAGCCACCACAGACCAACAAAGGCACCGAGGGGTACGCCGACCGGGCGGGATAGTGCGGCGAGGAGCGCTACTGGGAGCAGCATGAGGTATCGGCCGCGGAGTACGCACCATACGCTCAGTGCAATCAGTAGGACGGATAGTGCTTCCGCGTAGCCGGTGATGAAGACGGGGCTGGCCATGCTGAAGGCGTACACTGCGACGGCCCATAGTGCGAGGCGGTTGCGGGACTCGTCCCCTACGAGGGCGCGGGTGTCGAAGATGCCGCGGTCACGCCAGTTGAGGCAGCCGATGAAAAGGCGGTGCAGAACATAAGCCAGGGTAAAACCTGCCACGATGGTCAAAGCAAGCGCTGCTACACGGTATCCGATACCGAACGTATCGGCAACACCACCAGCAATGAGGGGCTGTAATGGCATGAAGGCCCAGGTATTGTTGTCCACCGTGCCATCTGGACGCATGGGCAAATGCTGAGGATACCAATTGGTATAAATACGCTCGTAGAGGTCGGCATCCCATTTACTCAGGAACCCGAGGAGATCACCGCGCCGGCTTGCACCAACGAGGTGGTTATTTTTGTGTTGCTCATGTGCAACAAGAAAAATGGCAAGATGAAAAACACAGGCAGCTGCCCAAATCAGCAGTGCAGAAACCCACGTACGGCGAGCAGGTAACAACCTTTGCTCAGAAGAAGTGTCAGCTCCAGAAGACTTAGCACCCCGGTCATCAAGAACAGGCACAGGACCAGTCAGAAAACCAGAAAAGAGCTTAGAAAAGACGGAGGACGGAGCAATCCATCCAAGATGTTTAGTCATAAGTATTCTCAATGTGTCAGTGTGAGTGATAATCGGCATCTCAACCATTTCAGCTCTCCGCCACGACGGACAGCATGCACTATACAGCCGGATATGCAGTGCATTTTAGTGAAATGTCCTCCATAGATTATCAGTTATTAACCCACCAGACACGTATAACAAACTCTCCACCTGTAATCTACCCATAGATTTATATCACAGGGCACCTGGTGGCTTGTTAAAAGACTACAGAAAAGCCGGTACCTGCGAGGGAACAGGCACCGGCTTTATATGTGCGAGAGGCAAGCCAGCAGAACAAGCTAACCCACTTTTAGGGCAGCAGCCAGACGGGGCCAATCACGTCCGGGCCGCCCCAGAGTAGGCGCATCCACAGGGCGGAGCCGAGCAAGCCCATCAGCACCAGCAGGAGGCGGTACATGCGGCTCTTCGGCAGGTAGGCGGCGACCAGCAGCGACAGGGGGAACAGCGGCAGCAGAATACGGAAGGTAGAAGATGTCGGGAGCCAGAAGATGAACAGGTATCCGGCGTAGCAGGCGGTCCACAGCCACAGGGCGGGGTGCAGTAGGGTGCGGGTGAATTTCTGCGACATCCACCAGTAGAAGCTCAGGATGAGGAGCACCAGGGCGGCCCACATGATGATGGCGGGTACGGAGCCCACATAGTAGAGGTTGAATTGGTGGACCCACTGGGCGAAGTACTGGTGACCGTCTTCGACCTTGCGGAAGCTCCAGCCGAGTTCCGTGGCGAGGTACGCGTCGGGACGTCCGGTACGCAGAGCCGCGTGCAGGGGGTGCACGAATGCGAAACTGCAGACCAGTAGCGCGCCGAGGAGCTGACCGAGGCGTCCACGGAACGCAGCCCACGCATCCGACAGGACAGACTGCGAGGAGTCATCGGAGCGGCGGGCAAGATAGTCAGAAACGGTGCACCAGAACCACCAGAGGCCTACGAACGCGCCGAGTGGTACACCCAGCGGGCGGGACAGCGCCGTCAGAAGTGCCACGGGCAGAAGCAGGATGTAGCGGCCACGCACCACACACCACACACTCAAGGCAAGGAGCAGAGTGGAAAGAGCCTCAGCGTAACCGGTGACGAAGATGGGGCTCGCGGGGCTGAATGCGTACACGGCGAGCGCCCACAGGGCGATGCGGTTTCGGGATTCGTCGCCAACGAGTGCGCGGGTGTCGAAGGTGCCGCGGTCACGCCAGTTCAGGCTACCGATGAAGAGACGGTAGAGCACAACAGCCAGGGCGAGGCCGGCGGCGAGGCTGACTCCGACCGCGGCGAGGCGGTACTCGATACCGAAAATGTCAGCGACTTTGCCGCTGATCATTGAGTGGAGGGGCATGAATGCCCAGGAGTTGAAGGATACGGACCCGTCGGCGCGCAGGGGTAGTTCGGTGGGGTACCACTCCTTGTAGATGCCCTGGTACCAGCCGGCGTCCCAGATGTTGAGGTAGGAGAGGAGGCCGTTGTGGTTTTTGTTTTCGTGGCTGAGGGGGTTTCGCTGGTCTTCTGCGAGCGAGTATGCGAAGGTGCCGAGGTGGGTTGCGCTGGCTAGTGCCCAGATGATGAGGGCGGGGATCCAGGTGCGGTAGGCGGCCAGTTTCTGGGGGTTGGCGACGTGTTCGGTATTACTCATCTTAGTTTTTGTGGAGGGGCGCTGCGCTTCAAGGGCAGGCACGGGACCGGTAGAGGAGCCGGAAGATAGGTCGCGTTCGATGAAGGACACAGGTTTTCCTGGGGATTGAGCCATAAGTATTCTCGCGAGTGTAGTGTGGACGCATGATGGACATTCTGGCGCCGTATCAGTTGAATCGTGTCTATTAGATGTGGCGGGTGCTGCCCAGTCCAAAGCGGGTGGTGCAGTTTGGTGAAATATCCATGTGTAGACTATCAACGAACTGACTGCGCCTCAATGTGAACGCGCTATTCCTGCTAATTATGACGAAAGAGATGAGTGAAGCCGGTGCCTGCGAGGGAGCAGACACCGGCTTTATGTGTGTGAGAGGTAAGCTAACAGAACAAGCCAACAACATGGAACCCCAGAGCCAGGTGAGCTAACAGCAACACCCAACCCCCAGACCAACCCATCTATATCTTCCTCCGGTGGGATAGGCGACCTAGAGGGCGTACCGGACACGCGAAGCGGGGGCTCCGTCCTCAAGGCGCCCCAGCGCCGCAGAGGGGGCACTCCCCCGCGAGCGGCGTCCGGTACGCCATCTCAAACAACTAACCCACGGAAGCCTCACTCCCCCGCGAGCGGCGTCCGGTTATGCCTTCTCAAACAACTAACCCACGGAAGCCTCACTCCC
>NZ_KV817365.1:251518-295223 GCF_001814645.1 Rothia sp. HMSC076D04 | reverse complement strand
ACAACTAACCCACGGAAGCCTCACTCCCCCGCGATCGGCGTCCGGCACGCCATCTCTTAGCGACCCCTATCGGGTCACAGGCACCTTGGAGAATTCACGCACGGTACCTTCGGGGTCGCCGGAGCGTACCAGTGCTTCACCGATGAGGACCGCATCGGCACCGGCGCTGGCGTAGGCGCGCACGTCCTCAATGCTGGCGACGCCGGACTCAGCAACCTTAATGACGGAGTTGGGCAGGTGCGCTGCGAGGGATGCGTAGTGCTCGTTATTGACTTCGAGGGTCTTGAGGTTACGCACGTTAATGCCGACGATTTTCGCGCCGATGCGCTGGGCGACCTCGATTTCTTCGGGGGTGTGGGTTTCGACGAGGGCGTTCATGCCGAGCGATTCGGTGAGTTCGAGGAACTCGCGCAGGGTCTGCTCGTCGAGGGCCGCCACAATCAGTAGCACCAGGTCGGCGCCGTGTGCGCGTGCCTCCCAGATCTGGTATTCGTCAACGGTGAAGTCCTTGCGGAGTACGGGGATGTTCACGGCGGCGCGCACAGCGTCCAGGTCGGCGAGGGAGCCGTTGAAGCGGCGCTGTTCGGTGAGTACCGAGATTGCTGCGGCGCCACCTGCTTCGTAGCGTGCGGCGAGCGCGGCGGGGTCGGGGATTTCGCCGAGCGCACCCTTGGACGGTGAGGAGCGCTTCACCTCGGAGATGATGCGTGCGGTCGTGCCGTTGCCGCCGCCGGGTACTTCACCGCGTAGGGAGGCGAGCGCGTCGCGGGCGGGTGCGGCTGCGAGGGCGCGCTTCTTCATTTCTTCGAGGGGAACCTGCTGTACGCGGGCGGCGAGGTCTTCGCGGACGCCGACAATGATCTCGTCGAGAACGGTGCTCATGGTGTCTCCTTGGGTTACTTGGTGGCGTTGACGGCTGCGTCTGCGTCCAGGGGTGCCAGGCCGGAGGCGGTCAGCACAGCGCGCAGCGGGGCGGCGGACTTGTTGACGGTTTCGAGGGTTTCGGAGTCCGGGTTGGAGTCCATGACGAGGCCCGCACCTGCCTGTACGTAGGCGGTGCCTTCCTTGAGTACGGCGGTGCGGATGGCGATTGCCATGTCCATGTTGCCGGCGAAGTCGAAGTAGCCGCATACGCCGCCGTAGACGCCGCGGCGGGTGGGTTCGTATTCGTCGATGAGCTGCATGGCGCGCGGCTTGGGCGCGCCGGAGAGGGTGCCTGCCGGGAAGGCGACGCGTAGCACGTCGTAGGCGCTGAACTGCGGGTCGAGTTCGGCGCTGACGGCGGAGGAAATGTGCATGATGTGGCTGAAACGCTCAATGATCATGAACTGGTCGACAGACACGGTGCCGGGCTTGGCGATGCGTGAGAGGTCGTTGCGTGCCAGGTCGACGAGCATGAGGTGTTCGGAGCGTTCCTTTTCGTCGGCGAGCAGTTCCTCGGCGAGTGCGAGGTCTTCTTCGCGGGTTGCGCCGCGCGGGCGGGAACCGGCGATGGGGTGGGTGCTGGCGATGCCGTCCTTGAGGGTGACGAGCGCCTCCGGGGAGGAGCCGACGATGTGGAAGGGGGTGCCGTTGCTGTCTTCAAAGTTGAAGAGGTACATGTACGGCGAGGGGTTGGACTGGCGCAGTACACGGTACACGTCGAGTGCCTTGGCGTTGGTTTCGGCTTCGAATCGGCGTGAGAGCACAATCTGGAAGACGTCGCCGTCGATGATGTTCTTCTTGGAACGGTCGATGGCGTCCTTGAAGCCCTGTTCGCTCCAGGTGAGGGTGACGTCTTCGCGGACCTTACGGTCAATGTCCGCCACGCCGGAGAGAGTGGAGGTGGTTGCGGTGGCGCCGCGCTGCAGGCGGCGGAGCATGCTGTGCAAACGCGCGACGGCGTCCTCGTAGGCGCCGTCAACGTTTTCGCTAGTGCCGTTGAAGTTGATGGCGTTGGCGACGAGCAGGACGGTGCCGTCCTTGTTGTCGTGGATTGCCATGTCGGAGACCATGTTGAGCGCGAATTCGGGCAGGTTCACGTCGTCGGCGGGCGGGAAGGGCAGGTGCTCCCAGTGGCGTACGACGTCCCAGCCGAGGTATCCGACCAGACCGGAGGTGAGCGGCGGCAGGGTCGGGTCGGGTTCGGTGTAGAGCATCTGCAGGGTCTTTGCGATGGCCTCTACGGGATCGCCGTCGACGGGTGCGCCGGCGGGGGTGCGTCCCTGCCAGTGGACTGCGCCGTCAACGGTGGTGAGGGTCGAGCGGGAGGATGCGCCGATGAAGGAGTAGCGGTCCCAGGCTGCGGATTCGCCTTCTGCGGAGATTTTGGCGGATTCGAGCAGGAAGGTGCCGTGGGCTGCTTCGACGGGTTCACCCTGGTCGTTTTGGAGTACGAGGGATCGGTAGATGCCGATGGGGGTGAGTGAGTCGGCGAGGATTTTGATGTGTACGGGAATGACGCGGGTGCCGGCTGCGCGGGCGCGGAATTCTTCGAGGCTGGGGGTGATGGTGCCCAAATCCTGCATTGCTGTACTCCTTGGTGTTGGGTTGGGAGCGCGTCTGTGCGCTATCACCTGAGCGCGCTGTGGCGCTGCGGCTCAGCATACTGAGGCTCTAGTGCCGCGCGTTGTTTCAGTTTAACCGGTGCTGCGGCCCAGTTCCACGGTGAAGATTCAATAGTTCTCTTCGTGAAACTGAGCCGCGTACCGTTCAGCCGTGTTAGTTGCTGAACTGCTTGAGGGTTGCTGCGGTCTGCAGTGCCGCTGCGGTCGCCTCGTAGCCCTTGTCTTCGTTAGAGCCTTCCAGGCCTGCACGGTCGAGTGCCTGCTGCTCGTTGTCGCAGGTGAGCACGCCGAAGCCGATGGGGCGGCCGGTCAGCACGGACACGTCGGTCAGGCCGTTGGTTGCGCCCTGGCAGACGTAGTCGAAGTGGGGGGTGCCGCCGCGGATGACCACGCCGAGCGCGACGATTGCGTCGAACTTCTCAGCGAGACGGGTTGCTGCGACGGGCAGCTCGAAGGTGCCGGGAACGCGCACGAGGGTCGGCTCGATGCCTGCGTCGCGTGCTGCACGCTGCGCACCGTCGATGAGGCCGTCCATGACCTGGGTGTGCCAGCTTGCCGCTACGATTGCGAGCTTGAAGCCCTTGTAGTCTTCGGGGTTGAGGGTGGTGTCTGCTGCGCCTACGCCGCTCATAGTGTTCTCCTTGTGGGTTTTTGGTTTTTGAAAAATTAGGGGTTTGCAGGGGTGCCGCTACGCGCTTTTGAGCACGTGGCGCATGCGCTCACGCTTGGTCTGCAGGTAGTGTGCGTTCTCGACTCGGGCGGGAATTTCGTCCGGGATGAGTTCGGTGACCTGCAGGCCGAGGCTTTCGAGCGCCTCCTGCTTGGCGGGGTTGTTGGTCACGAGCCTCAGCTCGTTCACGCCCAGTTCCTGCAGGATCAGTGCCGCCTGCGAGTAGTCGCGCATGTCGCCGTCCAGGCCGAGCGCCAAGTTCGCATCGAGCGTGTCGAGCCCGGCATCCTGCAGCGCGTAGGCGCGGAGCTTGTTGACCAGGCCGATGCCGCGTCCTTCGTGGTTGCGCACATAGATGAGGTACCCGCCGGTGCGGCCAATGATGCGCAGGCCGTTCTCCAGCTGGGGGCCGCAATCGCATCGGAAGGAACCGAAAATATCGCCGGTGGCGCATTCGGAGTGGATGCGTACCGCGGGCGCTCCCCCGTCCTCGGTGGGTACGGGGGTGCCGTCACGATCGAGGGCGCGGGCGCTGATGTGCTCGGCGCCGTCTGCGAATCGCCAGGCACGCAGACCGAACACACCCTGCGGGGTGGGTACGGCGACCTCTTCGGTGCTTTCGACCAGCAGCGGGCTGGGGTTGGGCACCATGTCGAGGGGGCTGACTCGGTAGCCTTCAGCGAGCTGGGAGGCGATGCGCAGGGATTCGGCACTGAGCTCTTCAGCCTGCGCCTCAACCGGCTCGACCGGGGTGCCCGGCTCTGCCAAGGTGACAGCCGCGGGGGTGCTCAGCTCTGCGGGAGTGCCTGGCGTTGCTTGGGTGTTAGGGGTTTCGCTCATGCGTTCTCCTACGCCTTAGCTACGTACTTGATGAGGTCTTCGATAGAGATCATGGGCAGGTCGTGCTCGGTTGCGAAGGCGCGCAGTGCGTCGAAACGCATCATGGAGCCGTCGTCGTGCACAACCTCGGCGATAACGCCCACGCCGGACAGGCCCGCCGCGAGGGAGAGTTCCACTGCGGCTTCGGTGTGGCCGGGGCGCTCCGCCACGCCGCCGTCCACGGCGCGCAGCGGGAAGATGTGGCCCGGGCGGGTAATGTCCGCCGGGGTGGAGGCAGCGTCCGCGAGAATCTGCACGGTGCGTGCGCGGTCCGCTGCGGAGATGCCGGTGCTCACACCGGATGCCGCATCGCAGGAGACGGTGTAGGCGGTGCCCTTGGGGTCCTCGTTGTTGGTGACCATGGGCGGCAGGTTCATCTCGTCGGCACGCTTGTTGCTCAGGGGTGCGCAGACCACGCCGGAGGTGTAGCGAATCATGAAGCCCATCAGCTCGGGGGTTGCGTGCTCGGCTGCGAAGATGATGTCGCCTTCGTTTTCGCGGTCCTCATCGTCAACGACGACCACGGCGCGACCGGCAGCGATAGCGTCCACTGCGGTCTGCACGCTGTCGAGCATGCTTGCGGCGTCGGCGCGGCGGGGTGCAACCTGCTCACCGGAGTGCGCAGAGTCAGCCTGGGGCACGCCTGCGAACGCGGTCAGGCGCTGCACGTACTTAGCGAGCGCATCGGTCTCAAGGTTCACGCTGTCGCCGACCTTGAGCGCGCCGAGGTTGGTTGCCTTCAGGGTTTCGGGAATCAGGCCGACCTCGAACCATGCGGGGGTTTCGCCGGGCTCAGAAACGGCGGTGACGGTCAGGGACACGCCAGACACAGCGATGGAGCCCTTCTCAGCCAGCAGGGGTGCCAGCTCGGTGGGCAGGTTGAAACGCAGGGTGCTCCACGCCTCGTGCGCGGTAACGGATGCGAGGGTGCCTACCGCATCCACGTGGCCCTGCACGACGTGACCGTCGAGGCGGCCACCGGCGGGCAGGCAGCGCTCCAGGTTGACGGTGTCACCGGGGTTCAGGTTGCCGAGGTTGGTGCGGCGCAGAGTCTCCCCCATCGCGTAGGCGCGGAACTGGCCGGGCTGCAGCTGGTCGAGGTCGATAGCGGTGAGGCATACACCGTTGACGGCGAGGGAGCCACCGTGTTCGAGGTCGGCGACGATGTCACCGGCGTTGAGGGTCAGGTAGGCTGCGTCGCTACCTTCGATGGGGGTGATGGATTCTACGGTGCCGAGGGCGCCAATGATTCCGGTAAACATGTGTGCTTTTCCTTTTCTCGCCGTGTCCGCCGGGGCGTCGTCGTTGAGGGCGACGGGCGGCGATGGTTTGTTCGTCGGTATAACTATACGTATTTTTCGAATATTCCCCGTGACGGGGAGCTTTTGTGCCAGCATGCGAACCAGCCAGCACTGCCAGTCGCGGCTAATCCAGTCTCGGTTCGGGCGCGTGGCAGGCGTCCAGCTTCGGCAGGGTGCGCCGCTCTCCCGGTTCCTGTGCCGTTCCGCGAGGTGCCGGCACCAGGTGCGTTGCGGTGTCATTGCCGAGCACGCGCACCGCCGGGAACATACCCAGGTCATCCAGCTGCAGGCGTGGCGCCTGCGCGAGGGTGTCCACGAGCAGACGGTACACGGCGCTCTTGCCTCGACCCATAATCATGGGGGCGCGGTACCAGACCATCTCATCGATGAGGTCTTCACCGGCGAAGAGGCCAACCATGCCGGGGCCGCCCTCAATCATGAGGTGCCGCACGCCGCGAGCGTACAGCTCGTCGAGCAGTTCGCGCGGGTCGTGGGTGAAGATCTGCAGGAAGTTCTGCGGGTCCGCTTCCACGCCTTCGGGCGGGTTGAGGCCGCGAATCCGGTAGTTTTCGGTAATCTCGGTCTTGCCCATGACCACGCGCAGCGGCTGCTTCTCGAATCGTTCCCCGTTGGCGTCGCGCGCGTCCAGGGTCGGGTCGTCCATGAGGGTGGTTCGGGTGCCAATCATGACGGCGTCAGCGCGGTGACGAATCAGATGCCCGTCAATGCGCGCGGCGGGGCCGGTAATCCACTTGCTCGTGCCGTCAGCAGCCGCGATGAACCCGTCCAGGGTGGAGGCGCTCTTTGCGGTAATGAAGGGGCGGCGTTCGGCGGCGGCAATGAACCAGCGCTCGTTCAGCAGGTAGGATGCGTTCGCGAACTCCTCCATGGCGTGCACGGTGACGCCCTGCGAGCGCAGGTAGGCGGCGCCTCCGGCGGCGTTTTCGGTGTCGTCGCTGTAGGCGTAGTAGAGTTCGCTGATGCCCGCCTCGGCGACGGCGTGGGAGCAGGGGCCGGTGCGTCCGGTGTGGTTGCAGGGCTCGAGGCTCACGTACATGCGGGCGCCGGTGAGGTCGGTTCCCGCGGCTCGGGCGGCGGCGAGGGCGTCGGCTTCGGCGTGCGGGGTGCCTGCGCCTCGGTGGTAGCCCACATGTAGCAGGTGCCCGTGCGCGTCAGTGATGACGGCGCCGACGAGGGGGTTCGCGCCGCGGATACCCTGGAGTGCCGCCTGCAGCGCCAGGGTCATGGCCTCTGCGTGGCTGAGGGTCTGCTCGGGGTCGGGCAGCTGGAGGGTGCGTGCGGCGGGCAGCCCAGCAAGGTGCCCGTACTCCGCGGCGGAGTAGTCCGCATCGTTGCGCGGCAAAGATACGCTCGGGGTGACGGTTGCGGGCAGATGCGCGCCAGCCAGCGCCTCCTGCGAGGGATTCTGCGGCATCTTATGCACGACCCTTCTTCACGTCAGTTACTTCAACGGTCACGTCGGGGAACTGGGTCTGCACCTGGGTCTTCTGCGCCTCCAGGTTGCGGGTGCGCCACCAGACGAAGAAGCCGACCAGGGTGAAGCATCCGTAGAACACGTACATGAAGGAGGTTGCGTAGTAGCCTGCGCTCCACAGCAGCGGCACGCCGACCAGGTCGACGGCAACCCAGATGAGCCAGAATTCAACCCAGCCGCGCGCCATGCCGTAGGTGGCGAGCAGCGAGCCGGTGAAGATCCAGGCGTCGGACCAGACCGGTTCGTAGGAGCCGAGGGCACGGAAGATGGGGGTGAGTAGCAGGGTGCCTGCAACCATTGCGACGATCAGGCCTGCGCGTTCAGTGTTGGTAGCCCACTTGGGGATCACTGCGGCACCTTCGGAGGCGTTACCTCCGGCGGCTCGGGTTGCACGCCAGCGGTGCCAGCCCCAGATGGACACGGCAATAAACATAATCTGGCGGCCTGCCTGGCCGAGCATGGTGACGGGGTGCGGGCTGCCGACGAGGGCGCCCAGGAAGACGGTGAGGAGCAGCAGGTTGCCGAGAATGCCGACGGGCCACGCCCATACTTTGCGTCGCATGCCGCCCAGCGCCGATGCTAGACCGAATGCGTTTCCGAGAACTTCGCGCACGAGGAGGGACTGGTCCCCCACGTGAATTTGTGCGTCGAAGAGCCACCGCAGGATGTCCATGTTTCTTTCCTCTCTGAGTTGGACCGTGTGTCGGATGCGCGGGGTGCGCATCTGCGGCGGCTCCGGGGAGAGGAACAGAAAGAGCGGTACCGTGGGCGCCGTGGGGTGCCGGGTATCCGTGATGCGGCAGGAGTGGCAAACCAGCCAACCGCAACTGAAAATCGCAGCTGAAAACCACAGTTGAAAACCGCAACTGAAATCAGCCGACTGCGACCGAGGGGATTAACGTACCGGCACCTCGTGGGGCGCCTCTCCCCTATTGCATCGAAAGCTGAGGCTCTCTCAAGAAACTATTTCTCTAAGCAACGGTTCTCTCAACGAACCGCTCTCTCAGCAACAGTTTTCTGAAGCAGCAACTCTCTGAAGCAACTGCGTTGGTGCACCCTGCACGCTACCCCGAGGGGCCTCGGGATGCTCGGCGGAGTGCGCTCCTGCCTTTTTCTGCTCGTGCTACCTTCCATCCAGACTGTACTGTCGGCACCGGATTTTCACCGGTTCGGCCTCTCTTGCGGGCGGGCATCTCTAGCGGAGTCTTAGCGTCCTGTGTGGATTTAGCGTCCTGCGCAGATGCGAAGATTCGTACGATTTTTGCCTGCCTGCAAGAGCGGTTCGCGGGCTGTGACCGCCGGTTCGGAATTTCACCGACCCCGGAGCACGATGTCGATATTGATTATGCCACGGCGCACGCCGGGGGTTTAATTTGTTTTCTCTGGGATAACTTACGTGACAAGATGACGTTTTATGACTGTGCTCTTAGCGTGTCTTCAAGCCCCGCTACGCACCCCCCTCAGCAACCACTCACTGGGCCGCTTCGGAACCTGATTCTTCATTTTTCGGGAGCGATTTATCACGGTTTTATAACGGTGGAGAGCACCAAACAGACCAAAGAGTTACGGAGGCCTCCAGGGGGCTACTCAGGGCACATTGAACACCCGTCAATACCTTTATGACAAGGAATTATAACAATAAGGTTAAATTATTGGTTTAAGGTTTACTCCAGGGGTGATTTAAGGTTATTCTTATCTACAGGAGCTCCCATCACCGATAAACCGGTTCCGTTGAGAGCTACTTGATTCGGACCATCCGAGCACTCACATCAAACCCTTAAGCTTCTGCCATTTGAAGCTGGAAAACTGGCCCGCGGACTGCATTCCCGAGTATGGTTTTCACGCAACATCTGCGCGTACTGGATTGCGCAGTATTGCGGCACACGATGTTGATGTGCTTCACCATCGGGAGGCAACCACACCGAATTATTTTCTCGACGGAACCGGCGTGGGAGCTCTTCCGAATAAACTTCCGGATGATCGCACGGTGTGCACCCTTGTGTGGGGTGTTGTGTGTGTCGAACGGTCATAAGCTCCCGTTCTTCTGTCGTCGCCTACCGTGGTGCGCGATGGAGGTTGCGGGAACCTTGCGGGATGGTTGATCCCGCGCGCTCTGCATTGTCTTGTGGAGTGTGGTGTGTTTGGGTGGCGTATTCGCAGTGCCGGAGCGAATACGCCACCCGTTTTTAACCTGTGATACCCTGCCCACCCCAAACTCAGGCGAGCTGCGCACGAAACTCAGCCCCAGACCAGCCTCATATACCCCAGACTGAGGCAAACTGCCCCGAGAAGGTACCCACCTACCAACCCTCATCTCAACCAACCCGAGGGATAGGCGACCTAGAGGTCGTACCGGACACGCGAAGCGGGGGCTCCGTCCTCGAAGCGCCCCCAGGCGCTGAAGAGGGGGCACTCCCCCGCGAGCGGTGTCCGGTATGCCACTCTCTCGTAAACGCATTCAGAAAACGTAACGCTCCCCCAGCTACACACGGTAGTTGAGGGAGCGTTATATCTATATAAGGCTAGAAGCCCTGAGGGATTAGCCCTCTACGGAGCGGAATGCTACAACAGCGTTGTGACCGCCGAAGCCGAAGGAGTTCGACAGTGCCACAATCTCACCGGCGGGCAGCTCGCGTGCGTCGGTCACCACGTCCAGGTCAATCTGGGGGTCCTTGTTGTCCAGGTTGATGGTGCAGGGTGCGGTGCGGTGGTGCAGAGCCAATACGGTCAGTACGGCTTCGAGTGCGCCCGCGCCGCCGAGCAGGTGGCCGGTCATGGACTTGGTTGCGGAGACGGCAATGTTCTTGGTGTGCTCGCCGAAGGTTTCGTGCATTGCGGTTGCTTCGGGCAGGTCACCGGCGGGGGTGCTGGTGGCGTGCGCGTTGATGTGCACGACGGTCTTCGGGTCGATGTTGCCATCTTCGAGGGCTTCGCGCAGTGCGCGGGTTGCGCCGAGTGCTGCGGGGTCCGGTGCGGTGATGTGGTAGGAGTCGGCGGATACGCCGGTGCCTGCCAGTTCCGCGTAGACGCGTGCGCCGCGTGCCTTGGCGTGCTCTTCGGATTCGAGGATGAGCGCTGCTGCGCCTTCACCCATGACGAAGCCGTCGCGGTCGACGTCGTAGGGGCGGGATGCCTTTTCGGGTTCGTCGTTGCGGGAGGAGAGTGCCTGCATCTTGGCGAATGCTGCCATGGGCAGGGGGTGGATTGCTGCTTCGGCGCCGCCGACGATGACGACGTCTGCCTTGCCGCTGCGGATCATTTCGGCGCCGAGCTGCATGGCTTCGGTGGAGGATGCGCATGCGGAGACGACGGTCTGTGCTGCGGCGCGTGCCTTGAGGTTCATGGAGACGGCTGCTGCGTTGCCGTTGGGCATGAGCATGGGAACGGTCATGGGGAGGACGCGGCGGGGGCCCTTTTCGCGGAGGGTGTCCCATGCGTCGAGGAGGGTCCACACGCCGCCGATACCGGTGCCGAAGGCTACGCCGGTGCGTTCGGGGTCGACTTCTTCTGCGGATTCGGCGTCGGGGCCGGAGAATCCTGCGTCTTCCCATGCTTCGCGTGCGGCGATGAGGGCGAGCTGGCCCGAGGGATCCAGGCGCTTTGCTTCTACCTTGGTGAGGCGGCCGGATTCGAGGGCGGGCACGGCGAGCTGGCCTGCAATGTATACGGGCAGGTCGTATTCCTTGACCCAGGGGTGGTCGAGGGTGGATACACCAGATACGCCCTTGGTTGCGTTTTCCCAGGTGGTGGGGACGTCGCCGCCAATGGGGGTGGTCGCGCCGAGGCCGGTCACCAGCACTTTTCGAGACATTGTGGCACTTTCTCTTCGGTGGTCGATTTGGTGGTTTATCCGGTGGTGTGTGGATAAAAACCTGTAGGGCCCGGGGGTATGCGGTGTGTATTCCGCGCGGGGTCCACGCTACGGGGTCCGCGCTGTGCTCCCGGGGGTATGTTGGGTTGATACTGAGTGAATAGCGATGCGGCGCGGGCCGGTGAGAGCCCGCGCCGCCTCGTTATTGGTTATAGCTTAGGCAGCGTTCGCGATGAACTCGACTGCGTCGCCAACGGTCTTGAGGTTCTTGACCTCTTCGTCCGGGATGGTCACCTCGAACTTCTCCTCAGCGTTCACGACGATGGTCATCATCGAGATGGAGTCGATGTCCAGGTCCTCGGTGAAGGACTTGTCCAGCTGAACGTCCTCAACCTCAACGCCGGTCTCTTCGTTAACGATTTCTGCCAGACCTGCGAGGATCTCTTCCTTGTTAGCCATTCAGGGGCTCCTTTGTTGTTCGATGGTCATCGCACCCGCCGGGTGGGGGTACGCGTGCATTACCGAGTTTATCGTGTCTGCGTGGTGTACGCATGCGGCAACTCGGAGTTTAGGGGATGCTTTCCCGCTTTATTTTCTTTCTCGTGTACCGGCACTGTGCCGGTCGTGAGGGGCGGTGAGCATCGGGCTCTGGTGGTTTTTCTTAGGGAAGGACGACTACCTGAGCTGCGAATGCCAGGCCGGCACCGAAGCCGATCTGCAGGGCGAACTTGCCGGAGAGTTCCGGGTTCTCCTTGAGCAGGCGGTGTGCGGCGAGGGGAACCGATGCGGCGGAGGTGTTACCGGCATCAACGATGTCGCGTGCCACTGCCACCGTGTCGGGAAGTTTGAGGGTCTTGACCATCTGGTCAATGATGCGGGCGTTTGCCTGGTGCGGGATGAGTGCGCCGAGCTCGTCGGGGGTGATGCCGGCAGTTTCGAGTGCCTGCTTGGCGACCTTTGCCATTTCCCATACTGCCCAGCGGAAGACGGAGGGGCCGTCCTGGCGCAGGGTGGGCCAAATCTTTTCGCCTTCCTGCACGGGGTTTGCTACGAAGTCGCGGTTGCGGATATCCAACAGGGAGTGAGTCATACCCACAGTACCCCAACGGGAGCCGTCCGAACCCCACACAGTCGGTGCGATACCCGGCTCGTCGGAGACGCCTACGACTGCTGCGCCTGCGCCGTCGCCGAGCAGGAAGGAGATGGTGCGTTCGGTGTTGTCGATGAAGTCAGAGAGCTTCTCAACGCCGATGACCAGCACGTGCTTTGCGGTGCCTGCGCGGACGAGGGCGTCTGCCTGGGCGATGCCGTAGCAGAAACCTGCACACGCTGCGGAGATGTCGTATGCGGGGCATTTGGAGCCGATTGCGTCAGCGACCAGGGTTGCCAGGGAGGGGGTTGCGTAGGGGTGCGAGATGGTCGAGATGATGACCGCCTCAATGTCCTCACCGGCTACACCGGATGCTGCCAGGGCGTCCTTGGCGGCACCGATGGCGAGGTCGGCTACCGACTGGTTTTCGCTGGCGCGATGGCGGGTTGCGATGCCGGTGCGCTGCTTGATCCACTCGTCGGAGGAGTCGATTGCCTCAACGATGTCATCGTTGGGGACGATGACCTCACCGCGGGCTGCGCCGTAACCGAGGATGCGGGAGTAGCGGTTGATTTCGTACTGCTTGAGGGTAGTCACGTATTCAATCCTTAGTGCTGATGCTCGCAAGGCACTGTGTGCCTCGCATGTCTAAAGTGCATGTCTAGTGTGAAGGGTTCCTAGCGCGGGGAGGGCTGGGTGCTCTCCTGCAGCGTTTAGCCCTTCAGCGAGGCGAGGTCCTCGGGAGTGTTGATGGAGGTGCCGGGCACGCCGCGCATCGCGCGCTTTGCCAGGCCGACCAGGGTGCCTGCGGGAGCGACCTCGATAATACCGGCGACCTCACGCTCAAGCAGGGTTGCCATGCACAGGTCCCAGCGGACGGGGCTGGTGACCTGGGAGACGAGGGTCTTGACGAACTCTTCACCGGATTCCACGGCGGAACCGTCGCGGTTGGTCAGCAGTGCGGAGGTCGGGTCGGAGACCTGCAGGGACGCGGCGAACTCTTCCAGTGCGGGCACGGCGGGTGCCATTGCCTCGGTGTGGAATGCGCCAGCAACCTTCAGGGGGATGACGCGAGCGCGTGCGGGCGGGTTCGCGGCGAATGCCTCGATAGCGGGGATGGGGCCTGCGGCTACGATCTGGCCGCCACCGTTGGAGTTTGCCGCGACGAGGCCTGCTGCGTCGATGGCTTCGCGGACGTTTTCTTCAACGCCGCCGAGTACTGCGGCCATGCCGGTCGGGGAGGCGGCTGCCGCCTCCGCCATGCCGTTGGCACGCACGCGCACGAAACGCATTGCGTCTTCGTCGCTGAGCACACCCGCGAGGGCTGCCGCGGTAATTTCGCCAACAGAGTGGCCCGCGAAGATGAGCTCTTCACCCTCAAGTTCGCGCAGTGCGAGGCGACCGGTGACAATGCCAGCAGCGACGATGAGGGGCTGGGCGATTGCGGTGTCCTTGATGGTTTCTTCTTCGGCTTCGGTGCCGTAGTGAATCAGGTCGATGCCTGCCGCTTCGGAGAGTCGTTCCAGGTGCTCACGCACACCTTCAATCTCGAGCCAGGGGCTCAGGAAGCCCTTCTTCTGGGAGCCCTGTCCGGGGCAAACGAGTGCGCGCATGCGGTGCGACCTTTCTGGTTTTTAGTACTCGTACGCGGTGCCATTATAGAGACGGAGACCACGGTTAGTCTGTTACCTATGCTACCTTGTTCAGCCGCCCTGTATAAACATCACTGTGCAGAAACTTTGGGCTGCGCTGGGAGCCTAGACAGAGGTTGAACAGTGTATAGCTTAGATTGAACTCGTCCATTCGTACAACCCGAACGGGCAAGGTTCAAATAGAGAGACAGCTAACTTTCGGGTTGCCACCCTATGCTCGCGGATGCGCCCGCGCGTACGTCTCCGCCAGACGCTTCATCGACACGTGCGTGTAAATCTGCGTGGTCGCCAACGACGAATGCCCCAGAAGCTCCTGCACCGAACGGATATCGGCGCCACCATCGACCAGGTGAGTCGCCGCCGAATGACGCAAAACGTGCGCGCCCGACGCCTGAGTGTTCTCCACCGTGCGCAGCAGGCGGGTCAGGTCCTCACGAATCTGGCGGGTATTCGCACGCCCGCCCCGAGGGCCAATAAACAGCGCCGTCACGCCCTGCGCACCCTCCGGAATCCACTGCGGACGACCATAGGACACCCAACGATTCAACGCCTTAAGCGCCGGGGTACCCAGCGGCACCACGCGCTCCTTATTGCCCTTACCCAGCACGCGCACCGTCTTATTCGCCCGGTCCACGCTCTGCAAATCCAGGCCGGTCAGCTCAGAAATACGCATGCCCGAGGCGTACAGAACCTCAACCACGGCTTCCAGGCGCAGCAGGCGCGCATCCCGAGGATCCTGCGCCCGACGCTCCTGCAGGGTAGTCAGCAGCTGGTTCATCTGCTCACGGCTCAGCACCGGCGGCAGGTGATTCTCCCGCTTGGGGGTGCGCATACCGCGGGTCGGGTTGGCCTGCACCAGCTCCTCCTCCTGAGCCCAGGTGAAGAACGTGCGCAGGGTCGAACCGCGGCGCGCCACCGTAGAACGAGCCGCCTGCCGCAGATGTAGTGAACCCAACCACTCACGAATCAGGGACGCATCAATGCTGTCCAGATGCCGCACGCCGCGGCGAGCCATGTAACCGAAGAAGCCCTCCAAATCGGAGATATACGAACGGATCGTCTCTTCGGAACGGTGCTTCTCATAGCGCAAAAAACGCTCAAAACGGTCCAGGACGGGGCGGAACACCTCGCCGGAAACACCCAGTGCAGAATCGGGTAGAACAGAGCCGGGTAGGGCGGAGCCTGAACCCTCAGCTTGGGTTTCGGGATGATTGTCCGCAAGGCTACGGGTGTAGGTCACCGGCAGGGTCGTGGAGGGAGCCTCGTCCCGGTATTCTTCCCGGCTTTCAGCTCGGTTTTCGTGCTGGCGGGCGGGGGTCATGCGTCCCTCCTTTCGGGTTTCTGGCTCCTGGCTCTGGCGGCGTTGATGCTTCTCGACGTTGTATTTCTGCCCCCGGCGTATCTGCTGATAGCGCGGCGGGGGTAGGCTCCGCGCCAGTACGCGCAAGCCTACCCCAATTGTAGAGAGGTTCCACGCTCTCCACGTGCTGCCTTGTTATGACCGGCCGCCGCAACCCGCTACTGCCGGGATGTTCACTACGGGCGTTCAGCAGGGGCGTTCACTACAGGCGTTCAGCCGGGGTTTTCAGCGAGGTGCTCAGCGGGGGCTCTTCTACGCCGCGACAGCCGGGCGGACCTTCCTCCAGCTCGTTCCACTGCTCTCCGCCAGACCGCAGCGACCCAGGTGGAACAGGTCAGCCATCACGTCGCGAGCGCTCAACCCGAGAGCTGCGGCAATCTCATCCACGCCGCGGTAGGAGCGCGGGCTCAAATCGTCCCACACCCTACCCTGTCGTTCGGTCAGCTCATCCAGCGCGCTGGAGGAAGCAACCTGATCCCATTCGCTCTCGTGCTCGGTGCCCAGCTCGAAACCCGCGGCGGCATCGTACTCGAGGATGTCGGCAGCCTCGGTGAGTGTTTGCGCTAGTCCATCGCGTAGCAGACGGTTCGTGCCCACCGAGTTCGGCGAATTAATCTGCCCTGGAACCGCCCAGAGGGTACGCCCAATCTCCATCGCGTGACGAGCCGTATTCAGGGCACCGGAACGCCAGCGCGCCTCCACCACAATGGTGTGCCGCGCCAACGCCGCAATCAGGCGGTTACGCTCCAGAAAACGCCAACGTGTGGGGGTGTTGCCCACGCTCACCTCGCTCATGATGAGCCCGCGGTCAACAATCATGTTCAGCGCATCCGAGTTCTGCGCCGGGTACAGCCGATCCAGCCCACCCGCCATGAAGGCGATGGTTGGCAGGTCGCTACCCTGCTGAGTCAACGCCGCCCGATGCGCCGCAATATCAATGCCCATCGCACCGCCAGAAATCACCGTGTACCCGCGGCGCGCCAGCTCGGCGGCGAGGTGGGTCGTCGCCTCCGTACCGTAGATGCTCGGGTCGCGCGAACCGACCAGCGCCACGCTCGGGGCAGACGCCACATCCAGCAGGTGCCGCGAATCGCCTCGACACCACAGTCCGTACGGTCGAGTGGGCCCCAAATCGTTCAGCTGCGGCGGCCACAGCGGATCGGCGGGAGTGACCAGCCACGCCCCGCAGGTTGCCGCCATGTGCGCCTCCGCGTTCAGGGTGCGTTCCATGCGGCGGTTCCAGCGCAGGCGGCGGGTCGCGAGCGCCTTGCCAAACTTATCGCGGCTCATCTGATGCTCACCCGGCGTGTAGTAGCCATTCGCACTGGAAAACAGGGCGGACTCCCCCTCCGCGGGCGCCCCCACCGAGTGCAGAAATTCGCTGAGCTGTTCGTCCGGTTCGCCGTGCTCCCAGGTGTGCTCATCCGGGATGTGCCCGGTCAGCAGGTAGTGCAGGGTCAGCGGCGCTCCCAGGGTGGTGAGGGATTCGACCACGAGCTCATCGGCGGGTTCGGCGTAGCGCATCAGCTGGGCGGTGCAGCAGCGGATGTACTCGCGGCACGCCGCCTCAAGCTCCTCCGCGCTGAGGGCGGGGTTGAACAGGGGCGCGGGGTCAGAACTGCTGGAGGCTGTGCCCATCACAGGTTCGGGGCGCTCACCCTGTAGCGCCTCACCCTGTAGCCGCTCCCTCTGCTGTTCCTGCTGATTCATCTCATTCAGGTGCATCTCTTCCAGGTACACCGGGTTCAGGCAGGATGCGAGGAACCCCGGCAACCGCGCCGCGTTATACGGGCTCGGCGAAGGCTCCTGCCCCAGCGACAGGATATGCGCCACTCTCTCACGCGCCAGGGCGTGCGCATCCAGGGTGCGACCGGGCAGGCGAATCTGCAGTTCCTCCTGCACAAAATCCTCCGCCGCGCTCTCTTCAGGCGCGCTCTCCCCCGTTACTTTCTCTTCTGGCACACACTCGTCCGGCGCTGTTTCTCTCAGCCCATTTTCTTTCAATTCGGCCTCTTCAGCTCGTTTTCTGAGCTTCTTCTCACTCATGACGTTCTTCTCCTCTCGTGAGTGATTCGTTCTATAAACCGGCACGCTATGTCAGCGGTCCCTATTTCAATTGCCCCTGCTGCCGCAGAAAAAGCGCCACATCCAGGTGCTCCCGGCTTGGGTAGGCGGCACCCTCCAAATCGGCGAGAGTCCAGGCGATACGCAACACCCGGTCGTAGCCGCGAGCCGTCAGCGTTCCGCGATCCACGGCGGCGTTCAGCTCGCCGGTGAGCTTCGCATCCAAACGCAACGGACCGCGCAGAATCTTGCCGTTCATCTCCGCATTCGTCTTCAACCCGTACGGCTCCAGGCGCTCCCGCTGAGCCTGCCGCGCCGCCATGACGCGCTCGCGAATCTGCGCCGAACTCTCATTCACCTGACCGCCCGCAAGCTCCGTGGAGGACACCTTCGGAACCGTCACATTCACGTCAATGCGGTCCACCAGCGGGCCGGACAGCCGCCCAAAATAGGCGCGACGCTCACGCGGGGCGCACGTGCACTCCGTACCGGTACCCACGTTCATGCCGCAGGGGCACGGGTTTGCCGCCAGGATCAGTTGAAACCGCGCCGGGTATGTCGCCGACGCGCTCGAACGGTCCAGGGTCACGGTCCCCGACTCCAGGGGCTGACGGAGCGAATCAAGCACCGTGCGTTTGAACTCCGGCGCCTCGTCCAGAAAGAGCACGCCGCGGTGCGCTTTAGACACACAGCCCGGGCGGGGAATGCCGCTGCCGCCGCCCAGAATCGCCGGCGCGGAGGCGCTATGATGCGGCGCCTCAAACGGCGGCTGACGCACCAGCTCGCTCAGGTGCTCCCCCGCCGAGCAGAGAGAACGGATCGCGGTCACCTCCATCGCGGCATCGTTGTCGAGGGTCGGCAGGATGCTCGGCAGGCGCTCCGCCAGCATGGTTTTACCCGAACCGGGCGGGCCGGTCAGCAGCATGTGGTGGCCACCCGCGGCGGCAATTTCCAGGGCGAAACGACCCTGCGACTGACCGGCAACATCGCTCATATCCGAGGGAATTTCAGCCGGTTTCACCGCCGGGGCGCTCGCCTCCGTCTGCGGGGCGGGCGGGTAGGTCAGCTTCTGACTCTCAGCGCCGAGAGCGGCAAAGACCTCCGCCAGGCAGCGGAAACCGCTCACCTGCGCGCCGGGAATGAGCGCCGCCTCCTCAGCGTTTTCGGCGGGCACAATCACGCGGTGGTGACCGGCATCCACGGCTGCTTTGACCGCGGGCAGGATGCCCGGCACGGGACGTAGCGTTCCGTCCAGTCCCAGCTCGCCCAGGAAGACGCTATCGCCGCTGGGATGCAGTTTCTTCTCCGCCTGCAACGCCGCAACCACAATGGCAAGGTCGAACGCCGAGCCGCGCTTGGGTAGGGTCGCGGGGGTCAGGTTCACGGTGAGCCGGTGCTGAGTGAGGGTGATGCCGGTGTTCTTCGCCGCGGAGCGCACACGCTCTTTAGATTCGTTGAGGGCGGTATCGGGCAGTCCCAGCAGCACGAAGCCGGGTAGGCCCTGCGAGATGTCAGCCTCGACGTCAACAATATGCCCGCGCAAGCCAACCAGCGCCACGGAATAGGTGCGTGCGAATCCCATTACGCCACCGCCTTCAGATGCTCGAAGGTGAAGGTTTCGCAGGTTCCGGTCACCGCAATTGCGTCAATGCGAAAGCGCGGAAAATCCAGGTTCTCGCGCAGGCGGCACCAGAGAATCGCCAGCGAGCGCGTGCGACGCGCCTTATCGCGGTCAATGGACGCGAACGGGTGCCCAAAGTCTTCGCTGCTGCGGGTCTTGACCTCAACGAAAACCAGTTCGTCCTCGGGGTCAATGGCGATCAGGTCGAGCTCGCCGCGGATCTGTTCGTGTTCCAGCCCGGCGGGCGGTCGCCAATTCCTCTCCAGAATGCGGTAGCCGTTCGCTTCCAGGATGCGGGCGGTCAGCTCCTCGCCCCACCTGCCGACGCTGTGGGCGCGAGGCGGGGTTCGCTGGAGCTGGGTTCGCGGAGGCTGGGTGCTCTGGAGCAGGGGTCTGTTGGGTGCGCTTCGGGTTGCGGCGCGGGCTGTTATTCGGGCTGTTGTCATGGGTCTCTCCCCCGGTAGATAGCGGTAGTGCTTCTACTGTGCCCGCCGCGCGCGTGCCCGAATGCGGTTAACGAAAAACTGTGGATAACCTCGGCTCCCAGAAGGAATTAGAGGTTATCCACAGTCGGTTATTTGAAATTTTGGGGTATATTTTTCAAAAACACCGCTCGGGTGTCGAATCGACGCGTCATATTCGCGCAGGTTCGCCGCCTGGTTCTGCGCGCACTTTCATCACTCAGTCCCGCCGCATTCCAATCACCCGGCACCGGCGCGCCTACCCGTGCTTACCCCCGGCAAGGCGGTAAATCGGACGTGAGCTAGGCGTTAAAGTCCGGCATTTCCGGCACGGTGAACTCCTGGTTGGGCAGGCGCTCCTCCACGTTCACGTCACGCACCGAGTAGGCGTGCACCTTCTTCACAAAGCGGTTGGAGCGGAATACATCCCACACCCACACGTCGCTCATGCTCACCTCAAAGTAGAGGGTGCCGTCCTGCACGTGCGGGGTGACGTCCACCTGGTTCGCCAGGTAGAAGCGTCGGTCGGTTTCTACCGCGTAGCTAAAGAGCGACATGACGTCTTTGTATTCGCGGTAGAGTGCCATTTGGGCGTCGGTCTCGTAGTTTTCGAGGTCTTCTGCGCTCACTACTCTTCCTTTCCTGGGCTTTTGTAGTACTGATTCAGCGGTGGCACGTTGGGCTTTCGCAGGCTTCCGAGGCGCGGTTTTCAGGAACACCGCGCGCTCTAGCCGCGCTGTGCCGCGGCGGCCTCAATCTGCTCGGCGGTCGCCGGAAGCGACCATGAGAGTCGATGCTGCGGGCTGGGGCCCTGCACGCTAATCGCCTCGCGGTGAGCGGCAGATCCGTAGCCCTTGTTCTTTGCCCAGCCGTACCCCGGGTAGCGGGTATCCAGCTGAACCATCAGTTCGTCACGTTCCACCTTCGCAACCACCGATGCGGCGGCGATGGAGGCGCACTTGTAGTCGCCCTTAATGACCATGGTCACCGGCATCTGCGCGGGCTCATCTGCACCACCCTCACCTACGCCTTCCCACGCTTGGGCGAGCAGTGCGTTGTAGTGTGCCTGCGCCGGGTCCGGCGCCAGCGCGCTGAACAGGTCCTCCTGCGGAGGGGTGAACCAGTCGTGTTTACCGTCCAGCAGGGCGGCGTCGGCACGGTATCCGCGGCGCGCCAGCTCGGCGAGCGCACGCTGGGCGGCAAGCCTCAGCGAGAGGGTCATACCGAGCCGGTCAATATCTGCCGGTTCCACGTGCCCAACCGCCACGGCGCACCACTGGCGGATTTCGGGAACCATGGATTCGCGGCGTGCCGGTGAGAGCGCCTTGGAGTCGATCAGCCCGCCCACCTCGAGGGTGGCGTCCGGGGTGAGGATTGCGACGCCCACGGTGACCGGGCCCGCCATGGAGCCGCGGCCTACCTCGTCGATTCCGGCAACTGTGCGGGCACCGGAGGCGAAGAGCTGCTGCTCGTACTCAAGGTCGGCGGCGGGCGGGGTTGTCTTCGCGGGCTTAGCTTGAGTGGGTTTCGTTGCGCTCTTCTGGGCGCTCACCATCATTCCCACGCTCGCTTATTCGCTCGGGGTGGAGGTCGGCTCAGGAATCGAGGAGAACACCGAGCTCTGATCCTGCAGCAGACCGAAGTGGTTCAGCGGCCACGCCACCACGAACACGTTACCCTGCACGTCGTCTTTGGAGATGAACGCGGTGCCATCGCTAATGTGGTAGCGGGAGTCGGCGGAGTTGCTGCGGTGGTCGCCCATCACGAAGTACTTGCCGGCGGGCACGGTCACCTTAAACGCCAGCTCGGAGGGCGGGTTGCCCGGGTACAGGTACGGTTCGGTAATCTCTACGCCGTTGACCTTGATCTTGCCGTTGCCGTCGCTTTCGACCACGTCACCGGGAGTACCGATAACGCGCTTGACCAGGAAGTTCGAGGAGGTATCCGGCAGAATACCCGCGAAGGACAGGGCATCCTTGAGCGGGCTGCTGGTCTTCTGGGTGGAGGGAATCCAACCCTGAGAGTCCTTGAAGACGATGACGTCGCCGCGCTTGGGCTCGCTAAAGTAGGAGCCCGCCACGTTGATGAACACGCGGTCGTTGACCTGCAGGGTCTGCTCCATGGAGCCGGAAGGAATGTAGAAGCCGCGCAGCAGGAAGGTCTTGACCAGGAATGCGATGACCAGCGCGTAGAGGATGACGGTGCCGCCTTCGCGTGCCTGCACCCAGAGCCATTCGCCGAGGCGGCCTTCTTCCTGCGCCTGGGAGTAGGTCAGCTCTGCCTGTTCGGCGCGCTTTGCCTTGCGGCGTTCCCTGGGGGTCATTTCGGAGAAGTCCTTGGTGGTTTCCACGTCTGCGGCTGTCTCCTCGTCGGTGGCTTCTTCGCGCTTAGTGTTCTTCGCGGCGGAAGAAGTCGCAACGGCGGCATCTGCGGAGGCGGCGCTCGCCTCGGCGCTAGCTACCACCTCGTGATCGCGCTCAGAGGTGCTCTTAGTATCGCTTTCGGTGGAAGAGACAGCGCTCCAGGGGGCTGCCTTCTCGGTCGAGGCCTTCTCATCTGCCGTCTTTTCGGCGGCGAGACGCGCGAAGTATTCTTCCATTTCGCGGCGCTCGCGGCGGCTTTGAGGCTGGTATCCCTCGGGGAAGGGGCTGGTGTTCGCAGTGTTCTTGTCGTCTGCCATGCTGGAGTGAGCCTTTCGTTTGAGAGATACCTAGCTCGAGTGAAACGGTACCTAGCTATTGTATCGAGAGTGTTTGCGCTCTTGGGCTTTTATTTTCTGAGAGCGGCAAGGTTCTCAGAAAGCGGGGTTTCAGAAAGCGGGGTCTCAGAATATGCAAAAACCGCTCCTCTCCCGCGGAATGCGGTTGGGGAGCGGTTTGCAACAGAATTCTGTATCTATAAAGATTAGAACTCGCGCTTCTCGCGGATACGAGCAGCCTTACCGTGGCGGTCGCGCATGTAGTACAGCTTTGCACGACGGACGTCACCGCGGGTCACCAGCTCGATCTTCTCGATGGAGGGAGAGTGAACCGGGAAGGTACGCTCAACACCAACACCGAAGGAAACCTTGCGGACGGTGAAGGTCTCGCGAACGCCTGCACCCTGGCGGCCAACGACGAAGCCCTTGAAGACCTGGATACGGTGGTTCTTACCTTCAACGATCTTAACGTGAACGTTCAGGGTGTCACCGGGGCCGAATGCGGGGATGTCGTCACGGAGGGACTTCTTGTCGAGGAAGTCAAGAGTCTGCATAGTTGTAGATCTCCAGAGTCATCTGCCGCAGGTCAAATAGACTCAGATTGCTCTGCCCCACTGCGGGACAGAAAACTTCATGCTTCGGACAGGATTGGTGCCCGAAGGTTGACATCGTTGGTCGCTCTTCCCCCTGCGGCAGGGGCGTGCCCGATGTCAACACAATGCTCCATTATCCCAATGCACCCGCGTTTATGCAAGCATCCGGGGAGCACTTTTAGAAGGGGGGTTCGTCACTCTGCGCTCCCCCGCCCTGGGATGCGCTATTCTGCACTCCCCCGTTCTGTGCAGGAGCACCCGGAGCGGCCACACCCGACGCCTCCGCGTTCTGCTGGGGTGCGTGCGGCGGGGCATAGTGCTGCGTGTACTGAGACATGCCCGGTTGTGGCGCCTCCTGCAACGGCGCACCCGGCATACCCAGCTGAGGTGCGCCCTGCTGAGGTGCACCCTGCATGGATCCCTCGTTGACTGTGCGCTTCTCCACGGTGCGGGCGAAGGTGCTCGTACCGTAGTTCAGGTCGTGACCGATGCCGAGGGCATCCACCTCTACGGTAGTGCCCTGCGTGCCGTCTTCGCGGTTCCAGCGGCTAATGCGCTGGCGGCCACTCACGACCAGCGGCTGCCCCTTTTCAATGGAGGTGGCAATGTTCTGGGCGAGGCGGCGGTAGGCTTTCACGGTGTACCAGTTGGTGGTGCCTTCTTTCCAGGTGCCGGTGGCATCCTGCCAGCGCGGGGTGCTGGCGAGGCGAAAGTTCACGACGGGCACCCCGTTGGGCAGGGTGCTCAGTGCCGGGTCGGAGGCGGTGAATCCGCGAATCAGGATGGTGTCGCTCATGGTTTCTCCTTAGAAACTAGTGGGTGGGTTCCTTCACCTTGCCAGGGATGACCCGACCCCGCATCCGGCGGTTACCGGTTCTGTGGATAACCGCGCGTTTTGCGGTTTTGAGCACCGCCTGTGGATAGGATTTTTGAACTTTTCACCCCGTTTTTTCAAAAATCGCCTGCGGGCAACGCATTCCCTGCAGAAATATGACGACTACGCCCCATCCGACATCGTGATAGGTATCTCAGCGTCGAGGCGGCTATTTTTGCCCTCAAGTTAACTATTTCTATCCCGCGCACTCTATCCTTGATGATGCGGTGCACTCAGCCGCATCCCGCCTACCCGCCTTGGAGAACCCGTGAGCAAAAAGCCCGCGAACAACAACCTGCCATCCCTGCAGGAACTTCAGCAGCTGCAGCGCAACCTGCCCAAGCTGCCCGATTCGATGGACCCGCAGAAGAAGCGCCTTATTTACGGTCTGCTCGCTGTGTTTGCCGTAATCGTGCTGATTATTGGTCTGGTCTACGTGAGCAAGAACGGTGTGGACGGGCTGCTCGGCACCGATAAGAGCACCTCTTCTACCACCGATGATGAAGAGACCAACGTTCAGACTGAAACCCTCGCCGAGGTCAAGAACCCGTACAAGGCGGTTGATCCCGCGACCGCGCTCGCACCGGATCTGGCAACCGCGAAGAGTGAGCTGGCGTCCCTGCAGGTGAAGGAACGCGCATCGAAGGCCGGCTACTCTCGTGATCAGTTCGGACCCGCCTGGGATGACGTTGACGGTAACAAGTGCAACACTCGTGACGATATTCTGCGCCGCGACCTGACCAATGTTCGTTTCAAGGTCAGGACCCACGCATGCACCGTGATTAGTGGCACTCTGGATGACCCGTACACCGGCAAAACCATCGAGTTCAAGCGCGGCAAGAAGACCTCCTCGGCGGTGCAGATTGACCACGTGGTGGCTCTTTCGAACGCATGGCAGACCGGCGCGCAGGATCTGACTGCAGAGCAGCGCCGCCAGCTGGCGAACGACCCGGAGAACCTGCTCGCTGCAGACGGCCCGGCAAACCAGCAGAAGTCCGATGCGGACGCCGCCGACTGGCTGCCGAGCAACACCGCCTACCGCTGCACCTACGTAGCACGCCAGGTGCACGTAAAGGCGAAGTACAAGCTGTGGGTCACCGCGGACGAGAAGAAGGTTATGGAGCGCATCCTCAACTCTTGCAAGGACACGAACCCCACTAAGAAGAAGTAGCCCCGACCAAGAAGTAGCTTCCCGGCACGCACGCAAAAAGCATAAAGAAAAACCGCCCCGCACCCTGAGTTTAGGGTGCGGGGCGGTTTTTCTATGTGGCGCCCCAGGAGGGAATCGAACCCCCGACCAAGAGATTAGAAGGCTCCTGCTCTATCCTCTGAGCTACTGAGGCCTTCCTCTAGGGTACATGAGAATTTATGCTTCTCATGCACAGCGCATCTCACGCGGGGCTGTTCCACTGAGCTAAGCCAGGCTGGCGAACTAGGAGTTCGCGCTAGGAGCCTACCTTGGCGGCTTCCCGTTCTGCTTTCTTCACCTCGCGGCGGCGTGCACGGCGGCTTGATGCACCGGGGAACAGCTGCCACCACAGACGGATGGTGGTGCGGCGAATCTGCGTGGGGTGCAGGCTCACGTACACCAGGCGGCGGGTTGCCGGGTCGAGGGCGACCAGGTAGATGATGTAGCCCAGGCAGATGACGGTCGCGATGAGTCGGCCCATGTCCTGGTTGAAATCGCGCAGGTAGGGCGACACGTTCAGCTGGTCGCTCACACCGTACGCCATGAAGAACAGCGTGGTGATGAAGTACCACATGAGCTGGAAGTGCGAGCGCAGGCCGGTTGCGGCGAGCATCGGGATTGCCCAGAGCAGGTACCAGGGCTGAATCATGGGGCTGCACAGGAGCATGAACAGGATTGCGAGGCCGGCGTGGCGCACGATGTTGCGGTCGCGTCCAACGAATGCCATGGCTACTGCGCCGAGCATGCCGATGCCCTTGCCGACGGTCTCGATGAGCTTGCGGATGACCTCGAAGGTGTCTCCCTGAACGAACAGGGATGCGGCGCCGATGACTAGGCCGAAGGGGGTGTACCAGATGTACTGGCCGCCGGTGGTGGACAGTGCCTTAATCCAGCCGAATTCCAGTCCGGTCACCCAGCCCATGAGCGCCATTTCGACGAGCAGCAGCACGCCGGAGAATGCCCAGAAGATGAACTTGCGCGGCCAGGAGGCGTTCTTACCAGCCCAGAGCAGACCCACGAAGGGCAGTACCACGAGGGCGAGCGGCTTGACGGCAACGCCGAGGGCTACGAAGGTCACGCCGAGCGGGCCGCCCCACCAGGTGTCGCGGTAGCGCTTGGCGTAGTAGAGGCCTCCGAGCATGAACATGGTCATGAGCGAGTCGTTGTGGCCGCTGGCAATGAACGATGCGATGAACAGCGGGTTCGGGCCAATCTGCCAGAGAGCGCGGACCTGGTTGAAGCCGTGCGCCTGGGCGAGTTTTGCCACGTAGAAGAGGATGCCGATGACCGCGAACACGGAGAGCAGGCGGAAGTAGAAGAGGGAGAGGTCGATATTCTCCCCCGCCAGGCGCACAATCCACTCTTCAAATTTGAGGGAGACCGGTCCGTACGGGGGCGGGGATTCCGCCCACATGGGGTCCGCACCGTTCTGCATGAAGTTCGAGATTTCGGAGACACCGTGCTTGTACGGGTTGAGGCCGTGCGCCATGACCATGCCCTGACCGTAGTAGGAGAACATGTCGCGGCTGTAGATGGTGAACGCGAAAATCTGCGGCAGGGACCAGCTGGCGGTGACGGCAATCATCCACCGCATGGCGTTGGGTTCGTTCCAGTCGCCCATTTTCTGGTAGATGCGCAGCCATTCACGGCACATGATCATAGCGCCGAGGGCGAGCAGAATAATGCCGGTGATGACCCATGCTGCTTCGAATCGGATGGCTCGAATAATGTCGTAGCGCCAGAAGCTGGAGCTGTCGGCGAGCCAGCCGACGGCGTAGGAGCCGAGGGTGACCATGATGGAGCCGATGGTGCCGATAATCAGCGTGCGCAGACGGTGATTATTGACGTAGTCCAAGAGTTTGGGTGAGAGAGGTGCGTCGTGTGCACCGGGGGTGGTGAGCCGGTGTGCTAGCTCCTTTGGTGCGCGCATAACTCCCTTTCTGTCTGCATCGTCGTTCTGGTTTTTATCATACCGGAGCCCTTGGATGCACTTGCGAGAATCACTGTTGCGAAGACGCTTGTGGACACGCCTCAAGGGCACGCAGAGTGGCGCAGTTCTCCCCCGCTGCCGCCGTTTGCGCATCCGCTCGTACCTTTCTTGCGCCCTCTTGTACCCCTTTTGTGACGTGCTACCCGCCAGGCCGGCAGCGTTTGGGGGTAGAGTGGGAGAGTGAGTATTTCTAGTGAACGTATTGTATGGATTGACTGCGAGATGACCGGCCTGGACGTGGAGAACGACGCTCTCGTCGAGGTGGGCGTTCTGGTCACGGATGCCGATTTGAACATTCTGGGTTCTGGCGTTGAGTTCGTCATTAAGCCCGGTGATGAGTCTCCTGCCGGTGCGCTGGAGAATATGAATGACTTTGTGCGGTCGATGCATGAGGCGTCGGGTCTGCTACCCGATATTGAGCACGGTGTGTCGATGGATTACGCGCAGGAGCAGGTGCTTCGTTACATCAAGAAGTATGTTCCGGTGGCGGGCAAGGCGCAGCTGGGCGGCAACTCGGTGGGCATGGATAAGCGCTTCTTGGAGCGCTACATGCCCGAGGTCATGGCGCACCTTCACTACCGTGTGATTGATGTGTCGACCATTAAGGAGCTAGCGTCGCGCTGGTACCCGGCGGCTCGTCACAGCGCCCCGGCGAAGACCGGTAACCACCGCGCGCTGGGCGATATCAAGGACTCGATTGATGAGTTGAAGTATTACCGCCGCGCTATTTTTGTGCCGCAGGGCCCGGATGCGATTGCTTCGGCGCAGATTGCGCGTGAGGTGGAGGCTGAGCGTGCCGCACGCGAGGCGGCTGAGCGTGAGGCTGAGGCATCCGAGGCGTAAGCACGGCATGTAACGAGCATCACGGCTTTTTGATTTGGCAGGTTTCTGAATCTCCTGTACAGTAGTATCCGTTGCATATCGCAAGGGAAACCAAGCGAAGCACATGGTGGTCGTAGCTCAGTTGGCAGAGCGCCTGGTTGTGGTCCAGGAGGTCGCGGGTTCAACCCCCGTCGATCACCCCGATGGAAAGGGTCGTTATGGTTATCCGTAACGGCCCTTTCGCTTACCCTCGATTCGGTTTGCCCGCACACGGTGTACCGAAACAGAGCTTTTACACCCGCACTTTAAACTAGCGAGCGGGAGCAGGGCGCACCGCATCTTCACGAAGTACATCTTCATGAGGTACATCTTCACGAGGCAGGCGCACCCGGTAAGTTCCCACTCAACAGTTCCCGTTCAACACAAGCAAAGGATAATTCCGTGGCTATTCGCCCCATCGTTATTCACGGCAACCCCGTTCTGCACCGCCCCGCGGCACCCGTCACCGAGTTTAATGATGAGCTCAAGGAGCTCGTGGCTGACATGTACGAAACCATGGACGCATCCAACGGTGTGGGCCTGGCGGCACCGCAGATTGGTGTGGGCCTGCGCATCTTCACCTACAAGATGGAGAATGAGGACGGCGTTCCCCCGCGCGGCTGCATCATCAACCCGGTACTGACCCTGGGCAAGATTTCTACCGCTGACCCGGACCCCTACGAGGAGGAAGAGGGCTGCCTGTCCTTCCCCGGTTACGGCTTCCCCCTCAAGCGCGCCGAATGGGTGACCGTGAACGGTCTTGACGAGCACGGCAACCCCGTCCAGTTTGAGGCGACCGGCTGGTTCGCACGCTGCATGCAGCACGAAACCGACCACCTGGACGGCAAGCTGTACGTGAACCGCCTGAACAAGAAGTGGACCAGCAAGATGAAGAAGGTCGTGAAGAAGGAAGGCTGGACCGTCGACGGTAACTCGTGGACGCCCGGCGTGGACCCGGATCCGTTCGGCCACTAATCACGAGCTCTTCTAAAGGTCAGAGACCTTTTCAAGAAGTTTAAAACGAAGACCGCGAATGCACTCTAAAAACGCATTCGCGGTCTTCGTTTTCCATCAGCCGATGATGTTTTCCATCAGCTAACGGTAGCGTGAAACGGGTCATCCTATGAGCCGGGTTCTGTCTAAAACGCCACCCGAAGGGGCATTTTGAGGCAATCATCTATCTAGAACGTACGTTGCCGCACGTCTCAAGCAGCCTACCCGAATACGCACCCCACCTCCGTAAAGGAAGCTGACGGGGATCGGGCGCACTACCCTACCATGGCGTATTCTGTTTGACCTTGCTCCGAATGGGGTTTACCTAGCCGGGCACGTCACCGCGCCCGCTGGTGGTCTCTTACACCACCCTTTCACCCTTACCGCGGCGAACCGCGGCGGTTTACTTTCTGTGGCACTGGCCTGCGGGTTACCCCGAGTGGATGTTATCCACCATCCTGTGCTGTGGAGCCCGGACTTTCCTCGAAGCACGTGTGCCTCGCGATTGCCCAGACGGCCCGTTTCACCCAACCCATTATACGCACACCCTTGGATGTGGCTATTTCCCGGGTTCGCTTCGCGGGTACACATGGGTACACTAGCGACCTCGCGGGCACGCTGACGTCTCGCAACTACACTGCGCCTCGTAGCTACACTGCGTCTCGCGGGTACACTGGAGAGATGCTGATTCTTCTTCCCCCGTCTGAAGGTAAGACCCCCGCCCCGGCTGGCAACGCGCCCGTATGCTTCGCTGACCTCTCGTTCCCTGAGCTGACCGCCGAGCGTGAGAGCGTCCTGGAGGAGCTGGCGGCAGTTAGCTCGGGCCCCGATGCTCTCACGGAGCTCAAGGTGGGTGCATCCCTCGCAGCAGAGGTGGAACGCAATACCCGCTTGCTGACCGAACCGGCACAGCCCGCGATCCGCACCTACACGGGTGTGCTCTTTGAGGCGCTGGATTATGCGAGCTTCTCCCCCGCCGAACGCGATGCCGCGCACTGGTCGCTACTGATTTCTTCGGCACTGTGGGGTATTCTGCGCCCCGAAGACGCAATCCCCGCCTACCGCCTCTCGATGGGCGTGAAGCTGGGATCGGTGGGTGCGCTCGCCTCCTTCTGGAAGGGTGCGTTGGGTACCGCACTGGAAGCGACTGCGAGGGACCAGCTGATTCTAGATTGCCGTTCTGCCGCCTACGCAAAGTCGTGGGTGACTCCCCCGTCGCAGACTCTGGCGGTTCGTGTGGAGCGTGTGGCTGCTGATGGTTCGCGTAAGGTCGTCTCGCACATGGCGAAGCATTACCGCGGCCTGTTTGCACGCTACCTGATTCAGTCGGGTTTGGCGGCTCGTCCAATTGATGGCTCTACGGCTGGTATTGCCGAATTTTTGGAAGAGGTCAGCGAGGATTGGTCGGTGGAGTGTACCCTGCCGACGGCGCGTAAGGCGGGTATTTTGACGCTGCTGGTGCATGAGCAGTAGGTTGCCCAACCTATTTGTTTCCGCTTATTTTTTGCATCATATTGAAAATTTTTTAACTATTTTTCTAGTGGCTTAAATCTGTATTACCCCTTGTAAAACCACATTTCCCCACATTTTAGGGGTAGCTTTTGATGAGCAGAGAAGGCGGTTAGTGTCCAACTATCCGCCTTCTTTTTGCGAGTAAAAATGTTTATAGTATTAAACGTCTCGCCATTGGTGGCGGGTATTTCACTCACTAACATTCACATTCTCAACCCAGCACACATGGAAACACGTCACGCCACGTACGTATAACAAACGACTAGAGGTTTAACCAATGGTTATTGGTTTGCTAGCGTAGAAGTAACCACTCAGAAACACATCGATAGGACAATGATATGTCTACTTTTTCCTCTCGTCGCGCCCTTTTTAAGGGTGCGGCAGCACTAACAGTCGCTGGCGCTTTGGGTGCACACCATGCCGGCGAGCAGAGCGCCCAGGCTGCCACCTTGGACGTTAAGACCACCCCGCTGACGTTCAAGATTACCGAGGCGTCGTTTGATATTAGCGGCTTCAACCTCAGCTACGAGATTACCGGTTTGCAGGCTGTGCTTGATACTGGCCTGTACACCCCATACATTGAGGCTGGCTACTACACCAAGGAGAAGGGCTTCACTCAGTTCTATTTCTTCGCTCTTGAGCCGAAGAAGCGCATTGAGAATGACCTCTATGTAAGGCACCACGTCATTAATCGTGACATCACTGCCGGCCCGAAGGGAAACTACGGGGTTCGTCTGTCTCTTCGTCCGCGCCGTGAGCAGTACACCATCCTGCGCACTATTGAGGTTCGCCCAACGATTAACACTGAGTTCGCGTGGGCACCGTTCATTGTGGATATTGATATGGATGGCGAGTACGCCCCCGATATCTACAGGTCATGTAGCGCAAAGATTCTGCTGATTGATAAGGATCGTTGCTTCCACCCTCAGCGTGCGGTGACTCGCGGCGACCTGATGGATGCAATTTACCGAGGCGCCCGCTCACCGAAGGTGAAGCTTCCTGCGCGTTCTCCTTTCCCGGATGTGTCCCCGAAGGATGAGCGTTACTCGGCATACATTTGGGCGTACCAGAATGGTCTGACCTCGGGCTGGTCTGACGGTAAGATGCACCCGGAGGCGGTGGCTAGCCGCGCTACGATGGCTGCGTTCTTCTACCGTTACTTTATGCTTACCCCCGGTCGTCGTTCTTATTGGTTCCGTCCCACTACCCCGCAGGATATGAAGCCGGGTGCCCCGTTCTACACCGAGTCGGTGTGGCTGCACTCGTCGGTGAATATCGATACGAGATATCACTATAAGAGCAAGGATTTCCGTCCGACCAAGACTGCTACCCGCGAGGAGCTGGCTCGTGTCCTGTCAATGCTCGACATGCTTGACACCATCCCCAACAGCCCCTATATCGATGACTAAGATTCGGCAGGTGCCTTGAACCGGGTGGTTGAGCCCGCGTGTTTTAGCTTGGGTTGACCTCTGCGAACAGCAGCTGAAGATAGTGGCCTATAGCCTATAGAAGGGGCGGTGAGAGTTTTTCTTTCACCGCCCCTTTTCGTGTGCCTGTTTTCTAGTGCGGACGCTGTTAGGCACCGTTTTTAGTGATGGTTATGTATCCAATTTTTGCCTCTCTATTGTGTGGTCTTTTGGGGGTTTGGGCTTTATCTAAAACCGGGGCGTAATTTTTGAATTTTTTGTCTTATAACTCTCATCGGCATGTTTTTCTCGTGTTTTCATTGATTGTTTAAGACGCGGGTTGGTAGGCTGAAATTGCACTTCAGCATGCCGCCGCTACGGCTCCTCTACGATATGGATTCGGGGCGAGTTCGGTGCGGTGGACTGTCACTCATTTATCCTCTCAACTTCTTTTCTCATTCGCCCTCTTTCATGCAGAAAATTCAGATTGGATAATGATGTCCTCATTCTTTAAACCGCCCCATGGTACACACCGAAAAGTTGTGGGTGTTTCCCTGGCGTTGGGCTTGACTCCGCTGCTGGCTTTGACGCCGGTGGCGGCTCAGGCGGCGCCCGCCTCCCCCGCCCAGCAGGCAGATACGCAGCAGACAGGCAAGCAGCAGGCAGCACTTCAAGCAGCACCCGTACAGAATGCGCCCGCGCAGGGTGATAAGCAGGATGCACCCCTGCCGACCCTACGCGTGACCAGCGGAACCCTCGACATTCTCCACGGCGGCACCGTCCACGTGGAGGGTACCGGGCTGACCCCCGAGTTCTTGGCGCATCATGAGCTACGTAGCCTCACGATTGCCCCGAAGGGCTCTTCAACCTACGCTAACCCCTACCAAAAGGTCGATCACCGCGGCCTTATCTTTGACGCCCCGAAACCGGCTGCTGACGGCAGTTTCAGCGATGACCTGACGGTTCCGGCGAATAGCCTGCCGGCGAACCTGGAGTACGAGGTCATTCTGACCTACCGCCCCGTAGACGATGCCCACCCCTACGCGTGGAACACTGAGGACCGCGTCCGTACGGCGCTGCCGGTGGAGTTCAACCTCCCGAAGGCTGTCCTTCCCTCCATCACCTATGATGTTTCGGCTATTTCTGAGGAGCAGATTGCTTCCGGTCAGCCGGTTGAGGTGACGTTGACGGGTACCGGTTTTCAGGATGTCAGCTCCGTGAAGTTCACCTTGTCCGAGCATGATGAGCAGGGAAAGGTCACGAACGATAATGTGGCTTCGCTTGGTGAACTGAAGGCACCGGATACGGAAGAGAATCAGCGCATTTTCAAGGGCCTGATTCCTAACGGCTATTTCCAGAAAAAGGTCACTATCCCCGCGGGAGTTTTGAAGTCCGGTAAGGGGTATTCCCTGGGTGTTTCCGGTGTAGAAACCCACGGGTGGAATAAGCTGACGCGCAAGTTCCCCTTCGTTCCTGTGGGTAATAGCCCTGCGCGCATGGCGTATCAGGATAATTCGTTCAGGAATACCCTGCCGAAGGTATCTGTTGCCGCGCAGGATTTTGATCCCGGTCAGGACCGCGTCTATAAGGTAACTATTTCTAATATTTCCCCCGAGGTTGACCTGGGGTACTACCTTGACTCTGTGTCGATTTATAACGCTACCTCTGGTGAGCAGGGATATTTTGCGAGGAATGATGTAGCGGGTCAATACTATAAGCGTGACGAGCTGGTAACCCGCAACGCTGACGGCACTCTGACCGTGGAGGTTGAGTATAAGGTTCACGGTGATTCCTACAATAGGCCTTCTTCTCGCGGTTCGATGGCTGAAGTGCGTGTGGTGTTCTCGGATTCTCAGTATTCGTACGGTAGCCATAAGTTCACGGTGAGCGCGCAGCTTCCGATGGCCCCTCCTGCCGCTGATGCTGTTGATTGGGAGAACCCGGCGAATGTTAAGTTGAAGGTCGATTCGGGAACCCTCAATATTTCTCAGGGTGGCACGGTGTCGGTGACGACTTCCCCGTTGAGCGCCGAGTTCCGTAAGAAGTACACTTTCCACGAGCTGGCTCTGGTGGAGCGCGGGTCGGTGTACGTGTATGCGGAACACAATATTTATGCGCCTCTCGACGAGTACGGCGGGATGCTCAAGGATCTGGATCATCAGGTGCGGGAGAACCCGGACGGTAGCCTCACCTACACGTTTAAGGTTCCCCCGCAGTACGTTGAGGCTGCCGACGGTGAGCTCTTCGATGTAGTGATGACCTACTACCCGTTGGATGAAGCTGAGCCGGAACCTTCGAGTAGGTCCAACCGTTTGTATGCCCGCGCCCATATTGATGTGGTTCAGGATGCGCAACCGACCCGTGGGACCTACACCTTCAGTCAATCCGCTATCGATGACCCGTGGAAGGATACGACGCTGCGGGTTGAGGGACGCCATATCCTCTCCCAGGCTAGTGAAATGGTTGGTAATGATTGGCCGGTCATCGCTATCTATGAGGCTGACCCTGCAACGGGAAAGATGGTGGGTGAGCCTGTGTTCACTCAGCGGGATGACTACACGTACTACGGGGTTAACACCAGGTGGTTCCGCAATAACTATTTCAGTGCGGAGCTGAAGATTCCTGCGGGTACGTTGAAGCCGGGCAAGCTCTACTTTATTGGTATGTATGGGAACGGGTTGCCTTACCCCGGCATGGAAGATTCTCCGGGTTCTATGCTGAATGATGTTGCCGAGTTCCTTCCGGTGCATTCTCCCGAGCAGGAGTCCGCGGGGCCCACACTGCACCTTGGGTCGGTGGGCCTGAACCCGTACGCGCAGACGAACTTGTTTACGGCACGCGCTACCGGGCTCTTTGCGCCGGGTGAAGGATCGTACCGCCTCTCAGTGCAGCATGTTGATGAGCAGGGGCGTTTGACCGGTCAGACGGTGTTCCAGCAGGCGATTCCGGCTGACCTCATCAAGGATGGCAGGGTGGAGCTGAATCTGACGATCGCTCAGCAGCTGAGCTATTCGGGTGCTTATCGTCTGGTCTTGGAGAAGGTCACCCCCGGTAAGGATGGTGCCGGCGAGTCGGTGGAGCAGCTTGCTTTCGAGGATATTCCTCTGAAGCTGACGCGTGAGGGTGAGTTGCAGGCTGCTGAGCAGTGGTTTGCTGATCGTGATATTTTGCCTAATCCTTCGCCGATGTCCTGGCATAGCGGTATGACGCGCCACGATGTGACGGTGTCGCTGTACCGATTGGCTGGTTCCCCGAAGGTTGAGCTGCCTGCTTTTAGCCCGTACGCGGATGTGGCAACGAACGACCCGGACTACGCCGCGTACATTTGGGCTCGTCAGAAGGGTATTACCTTCGGCTGGGCGGACGGCAAGTTCCACCCGGAGGCGAAGCTTTCGACCCCGTCGACGGTGGCGTTCATGTACAGGTACCAGAAGGCGATGGGTCAGGTCACGCCGAAGGCGCCGACCTCTGCCTCGTTGCCGCGTAGCTTGTCTGTGCCGGGTAACCAGGATGCGCCTCGGAGTGCTAGCGGCTGGCAGCATAAGGTTCGTCAGGGTAGCGCTTTTTGGCGTGAGGCTCAGTGGGCTGTTGATCACCGCATGTGGGGTTACCGCGTTGATGGGGAATACGTCTATGAGGACTTTGATAGGTCTTTCGTTTCCTCTGGTGATTTGAAGTTGATGCTGTACCGCTTGGCGCACGGCGGCAGCCACCTCAAGTAGCGCCGGGTCGTGGTGAGTGAGGTAACCGGTGGGCTGGGATGCTCGACGTAGTTCGACTTTTCAGCCTGCCGGTGCCACCCCGGTTTTTCTTCCCTGCCTCTGCGAGTTCTTTTGCCTAGCACCAGGCTTTACGGGGCTACTTCTCCTCTGTTTTTTTGGGGGGGGTCTTTTCAGGCTTTATCCGCTCAACTTTTTCACTCACTTCATCTACTCACTCGTTTCAATCACCGTATAAATTTTGTAGATGGGATAATGATGTCTTCATTCTTCACACCACGAGGCGCCCGGCGCTGTTCCACCTCTCCGCGCCATCCGGCAAGCGCCCGTGCGCTCAGCCTGTCGTTGCTGCTGGGTTTGAGCCCGCTTGCCGGTATCACCCCGGCGGCGCTGGCGGCTCCCGAACACCCGGCACAACCGGCACAGGTTGCACCTGCTCATGCAGACCCGGAACAGGCGACCCCCGCCTCCCCCGCCGCAGCTCAAGAAGATGCTGACGAAGCCACGTCTTCGCTTCCGAAGGTAGATGAATCTCGCCATCCTGAAATGGAAGGGTTTAAAGTCTCTCCTGAGACTCTCAACATTTCTCGAGGCGGCACAGTAACGCTGACGACGCCTCCGCTCAGTGCTGAATTCCGCCAGAATTACGAATTCTACGAATTTTCTCTGGTTGACCGCGGTTCTTCGTACTTCAAAGCCGCGTATGCCCGCATTGACGGATATGCCTACTTTGGCTACCTCTTTGACCGTGATCCCAACCCGAAGCAGATGGTAGAAAACCCAGACGGGAGCTACACCTTCTTTCTCAATATTGGGCCGTACATTATTGAGGCTAATGAAGGCACTCTTTTCGACGTCATTTTGACGTACCACAAGAAGGGCCACCGGGAGGATTCTTGGCCGTCCGAATTCCGTTTTGTGGCGCGTGCACCTATTAATGTTGTGCAGGACCCTAAGCCGACTGAGACGACGTACATTTTCAGTGTGCCCGCAATTGATGACCCGTGGAAGGATACGACTCTGACGATTGAGGGGTTCCATATCCTTACGAGCGGTAGTCGAGAGGGCAAGGATGGCCCCGCGCTTCTGGCTTTTTATGAAGTCGACCCGAAGACCGGAAAGATTGTAGGCGAACCAGAATTCACCACTCGGATTCCGTACCCGGCTTCCCGTAGTGGAGAGCGCGTTTATTTCCTGAATTGGCATTTTAAGACGTCTATTACGATTCCTGGGGGAACGCTTAAGCCGGGTAAGGTCTATAAGATTGGTTTCTACGGTAAAGACCGTCCGGAGGATGAGAATTACCCCGGTGAGTTGCTGAATGATGTTGCAGATTTCATTCCGGTACGTTCGCTTAATAAGGAATCGGCTAGCCCTGAGATGTTTCTGAAGGCTACGACGGTGAGCCCTTATGATGAGGAAAATATCTTGCCGGTACGCGCCGTCGGTTTGAAGAAGCAGCCTGGGGTCTCTTACCGTTTCTCGGTACAACATGTTGATGAGCAGGGACATCTGACCGGTCAGAAGACGCTGGTGCAGGAGATTGCTGCTGAGAGCATCCATGACGGCACGATGGATGAGAAGCTGACCATCTCCGGTGCGCCGCTGAATTATGACGGCTCGTACAGGCTCTTCTTGGAAAAGGTGACTGCCGGCAAGGACGGTACGGTTGAGTCGGTTGAGCAGCTTACTTCGAAGGATCTACAGCTGCAGTTTACGAAGAATAAGGAGGTCAACGCCGCCTGGGCATGGTTTAAGCGCCGTCAGGTTCTTCCTGAGTTTTCTGATTCAGGTAGGAACAGCTATATGACGCGCCGCGATGTGACGGTGGCGCTGTACCGTCTTGCGGGTTCGCCGAGAGTGGAGCTTCCGGCGACGAGTCCTTATGGAGATATCACTCCGGATGATCCGGACTACGCCGCGTATATTTGGGCTCGTCAGAAGGGCATTACGTTCGGTTGGGCGGATGGGAATTTCCACCCGGAGATGAACATGCACAATTATTCGACGGCGGCGTTCCTGTACAGGTATCAGCGTTCGCGCGGTATGATGTCTCCCGGCTTGCCGACTGCCGCACCGCAGTCTCGTAACGGTAGCCTGCCGGGGTCGGATGAATCTGAGGTGAGCGCTAACCCATGGGTTCTGGATTTGGAGGAGGGTAGTGCTTTTTGGCGTGAATCTCGGTGGGCTGTGCAGCAACGCATTTGGGGCTACACCAGGGGTTGGGAACACGAACGCTTTTTCATGGAGACAACGTCTGTCTATGACTTGGCGTTGATGCTCTACCGCATGGAGCACGGCGGTAGCCATCTCAAGTAGCGCCCAGTTGTGGTGAGGGGTAACCGGTGGGCTGGAATGTTCGGATTAGTTCGACTTTTCAGCCCGCCGGTACCGTCCCGATTTTTCTTCCCTGCCTTCTGCGAGTTCTTTTGCCCGGCACCAGGCTTTACGGGGCTTCTTCTCCCCTGTTCGGGGTTTTCTTTTCACGTTTTATCCGCTCGACTTCTTCGCTCGCTTCATCTACTCGCTCGCTTCAATCACCGCACAGTTTTTTGTAGATGGGATAATGATGTCTTCATTCTTCACGCCACGAGGCGCCCCGCGCCACCCGGCGAGCGCCCGCGCGCTCAGCCTGTCGCTACTGTTGGGTTTGAGTCCGCTGGCCGGTATCACCCCGGCGGCACTCGCAACACCGACCCAGGCGGCACCTGAGCAGCAGGCGCAGGCGACCCCAGCCTCCCCCGCTGCAGCTTTGGTTCAGAAACAAGCAGACAATCAGCAGAATCCTGTAGCCCAGGGCGAGCAGACCAGTTCGCTACCGACTCTGCGCGTCACTAGCGGAGCACTAAGAATTTATGCCGGAGGCACGGTGCATGTTGAGGGTGCCGGCTTCACTCCCGAATTCTTGGCGCACCATGAGCTGCGTAGCCTCATTATTGCGCCCAAGGGTTCCTCTACCTACGTGGGTCCTCACCAGGAGCCAACATACCAGGGGCCGCGCTTTGACGTTCCGGCGCCTGCCCCAGACGGGACTTTCAGCGCTGACTTGGAAGTATCTTCCAACGGCATACCTGCGGGCATGGAGTACGAAGTTATTTTGACCTACCGCCCGCTAGATGAAGCGCACCCCTATCAGTGGAATACTGAGGATCGTATTCGTACGGCGCTCCCTGTGACGAATGATTTTCCGGCGTCTGTTCTGCCTTCTATTACCTATGATGTGGATTCTATTTCGGAGGAGCAGATTAATTCCGGAAAACCGATTGAAATCAATATGACGGGTTCGGGTTTTGACGGGATGAATAAGCTAAGTTTTACTCTCGTAGAATATGACCCGTCTGCAAATGTTACCCATAAATATATCAAGGAGCTGGAACCTTTTGACCCTTCGGATTCTCCGTATTCTAAGCGGGTTTTTCATGACCTAATTCCTAACGGTCATTTTCAGCATAAAATTACGATTCCTGCCGGTCTTTTGAAATCAGGCAAGGGTTATTATCTGTCGGTACAGGGAGACTCTCCTTCAGGCCCGATTGCTATGAGGCGTGCCTTCCCCTTCGTTCCTGTGGGCAAGAACCCCATGAAAATGCCTTACCAGAGCAATACGTACCGCAATACCCTTCCGAAGGTTTCGCTGTCCCCTCAGACGGTTGACCCGTACCATGAGGGGAAATATAAAGTTACTATTTCTAATATTTCCCCGGAAGTTGATTTGGGGTACTATATCGGGTCAATCAGTGTTTATAATAAAACTGCTCAAAAAACGATTGCCAACCTCAGCGTTAATAGTGACCATTACTATGAACGTGACAAAATTGTGGTCCGTAACCCCGACGGCACCCAAACCGTAGAACTTGAAATTAATGCTGAGGATATTAAAGAGCTACAGGGCGTGTATTTGGGTTCCGAAGCGGAACTGAGGGTCTATTTCTCAGATAATCCTTACTACGGTTCAGAGATTCATAATTTTACGGTTACTGCACCAGTTCGGCTGGCGGATTCCCCTACCCCATTGACCCCTCCCACCCCTGCTGAGGATAAGAAACCTGACAACCCGGTTGGCATGAAGCTCACCTCGGGCACCCTCAACATTTCTGAGGGCGGTACCGTCTCTGTGACCACTGCGCCGCTGAGTGCCGAGTTCCGCGCGAAGTACACGCTGTATGAGTTCGGCATTGTGGAGCGCGGTGAGAATTACCTTGAGCCATATTACGGCAATCCCCTTCCTGAGGCGCAGTACGGCAGCAAGGTTGCCGGCCTCCGCGCTGAGGGCAAGGCCCACGATAATCCTGACGGGAGCGTCACGTTCACTCTTGACATTCCGAAGCAGTGGATGATGGTTCCGGAGGGTACGCTCTTCGATGTGGTGCTGACCTACTACCCGTCCGATAAGCCTGACCCGCACGACTATCCGTATGAAGATTATCGTCTTACGGCACGAATTCCCTTGCCCACGGTGCGCGACCCTGAGCCTGACCAGCCGACGTACCGCTACAGCATTTCGGCGATTGATAAGCCGTGGCAGGATACGACTCTGACGGTTGAGGGCTACCATATTCTTCCCCCGAATATCGTAGGTGGATACGACAGCCAGGCGTACGTCACTCTATACGAGGCAGACCCGGCTACCGGAAAGATTATGGGACGCCCTGTTTTCTCCCATGCTGTTCCGTTGACGGGCAACTGCTTGCATCACTGTACGGGTTTCCGCAATAACTATTTCGGCACGAAGATGACGATTCCGGCGGGTACGTTGAAGCCGGGTAGGCTCTACATGATTGGTATCTACGGTTCTAATCTGCCTCACCCGGGTGAGGAGGAGTACAGCGGTAGCTTGCTGACCAGTGTTGCGCAGTTCCTTCCGGTGCGGTCGGGGCAGCCGAGTGATAACCAGCCGAATCCTGACCAGCCTGTAGCGCGTCCGGATTTGTACATTCCGTATAAGCGCGTCAACCCGTATCAGGAGATGAATACTCTCACCGCACGCGTCTCGAATCTTCCGAAGCTTGCCGAGGGCTATTACCGTTTCTCGATTCAGGCAACGGATATTTTCGGCGAGCTGACCGGTGAGAAGGCTCTGGAGCAGGTTATTCCCGCTGAGCGCATCCACGATGGTGCCGCTGAGGAGACGCTGAACGTTCCCGGTAGCGCGCTGAATTATGAGGGAGCGTACAGGGTTGTTCTGGAGAAGGTAACCCCGGGCAAGGATGGTGCCGCGGATGCGGTCGAGCCGGTGGCTTCTGAGAATCTTGATCTCTTGGCGAATACTGCTGAGGAGCAGAAGGCTGCTGTCGAATGGGTCAAGAAACAGGCTCTTCTGGATGAGAGTAAGACTGTGCTGAGTCGCCGCGATGTCACGGTGGCGCTGTACCGCCTGGCGGGCGCGCCTCATGCTGAGCTGCCTGCAACCAGCCCTTACGCGGATGTGGCACCGAACGACCCGGACTACGCCGCGTACATTTGGGCTCGTCAGAAGGGTATTACCTTCGGCTGGGAGGACGGCAAATTCCACCCGGAGGCAGCCCTTTCGACACGTTCTGCGGTGGCGTTCCTGTACAGGTACCAGCGGATGGTTGCCCCGGCTCCTGCGCCGGAGTCGAGCAGTGTGCCGTCTTCGTCTGTGCCCAAGAACAGTAGCGTGCCGGGTGATTCTCCCGTCCGGGTTTCGCGTTCGCATTGGTCCGATTATGGGCGTACGGATACTGCGTTCTGGCGGGAGTCGCTGTGGGCTACTCAGCAGTTCATCTGGGGTTATAAGGATTATGATCACCGCTATGCCGAGGGTTTCAGTTCGGATGCTGTTTCTTCTTCGGAGTTCTCGGTCATGCTGTACCGTATGGCGCACGGCGGCAGCCGTCTTAGTTAGTTTCGGTGCGTGAGGGGTCTGGCGGGCTGTATTCTTCGAGTCGTTGTGCCGCAGGCTCAACAGCTGGACCTGTCCCGCCCCTAGCATCCTTTACAGGCACCGGCGAGGGGAATCGGGAGCGTTACCTGATGGGAGTCTTCCCGCGAGTAGCGCCCCGGTTTCCCGACCTTTGATTTGCTCAACCTTTTCGCTCGCTTCACTCACCGTATAGTTTTTTGTAGATGGGATAATGATGTCTTCATTCTTCACACCACGAGGCGCCCGGTGCCGCTCAACTGCGCCGCGCCACCCGGCGAGCGCCCGCGCGCTCAGCCTGTCACTGTTGCTGGGTTTGAGCCCGCTTGCGGGTATTACTCCGGCGGCGCTCGCAACACCGGCCCAGGCGGCATCTGACCGGCCGACTCAGGTTGCCCCCGCTCAGGCAGACCCGGAACAGGCGACCCCCGCCTCTCCCGCTGCAGCTTTGAACCAGCGCCAGACAGAAAACCAGCAGAATCCTGTAGCCCAGGGCGAGCAGACCAGTTCGCTACCGACTTTGCGTGTCACCAGTGGCACGTTAAAAATTGAGACTGGTGGCACGGTGCATGTTGAGGGTACTGGATTCACTCCCGAATTCTTGGCACACCATGAGCTGCGTAGCCTCATTATTGCGCCCAAGGGTTCCTCTACCTATGTCGGTCCTTACCAGGAGCCCACATACCAGGGGCCGCGCTTTGATGTTCCGAGGCTTTCAGCAGACGGAACTTTCAGCGCCGACTTGGAAGTATCCTCCAACGGTATACCTGCAGGCATGGAGTACGAAGTTATCTTGACCTACCGTCCGCTGGATGACGCACACCCCTATCAGTGGAGCACTGAGGACCGTATTCGCACAGCACTCGCCGTGACGAGTAATTTCCCGCAGTCTGCTTTGCCTTCTATTACCTATGATGTGGATTCTATTTCGGAGGAGCAGATTAATTCCGGAAAACCGATTGAAATCAATATGACGGGTTCGGGTTTTGACGGGATGAATAAGCTAAGTTTTACTCTTGTGGAAATCGACCCGAATAATCCTGAAAGTTATCATCGTTATTTAGATTTCGAGGATTTAGTTCCTGCAGATTCTCCGTACTTGAAGCGGGTTTTTCATGGTCTGATTCCTAACGGTCGTTTTCAGCGTAAGATTACGATTCCTGCCGGTTTTTTAAAGCCTGGTAAGGGGTATTATCTGAGCGTGGTTGGATCTTATCCCTCTGGGGTTGATTCTTCTCCCTTCGGCATTAACGCTGTAGCGCGCGATTTCCCCTTCATTCCTGTGGGTAAGAACCCCGCGAAAATGCCTTACCAGAGCAATACGTACCGCAATACCCTTCCCAAGGTTTCACTGTCTCCTCAGACGCTTGATCCGTACCATGCAGGGAAATATAAAGTTACTATTTCTAACATTTCCCCGGAAGTTGATTTGGGGTATTACGTCAAATCCGTCGACATTTATAGTAAAACCGCTCGAAAGACTATCGTCGGAATTACTGACATTCCTTACTTTGATCATGACATTATTGTTGTCCGTAACCCTGACGGTACCCGCACCGTAGAACTTGAAATTGACTCTGCAGTCATCAAGGAGTTGCAGAATGTGTACCTTGGTTCTGAGGCAGAGCTGAGGGTAGCTTTCTCAGATTCTCTTTATCAGAAGGGTAGTCACATTTTTACGGTCACTGCGCCCGTGCAGCTGGCTGCTCCTCCGACCCCGATAAATCCTCCCGCATCTGATGAAGTGCGTTTGAGGGTCACTTCAGGTACCCTCAATATTTCTGAGGGCGGCACTGTCTCTGTGACGACTGCACCGCTGAGTGCTGAGTTCCGCAAGAAGTACACGCTCTTCGAGTTCGGCATTGTGGAGCGAGGGAAGGACTACGAGTGGTCAAGCTACGGCAGTAAGCTACCTGAAGCCCAGTACGGTAAGAGAGTCGCTACCCTTCGAAATCAGGGGAAGGTTCATGAAAACCCTGATGGAAGCATTACGTTCACCTTTGATGTTCGCAAGCAAATCTTTGATGTACCCGAGGGCACTCTCTTCGATGTCGTGTTGACGTTCTACCCGTCTGATGAAGCTGAGCCGGATTTGCGTTGGGAGTCGACAGACCGCCGTCTTACGGCACGAGCTTCTCTGCCGGTAGTGCGTGACCCTGAGCCTGTTCAGCCAACGTACCGCTACAGCATTTCGGCGATCGATAAGCCGTGGCAGGATACCACTCTGACGGTTGAGGGCTACCATATCCTCGATCCTCATGCGGTAGGTGGTCATGAATCGGTTGCGCACCTCACCCTCTACGAGGCTGACCCGGCCACCGGAAAGATTATGGGACGCCCTGTTTTCTCCGACATAATTCCGCTGACAAGTTGCGGACAACTTTGCGGCGGATTCCATAATCGTTACTTCAGCACGGAGATGACGATTCCGGCGGGTACGTTGAAGCCGGGCAGGCTCTATATGATTGGCATCTACGGTTCTAATCTGCCTCGTCCTGGCGAGGAGGAGTACAGCGGTAGCCTACTGACCAGTGTCGCTGAGTTCCTTCCCGTGCGGTCTACGCAGCCTAACCCTGACCAGCCTGTAGCGCGTCCGGACTTGTACATTCTGAATAAGCGCATCAGCCCGTACGAGGAGATGAATACCCTCACCGCACGAGTCTCGAATCTTCCGAAGCTTACCGATGGTCATTACCGTTTCTCGGTTCAGGCAACGGATGATTCTGGCAAGCCAACCGGCGAGAAGGCCCTGGAACAGGTCATTCCTGCTGAGCACCTTCAGAATGGTTCTACGGATGAGAAGCTGAATATTCCCGGTAGCGCGCTGAATTATGAGGGGTCTTACAGGGTTGTTCTGGAAAAGGTAACCCCCGGCAAGGATGGCGCCGCGGACACGGTCGAGCAGGTCACTTCTGAGGGCCTTGAGCTCTTTGTAAGCTACACTGCGGAGCGGGAAGCGGCTGTTGAGTGGGTTAAGCAGCAGGTTCTTCTGGATGAACATAAGGCTGTGCTGAGTCGCCGCGATGTCACGGTGGCGCT
>NZ_KV817365.1:240904-251418 GCF_001814645.1 Rothia sp. HMSC076D04 | reverse complement strand
TGAGTCGCCGCGATGTCACGGTGGCGCTGTACCGTCTTGCGGGCGCACCTCATGTTGAGCTGCCTGCAACCAGTCCTTACGCGGATGTAACCCCGGACGATCCGGACTACGCCGCGTACATTTGGGCTCGTCAGAAGGGTATTACGTTCGGTTGGGTCGATGGTAAGTTCCACCCGGAGGCGAACCTTTCGATTGCCTCGACGGTGGCGTTCCTGTACAGGTACCAACGAGCGCTAACCCCTGCGTCTTCGCCGGAGTCGAGCAGTTTGCCGTCTTCGCCTGTACCGAAGAGCGATACGTCAGATAGCAGTAATGTACCGGAGGACTCTCCCACACGGGATTCACGTTCGCGGGTGCACTGGCCCGAGTATGAGCGTATGGATACTGCGTTCTGGAGGGAATCGCTGTGGGCTACCCAGCAGATTATCTGGGGATACGCAGAATATTATCGAGGCCACGGTGAGAATTTCAGCTCGGATACTGTTTCCTCTTGGCAGTTCTCACTGATGCTCTACCGTATGGAGCACGGCGGCAGCCGCCTCAAGTAGTTGCCCTGAAATAGTTATTCCTGAAGTAGCTATTTGAGAGTCGTCCCCTGCGGCCACACGGCATGTTGTTGTGTTGCTTTACAATCGGTAATGGCGGGCTGAAAATTTCGGGCTAATTCGCCCGGCTTTTCAGCCCGCCAGCACTTTCGCTGAGGCCCCTGGTGCCCCCCCCCTTTTACTCAACTTTTCGTTCATTTTCACCGTTCATTTCTCCCCTTTCACTCAGCTTTTCCCTCACTCACTTCAATCACCGTACAGAAAACCACTGTGCAGAAAACCCGGTGTGCAAAAACCACCGTGTAGAGAGCCCGGTATAGAAAGCACAGTGCAGAACATTAGATGGGATAACCGTGTCTTCTTTCTTCCGACCAACCACAGCTCAGGGCGCTAAGACGCCTGCCCAGAAAAACCGCCTCCAAAATACCCGGGGTAAGAAGGCAATTAGCCTCTCCCTGCTGCTGGGCATGACCCCGGCTCTGGCGGTCACCCCTGCTGCGCATGCTGATGCGGCACAGACGAAACCCGCACAGGTGGAGCCTGCTCAAGCGGATCCGGCGAGCCCCGTCTCCCCTGCCGCATCGTTGCAGGCAACCCCCGTAGCTGCCGTCCCCGGCGCCGCTGAGGCGGATGCCGCAACCGGTATTAGCGATGCTGACAAGATTGATTTGAAGGTCACTACCGGCACCCTCAACATTTCTCAGGGAGGCACGGTGTCCGTGACGACCTCCCCGTTGAGCCCCGAGTTCCGTAAGAAGTACAAGCTCTTCCAGTTCGGCCTCGTGAACCGTGGTACCGATTACGGGTGGTCCCGTACCAGTGAGGCAACCCAAAATCCCCTGTACCGTGGCAAGGTCGATCATCTTCGAGAAGACGGTATCGTCCACGACAACCCGGACGGAAGCCTCACCTTCACCTTCGAGGTCAAGAAGCAGACCATCCGGGCGATCCCTTCGCCTGCCCTTGACGTGGTGTTGACCTACTACCCGGCGGGCGAGCGCGAGCCGAACGCCGAGGAGTATGAGGATCCCCGTCTTACTGCCCACACTCCGCTCAGCCTGACTCAGGACCCTGAGCCGGGTCAGACTACTTATGTGTACAGCATGCCGGCGATTGATAACCCCTGGGTTGATACGCAGCTGAAGATTGAGGGCTACCATATTCTCTCTAAGCAGCTTCTTGAGCCGGGGAGCGCCCCGGCGTATCTGATGCTGTATGAGGTTGACCCTGCAACGGGAAAGATGGTGGGCAAACCCGTTTTCACGCATGCAGTTCGTTATACGGATTGCGGCGAATACTATTGCTGGAGTTTCCTCAACAACTATTTCTCTGCGGATGTGACAATTCCTGCGGGCACTCTGCAGCCGGGCAAGTCGTACATGATTGGCGTCTACAGCGGCTTCTTCCCGAATCCAGATGAGGAGAAGGTCCCCGGTAGCCTCCTGACGGATGTTGCCCCGTTTATTCCGGTGCGCTCACCCAACTCGAACACCGAGGTGAAGGATGCCGCCCCGGTTCTGCGTGTTGAGCCGCAGCAGAGGGACCAATATTATTCTGATTCACCGCAGGTGAGCCCCTATTGGGAGAAGAACACGTTGCAGGTGCGTGCCGTGAATCTGCCGAACCTCACCGAGGGTCATTACCGTTTCTCGCTGCAGGCTACGGATGCTTCTGGCAATCTGACGGGTCAGAAGGCGCTGGAGCAGGATATTGCGGCTGACCGTATCCAGAGCGGTTACACGGAGGCGACCCTCGCTGTTCCCGGTGAGGCGCTCAATTATCAGGGCGGTTACAAGTTAGTGGTGGAGAAGGTTCTTCCCGGTCAGGGTGGTGCCGCGGATTCTGTGCAGCAGGTTGTTTCTACTGACCTTGGTTTGGTGGTGAACGCGTTTGAGGAGGGTGAGGCTGCGAAGAGGTGGTACAAGGCTCAGCAGCTTCCCAAATCAGAGTCCTATTCTTCTGAGAATATAACGCGCCGTGATCTGACGGTGGCTCTCTATATGTTGGCGGGTTCGCCGAAGGTTGAGCTTCCGGAGGCCAGCCCGTATCCGGATGTTCAGCCTAGCGACCCGGACTATGCCGCGATTGTGTGGGCTCGTCAGCAAAGCATTACGTTCGGTTGGGCGGATGGCAATTTCCACCCGGATGCGAAGGTTTACAATTCTTCGGCGGTGGCGTTCCTGTATAGGTATCAGAGGGCGCAGGGTAAGGTTCCTGCGGCAAAGCCTCGTCCTGTTTCTTCGGCGTCAAAGAAGAGTAGTCTGCCGGGTGGTTTTTCTGAAGGCGGGTGGAATACTGTTCTTGGCTGGCATTACTCGTTCCGTAAGGAGTCCCAGTGGGCGATTGATCAGCGCATTTGGGGTTATATCAGCGAACAGTCTACCTATGAGGCGTATGTGCCGTCGTTTATTGGGCACACGGAACTCGCTACGATGCTGTACCGCATGGAGCACGGCGGCAGCCGTCTCACATAGTGTCTCGCCGTGGTGTTAGCTATTTTGGGTAGCTTTCGTCAAATAGGCGACTTTATGGCTCTGTTTATGTGCCACTTTTATTGTGGGTGACTTTTATGTTGCCTTGCCCACCGCATTGTGAATATTCTCAACCTGCAGAGGTTGCATAGGTGCGAATTTTTCGAATGCGGTGGGTTTTTTGTGCTTTCTTTTTTGTACAGTGACCAGTGTTTGTGCTTATCAGCACAATATTTAGGCATATTTTCCACGTCATGCACATACTTTTTAAAGCTATACTTCATCTTAAGACATGCGATAAAACACACAGACATTTTTCGCGCTGATGACCTTTCAGGTTCCAGCACGTCTTAACTATTTGCTACGGTGTTTATGCGCACCACACTCGATGCGTGACACCGATAAAAACTGATTGGATTACAATGTCCTCACTTCCCAACCACATGCGCTTTGCGCTACCCAAAAACATGGCCAAGAGCGGCTGCGCCATCACCCTGGCTGGCGCCATGCTCTTGCCCCTCTCCCCCGCGTTTGCGGCGCCTGCTGCTCCGGTAGCGGCTCAGGCTGTTGCGCAGGGCGAGGTTCAGGGTGCTCAGCGTCTGCAGGTTACCTCCGGCACTTTTGATATTCTCAAGGGCGGCAACGTGACGGTTAGCGGCTCCGGTTTCTCTAAGGACTTCGTCAAGGGCAAGTCGTTCCGCCTGTACGTTGTTCCGAAGGGTGAAAGTGTTGCTTTCCCGCCGCACCACCCGCGTGATTACCCCTTCTACGTTCAGGATGTTCCCGCCTCCGCCTTTGCGGCTGACGGCACCGTGAACCTGACCGCTTCGATCGACGCTAACTATCTGGAGGCCAATGGCTCGTCCTTCGATGTTGTGCTCGGTTACCGCGATGACGCTGAAGACGGCTGGATTCCCGCGGATGAGGTTCGTACTGAACTGAAGGTTGCGGATGTTCCCACCGTTGATTCCCCGACCCTGTCGTACGACGCTTCGTCGGTGAATGCTTCTGAGAACACTAAGGTCACCGTGAACGGTGCCGGTTTCCAGAACATTTCGTACAACGGTAGCGAGTCGCTAATTGTGGCGGTTCGTGCGGTTGATCCGGCGACCGGTAAGGCAACCGGCCCCGCGCTGGCTCAGTCGGAGGCTAAGTTCACCTCTTACTCTGCTTTCTTCGGCCAGTACATGGGCTACACCAACGGCCGTTTCTCGACCGTTCTGGACATCCCGGCAGGCACCCTGAAGTCCGGCAGCTCCTACGTTGTGCAGACTTTCGAGTTCAACGTCCCGGAAGATAACGATGAGGCGAACAACCAGGCGCTGAGCACTCAGGCGTTTGTTCCGGTGAACGGCGAGAACGTTAAGACTGCTTCGCCTTCGGTGTCCCTGAGCACTGACAAGGTTGATCTGAGCTCTTCGACCACTATCCGTGTGAAGGGTAAGGATTTCAAGGTTCCGGCTGGCGCTACCGTGAACGTTCTGTTCTCTGAGGCTGAGGCTGACGGCAACCCGACCGGTGAGGCTCTGGATAGCATCACTCTGAACGCTGACCGTGTGGCAACTGGCGCATTTGAGACCACCGTTAATGTTGACGGCACCAAGCTGGATGAGGATAGCCGCTACGCTATTTTCGTAACCATTAACTATGCGGATGGTCAGCGCGAGCGCATCGCTGCTGATTACCTGACTCTGACTGGTGAGTCTGCGAACAAGAAGGTCCGTGAGCGTTTCGCTGACGTTCCGACTGCTCACGCGAACCACAAGGCTGTTCTGTGGGCTGCTGATCAGAAGCTGATCGATTCTCGCGAGAAGGATTGGTTTGGCGTTAATGATGACGCGACCCGCGGCGACCTGACCGTTGCGCTGTACCGCCTGGCTGGTTCCCCGAAGGTTGATCTGCCGGCTACTAGCCCGTACGCGGATGTGAAGGCTGATGACCCGAACTACGTCGCCTACATTTGGGCTCGTCAGAAGGGCATTACGTTCGGCTGGTCCGATGGTAAGTTCCACGCGAATGCGTCCGTGTCTAACGCTACCGTTGCAGCGTTCCTGTACCGTTTTGATGGCAAGAAGCCGGTTGCTGTGACTGAGGCACCGTACACCGACGTGAAGGTCGGTTCTGCGTTCTACCGCGAGATTACCTGGGCTAAGCAGCAGAAGCTGCAGGTTTTCCTGGGTTCTGAGTACCACCCGTCTGCGCTGGTGAGCCGTGGTGAGCTGGCTGGTTTCTTGATGAACTACAAGGTTCGCTAGGGTCCTGTTAGTTCGTTGGGATTAGCGTCTAACCCGCAACGATTGAGCCGGGCTGGCGGTGATGAAACATTGGTTTCGTCCCGCTGGCCCGGCTTTTCTGCGCCCTCTGCATGGTGGTTATTAGGCTCTTTCAGGGGTGTGAGCAGGGCAGTTACTTGGCTGTTGTTCCGCGGTTTTTCGGGGTATTTTTGCCGGTTAACACGCTAATGTGGGCTGTACCGCATGTGGGGCGCGCCTCATGCGGTACCCGCTATTGGGGGGATTTTTGGGGTGTTCCACTCCCCTTTTTCACAATTGTTCCGTGGAGTGTAAATTAATATTTTTCAAGCTGTGGTTTATGCTTAGGACTGTTGCGCCCCCTTGGTGCGCGCCCGTTTCCGGTTGGGCGCTTGTTGTGCTAGGGAGCCTATCACACACCGATACATCAACCACATTGAGGATTTATGTCCCAGGATTCTAAGCAGTCGACTGATACTGCCCATAATTCTTCTGCGCCTCTGCTGGCACCGGAGGGCACCCCCGAGGCTTCTTCTCAGGCTGATTCTAAGAAGCGTAAGCGCCGCCGCATTGAGCTGGCTGTTGGCGCTGTAGCGCTGGCGGGTGTTTTGTATCTGCCGTTCTCTCCTCTTTTCTCTTTCTATGATTCGTCGGAGGCGCGTCTTTCTTCGGCGGATACTGCTGCGCCGGTAGCTGCTTCGGCGCCTGTTACCTCCTCTCCTCTGGTGTCGAGTTCTTCGACTCAGGGTCCGAAGATTCTGCGTCCGTCTGTGACCGCGCCGGATGCGAACACTATTTTTGATGATGCCACTGAGGATTCTGCGTACTATGCGGGTATCCGCTGGGCTGTTCGTACTCAGACGATGGAGTCGGTTTCTGAGGGTCACTTTGGTGCTGAGGATCCGATGACTCGTGGCGAGCTGATTAGCATGTTCTATAAGCTGGCGGGTTCACCGTCGGTGACTCGTCCGGAGCATTCGCCGTATTCGGATGTTGATGAGTCTGACCCGAATTATGATGCGTACCTGTGGGCGCGTCAGGAGCGTATTACCTCCGGTTGGGTTGATGGTAAGTTCCATGCGGAGGCGCGCCTGTCGAATGCTTCTGCTGCGGCTCTTCTGTACCGTGCTGATGGTGCGCAGAAGATTCAGATGTCGGGTTCTTCCCCGTTTAGCGATGTTTCCTCTGCGACTCCGTTCTACCGTCAGATTGTGTGGGCTTCGCGCCGTGGCGTGTCGACGGTGTCTGAGGGTAATGCTTTTGAGCCGACGGCTCAGACGTCTCGCGGTCGTGTTGCGATGATGATGTACCTGTACTTCCGCACTTCGTAGTTTTTACACTGCCTAGTTTTAGCGCTTGGTTAGTGTGTGTTTGGTGGCCCCGTACTCCTTGAATGGAGTGCGGGGCCGCTTGTGTTTTTGAAGACTGTTGTTTTGAGGACTGTGCGCGGGGTTCAGCATGCTGGGTTCAGTTTTTAACGGCTGGTCAACCTGGGAAAACCCTCAGAACCTTCAAGTCTCTCTTGAGTGTTTCCTGACTTCTATTCGCCCCTTTGATAGGGTGAAATTGTCCCCGAAATTGACGGGGATATTCGACCACTTCTCATTGGGTTGGCGCAGATTCGACGAAGATTTCTCACTCCCTTTTAGAAACTGCATTGGCGCGATGGGTTCGACCGATAAGGAATGATTATGTCCGCTCTTCCGAATTTCAAGGCTTCGTCCTTCTTCCGTGCAGCACGGGGTTGCGGTGCATTGGCGTTGGCTGGCGCGATGGTTTTGCCGATGGCTCCGGCGCTTGCCCAGAATGTTGCCGCAGATGCTCCTGCAGTTGCGGCGGCTGGTTCTCTGCCGGCTGACCCTGCTCCGAAGGCCGCTGTCGCCCAGAAGACTGATGCTTTCGCCCCGCACTGGCGCTACAACGCTCTGAAGGATACCGGTAACGATCAGGTTCTGAACTTCTCAGGTTGGGGTTTCAATGGCGATATTAACTCCCCGAAGGGTGTTCAGATTGTTGTGCGTGAGAAGACCCTGAGGGCGCGGGTTCTGGCGGTTAGCGACATCATCGAATATAACCACGAGGAACTGGCTTTTGCTTACCAGGGCGGCTATGTGACCGGTACCGTCAATATTCCGGCGAACACCCTGAATAAGGCAAAGCAGTACGTTGTCGAGGTGTGGGGCAACAACGGCTACGAGGGCGACGAGTTCATTACCCCCGTCGTGGGTAAGGCACCCGAGGGTCATGGCACCCTGCTCGCTTCTCAGACGCTGAACTTTAACGGTTCCGATGGTTCGCAGGCTGCGGATGTTCCGGGCGCTAAGGCTGTCCAGGAGGACGCTCCGACATTCGACGTTCTGTACGACGGCAAGAATCCGCTACTGTACACCTTTGAGGGCGGCACCGTCCACGTGAAGGGTTCGGGTTTCACCAAGGAGTGGCGTGAAAAGCACGGCAATGTAGCGGTTTACCTGGCCGCTTCTCAGGGTGTTCCCGATGGTGACCTTCTGCCCGCTGATGATACGCCGCTCCGTTTTGAGGAGGGTAAGGACTTCACCATTGCCGAGGATGGCACCCTGGATGCTCAGCTGACGGTCAAGCCGGACGTGCTTCAGCGCTACTACGAGCCTCGCAACTACTTCCCCGGTATCCCGCGTTACGAGGTGCGTTACGAGGTTGACCTGGTTGCTGAGAAGCAGGGTCAGCCCCCGCTGACCGTTGAAGATCTGTGGGCTGGCAAGAACGTGGTGCGCCGTATTGCGGTGCATACTCAGGCGTTCCGCCCCAGCCCGTTTGCCCCCGAGGTGAAGTACAAGGCTCTGGGCGACACCACCGCGGATCAGGATATTTACTTCTCGGGTACCGGCTTCTACGGTGAGATTGCTTCCCCTAAGGGTGTTCAGTACGTAATCCGTGAGAAGGGTTCGAACACCCCGGTTCTGGCGACGAGCGACCTCATTGAGTACAACCATCACGACCGCGCCTTTGAGTTTGTGAATGGTGAGCTGTCCGGTAGCGTAAAGGTTCCGGCGAACACTCTGGATCCCGCGAAGAAGTATGTCGTAGAGGTTTGGGGTAACAACGGTTACGAGAACGGCGAGTTCGTCGCCCCCGTTGTGGGTAAGGCACCCGAGGGCCGCGGTACTCTGCTGGCTTCTCAGGACCTGAAGTTCAAGGGCTCTGACGCTGTTGAGGATAAGAAGCCTAGCTTGACCGATGAGCAGCGTAAGGAGCGCGCTACCCGCGGTGAGCTGGCGGTGGCTCTGTACCTTCAGGCCGGCGCGCCCGAGGTGAAGCTGCCCGAGACCTCCCCCTGGCCGGATGTGAAGACTGACGACCCGAACTACGCTGCGTACATTTGGGTTCGTGAGAAGGGTATCAGCTACGGCTGGTCGGACGGCAAGTTCCACGCGGACGCTGGCATCTCGAACGCTACCGTTGCAGCGTTCACTTACCGCGCGGCTGGTTCTCCTGCGGTGACGGGTAATTCCCCCTACGTGGATGTTAAGCCTGGTTCTGCGTTCTACCGTGAGATTCTGTGGGCTAGCCAGAATTTGACTACGGTGTACGGTGGTCAGTATTTCATTCCTCAGCAGCTGCTGACTCGCGGTCATCTGGAGACTGTCCTGGCTGCTTTCCAGTCTCGCTAAACATAGCCAGCTGAACACCCCCGTGTTCCCGAGCAGGTTTTCTGCCCAGGAGCGCGGGGCTCTGTTTTTGGGGTTTAGCGTGCTGAGTTTAGCGTGCTGGGTTCTCAGTTCTTAGTGGCTGGTCAACCTGTGAAAACCCTCAGAACCTTCAAGTTTTTCTTGAGCGTTTCCTGACATCTGTCCAACCCTTTGATAGGGTGAAAATGTCCCCGAAACCGACGGGGATATTCGACCACTTTTCTCATTGGGTTGGCGCAGATTCGACGGAGATTTCTCACCCCGAAACCCTATGAAACTGCATCATCCCGGTGGGTACGACCCGTAAGGATGATGTATGTCCTCGCTTCCGAACTCTAAGTCTTCGTTCCTCCGTGCGGCGCAGGGTTGCGGCGCACTGGTGCTGGCTGGTGCGATGGTTCTGCCGATGACTCCGGCACTCGCCCAGGATGCGGCACCTGCTGCTAATGCACCGGCGGCAAATGCTGTGACCCCCAAGCCTGCGGCTCAGGATGTTGCCGCGCAGCCGACGTACTCCACCGACTATGACACCATTTTTTACACCGGTGAGGGCGGCACCGTGACCCTGAAGGGTACCGGTTTCACCAAGGAATGGCGTGAGCAGCACGGCACCGTTGTCTTCTACATTGCCGCTACGAAGGATCGCCCCGGTAACGCAGAGCCTTCAACCTCGATGCTTCGCTTTGAAGAGGGTAAGGACTTCACCATTGCCGATGACGGCACTTTTGAGGCAAAGCTGACCATCAAGGCTAAGGCTCTGGAGAGTTTCTACACTCCCATCGATTATTTCCCGGGTATCACCCTGGATGAGGTGCGTTACGAGACGGGTATTTTGACCGAGGCTAAGGGCCAGCCGCAGTCGAGCATTGAGGATATTTGGGCTCGCAAGAACGTTATCGCCCACCACCCGATGTACACCCGCGCCTACCATCCTGAAGTCATGGCACCTAAGTGGAAGTATGATGCTCTGAAGGACACCACGAAGGATCAGGAACTGCTGGTCCAGGGTGAGGGTTTCGTTGGTGAGGAGCTGCCCGGCCGTGAGGGTGCCATGTACGTGATTCGTGAGAAGGGCACCGGCACCCCCGTCCTGGCGATGAGCGATATGAAGTCCTACTATGAAGGTCCCGATGGCGTAACCCGCCTGGAGGGAGGCACTCTTTACCGCACCATCAAGATCCCCGCAAACACCCTGGATTCGTCTAAGCAGTACGTCATTGAGGCGTGGAGCGACTACGACTACGACCTCACCAAGAAGGACAGGCCTCTCATCACCCCGATTGTGGGTTTGGCGCCGGAGCACCGCGGTGTTCTTATGGGCCGTCAGGATCTGAAGTTTGAGGGTGTTCCGGACTTCATGGATGCTACTGCGCCCGCGCGAGAATACAAGACCTTCACCTCGAAGCTCACCTACCAGGAGCAGCAGCAGCGCGCTACTCGCGGCGAGTTGACTGCGGCGCTGTACGCTCAGGCTGGTAGCCCCAAGGTGAACCTCCCTAAGACCTCCCCCTGGCCGGATGTGAAGACCACCGACCCGAACTACGCCGCCTACGTGTGGGCTCGTCAGAAGGGCATTAC
>NZ_KV817365.1:238399-240804 GCF_001814645.1 Rothia sp. HMSC076D04 | reverse complement strand
TCCACGCGGATGCCGGCATTTCGAACGCTACCGTTGCGGCGTTCACCTACCGCGCAGCGGGTTCCCCGGCTGTTTCCGGTGTTTCTTCGTTCACGGATGTTAATCCGAGTTCCGCCTTCTACCGTGAGATTCTGTGGTCCACGCAGCAGTATGTCATCAATCCGGATTTCGGCGCTTTTAATGCGACGGACCTGGTGAATCGTGGTCAGCTGGAGCAGATGCTGTTCAACTTCCAGAATCGAGCTAAGTAGAACGGTGCCAAGTAGAACCACGCTGAGTAAGGCGGACTAGTTCTGAGCTGAATACCCCGTGTTCTCGAACAGGTTTTCTGTTTGGGAGCGCGGGGTTTCAGCGTTTAACAGCTACTCACTGTGTGAGATTTTCGAAAACCTTAAAGCGTTCCTTGAGTGTTTCCTGACAACTGTTCAACACTTTGCTAGGGTGGGAGTACTCCCGAAACCGACGGGGGTACTCAACCACTTTTCTCATAGGGTGTATGCAGATTCAACGGCGAATTCCCTCCCCGCCGGTGAGCTCGCACCACCTCAGATTGCGCCTCCCCGGATTGCACAGCTCTGGACTGCACAGCCCCGGAGAAACGACTTTAAGGATGTCTCATGTCCTCACTTCCGAACTCTAAGTCTTCATTCCTGCACGCGGCTCGCAACTGCAGTGCACTGGCGCTGGCGGGCGCAATGGTTCTGCCGATGACCCCGGTTCTCGCGCAGGATGCAGCACCCGCCGCAAACGCACCTGTGGCTAACGCGCCGACTGCCAATACCCCTGCAACCCAGAATGTTGCGGCTGAGCCGTCTTTCACCGTTGATTATGGGGAGTACGACTTCCTGGACGGACGTGACCTCTTCAGGAAAAAGAGCGACGCCCTGTACACCGGTGAGTACAACGAAATGACGGTGAAGGGCACCGGTTTCACCAAGGAGTGGCGCGAGCAGCACGGCACCGTGGTCATCTATATTGCTGCTACTCAGGACCGTCCTGGTAATGTGGAGCCTTCCACGTCGATGCTTCGTTTTGAAGAGGGTAAGGACTTCACCATCGAAGATGACGGCACCTTTGACGCTTACCTGAAGATCAAGCCCGACACTTTGGAGAGTTACTACCCCCTCACGGAGTACGCCCCGGATATGACCCTGGAGAAGGTGCGTTACGAGGTCGGTATCCTTGCCGAACCTAAGGGTCAGCAGCAGTCGACCGTTCAGGATATTTGGGCTCGCAAGAATGTTGTGGCTCATCAGGCTCTGAACGCCAATGATTATCACCCTGGTACGTTCTCACCCATGTTTAAGTACGATGCTCTGAAGGACACCACGAAGGATCAGGAGCTGCTGATTCAGGGCGTGGGCTTCAACGGGGATCTCTATGGATCGAAGGGCATGATGTACCTCATTCGTGAGAAGAGTACCGGCTCCCCTGTCTTGGCCATGAGTGACATAAAGTACTACCAATACGACAAGGAAACCTACTCGAACATTCTGGAGGGAGGCTTCGCTTTCGTCACCATCAAGATTCCGGCGAACACTCTGGACCCTTCCAAGCAGTACGTTATTGAGGCGCGGAGTGATTACGGCTATGCCAGCGAGACGGATAAGACTCTGATCACCCCGCTGGTGGGTTATGCACCGGAGCACCGCGGTGGCTATTTGGCCAGTTTGGACTTGAAGTTCGAGGGTGTTCACCAGTTCACGCTTGCTAACCCTCGCGATGTACGCCGTGAGACCTTTTCGACAAATCTTTACGGCGATGAAGATAAACAGCCCGCTACCCGCGGCGAGCTGGTTTCCTACCTTTATAGGTTGAAGGAAAGCCCCAAGGTGGACCTCCCGGCGGTCTCCCCGTGGCCGGATGTGAAGACGGACGACCCGAACTACGCCGCATACATTTGGGCTCGTGAAAAGGGTGTTACCTTCGGCTGGTCGGACGGCAAGTTCCACGCGGATGCCGGCATTTCGAACGCTACCGTAGCTGCGCTGACCTACCGTGCGGCTGGTTCGCCGGAGGTGCAGGGTGTTTCGTCCTTCCCGAATATTACGCCGAGTTCCGCGTTCTACCGCGAGATTCTGTGGGTGACTCAGCAGAGTATTATCAATCCTGGGGGCGGCGTGTTTGATTCAGCATCCCCCGTGACTCGTGGCGAGCTGGAATGGATGATGTACTATTTTTCGACTCGTTTTCTTCACCCTGAGCAAAATTAATTAAGTAAGCCGGACTGGCTCTAGCCTTAGTACCCCGTGAACCCTGAGAGTCTTCTTCTCAGGATGCACGGGGTTCGGTTTTTATCGGCTGATCAACCTGTGAAATACCTCAGAACCTTCAAGCTTCTCTTGAGTGTTTCCTGACATCGTTTAGAGGGTTTGATAGGGTGAAAATGTCCCCGAAACCGACGG
>NZ_KV817365.1:233426-238299 GCF_001814645.1 Rothia sp. HMSC076D04 | reverse complement strand
CCCTACCCGCCGGTGAGCCGGCACAGCTCCACGAGAAACAACTTTTAAGGATGTATTATGTCCTCGCTTCCGAACTCTAAGTCCTCTTTCCTCCGCGCAGCTCAGGGTTGCGGCGCGCTGGCGTTGGCTGGTGCCATGGTTCTGCCGATGGCCCCGGCGCTGGCTCAGAATGCGGCTCCTGCCGCTGATGCAGCCGTTGCTGCCGCTACCCCGCAGGCTGCTCACCAGGACGCTGCGGATACCCCGACCCTGAACGTTTCCATCCCTGACGGTTACAAGTACGACGGCGTGAACCCCTTCCTCATCACGACCGAGGGCGGTACCGTCCATGTGAAGGGCGCAGGCTACACCAAGGAGTGGCGCGCTCAGCACGGTACCGTGGCGCTGTACATTGCTCCCGCGAACTACGCACCGTCTGGCTACGAGATTCCGACTTCGAAGATGCTGCGCTTTGTGGAGGGTCAGGACTTCACCGTTGCCGATGACGGCACTTTTGAGGCTGACCTGAAGGTTGAGGCGTACGATCTTGCCGCCTACTACTTCGTTGATGATGACAACTTCCACGATCCGACCGGCGGCACCAAGTACGATGTCCGCTACGAGATTCACGTGGTTTCTGAGCAGAAGGGCCAGAAGCCTCTGACCGCTCAGGAGCTGTGGACCAGCAAGAACGTGGTAAGCACTCAGGTGCTGAACACTCTGGGTGAGAAGCCTGCGCCGTTCGCACCGCGCCTGAGTTACAACGCTGTGGCTGATACCGCAAAGTCGCAGGATTTGAACGTTGGTGGCCAGGGGTTCAACGGCGATATTCACTCCGTTAAGGGTGTCCAGTTCGTGGTTCGCGAGAAGGGCTCGAACACCCCGGTTCTGGCAACCAGCGACATTATCGAGTTTGACCACCCCACCCAGGCTTCGGCGTACCGTGACGGCAACCTGAACGGTACCGTGAATCTTCCGGCAAACACTCTGAATGCTTCGAAGAAGTACGTGATTGAGGTTTGGGCTAACGACGGTTACAGCGAGACGGGCGAGCTGCTCGCGCCGGTCGTGGGCAAGTCCACTGAGGGCCGCGGTACCCTGCTCGCATGGCAGGACCTGGATCTGAACGGCACGAACGGTTACAAGGATGCAAACCTGCCCAACGCTCAGGATCCCAAGAAGGACGACAACCAGAAGCCTGATCCTTCCGATGAGAAGCTGAAGACCCCCGCAACTCGCGGTGAGCTCGCAGCTGCCCTGTACATCCAGGCGGGTACTCCCGAGGTGAAGCTGCCCGAGACTTCCCCGTGGCCGGATGTGAAGACCGACGACCCGAACTTCCCCGCCTACGTGTGGGCTCGTCAGAAGGGCATTACTTTTGGCTGGTCGGACGGTAAGTTCCATGCTGATGCCGGCATTTCGAATGCTACTGTTGCGGCGTTCGCCTACCGTGCGGCTGGTTCGCCCGCGGTTAAGGGCGACTCCCCGTACAGCGATGTGGCTCCCGGTTCGGCGTTCTACCGTGAGATTCTGTGGGCTCAGCAGAACAAGGTGGTGCTGAACGCTAGCGGCGCTTTCGATGCTCAGCACATGGTGACTCACGGTGAGTTGGAGACTCTGATTGAGGCGTTCCAGGCTCGCGCTAAGTAAGGTCATTTAGACCGCCTGCGCTTGGCACCCCAAGCCCTGCAGAGTATTGCTCCCGCAGAAGTAATGCCCGGTCTGCACGTTCCCGTCAGGATCCTTGATGAGAGGTTCCTGTCGGGTTCGTATAGACCGGGCTTTACTGTGCCTAAATTTTTGAAGACTGCTTCTTGGTAGCTATTCAGCGGCTATTTTTCAGCGCTTACTTTTCAGCCAGGCTAGTCCATGCGGCGGCGGGTTCGGTGCTTGCCGAGTGCGCATCCTGACCGGTTGCCACGCCGGTGGAGACGGTGAAGTCCCACGGGTCGGTGTTGAGCGCGGACAGCTTCGTTTCGATGCCGTAGCCGCGCTCGGCGAGCAGGGCACGCAGACGGTCAGCCGCCGAACGCAACCACAGCGATTCACTGGCCGGATGGGAGCAATCAATCAGCGCGATGTTGCTGCCGTCAACTCGTGCCGTTTCGCGGAATTCGCTGGCGGGGTGGTGACGCAGGTCTGCGGTAATGTAGACCTGCGCGTCAGTGGCGCGCACCGCGTCGAAGAGGGAATCACCGGCACCACCGCAGAGGGCGACGCGGCGGATCAGCTGGTCGGCGCGTCCCGCAATGCGCAGGCCACCGGCGGTTGCGGGCAGTGCCGCTGCGAGGCGTTCCGCGAGTTCCTTGAGGGTGATTTCTTCAGGTAGGGTGCCGATGCGGCCGGTGCCTACCGCGTGTTCCTGCCCGTCGAGTACCTGGGTTTGCGCTTCGGTGAGCGGTTCGCGATCGATCAGGCCGATAGCGTCACAGAGTGCTTCGTTTACGCCTTCGACGGCGGCATCTGCGTTGGTGTGCGCGCCGAGCAGACCGCATCCGCCTTCGATGAGGGTGTGTAGCACGTTGCCCTTGTAGTCACTGTCGGGGATGAACTTTGCGCCGCGGAGCAGCAACGGGTGGTGGGTGATGAGTAGCTGTGCGCCTTCGACTACGGCTTCTTCAGCGGTGGCGGTGAGGGCATCCACTGCGAAAAGGACGGTGCTCACTTTAGCGGCGGCGCGACCGGCGACGAGGCCGGAGGCATCCCAACCGGCGGCAAGCTGCGGCGGGAAGAGCGTGTGGAAGGCGTCAACGACTTCTGCGAGGGTGGGGGTTTCAAGTTTTTCAGTCATACCTCTATTGTGGCAGGTGGCGCGGCGGTAACTCGGGAATATTATGCAGCCCTACGGTGTTCTTCAGGTAGTGTGGATTTATAGTTCGAGGAGGAATCATGACTGATGTTGTTCTTGCCGGCGGCTGCTTCTGGTGCCTGGATGCGGTATACCGCCAGTTCCGCGGGGTTGAGGCGAGCGTCTGCGGCTACACGGGTGGCGAGACTCCCGACCCTGATTATCGTTCGGTGTGCTCGGGTGCGACCGGCCATCAGGAGGCGCTGAAGCTCAGCTTTGACCCGCAGGTGATTGACCTGGATACGGTGTTGGATATTTTCTTTACGAGCCACGACCCGACCAGCTGGGATCGTCAGGGCGCGGATACCGGTTCGCAGTACCGTTCGGTGATTTTCTACGAGGACGAGCAGCAGCGCGAGCTGGCGGAGCGAGCTAAGGAACGGGCCCAGCAGCTCTTTGATGCGCCCATCGTGACCGAGATTAAGCCCCTGGGCGTGTTCTATGAGGCTGAGGATTATCACCAGAATTATTACGCGTTGAACCCGGCGCAGGGTTATTGTGCGTTTGTGGTGAGCCCGAAGGTGGCGAAGGCGCGCCGTAATTTTGCGCATCTTCTCCGCTAGGTTGTACGCCCCTCCAGTTGTTTTGCCCCGCGGCTGTTGTTCTTTCTTCGAAAATATTCGGAATAACGGCCGCGGGGTTTCTTCGTGTGTGCCCAGTTGTCCCAAGCTATTTGCTATTCACTTGTGCTTTAGGGTTGTTATAAGGTGTGCCCGGTATGATGGGGGTGTCGACTCACTCCTCCTCCTCATCTGTTGACCTCTTCGAAAGACTGCTGATGACTAGCTCTTCTTCTAAGTCCATCGCTTTGAGCCGCCGCGCCGTATTGGGTGTGGGCGGTATTGGTCTTGCCGCTGTGGTGTCTGCGTGTGCGCGTACGGTGCATCCACCAGCTGATGTTGCTGAGTCTGGCTCGGCGAGCGCGAGTGCTTCAGCGAGCCCGTCTGCTTCGTCGGCGCTACCGCCTGCGAATAAGTCGTATCAGGGTAAGGTCACCTTCGATAACTTTGAGAAGAACGGCGAGTATGTTCCTGCTACGGCTGAGCAGAAGGCGCAGAACGTACCCAAACCGATTATGCCGGAGAAGGTGCAGGAGCTGAGCGTTGACGGTATTTATGCGCTGATTGGCTATTGGATTTCTAGTTTTAATTATTTGGCGTTGACGGGTGATATTGAGCCGTTGAAGAAGACGGATCCGAGCAGCGATTACTATAAGGAGCTTGAGCCGATGGTTAAGCTCTATGAGACGGGTCGCGGCTGGATTTATGACACGAGTGAGCCGATGTCTGTGTACCTGTTGACGGATACTCCCACGCAGATTGAGGGTGACCGTATTCGTTATTTCTGGCGTGCTCGTTCCCTGGTTGATCAGAATGCGAAGAGGCATCTGACCGAGGGCGATAACCGCGATAAGTCCCTTGTGGGGGCTGAGGATTCTCAGGGCCAGGCGATGCGGATTGTTGTGGAGTATAAGGAGGGTGCTTGGTTTATGAGCACTCAGAAGGATAAGGATGCTGATAAGAGCTCGGATTCTGCGAGCCCCTCGGCTTCCTAGTGCACTAATTGCAGCTTTTTGGGTTTCTTCTACTCAAAAGTACATGAATAGCAACATTTGATAGTCATTCACGCACTTTAGGGTATGATAAGGGTGTCAACTCACTCTATTTCCTTTGTTGACCTCTTTTGAAAGGCCAATTATGATGAGCCCTTCCCCCATATCTACCCGTGTGAGCCGCCGCGTAGCACTGGGCGCGACCGGCACCGGTGTGCTGGCTGCACTGACTGCGTGTGCTGGTAGTATCCGCCCGCTGGCTGATGGCTCAGCGTCAAGCCCCGCTTCCGGTTCTGCTAGTGCATCCGCGAGCGCTTCAGCTAGTGCCTCACCCAGTGCCTCGGCTAGCGCTTCGCCTTCTGCTTCTTCCGGCAAGCCTTATAAGGGCCTCGTGAAGTTCGATAACTTCGAGAAGAACGGCGAGTACATTCCGGCAACCGCCACTCATAAGGCACAGAACGTGCCCAAGCCTCTCGTTCCGGCGAACATGAACG
>NZ_KV817365.1:224882-233326 GCF_001814645.1 Rothia sp. HMSC076D04 | reverse complement strand
AGCCTCTCGTTCCGGCGAACATGAACGAGCAGAGCATTGATGGTATTTATGCGTTCATCGGCTATTGGTTGGCGAGCTTCAACTACCTGCTGATGACTGGCGATCCTGAGCCGTTGCAGAAGGCTGAGTCTACGGACATACTGACGGAATACCAGAATTTGACGGCTGCCTATGAAAATAATCTGGGGTGGCTCTACGGTGCGGATACCCCGGTTACTCTTGAGCTGATTTCTAATTTGCCTCAGAAAATTTCCGGTAGCCGAATTCGTTATGACTGGTTGGGATACATGCGGTACAGCACCGACATTAAGGTTCATACTGAGGGCGAGAGTTCGGATGAGCCCTTTATGGAGGATAGCTCGCGGGATCTGACGAAGGTTGGCGTGGAGTACAAGGATGGTAAGTGGATTATGCTCACCGACGAGGATGGCTCTTCTGGGCCTGGTAGCGCCAGCAAGTCTTCCTCGGGCTCTTCTTCTGTCTAAGCTTCTGGGAGCTTGAGATAGGCTTCTCCCCCGCCTGCGGTAATGCACCGTGGGCGGGGGTTTCTTTTTGCCGGAACTCGGTAATGCTTCGCAGCGGCGTGAGGTTGCTATGTCATCGGCACCATACGACGACCGTTAATGGGTATCTGCGTTTTTGCCGGTATGATGGGGGTGTCAACTCACTCAATTTCCTTTGCTGACTTCTTTTGAAAGGCTGATAATGATGAGCCCTTCCCCCGTCTCTGCTGGTGTGAGCCGTCGCGTGGCGTTGGGTGCTACCGGTGCCGGCGTACTGGCGGCATTGACTGCGTGCGCTAGCGATATCCGTCCGCTGGCTGATAGTTCCCCCTCCGGTGAGGCTTCAGCAAGTGCGTCCGAAAGCGCATCCGCGAGCGCCTCAGCATCGGCTTCGTCTTCCTCTTCCGACAAGTCCTATAAGGGCCTTGTGAAGTTCGATAACTTCGAGAAGAAGGGTGAGTACGTTCCTGCCACGGCTGAGAAGAAGGCACAGAATGTGCCCAAGCCTCTCGTTCCGGCGAACATGAACGAGCAGAGTGTTGACGGCATGTATGCGTTCATCGGCTACTGGCTGGCGAGCTTCAACTATGTGCTGATGACCGGTGATGCTGAGCCGATGAAGAAGGCTGACCCTGCAGATGTGTATGCGAAGAGCCTGCAGGAATTTACGTTGATGTACGAGAGTGATCTGGGTTGGATGTACGGTACGGACACCCCGGTTACTATGGAGTTGATTAGTAGTTCACCGCAGAAGGCTTCCGGTAGCAGTACCCGTTATAACTGGCCGGGCTACATGAACTACAGTGCCGATGCAAAGATTCATCGTGAGGGCAAGTCTGACCTACCTTTCAAGACGTCTTCTAGTCCGAACGGCAAGCTGATGAAGGCTGCTGTGGAGTACAAGGACGGTAAGTGGTTTATGCTTACCGGCGATGAGGGCTCTTCTGCATCTGCTTCTTCTGGTAGCTCTTCGTCTGTCTAGGCCATTGTCTTTGACAGCGTGAATAGGCTTCTCCCCCACCTGCGGTAATGCACCGTGGGCGGGGGTTTCTTTTTGCCGAAACGCTGCCAGAACTCTGCGGAAACCCAGGGAACACCCAGGGGAAACTCAACAAATGTTCTGAGTTGGCGGAGGGTGCCTCGGGTACGCTTAACGTATATACATTGACGTACTACATGTGGTCTTTGCCTGCAGGTTGTGAGCCCCGTACCGACGGCTTTGTGGGTGAAGAATCCGACGAAGGACTTCTGATGACTACTTTCTTCACTCGACGTACCGCCTTGGGTGTTGCTTTTGCGGGTGCACTTTCTGCGTTGACTGCGTGCGCCAGTGATATTCGCCCGTTGGCTGGTGGTACCGGCTCGGCTTCTCCGTCGGAGGCGGCGACCGCCTCCGAAACTGCGTCTGCTTCTGCAAGTGCTTCGGCTTCTCCTTCTGTTTCAGCGTCTGCGAGTGCTTCTGCTGCTTCGGGTCTTCCGTCTTCAGGTAAGTCCTATAAGGGTCCGATGAAGTTCGATAGCTATGAGAAGACCGGAGAGTACGTTCCGGCGAGTGTTACGCATAAGGCTGAGAATATGCCGAAGCCTGTTCCTCCGGCGAATATGAAGGAGCACAGCGTTGATGGTGCGTATGCTTTCTTGAGTTTCTGGCTTGCTAGCTTGAACTATTTGATGATGACGGGTGACCCTGGACCGATTGAGGTTGTTTACCATGATGGCTACGGCATAGAGAAGTATCCTGGCACGCTGAAACTGTATGCATCGGGTTTGGGCTGGGTGTACGGTACGGAAACTCCGTATATTGTTGAGCTGCTGACGGATGCTCCTCGTGAGGTGCCGGGCAGCGACAATACTCGCTTTATTTGGGAAGGCTATTCCTACATGGACCCGAAGATGATGCGGCATTATGAGGGTCAGCCTGAGAAGGCGACGAGCGCTGATGAGTCGAAGAAGAAGGTGGCGAGGTTCCGTCTGGAGTACAAGGACGGCAAGTGGGAGCTGTCGAGCGCCGCTTAGCTACCGCATTGCAGAGGGCTCGCTCTCGTAGTGATTTCTTATGCGGTAAGACCCCGCACCTGGTAAAACGCTGGGTGTGGGGTCTTAATTTTCTGAACATTCGAGGCGGTCACGGGGCTATTAGGTGGCTCTCGGGTAACCTTAAAAGTGTATACATTGACGTACTGATAGGTCTTTACAGGGCGTCTACGCATGCTCTGGTGCACGGCGTCGTGGTTTGCTCTGTATTGGCTCCAACGAAGGGCTTCCGATGACTACCTTCTTCACTCGACGTACTCTCCTGGGCATGGGTGCGACCGGTATTCTTGCTGCGCTGACTTCTTGCGCTAGCGATATTCGCCCGCTGTCGCAGAGTTCGGGCGGTTCCTCTGGCGGTGCTGCTTCTGGTTCGGCTTCCTCGTCTGCGAGCGCCTCTGTGTCTCCTTCTCCTGCTGATGATCATACGCCCGGCTCGTATGTGGGTCCGATTAAGTTCAATAACTACGAGCGGAACGGCACCTACGTCCCTGCGACTGCGAATGCGCCGGCACAGAACGTGCCGATGCCTCTTATCCCGGAGAAGATGAAGGAGAACAACCCCGAGGGCGCCTACGCGCTGATGGGCTATTGGCTTGCTTCCCAGAACTATCTGATTCTGACCGGCGATGTTGAGCCGCTGATGAAGGCGGATCCGGCGAAGGCTTTTCTGAGGAACTCTAGGACCATGATTAAGCTCTATGAGTCGGGTCTGGGTTGGATTTACGGTTCGGATCAGCCGTACAAGATTGAGATTGTGGAGAATGAGCTTCAGCCGGTTGCTAATAAGCCGGACCGTTATGAGTGGCTTGTGACCGTCGCATATGATCCTGCCGCTAAGTACCACATTGAGGGTGAGCCTGATGCGACTATCGTTGAGGAGGAAAAGACGATTCCCCGCACGACGAAGTTCATCATGGAGTACAAAGAAGGCATGTGGCGCATGCTTTTGAACAACGATAGTTAGTTTCCCTCATCTTCTGATACGCACTACTTAAGGATTTCTGATGACGACTTTCCTTTCTCGACGTGCAGCCCTACTAGCTGCCGGTGCGGGCGCTATTACGATGCTGAGCGCCTGCACCAGCGATATCCGCCCGCTGGCTGATAGTTCCGCCTCCGGTGAGGCGTCCACTTCTGCAGGTCCTAGCGAATCTGCTAGCGCATCCGCTTCTGCGGGTGGCTCTTCTGAGAAGTCTTATCTGGGGCCGGTAAAGTTCGACAACTACGAGAAGAAGGGCGAGTACATCCCCGCGGATGAGACGCACAAAGCGCAGAATGTGCCCAAGCCCCTCCCTCCGGCGAATATGCATGAGAAAACCATTGATGGCGCATACTCTGCCTTTAGTTTTTGGCTTGCCAGCGTCAACTATCTGGTGCTCACCGGTGACGATGAGCCGTTGAAGCAGGCTGACCCCTCCGGCAGGGATGTGAAGTCTTTCCATGATTACGTGACTTTTTATGAGTCCAATGAGGGGTGGTTTTACGGTTCGGAGCATGCGCTTCAGGCTGAGATTATGACCCCGCAACCTGAGAAGGTATCGGATAGCGGCTCCCTCTACTACTGGCGTATCACGCTGTCCAAGGACTCTAAGGCGATGATGCATGTTGAGGGTAAGGGAAACAGGCCTATGTACCAGAACACTTCCATGGAGCCTGAGCTTTCCGACCTGAAATTGTCGTATCAGGACGGTAAATGGTTCACTTACCCCACTAAGATACGCGGACAGGGCACTGCGAGCCCGAGCACCAAAGCATCCGATGATGCTAACTCTAAGACCGCCTAGAGCATCTTTGCAGAGTTCACCTTAGAGGTGAGGATTTACCTCACTTATAGGGTTGATAAGCTCCAGAGCTTCATCCCCTACCCTACTTATCATTTAAGGATTTTTCATGGCAACTTTTCTTTCTCGACGTGCCGCACTAGCTGCAGCTACCGGTGCTGGCACGGCTGCGGCGCTGACTGCGTGCGCTAGCGATATTCGTCCGCTGGCTGATAGCTCCGCCTCCGGTGAGGCTTCGGCGAGTGCCAGCACTTCTGAGTCTGCGAGCGCATCCGCCTCGGCATCTGCTTCAGCGACTGAGCCTGCTAAGAAGTCGTACAAGGGCACGGTGAAGCTCGACAAGTATGAGAAGAACGGCGAGTACGTTCCTGCCACGGCTGAGAAGAAAGCGCAGAACGTGCCGAAGCCTGTTGTTCCGGAGAAGATGAACGAGGCGACCGTTGAGGGCATGTACCAGTTCCTCTGCTACTGGGTGGCAAGCTTCAACTACATGTTCATGACCGGCGATTTCGAGCCGCTCAAGAAGGCTGACCCTGAAGGCCGCTATGCGAACGATCACGCCAATGCTGTTCTTATCTACTCTTCCGGTAAGGGCTGGGTGTATGACACGGATGCGCCGGTTACCATTCAGCTGCTGACTGATGCTCCCAAAAAAGTTGAGGGCGGTCCCAACCGTTACGATTGGCTCGGACGCATTATCTATGATCCCAATGCAAAGGCTCACGTTGAGGGTCATGACCCTGTTCCTCTGGTTGATGGATCGGCCAAGAGCGAGGCAACCAATTTTCCGTTTGACTATAAGGATGGCGCCTGGTTCTTACTCAGTGATGAAGAAGCTGATTCCCCCTCTTCAGAGGCGAGTAGCGCTAGTGCCTAACCCGCGTTCCTAGTCATTTATAGTGATGAGGGAAGCTCTCGAATGCAGTTGAGGCTGCGTGCGGGAGCTTCCCCTTTTTGTTTGCATGGCCTGCGTACGGTCGTGTTGAACTATTCCCCCAGATGAGCATGTGCCGGCTTTGAACGTGTCAACAAATCTGCTCGGGTACGCTTAAAAGCACACGAACAAACTATTGAGGGGTTCCCATGCCTACCTTCGTTACCCGACGCACCGCCCTGGGCGTTGCCGCCACTGCCGCGCTCGCCTCCCTAACCGCCTGCGCCAGCGATATTCGCCCGCTGGAGGACCCGAGCGTGGTTGACCCGATGCGCCCCTACAAGGGCGAGCTGAAGTTCAATAGCTACAAGTCCACCGGAACGTACCGCCCCGCAAGCAGCACGAAGAAGGCGGAGAACCCGCCTATGCCCGTTCCTCCCGTGAATATAAAGTCAAAGACGACCTCGGGCATGTATGCGGCGCTGGGCTACTGGGTCGCAGCCCTGAACTACCTGACGGTTACTGGCGACGCTACCCCGTTCAAGGACGTGGACCTGGACGGCATCTACGTGCAGAAGATGAAGGCATACGTAGAGTTGTACGCAAAGAATGAGGGGTGGATGTACGGCACCGAGACGCCGCTCGTGGCTGACCTGACCGAAGAGACCCCGCAGAAGGTTAACGATGAGCAGTACCGCTGGAAGGGTATTGCCCGTAGCCATAAGGATGCCGTTCTCCATTACGTGCCCGAGGACAGGGACATTCGTCTGGCTGAGACGAGCGGTGATTCCAGTAATGATGAGGTCACTTTTGTGTTGAGCTATCGAGACGATGCGTGGAGGGTCACCGTTGAGACGAAGAGTTCCTCGACGACTTCTCCCGGTTCCTCAGGCGGAAGCGGCTCCGGCCTCAACGTTTAGGATGCGGCGGTATAGGAAGATACAGACGCGGGAAACGACTGTATAGGAAGATAATGGCTTTTCCCCTAGTAAACGGTGCTTTTCGTTAGCTAATGTATCTTTTGTAGCATTTTCCAAGGTTTGACAACGAAAAAATCATAAAAATACCCAAATACACTAAGGTACCCTGAAATAGATACACCGATAATCTATTGAAGGGTACCTTATGTCTACCTTCGTGACCCGACGCGCCGCCTTTGGCATCGCCGCCACCGCCGCGCTCGCCTCCTTGACTGCCTGTGCTAGCGATGTCCGCCCGCTCAGCGACCCGAGTGTGCTCGACGCTCAGCGTATCTATAAGGGCGAGCTGAAGTTCAACAACTACGAGTCGCAAGGAACTTACGTTCCGGCAACCCATGAGAAGAAAGCCGAGAATCCGCGCAAACCCGTACGCCCTGCAAACATGAGCAACAAGACAAAGGGCGGCATGTATGCAGCATTGGGATATTGGATGGCTTCTCAGAACTATCTCATGATTTCTGGGGATATTGAGCCTTTAAAGTCTGTAGACGCAACCGTAGACCAATACTGGGAAAAGATGAAGAAGGCGTACGTGAAAATGTATTCAGACGGCAGCGGCTGGCTATACGGCACCGAAACACCTTGTCTATACCAGTTGACAGAGGAATCTCCTCAAAAGATTGACGAAGACCGCTACCATTGGAAAGCTACGACCTACATGCACAGTAGGGCCGTAGTCCACACCACGGCACAGGGCTTGGAGATTTCGCTAGCCTACACAAATAACCCAGACGGTCCCAGCAAAATCATTTTTGAGTTGGTACACCAAAATGGTGCATGGACGGTCTGGAATGAACGAGTCAAACTAGCTCCGATCTCACCCACTTCAAGCGCGAGCAGCTCCGGTGCCTCCGTTTAGAACCCCGGCCATATCGTAGTCGTGCGAGAATCTCTGGGTCCCGTGTTTTTCGTCATCTACCGCCGCTTTTACGGCATTGGAGGCGTACACAACATTGGGCTGACCGCTCCCCTGCGATATTCTGGAATTAGTTCAATACCGGCACATACTTTATTCCCCTCAGAAAGAGCCCCATGTCTACCATGTATACCCGCCGCACCGCCCTGACCGCACTGGGCCTGGGCACCGCCGTGCTTCTTGCCGCATGTTCCTCGAAGTCTTCCGAGTCTTCGGCGACCACGAGCGCGTCCGCTACCGAGTCTTCGACCGCAAGCGCTACCGCATCCGTCTCCCCCACCGCGGCGGCAACCACCACCGTTGAGGCTGGCCCCAGCATGAAGGGTGAGGTCGTTCTTGCCGATTACTCCTCCACTGGCACTTTTGAGCCCGGCACCAAGGAGCACAAGGCTGTAAACGTCGCGATCCCGGTTGAGCCGGCGAAGCTGCGTGAGAACAGTGTTGAGGGTCTGCATGCGTTCATCGCGTACTGGCAGGCTACCCTGAACTACCTGCTGCTGACCGGTGACGGTACCCGCTTCACGAACATTGACCACACCGGCGACTACTCGACCGTGGCTGAGTTCTTCCAGAGCATGTACGCTTCGGAGAGCGGCTGGGTTATTGGTTCGGAGCATCCGATGGTTCTGTCGCTGACCGCTGACCGCCCGACCAAGGACACCCGCACCGGCTACTACACTTGGGCAACCGAGATGGTAATTGATGGTGCTGAGGGTGCTGGCGTGTACAGCAAGACCAATGATCGTGTGCAGCCGCTGACCGAGGTATTCAAGTACCCGGGTAAGCCGGTGGCTGGCCAGATTGTGGCACACTACCAGGACGGCACTTGGCGTATGGTGCGTCGTGCTCCGGGTACTGCGTCTGCCTCGCCGGTTCCGTCGCTGAGCCCGAGCGCTTCCGCTGAGGGTACTGCGTCTGCGGAGGCGACCGCTGCAGGTTCCGCTGAGGCTACTACTGCTTCTGCTGAGGCGTCGGCACAGTAGATTCCGGGTCCCATATACCGCTGAGAAGCCACATGTGTTTCAAACACATGTGGCTTCTCGCTTTTAATCTTTCTTGAAAAAGACAGATATAAACAAAAAAGCCTTGATTCCGAAGAATCAAGGCTTTTTTCCTAGTGTGACCCCAACCGGATTTGAACCGGTGTTGCCGCCGTGAGAGGGCGGAGTACTAGGCCGCTATACGATGGGGCCGTGAGATTTACATCTCTTTTACCAGGTCTCCCTGGCAACACATATAACTATACAGAGGTTCCCAGAAACAACCAAATCGAAAAGCGGTGAAATGAGTCACATATTTTACACTGAGTGCAAGGCCTAAAAACAGACTCCTCCCCCAGCTGTGCAGACCCCCCCC
>NZ_KV817365.1:215541-224782 GCF_001814645.1 Rothia sp. HMSC076D04 | reverse complement strand
CCCCCCCCGACAGCCATCCGGCACCTCCGCAGCGCCCGCCTCCGTGCCCGCGCCTGCCTCGTTCAGGCGCCACGGCACCACAACACCACGGCATCAAGGCACAAAAATGCGCCCCGCACAATGTACGGGGCGCATCCGCTCAAACTAGAGCAAGAAACTATGCCTTACGGCGGCGAAGCACCATCACAGCGGCACCAGCAATCAGCACAAACGCACCAACAGCAGCCAGGCTCAGAACATTCTGAGCACCGGTCTTAGCCAGCGAGCCCTTGCTCTGAGGCGCAGATTTGGTTGCCGAAGCGCTCACCTGAGAATCCGAACCGGAGCCCTTAGACTGATCCTCAGACTTCACCGAAGAAGAGTTCTTCAGCGGCGCGGTCTTCGCGGTGGTTCCCAGCTGGTCGTTAGCTTCCTCAGCCTTCGACTGTTCGCCCTTAGGCTGCTCAGCTGCCGGCTTCTTTTCTGCTACAGCAGCAGATGCGGAAGGCGATGCCGAAGCATTGGTCGGGAATGCCGGCTCCTCAGCCTCATCGCGGTTATCCGCATTGCCGGCGTCCTTCGCATCATTAACAATCAGCGAAACAGCCGAATCGTAATTACGGTTGGTAGCCACGTCGGAACCAGCGGTGACAGTACCGAGCATATAGCCCTGGCTGTACTGCATGGTGTTCGCGGGAACACGCAGAGTTGCGTCGAAGGAGTACTTGCCGGTGCGTGCGTTGTAAACAAACGCGCTCGCCGGAACGACGGTGGAGACCTTCTGAATATTCGCCAGTTCGCTATCGGTCAGCTTGTCGTAACCCATCGACCATTCGCCTTCCTTGACGAGGAACAGGCGAATACCTTCTGCTGGGGGCTTCTCAAAGTCGTAGCCGGACACGTGGAAGGTGTAGGGGCGGGTAATGTCGACGGTACCCTCAGCAAAGTTCAGGGTGGGGTCAATCAGCACTGCGGTAGCCTGCTTCGGGTAGCCCTGGAAGGGAACCTTAGCGGGGTTGATGGTCGCAGTGGAGGTGAACTCACCCTCAGAAACCTCAGCGTAGAACTTCACGATGGAGTTCGGAACCAGCTTCTGCTGCGAGGAAGGAACAGCCTTGCCGTTGCGATCCACGGTCGCCTTGGAGGTGTAGGTGTCGGTCATGGTGCCGTCGCCGGTCTTCGAGTTCAGCACGTAGGGCACAGCCGCAGTGGTGTTAGCGATATCCTGCTTGTCCACTGCAACAACGGAGCCATCCTCGGTGACGGTCAGGTCGTTAGCCTTACCGCCGTTCATCTCAACCTCACCGATCACGCGGTCGGTCTTAGCGTCAAAGATAGCAATCTTGCCGGTACCGAAATCGGTAACGTACACCAGGTCGCGGTTCTCGTCGTTCTCCATGGACAGCGCCTGGGTACCGAACTTAACGAACTTCTTGAACGCACCGGTGGTCAGATCATAGACAGAGATACCGGAGTTCACGCCGTCCACGCCCTGCGAGGAGACGTAAATTTCGTTCTCGGAGTGGTCAATAGTGACGTCAGAGGGGCGAACTTCAACGGAGGAATTCTCGCCGCGGGTCTGAATAACCTGCTCAGTCTTGAACGTATGAGTGTTGATTACGAAGACCTTGCCGCCGGTGCGCTCGGGCACATACAGCTTGTCGCCGTCAATGGTCATGTTCATGCCAATGTAGCGGGTACCACCATTGGGGGCGCCTTCCAGCTGCAGCTTAGTGACCTGGAAGGTCTTCATGTCGATTGCGGACACATAGTAGCGGCCGGTCACGAACACCTTGCCGGAGTTGTGGTCCACCAGCACAGAGCGGGGGTGCTCAATCCAGTTCGGGTCACTCTCGGAGATACCGTGGTTAGTCCAAATCTGCTCCATGGTGTTCTGGTCGAACACAGACAGGGAGTTGTCGGTGGTGTTAGTAACCCACACGGTACCGGACACATCATCAACAGTGATGCCGTACGCGGAAATGTAGCCAAATTCGCCGTTCTTATCCAGCTCGAAGGGAAGCGCCGCCACTTCTTCAATCTGAAGAGTGTCTGCGTTGACACGAGCAATGGTGGAGGCGAGGTCGCCGCGGGCACCCACGCCGACCATCCAGATCTTGTTGGTCGCCTTAGAGTAGGCAACCTGGTACTGACCGGGCAGACCCTGGGTAATCTGCGCGACGGACGCGGAGGTGTCAACAACGCGGCTCAGCGCTGCGGTGGAAGGAGCCGATGCGCTGGGGGAAGCGGTCTGATGTGCGGTATTCGGTGCTGCGAAGGAGGCAGGAATCATGGCTGCGCCGGAGATTGCGAGCGCCAGGGAGCCGACGGCGAGCCCCTTCAATGCTTTGCCCGAGGAGGGAGTGAGGTTCAATGTGTGTCCTTCAAATGTGTAACGGAAGTGCTCACATGCCGCATGCGAATGCTAACGAGACACCCGTGAATATGCGGTGACATATTCGACGGCACGAAAAGCAGAAGTGTAGGTAACGCATAAATTTACTTACCTTCTAATCCTCAGTGTTTTCCCAGGAAAATACAAGCAGCGACGTGGGTGTGTTTTGTGTTTTTGTGAGTGGCCCCCTAATTCGCCTTCAGTATCACGTGAAGGTTGAGGCGTTCCCCTGGTTTTTCCTTGCGCTTGCAGGCAAAAACCCAGGTCACGAGGGGTGTTGTGATACTTTTATATTTACACATTAATGTAAAAGTTTAGGTGAGGCGCGCCCACAGGATTCATCACGGGTTAAACATTTTCCCGACATTCAAAACCTATATTTTTACAGACAAGTGCACATATATAAATATGCTCTAAAACCACCCACCCAGCATTAGCCCAAGCAGGCATACAAAAGGCGGGTACTCCCTCCCCCCAGATTCAAAGAATCCGAAAGAGAAAATACCCGCCTCCTCACGCGTTACATCGAGCCTTTACGCCCGAAAACTAAACGCTACGCTTATGCCTTGCGGCGGCGCATCACCAAAGCAGCACCCGCAATCAGAGCCACAGAAGCGAAAGCAACCAGCGGCATCACAGCGTTCGCACCGGTGTTCGCCAAAGCGCCACGCGAAGAGCCAGCCTGCGAGGAACCTGCGTCGCTCTTAGCTACCGAGGAGCCACTGCCCAAATTATCGGAGCCACCTGCAGAGGAGCCACCGTTCTTCACAGCCGAACCGGACTTATCAGCCTTCACAGCATCCGGAGCAGGCTTGGAGTCCTGTGCACCGGTCTTAGCGTCAGACTTGGAGTCAGACTGAGATGCCTGATCCTTGGAGGTCTGATCCTTAGCCTCTGCGGTGTTCTCAGACTTAGCGTCAGACTTCTTATCCTCAGGCTTCGGGTCAGCAGGCTTCGGGTCAGCAGGCTTCGGGTCAGCAGGCTTCGGATCTGCAGGCTTCGGGTCAGCAGGCTTCGGATCTGCCGGCTTCGGATCTGCCGGCTTCGGGTCAGCAGGCTTCGGGTCAGCAGGCTTCGACTCCTCAGCCTTCACACCGGTCACCGTCGGGTAACCCGCAAAGTCCAGCGAAGTCGGGGTGATACCCACCGGAGCTGCGCTCGCGTCGGTGTCCTTCAGGCCAACCTTGAACTTCAGAATCGAGTTAGCCTTCAGCTGCTGAACCGATGCGGGAACGTCGTTACCCTGGCGGTCCTTGGTGGGCAGGGTGGTGTACTCGCTGGCGGTGCTGATCTCGCCGGTGGTGCCGTTGAGCACGTAGGGCAGGGTCACCTTCTCGTCGCGGTCCTTCTTGTCGAGGACCAGTACGGAGCCGTCCTTGAGCAGGGTCACGTCGTTCGCGGCTGCGCCGTTCATCTCGACCTCGCCGATGACCTCGTCAGCGCGGCCGTCGAAGACAGCCACCTTGCCGGTGCCGAAGTCGGTTACGTACACCAGGTCGCGGTCCTCATCGTGCTCCAGAGCGAGCGCCTGGGTGCCGAACTTGACGAACTTCTTGAACTCGCCGGTGGTCAGGTCGTACACGGAGATACCGGAGTTGACGCCCTTCACACCCTGGGAAGATACGTAAATCTCATTCAGCGAGTGATCCACAGCAACGTCAGAGGGGCGAACCTCAACGGTGGAATCCTCACCCTGAGTCTGGATGGTCTTCTCAACCTTGAAGGTCTTGGTGTCCACGACGAAGAGCTTGCCGCCGGTGCGCTCGGGCACGTACAGCTTGCCGCCATCGAGGAACAGGTTCATGCTGATGTAGCGGGTGCCACCGTCGGGTGCGCCCTCAAGCTGAATCTTCTCAACCTGCTTAGTCTTCAGGTCAATAGCAGAGACAAAGTAACGGCCGGTCACGAACGCCTTACCGGACTTGTGGTCAACCAAAACGGAGCGGGGGTGCTCAATCCAGTTCGGGTCGTCCTTCTTCACGCCCTCGTTGCTCCAGATGAGCTTGAGAGTCTGCTGGTCGTACACTGCCACGGAGTTGTCGGTGGTGTTGGTAACCCAGACGGTGCCGTCCACGTCATCAACGGTCACGCCGTACGCGGAGGTGTAACCATACTGGCCCTTGTCGTTCTTCTTCACGGGCAGCTCGGCGAAAGCCTCGGTCTGCAGGGTGTCTGCATCCACGCGTGCCAGGGAGGAAGCGAGGCCGCCGCGTGCACCCACGGTGGGCACGAACAGCTTGTGGTTCTTCTTGGAGTAGCCAACCTGGAACTGGCCGGGCAGACCCTGAATGATGTTCGCAACGCTACCGTTTGCGTCCACGGTGCGGTGTGCCTCGGTGGAGGGGGTGGTAGAGTCGGTTGCCTTGGTCTTGGTGGCGGTTGCCGGGTAGCCCTGGAACTCGCGGGTTTCGGGGGTGACCTGCTTGACCTCGGAGTTGTCGCCTGCGGTTGCGGTGACCTTGAACTTCAGGATGGAGTTCGCCTGAATCTCGGAGGTCTTGGCGGGAACCTCGTTGCCCTGCTTGTCCTTAGAAGGCTTGCTGGTGACCTTATCTGAGGTACTGACGGTGCCGGTGGTACCGTCGAGGACGTAGGGCACAGTTGCGGTTGCGCCAGCCTGCTTGTCCACAGCGACAACGGAGCCGTTGGGCAGTACGACCAGGTCGTTTGCCTTGCCGCCGTTCATGGCAACCTCAGCGATTAGCTTGTCCGCTGCGCCGCCGTCAATCACGCCGACCTTGCCGGTGCCGAAGTCAGAGACGTACACCAGGTCATTCGCCTCGTCATTGTCCAGGGCGAGTGCCTGGGTGCCGACCGGGATGAACTTCTTGAACTCGTGGGTGGTCGCATCGTAGATGGACACGCCGGAGTTCGCGCCCTTCACACCCTGGGAGGAGACGTAGATTTCGTTCTGGGAGTGGTCAATCGCGATGTCGGAGGGGCGAACCTCACCCTCAGCGTTGCCCTTGGTGTCGAAGCTGCTCTCTACCTTGAAGGTCTTGGTGTCGATGACGAAAATCTTGCCGCCGGTACGCTCGGGAACGTACAGCTTACCGCCATCAACCAGGATGTTCATGCTGATGTAGCGGGTGCCGCCGTCGGGTGCGCCTTCGAGCTGGATCTTCTCAACCTGCTTGGTCTTCAGGTCGATAGCGGATACGAAGAAGCGGCCGGTCACGAACGCCTTGCCGGACTCGTGGTCAACCAGAACGGAGCGGGGGTGCTCAATCCAGTTCGGGTCGGTCTCTGCGATACCCGCGGTGGTCCAGACCTGCTGCATCGTTGCCTGATCGTACACGGACACGGAGTTGTCGGTGGTGTTGGTAACCCAGACGGTACCGTCTACATCGTCAACGGTGATGCCGTAAGCTGCGTCGTACTGGTAGCCCTTGTCGTTCTTGACGATGGGCAGCTCGGCGACTGCCTCAATCTTCAGGGAGTTCGCGTCAATACGAGCGATAGTAGAAACGTGCTTGTCGCGGTCAGCGGTGCCCGCAACCCAAATCTTGTTGGTCTTCTTGGAGTATGCGACCTGGAACTGACCGGGCAGGCCCTGGGTGATCTTTGCCATCGCCTTGTCGGTGATGGTGCGAGCGTCAGTGCTCTGGCTTGCCGCCGGGGTGGAGTCTGCCGCGAACGATGCGGGGATGGTGGCAACGCCGGAAATTGCCAGTGCCAGCGATCCAACGGCGAGGCCCTTGAATGCCTTGCTTGAAGCGAGGTTCATATGTATGTCCTTTTTCGTGGGTGGTGTGTGAAGGTGCGTCTCTCCCCCACCGATGGGTGGTGAGGCGCCGCGTTTTTCCTGCTCTTTGGTGTGGGTTTCATGGGCCCACGAGGAAGGAAACTAGTCTTCACACAGTATTAAGTAAGGCAACCTTTAACTTACCTTCTAGGTAATACTTACTTAGCGCACAGGATTTTGCAAGATTTTAGGCATATATAACGCAAAATTTCATATGCCAGGCACAGCCTGTCACTAAAACTCCCCGAGAAGCGGCAATACGGGACATGGCAAAACCCCCGCCTCCAGCAAAAGCCAGAAGACGGGGGTTTCACGCAACCCCAACAGGCACGCGCAGTGCCGGGGGTAGCTAAATTTAGGAGCCGTACGAGAATTAGGAAACGTACGAGAAGTCAGTGAACAGCAGGTTCTGCAGCTTGTAGCGGCGAATGAAACGAGCCAGCTCCGCGCGAGTAGTCGGCGCGGTCGGCTTGAACTCACCCGAAGCGTCCAGCACGATGTCGTTCGCGCCAGCCCACGCAACGTAACGGTGCAGAGTGCCCGCACCGAGCACATCGCGGAAACGAGAACCAGCAGCTTCGTTCATTTCGGTCAGCTGAACCTCCGCGTTGTACTGGAACAGTACAGCTGCCAGCTCCTCGTGAGAAACCGGTGCAGTCGGGTCAATCTTGTCGCCACCGGTGAGCGGCTCGGTGATCTTGCGGTCACGAGCCCAGTGCAGGGCGTTCGCGGTCGGGCGGCCTGCCGCATCCGCGAAGGGTGCGACCTCAGAGTTTTCGCTCACGCCAGCGTGACCGGCAGCGTGGTTCAGCAGAGCAATAAGCTCCTCACGGGTCACGGGGCGGTCCGGCTCAAACGCACCAGTCTGCGGGTTCGGCATCAGCCACTTCTTCTGGTTCGCCATGCGGATATCCTCAGCGAACGGGTGGTTATCCGGAACATCCTCGAAAGAAGTCTTCAGAATCTTAGTCTCAGCCATGGGGATGCGCGCAGCAATCTGGTGGGTAATCTCCTGGCCCCACGGGTCAGAGCAAATATCCAGCTGCAGGGCGTGATCAACACCTTCACCCTGCATCAGCTCGATGGGGAACTGGTCGCTACCGCTGAAGCTGTCAGCGTCACCGTCAAATTCGGGGGTGAGCGGCCAGGAGCGCAGAGTTTCGAAAGAGTCGTTACGAACGTAGCCGTGGCGTACGGTCAGAGTGGTGCCTTCGGTGAGGAATTCGCGCAGACCGTGTGCAGTGTAGTTGACGGTCATACCGGTTTCAGTGATGGTGGCACGCTGAATAACGAGGCGCGGGCCTTTAGTTTCCTCGGTTGCCGGGGCAAGGTTTGCGGGAGCTTCATCAGCCTGAGCGGCCTGCGCCTGCAGGGTCAGTGCGCCTGCAGCGGCGGCGGCGGAAGCACCCTTTACAAAAAATCGTCGTGAGAGTCGATGGGTAAGCAAGGGCATGATTGTCCTATTCAGTTCTTGTTTGAGTTGAGTGAGTTACGGGTGGCAGGATGCGCGGACAGCGGCGTAAACGGTGAGTGAGGCCGATACGTTGGGTTCCCTCCCCTGTGTGCGTGAGTGAGACGCAGGATACCGGGGTGCGGGTGTCTGTCGGGTGGATGCACGGTGAGTGAGACCGGCACGGTTCCCTGACCCAGTCATCTAGCGTACCTTAAGGTCCCCCTTAAAGCGAAGACGAAACGGCGGTGATTTTACGCCCATTTTCGATGTTCAACGAAGTAGGGGCGATATCTGGCAAAGTTTGCCGGAAGTTGGTATGGGTTTTTGATGGGGTGATTTTGAATTACCCAATGCCGCGGTGTTCCGAGATGTGGAATATGTGGGTTTCTGAAGTTTTATGTGTGACACGCCAATTCAACCCCTTTTCAAAGAGTTATAGTTATTGGTACCCTATCACTGTTCCTATATTCTCAACAAAGGAGTTACCCATGGAGGCCAAGGAATTCTCAATCGAGAAGGCCCTCCTCTTCTTCGCCAAGTCCAAGTACGCCGACATCTTCGGCGTGGCACTGGTTATCGCCATCGCAATCGCCTCAGGATACCTGGGCACCAGCCTCGCTAAATACGTCGACTGGGGCCCAATCACGAACTTCATTCCCCTCGGCGTAATTTCCGTGATTAACGTGGGTATTTCAATGATGTCTACCCGCCTGACCGGCCGCCTCTCAAACATCGGCAACGTGCTCGGCATTATTAACACGGCACTGTCTGGCGCGATTGATTACATTCTGGGCAACAAGGCAGCAATCATCACCTACCCGGTCACGTTCATCGTGTACACCTTCGCGATTCGTAGGTGGCAGAACTCCGAACGCGGCAAGGCGATGGAACCGCCGACCGGCAAGAAGGGCCAGCTGATTATTAGCGGCATTGTGGTCGGTTCGTTCGCGTTCTCCCTGATTGCGAACTATGTCGGTTACTATCTGATTGCGAACAATGTCGGTTACGATGGCAAGACCTCGTTCCTGTTCTGGATCACGACCGCAGTGTTTGGCCTGTCCCTGTCAGCGAACATTCTGAACGCACTGAAGCTGACGATGCAGTGGCAGTTCTGGTTCGCGTACAACACCGTGCAGTGCATCAAGGCGCTGACTCAGGGCAACTTCGCGAACGTCGGCAAATACATTTTCTACATCATCAACAGCGTGGCAGCGCTCCTGCTGTGGACCCGAAGCGGCACCGCAGCCAAGGGTACCGTGGCGGTGGCGTAGGGGGCGGTTCCCGGGTTTTCGGGCGCTGACCTTTCTACCAGCTAACGCTAATGCATGAGGAGGCCCCTCGACCTGTAGCTTACTGCTGCGGGTCGAGGGGCCTGTTTTAATATTCTTGCTATTTGTGCCTAGCAGTACGCATATTTGTTAAAATGAATAGACCGGAGGGGCTTTCATTGAGGACTAAGAATCTTTCAATAGTTGTTTACTATTTTTATGACCGGCCGACCGACTGACCGAGTTGAGAATCTTTCATTATTCGCCTTGATATACTTAGGGATGCGGTTCTGTGGCCTCGCATCACGTTGAGAATCTTTCATTATTCGCCTTGATATACTTAAATGAGGTTCTTCTAATGGGTCGTCGAGGTTGAGAATCTTTCATTATTCGCCTTGATA
>NZ_KV817365.1:215222-215441 GCF_001814645.1 Rothia sp. HMSC076D04 | reverse complement strand
AGAATCTTTCATTATTCGCCTTGATATACTTAGCATCCTCAATCACCAAAGCGTCACGAAGTTGAGAATCTTTCATTATTCGCCTTGATATACTTACGTGGTGTTCAGCTGCAGAACCTACCGAGTTGAGAATCTTTCATTATTCGCCTTGATATACTTATTCGCCGGTATCGAGTGCTACACGACTAGTTGAGAATCTTTCATTATTCGCCTTGATAT
>NZ_KV817365.1:214904-215122 GCF_001814645.1 Rothia sp. HMSC076D04 | reverse complement strand
AGAATCTTTCATTATTCGCCTTGATATACTTACGGCCTGCGGACATGGTGCCGTCAGCATGTTGAGAATCTTTCATTATTCGCCTTGATATACTTACGTGGTGTTCAGCTGCAGAACCTACCGAGTTGAGAATCTTTCATTATTCGCCTTGATATACTTAGACTGATCGATGCAGTCGAGCGTTCCCGGTTGAGAATCTTTCATTATTCGCCTTGATA
>NZ_KV817365.1:214519-214804 GCF_001814645.1 Rothia sp. HMSC076D04 | reverse complement strand
GAGAATCTTTCATTATTCGCCTTGATATACTTAGTGCATGGTGGCCTCACTGTCGCTGAGCGTTGAGAATCTTTCATTATTCGCCTTGATATACTTACTGACGCACACCATTGCGGCCACGGCGAGTTGAGAATCTTTCATTATTCGCCTTGATATACTTACTCACGCTAGAGCTTACCGAGGCTTTCAAGTTGAGAATCTTTCATTATTCGCCTTGATATACTTAAACACCAGCGCGAGAACGCACAGCCCAAGTTGAGAATCTTTCATTATTCGCCTTGATAT
>NZ_KV817365.1:214199-214419 GCF_001814645.1 Rothia sp. HMSC076D04 | reverse complement strand
AGAATCTTTCATTATTCGCCTTGATATACTTATTGCCGCGCGGGTCGCCACGGTAGCCCTGTTGAGAATCTTTCATTATTCGCCTTGATATACTTATTCATGGAGAACAACATCGAAAACAGGTGTTGAGAATCTTTCATTATTCGCCTTGATATACTTAGACAATATCGCCATATCGTGCCATTACGGTTGAGAATCTTTCATTATTCGCCTTGATATA
>NZ_KV817365.1:213880-214099 GCF_001814645.1 Rothia sp. HMSC076D04 | reverse complement strand
GAATCTTTCATTATTCGCCTTGATATACTTACGTTGCCCGGCGGCTCGGCCGTTTTGTCGTTGAGAATCTTTCATTATTCGCCTTGATATACTTATATTTCGCCGCGTGCGACTCATAGGACAGTTGAGAATCTTTCATTATTCGCCTTGATATACTTATTTGGAACTTCATTATCATCATCTACTCGTTGAGAATCTTTCATTATTCGCCTTGATATA
>NZ_KV817365.1:213496-213780 GCF_001814645.1 Rothia sp. HMSC076D04 | reverse complement strand
AGAATCTTTCATTATTCGCCTTGATATACTTAGCGCGCTGAAATTCTCTCGAAGAAGCCAGTTGAGAATCTTTCATTATTCGCCTTGATATACTTATCATCATCCCCCCTTGTGCAACCCCCCCGTTGAGAATCTTTCATTATTCGCCTTGATATACTTATCTTCTTCTTGTTCTCTGCCATGCCATTGTTGAGAATCTTTCATTATTCGCCTTGATATACTTATCGGTGTGCGCCGGTCGGTTCTGACAGAGTTGAGAATCTTTCATTATTCGCCTTGATATA
>NZ_KV817365.1:204457-213396 GCF_001814645.1 Rothia sp. HMSC076D04 | reverse complement strand
AGAATCTTTCATTATTCGCCTTGATATACTTAATGATGACCACGTGGCGCTTGGGCATGAGTTGAGAATCTTTCATTATTCGCCTTGATATACTTAAGTAATCAAGCATTTCTCCTAGTCAGAGGCATAATTGGGGCAGTTTTTCGAGAGAAAAACTGCTCCATACCCGCCTCGAATTTCGTCTCTAGACGAGATTCGAAAGAAAAAATGAGCCGGTGGGGCAGCTACCAAAAACATGGTCGCTGCCCCACCGGCTCATTTTTTGTGAAGCTCCGCTAGAAAATATCTAAAGCCTCCGGCTTCTCCTCCATCTGTTGCACCTCCGGCCCCAAATGGCGAATCGAACCAGCCCACTGAGCATCCGTAAAACGCATAATACGAATCGCACCACCCGGAGGAACCTCAACCTGCAACCGAAACAAATCAGACCCCGTCGCATTCCCATTCAGATAGTACTTCGCATACACACTCAGCTGCATACGGTCAAAACCCAAATCCAGCAGAACATGACGATAACGATTCGCCAGCTTCCGCTCACTCTTCGTCTTCACCGGCAAATCAAACATCACCATCAGCCACACAGGATCAGCCATCCTCACACAACTCCTCAGCAGCCGTCAGCTCCCACACCGGAACCGACAACCTATCACGCTTACCCTCAACATAGAGAGCAAACTCAGAACAAAAATCCTCCATCACAGTACGGAGCTTAAACGGCGAATCAGCATTCACCGCGTCAGACAGCACCTGAACCAAAGCCGCCTTCTCCTGGCGACCCAGCTCAGTAGAACCAGCAGAAATCAGCTGATACACCGCATAATCCACCGCAGGACGGAAAGGCTCCACCAAATCATCAACCAACGCAAAAGCATTCGAACGATGACGGTGAAACAGCGACAGCGTAGGGCACAAACCTGCAGCAATCACACGAGTCAAAACCCTGCCGCGAAGAATCGTATACCCATAATTGAGCATGCCATTCACCACGTCATCCGAGAGCTGCTGACGACGGAACCTCTGCTCCGGAAGGAACGCGCCCCAATACAGGCGCGCCCCCTGGGCCTCCGCATTCGACGGGTCACCAGAACGCACCGAACGAGCCAACGCACGAATATCCGCAGCGCCCGGCCGCCCCATAGCGTCAAGACAATTTGCCTGACCACGAAGCTTAGCCTTTATAATCTGCATCCACGCATTCTTCGCACGGGGAACGCTCAATTCAGATTGAGCCTCATGGCGAGTAAACACCTTCGTATTCTCAGACCAGTGATACAACGTAGAAATCGGCTGGTTACGCCAATCACAAATCGCGGCAGCAACATCAAAACGTTCCAGGCCAGCCACCAGACCGTAGCCCCAGGAGCACCCCATACCAAGGAGGATAAAATCAACCTCAGCAAGTGGCGTGCTCCGCTCCCCCGCCACGATTCGCCCCCTCTCATACGACAGGAAGCCTTCATAGGCAGTGAAATCAAGAACACGCCACTTACTATCCATCACGCTCGCCTAGCCTTCCACGCCCAGAGCGCGCAACGCCGAAGAACGGACTTCGAACGAAGTCGGCAGGTTGCCGTTACCGCGCCAACGAGGGAAACCCAAGTTATTGCGGCGGATAACCTTGATGCTCTTCAATCCCAAGAGCTTACTAGAAGTAATGATGAGTCCTTTCTCTAGTGCTTCCACTAGAAGTTTCTCTTCATCAGACAGCTGTTTCTCTTCCTTATGCTTCTTAATCTCGGAAGGGAGATCCTCTTGAGAAAGCATCAAGGGACGAATCCTAAGATTCCTACTCTCTGGAAAACCATCTACACGCCAGCGAGTCTCCGGCATGTAGATAAGGAAACGGGTAAGCTTATCGCTTCTTCCAGGAAGATTAATGTACTCCACAGGGTCAAATTCCAACTCATCATTCTGTGTAATCCAAGCAATCTCCTTTGCAAACCCACCTTCAATCATTTCAATGGTTTCTTCCTGCACATCTCGGAAAGACTGAGAACCCGGATGAATAGGCATTCGCAAAACATCACTGCTACCACTCTCACGCATCAGCCACGGGAACTCCGCGCCATAAACACGGAGTACATTAACCTTCAAATCCCCCTTCTTCGTCAGCCAACTGTACAAGCGAGCATGATGAATCGACCCACCAATCTCAGCCACACCACGAGGAGTCAGAATCGACGCAGCATTCTCTGGGAAGAACAGCACCTCATCATCAGCTTCAATGTAGCGGCCATCAGACAGCTCAAGCGAACGGGCAGAATCCTCAGGAAGCTCCTTCAACTTACCGAGAGCGTCCTTCATCGCCAGGTAAATCTCCGGATCAACAATACGTTTCACAGCATCAGCTGACCAGGAAGAGCCCAAAGTCTGCTTCTTCACCGCAGCGATAGTTTCCTTATGTACCGAGCCGTTCTGCGGACGCAAACGAAGCGGGCTCACCACCGCAATAGAGTCCTCCTCGATAGCCTCAGCCAACACATCGCCCAAAACTGTAGCGGTCTTCTTCCATTCCAAGAACTTCTCCTTGGAAGCCGGATACAGACCGATAAAGTCACGCCAATCTTCTTCCGGCTTCAGCTGATCACGGTCCAGCTTGTCCAACCCCTGCTCATAAAACGCACGCCTCAGCTGGCTGCGCTGTTCCAGAGTCAAAGCAACAGAGCGGTTCAGCAAAGTCATCACCGCAGCATCAACCGCATGATGGCGCACATCAAAGCGGTTCTTATCACGCTCACCGCGCAACAAAATACGCTCATCAATACCACCAGCACGGCGAGACTCACGCGTCACGGCACCGGCGTAAACATCCAGCACCACGCGGCTCTTATCGTCCAGAGTAAGACCCTCATTAAAGTGCTGTTCCAAACGCTCACGCACAGCCACAGCTGCGTACGAAGTTGAAGCCAGCGACCGCTCGTCAATCGGCTCATCAGCCTCAGTCTGCTTCAAACGACGAATCTGGTTCTTGAACATTTTCGCCTTCTTAGAGTCCTTAAAGGCCCTCAACTGGCGGACACGGTCAATGGTCTCCTGCATTTTCACAGGACCAGCCCATTCATAGAACAACTTCCGATTCTTCTTCCCGTTACAGTAGCGGCACACCGCTGCCAAATTCTCACGACGAGAGGAACCGCCACCAGCGCGCGGTACGATGTGGTCCAGCTCAGAAGTAGTCGTCGTAATCATCGTGCCACAGTACAAGCACTGGCATTCCTGCTCCTGCACAATTAAATGGCGACGAACTTCCGCGCGGTTCGGGTTCTCCACGCCGGACTCACGCAGTTCGTTACGAATACGTTCGTTCTCTCCACGGTTCTTCTTCTGCTCATTCAGAATCTTCTGACGCTGTACAGGACCCATCAAGCCGATACGGGCATGCTCAACCGTGATCGCCTGCGGGCGGCCCCACTGACGTTCACAATCCAGCACGAAGCGGCGCAGAATAGTCAGCACGCGGTCAACCGTCGGCTGACTCGTCGGTTCCTCCAGCTTAGCCAGGGGCGGGCGCCAGGTATCGTCCACACCGAAGACAGCCTTGCGGGCTTCATGAAGACCAACACGGTACTCATGCATGTACTCGCTCAACTTTGAAAGGGTCTCATGACTATAAGCAACACGGCCCTTCTCAAAATCAATATTAGAGAGCGCTTCACGTTCCTCAGCCGGCCAGCTCATATAGAGCTCAGGCAAACCTGCCACAGCCGCCGCCTCTTCAGTATCGTTCGTTGCATCGGCAAGGAACATAATGAACAGACTGCGCAGCTGGTCGTCATCATTAGACTCCCACCACTGACGAGCCTCAGTCTTCTTGCTCATTGCCTTCTCGAAAGCTGCAGACGAACGGTCGAATGGTGCAGTCTTCTGCTGAACGTCCTCAAGAACCGGCGCAATCAATCGGTTACCAGGAACACCAATCTCTTCAGCCACATCGGCCCAGCTAGGCTGCTCCTTAGCGGTATAGCCCATCAAGAACTCGACAGCAGCATCATACTCGCCCTCAGTCAGCTCACGCTTCGCACGAGAATCAGTACGAACACGCAGATTCGCCACCGAATCAAGAATACGGAACTCCTGAAACTCCAGAGACGCGCGAATCGTTCGGTTTTTAGAAGGGGCCAGCGGGTCCTTCCCCACACGCTCCGTCGGTACATATGCAACCTTATGCGCAAAAATTGCATTGCGAAGAGTCTCATACTGCTCTTCAATATCCTGAACCTCGCAAATACGACGAAGCTCAGCTACCTGATCTATCTGACGGACCTGTGCGGCCAACAGAGGGGTACCACGTACATATCCAGTCTTTTTCTTCTTCTCAGCCCTGGGACGCAGAAGAACCTCATTATTAGCGGCAAGAGCACCCAGCATACCCAAAGTCGGGTTAGCCGGAACCTTCTCACCAAACAGCTCACGCGCACGAGCCAGAATAATCTCAAAAGTCTCCGACGGCTCCTGCGACGCCCTCTCCAGCTGGTCAAGAGACCACCACGGATTAGCCCAACCACGGTGACGAGCCATATGACGCACAGCGCGCACCAAATGCTCATTCAGCTCATCAGCACTAGCCAGTTTGATTGATGCCAACAGCGCACGCGAAGTCCACGCCTCATAGGTCTCAGGCTCAGGACCCTCCGGTACGGTATAGCCCAAATTCTCAAGCACCTTATCGAGGTCACACAGACGCTGCTTACGGCGACGAGTCATGCGCATCCTACGACGAGCTTCACCGCGAGTTTCTTTACGACTCTTCGGATTATCTGTCGGATCCAAACCGCCGTCATGGCGGAAAGTTACCAGAGCAAGCTTCTGGATAGGGAAACCAGCATCATCAAATTCGATAGCGGCAAGACCAACAGAGCGGTCGCCGACATCAACACCGATACGGTAGTTCTTCATGTCCGTAGACATGTCATACTCCTTTGTGAGTGATTGCAATCAAGTGCAGGCATTGCACTCTTGATAAGCATCATTGCGCCCATCTGAGACTAACAATAACCTGACTACACCATATACGCATCCGAAACCGTCATTCTCACCCCCAAAAGCGCAAAAAAAATTTTTATGTGAAGCACTTGCGAAACCCGTGAACCACTGTGCTAGAATCAATAACGAAAGATTCTTAATAAGGCATCCTTCCGATGCTGACTTCTCACCGTCCGGCTCCTCTTAGGAACGGGCGGTATGTTTTTAACTTCCTTATCTACTGCAGGCATTTGCGAACCCGCAGCATGCAACGAGCCAAGACGCACAAAGACCCCCGCCGGGTGCTTCCTAAGCGACCCGGCGAGGGTCTTCACGTATGAGAGGGGTTGGCGCGGTTCAGGTAAACCAGACTAACCAAGCTAACCATGCAAACCGGGCGAGCTTCGAGTCTCACGGGACTAGAAAGAACAGCGCATCAAAACCCGAGCCGGCCAAAGCTCGGCCCCGGCGAACAGCGGAACTAGCGCTCCGCCTCCTCACCCAGCATGCCCTCACGAGCCAACGCAGTCAAACGAGACACCGCACGGAAATACTTCTTCTGATAACCACCAGCCAGCATCTCCTCAGTAAACACCTTGTCAAAAGGCACACCCGAAGAAACAATCGGCAAGTCCTTGTCATACAGGCGGTCAGCCAACACCACAAAACGCAACGCCACCGACTGCTCAGTAATCGGGTGAACATCACGCCACGCAATACCATCCAGGCCATCGATCAGCTGGCGGTAACGCGACGGGTGCACCTTCGCCAGATGCTCCACCAGGTCAGCGAAGTTATCAACACCAACAGTCTGGTCGCCGAACACTTCCTCAACCTTCGCATCAAACGCATCATCAGCAACAGGCTCCGGTGCGGCAGGCAGACCACGGTGACGGAAATCCTCACCATCCACACGGTGCACCTCAAACTGCGAAGCAAGCACCTGAATCTCACGCTTAAAATCCTCAGCCGCGAAACGGCCCTCACCCAGCGCACCAGGCAGCGTGTTCGAGGTCGCCACAAGCTTCACGCCAGCATCCGCCAGCTCACGCATCAGACGAGACATGAGCACAGTATCACCCGGATCATCCAGCTCAAACTCGTCAATACACACAAGCTTGTAGCTGCTCAACGCCTCAACCGTCTTACGGAACGTCAACGCACCCACCAGGTTCGTGTACTCCACAAAAGTACCGAACGCCTTCGGGCCATCCACATAATGCCACAGCGACGCCAACAAGTGAGTCTTACCCACACCAAAACCGCCGTCAAGGTACAGGCCAGCCTTCGTAGAATCCTTCTTCTTGCCACCAAACAGGCGACCAAAGAAACCGGCACCAGCGCCGCCACCATTAATCTTGTCGCCAAAATCCTTCAGCTTCTGCACAGCCTCAGCCTGCGACGGCTGATTCGGATCAGGAATGTAGCTATCAAAAGACACTTCACCAAAACGCTCAGAGGGGCGGAAACCCGCCAGCAACTCATCAGCAGAAACGCGAGGGATGCGGTCGGTCAAGTGTACGGTCGTGGTGGGCACAAAAACTCTTTTCTTCAGTGACGGCGATGTGACTTCCGCTTTAAGTGTAGTACTGTCTAACACCCCGCGTGAGCCGCATGAGTTGCCCGCCACATTGCGGGCATGAGGAGGGAGTGGGATGTGGGTGTGTTGGGTGTGTAAATGCTGTGCGGGGATACGGAGGCGAGCAGGGTGAGGATGTGCCGGGGTTTGCTTCAGGCGGGGACGTCGTTGGCTGGTTCTATCTCGGACGGGGTGCTGCGTTCGATAGGTTAGTGTCTTCGCCGTGGGTTTTATACCCGCGGAGGAGGCAATAGCCTATCGAATATTCCCTTAACCTATCGGCTATTTCTCCACCCTACTGTCTACTCCCCTAGCTTGCTGTTCATTCTTTTGGTCCGCGGCCCTCTCCCCTGGTCTGCTGCGGGAATTCTTTTATCGGGGAACACTCACCGCTACATGTAAATTCTTTGCGTGCAGGTACTTATTTGATGCATAAAGCATTGAGGTACTCGTATGGTGATGTTTCGTCGCTGTAGCACCCAAAAGAATGCAAACGACCGCAAACATGCGGTAGGGTGGTAACTGTAGTGCTCCACAGCGCATTGATGCGCTTGTTGGGCACACTACGGGGCTGTTTTCCTTCCGGTGGTCAGCTTGACCTACGAATAATGGCTCGACCAGTAACTAAACAACACACCATCACCGATGATAGGAGCGTATCTTCTATGGATTCAACGATCTTTAATCGCCGTACCCTGCTGGGTAGCGGCGCACTTGTGGGCATTGGTGCCCTGCTTGCGGCATGTGGCCAGCAGGCTAACAATGAGGCGGCAGCTACCGCCTCCGCGGCGCCGAGTGAGACCGCTTCGGCATCTGCGGCAGCTTCTGAATCTGCATCAGCTTCGGCAACCCCGTCTACTATCCGAGGCTACTCTGGACAATCCAAAGCCCCTGACGGTGAGTACCGTAAAGCCGACGGCTACGGACCCGCGCAAAACGTACCCAAGCCCCCGAGCCGGAAACAATACCCCGAAACTCAGGAGGGCGCTCTCAACATGATCAACGACTGGACCATAGCCCACAACTATGCAGTCCAGACGGGTGATTGCGAATACGCCAAAGCATATGTGAAACCAGAAACTGACGAAGAAAAGTTCTACGGATATGTCGAGCGCCTTTATAAGCGCGGCGGATGGATCATTAATGGTCTCGACAAATATCAGCTCGATGGTCAGTTTATTTATGATGAAAAAACTAAAGAATACACCCTTATGCTGAAGCATATTTGGGAATTCGTAATGTATGTTGAGCCCGACGGGTCATACACCGAAGACACGAATACGGCCGAGGGGGACGATAGCGGCGCTTACATTCTCAAATATTCGGATGGATTTTGGACTGTCGTTGGCTCACTTTCTCAAGAGCAGCTGAAGGAAAAAGGGTCGTTGAAATAGCATGTTCCATATCAGAGAAATAGGAAGTGCATATATACTCACTTTTGCTGTTATCACATCATCTGTTTTTATGAGCGTTCCTCCTGCGAACAGCCAGGAATGCAGTAGCGATAACGGCCATGCTATATGCCTCACTAAGGAAAAGACTCCACAACAAAACTTTGCGAGGAAAGGCACCCTAGATACTAGGATAGACTCACCTACCGCTAAATCATCCCTTGAAATAGAAGCGGAGAACCAGCGGAAGGAAGAAGAATTCCGTAGAAATTATGACGAAGTAAAAGACAACTTGGGGCAGCCTATGTATATTCCCAAAGGTAATGCGCGCAAGCAAGGTGAAGCGGAATGTCTTGCAGCGGGAAGACAACCTGGTAAATACAGCCGTATCCGTGAGATGCCTATTAGTGGCGAAGAGGTAAATTACGATCCGAAAACAGGACTAGGAACATATTGCCAGCCACTTGATACCAAAACTCTCACCTCTAATGACCCCGCACAGCCTAAGGGTCCCACTATTGAAGAAATGCTCCAAGAAGTTGAGGACCAATTCGCTAAAACCGATATCCAGGCCCCTGTACTGAAGCAGTCCTATAACCTTGGCTCTGGTCAGGGCGAAGATAACCCTAACGTCTATAAGAACCAGGCCGTCAACTTCTACGTCGACGCACCCACCGCACGTTGGGAAGGCGACCTCATGATTGGCCACGTGGAGATGGAGTCCTACCCCACCCAGATGACCATCCAGTACGGCAACGGTGACGAGGGCAGCTTCTACACCATGGGCAAGCCGGTCAGCAGGGCACGTGGCGAAGAGTCACGCAAGACCGCGACCAGTTATGTCTATAAGCGTTCAGGCAATTTCCATGCCTACGCGACCGTGTCTTATTCTGGTCGTTTCCGCGTGAACGGCGGTGACTGGCATGCTCTGGATGTCGTGTTGACGAAGGAAACTGTCGATCCGCTGCTGATTCGTGTGTGGTGGGTTGATGTGGGACGCGTGGCAG
>NZ_KV817365.1:157473-204357 GCF_001814645.1 Rothia sp. HMSC076D04 | reverse complement strand
TTGATGTGGGACGCGTGGCAGGTGACTGCAGCTATGACGACACTCGTTGGGGTTGCAAGAACGATCCGACGATGGGTAAGAAGGATAATCCGAACCCGCGCCTGCGCAAGGCCGACATCCGCACTGGTCAGCGCTGGCACCTGAACGATAGCGGTGACGGAGACACGGAGTACTCGCTGCACCGCGACTGGCCCGATATGTAAGGCATCTCTCTGCCGTGGGTCTTACGTTGAGAAGCCACATGTTCGCCGAGAAGCCACTTCTTTCGTGGCTTTTCGAAACACATGTGGCTTCTCAGCTATCGGGGTTCTCCCCTTCAGCTGGTTAGTCTTCCGGTTTCTAACCAGCTCTCTTATTCACACACCACACCGATACGAGGAATACACTTCCATGACTTCCGTTTTTCTTACCCGCCGCGCAATGTTGAGCAGCGGCGTGATGCTGGGCCTTGGCGCTCTGCTTGCGGCCTGCGGCCAGCAAGCCACCAACGAGGCGGCAGCCACCGCCTCCACCGCACCAAGCGAATCGGCTTCGGCGTCTGCGGCGGTTTCCGATGCCGCTTCTGCATCGGCTACTCCGAGCCCGGTCATTACCCGCGGCTACTCGGGTGGCTCCAAGGCACCTGACGGCGAGTACCGCTCGGCTGACAAATACGGTCCAGCCCAGAATGTACCCAAACCCACTGCGCCCGAAGATGGCTACAACGAAAAGTCCTTGGAAGGCCTACGCAAAACATTTGACGCATGGGTCCAGTGGGGAAACTACGGTATCCAAACTGGTGACTATGCAAAGGCACAAGAATTCATCTCGCCTAATTTCAGCTCCGAATTAGAAGCCTGCGAAAGCGTCAAAAAACTATACAGGCGCGGCGGATGGGTTATCGACGGCATCGAAAAATTTACAGCTGATGGGTCGCCTTGGTCCGAAGACGGCGAAACATATTTCTGGAAAATGTATCGTAACTGGAATCAGGAAATCCACGTTGAACCAGACGGTAAATGGACTGCATGGGATAACGAAGATAAAACTAACGATACTCTCAAAGTCAAAATGAAACATGACGGCCAAAAGTGGTCAATTCTAGACTTCGAAGAATTCAACGTCTAAGCAGCATTCACCTTTTTACACACCACACCGATATGAGGAATACATTTCCACGACTTCCGTTTTTCTTACCCGCCGCGCAATGACATGCAGTATGTATGGCCCTATATGCTGGATACCTACGAGAAGGATATTAAGTTCCTCAAGGATATCGAAGGCCTTTATCAGCGCGGAGGCTGAGGTGGTGTGCGCCCAGGGCTGGGTCTGCATTCCTACTTTCTATTTTATTTTTCTAACAAATAAGATTATAATAAGGAGTGTTTATTCTCGGAGGTTTTTATGTCATTTCTATCAAAAAATTGGGCAGGACTGTCAGTCTGTCTGATCATTTCTATCATCTCTTGGGTTTTAGGAGGATTTCTGCCTGTTGTGGGAGCACCTGTTTTCGCCATTTTTATCGGAATGATTCTCCATCCCTTTCTCACTTCCTATACACAACTGGATGCCGGTTTGACTTATAGCTCCAAAAAACTGCTTCAGTATGCTGTTATTTTGCTTGGGTTTGGACTCAGTATCTCACAAGTTTTCGCAGTTGGAACATCTTCCCTTCCTGTTATCCTTTCAACTATTTCAATTGCATTGATTATAGCTTTCTTTTTCCAACGCTTTTTTAACCTTGATACAAAGCTAGCTACCTTGATTGGAGTTGGATCTTCTATCTGTGGCGGTTCTGCCATTGCAGCGACTGCTCCTGTTATTCACGCCAAGGAAAAAGAAGTAGCCCAAGCCATTTCTGTTATCTTTTTCTTCAATGTCTTGGCAGCTCTTATCTTTCCGACTCTAGGTTCTTGGCTCCATCTTTCCAACGAAGGTTTTGCTCTCTTTGCGGGTACTGCGGTCAACGATACTTCCTCTGTGACAGCTACTGCTAGTGCCTGGGATAGTCTTTACAATGCAAACACTCTTGAGCCTGCAACTATTGTCAAACTGACACGTACTCTAGCTATTATCCCTATCGTTCTCTTCCTCTCCTATTGGCAAAGCCGTCAACAAGGCGACAACCAAGGAGTGAAGCTTAAAAAAATCTTCCCCGTTTTCATTCTCTACTTTATCCTAGCTTCTCTGCTAACTACTCTTCTCACATCTTTCGGTGTCAGCACTAGCTTCTTTTCACCTCTCAAACAACTCTCCATATTCCTCATCATCATGGCTATGAGTGCTATTGGTCTCAAAACCAACCTCATTGCTATGATTAAATCCAGTGGAAAATCCATTCTTCTTGGAGCCCTTTGCTGGATTGCTATCATCCTGACTAGTCTTGGCGTGCAATTACTCATCGGTATTTACTAAGAAAAAAAGGGAGCCTAAAGGCCACCTCAGAACGTAGACAAATCAGATGGATTTTGGACTGTCGTTGGCTCGCTTTCTCAAGAGCAGCTGAAGGAAAAAGGGCTACTGAAATAACCCCATAACCATTGAGAAGCCACATGTGTTTCGAGAAGCCACCATTATTGTGGCTTCTCGAAACACATGTGGCTTCTCGGCGCATAGGTATCAGCGCATAGGTATCGGCGCATGGTGACTTCCGTAAAATGGTTGTATGGCTAAGAAAACTAAAGGTAAGAAGAGCGGCGCAGCAACCGCCGCCGTAGCACTGCTGACCGAGACGAACACCCCCTTCCAGATGCGCGAATACGAGCACGTTGAGGGCGTCACCTCCTTCGGGGAAGAAGCCGCGAAGAACCTCGGTGCTTCCGAGGAGCAGGTGTTCAAGACCCTGCTGATTGTGCACGAGAAGGATTTCGCCGTCGCAATCGTGCCGGTCTCTGGCAAGCTGAACATTAAGGCTGCCGCCGCTGCCCTCGGCTGGAAGAACGCCTCCATGTGCGACCCGAAGGTCGCCGAACGCCGCACCGGCTACGTGGTGGGCGGTATTTCTCCGCTGGGTCAGAAGACCCCCTCCCCCACCCTGCTTGATGAGTCTGCGCAGCTTTTTGACACGATCATGGTCTCTGGCGGTAAGCGCGGCCTGGACGTTGAGCTCGCCCCCGACGACCTGCTGAAGCTCACCAACGGAAAGTACGCTGACATCCGCGCTTAGTCCGCGCTCAGCGGGAATAATCCGCCCGGCCGCGGCGTTACATATGCCGTAAGAGCCTGGGCATGAGAGCAAACTGAAGGAGTCATGATGGGCAATTCGCTACCCGGCGTGGGTGCTATCGCCAAGAACTGGCGTGAAGTGCTCAAGCCTGAAGAGTACGCTGTTCTGCGTGAGGGCGGCACCGAGCGCGCATTCAGCGGCGAGTACTGGAACACCCACACGGAGGGTGTGTATTCTTGCCGTGCCTGCGGTACGGAGCTGTTCCGTTCCAATCAGAAGTTCGATTCGCATTGTGGTTGGCCGTCGTTTTTCGCGCCGCTGGCTGAGGACCGTGTGCGTTACCTGGAGGACACGACGTTCGGTATGCGCCGTGTGGAGGTGCGTTGCGCCGCCTGCGATTCGCACCTGGGTCACGTGTTTGAGGGTGAGGGCTACCCGACTCCCACGGATTTGCGGTATTGCATTAATTCGGTGTGTCTGACGCTGGCCCCGGCTGGTGAAGCCGCGCCTGATAAAGCACAGCCTGGTGATACTCCGGTTGACGAGGCGGAATCCGCCGAATAAACCCCGGCGATACCCCCCCCCCCAGCAGGCACGCAGGTGAACCCCTTATTGTGAGTCTCTCTAAATTCGAGGCTTTAAGCTCGGGCGGGTAGAATGGCGTAGTGCCTTCGCGGGCACGTCACCCCGCCCGGGCTCATGTTTGCTCGGGCGTACGCCTACCCGGGCATTTGGCCCATCGTATGGGCGCGTCGAACCAGGCAGAGGAAAAGGATTGAGTGCATGAGTACCGCAGCTGAACAGAATGCCGCAGGCACCCCTCAGCTGACCCTTAACGGTATCGAAGTTCCGGACGTTGTTCCTCTGGAGACCCCTTCCGCACCGATTCCGACTCTCATCACCACTGAGAGCGGTCTGCGTCGTGCCGCTGAGCAGTTGGCGGCGGCGTCCGGCCCGGTGGCTGTTGATACGGAGCGTGCCCAGGGCATCCGCTACGGTTCGCGTGCTTTTTTGGTGCAGCTTAAGCGTGAAGATCAGCTGTACCTGATTGACCCTGAGGCGTTTAAGGATTTGCGCATTATTAACGATGCTCTGGCGGATGCTGAGTGGGTTATTCACGCCGCAATTCAGGACTTCCCGAGCCTGGATATGCTCGGTATGCGCCCGAACCGTCTGTTTGATACGGAGCTTGGTGCGCGTCTTGCCGGTCTGGAGCGCGTGAACCTGGGTGCGACCGTTGAGGAGCTTCTCGGCTATAAGCTGGCGAAGAAGCACTCGAAGGAAGACTGGTCGCGCCGCCCCCTGCCGGAATCCTGGTTGAACTATGCTCTGCTGGACGTTGACGTGCTCATTGATTTGCGTGATGCGTTGGAGGATTTGCTCCGCCAGCAGGGTAAGCTGCAGTACGCTCTGGAGGAGTTTGAGTACCTGTGCAAGACCCCGGTGAAGGATCCGACGGATCAGCCGGAGCGTTGGCGTAAGACGAAGGGCCGCACGATGTTGCGTTCGGTCAAGCAGCTGACGGCGCTGCGTAACCTGTGGCTTGAGCGTGACTCGCTGGCGCGTAAGAAGGACGTTGATGCGAAGCGTCTGTTGCCTGACTCCGCGATTGTGGAGGCGGCACGCACCATGCCGCGTAACGTGCCCGCTATTATGTCGATTCCTGGTTTTCAGACGCGCGGTCTGCGTCGTGAGGGCCCGCGCTGGGTGCGTGCTATTGCCGCGGCGGCACGCGGTGAGAACGCTGTACCGTTCACTTTGCCGTCGACTGCCCCGCCGCCGTTGAAGGCGTGGGAGTCTAAGCGCCCCGAGAACTTGGCGTTGTTCACCGAGGTTCGTCAGGCAATTGATGAGCTCTCTGAGGAGCTGACCATTCCGGCGCAGAACCTGATCACGACCGATTATGTTCGCCGCCTCTGCTGGGAGCCGCCGGCTCGTTTTGACGAGCAGACCCTGCGGGATGCACTCGCCGAGTACGGTGCGCGTCCGTGGCAGACGGGTCTGGTTGCCCCCGTGATTGCGCCGATTTTTGCCCGTCACCTGGGGTAGATTTCACTAACGCTCAATAGATGTGTGCCGGTTGGGTGTGTTGCTGATGCGACCACCCGACCGGCATTTTTGTGCCTCGGGAGTGTGCCTCAGGATTTTGTCTCGGGAGCAAACGTGAACCAAGCTTAGCCTGCTCTCATTCGATTTTTATCCCAAACCGGCATAGGGTGGAGAGAGTACACGAAAGGAACCACCATGCCCGCGCCCAACGGATGCTGCCGCTCTCAGAAGGCATGCGCCTCCCCCGCTGCATCTGCCGCAGTTGAATCTAATGCCGTCGACACCGCAGTCGATACCGCAGCAACTGAATCTTCTGCGCGCGTCTTTTCCCGCCGCGCAACCCTCATCACCGGTGCCGTCGCATCCGGTGCGTTGCTCGCCTCCTGCGCTGAAGGTGACTCCAACGTTACCGCACCCGAAGGCACCGTTGAGGTGGGTTCCGCCTCGGCAGTGGGTGTGGGCAAGGCGGCACGCCTGACCCACGGCTCCACGACCGTTATCGTCTCCCAGCCGTCCGCGGGTGAGTACAAGGCGTTCAGCACCGTGTGCACCCACCAGGGCTGCCAGGTGCAGGTGCAGGATTCCAACCGCATCGTGTGTCCCTGCCACGGCTCCGAGTACGCCGTAGCTGACGGCTCGGTCGTGCACGGCCCTGCAGAGGAGGCACTGACCAGCTACCCGGTGCAGGTGAAGGGCGGCAAAATTTTCGTCAGCGGGACCGGGAATTCCTAAAACAGGAGGCTCAGAACCTACGCACAGCAAAACCTCCATACGGCAAGACCTGCGCACAGCGAAGCCCCACCCATCAGTCGTGATGGGCGGGGCTTCTTGCTGTCTATGGTGCCCACGGCTACTGATGTCTACTATTGCGGCGTGCTCAGGCGGCACTCAGATACGACCGCTTAGCGGGTGTGTCGCGGCTTCTGACCCTCTTCACGAGCGAACGGAACCTTATCGCCAGCCAGTTGCGCACGCAAATCCGCGATAATGGTTTCGGCGGTCAGGCCGACCTCCTCCAGAATCTGCTCGCGAGAAGCATGCGGAATGAACTCCGCCGGAAGACCCAGCTCGCTCAGCGCGGTATCCACGCCAGCCGCACGCATTTCCTGGCGGATGCGCGAACCCACGCCGCCGGAACGCACGCCGTCCTCAATGGTCACCACAATGCGGTGATCACGAGCCAGCTCAACGACCGAAGACGGCACCGGCATCACCCAGCGCGGGTCAACCACGGTGGACTGGATGCCCTCGGCGGCAAGCACCTTGGAGGCTTCCAGAGCCACGCGAGCCATAGCGCCCACGGCAACGAACAGCACGTCACGCTGACCGGTCTCCGGGTGGGGCTCACCGGTGCGTGCCAGCACGTCCACACCGTCGCTGCGACGCTCCAGGGCGGGAATGTCCTCACCCACGGAGCCCTTCGGGTAGCGAATCACGGTCGGTGCATCGTTAATAGCTACAGCCTCACGCAGCTCTTCGCGTAGGGTCGCGCCATCACGCGGAGCCGCCAGGTGCAGGCCCGGAATGAACTGCAGCATCGCCAAATCCCACATGCCGTGGTGGCTTGCACCGTCCGGGCCGGTAATGCCGGAGCGGTCCAGCACCACGGTCACGCCCGCCTTGTGCAGGGCAACGTCCATGAGCAGCTGGTCAAAGCCGCGGTTCAGGAAGGTTGCGTAGAGGGCAACCACCGGGTGCATGCCGCCGTACGCCAGACCGGCGCTCATCGCCACGGCGTGCTGCTCAGCGATACCTACGTCAATAACGCGCTCGGGGTGGCGCTTCTGGAATTCGCGCAGACCCACGGGAATGAGCATCGCGCCGGTAATACCGACGACGTTCTCCTGCTCATCCGCAATATCTGCAATTTCGCGGCCAAAGACGCCGGTCCACGACTCAGAGGTGCTGGTCGAAACATCCTCACCGGTCAGCGGGTCAATCTGGCCCACCGCGTGGAACTGGTCGTCCTCATTAGCGCGGGCGGGTGCGTAGCCGTGGCCCTTCTCGGTAATGGCGTGCACAATCACCGGGCCGGCGTAGTTCTTTGCCGCGGTCAGTGCGTTCTCCACAGCCTGCTGGTCGTGGCCGTCAATCGGGCCCACGTACTTCATGCCCAGGTCTTCAAAAATGCCCTTGGGTACGACGACGTCCTTAATGCCCGCCTTCATGCCGTGCAGGCCGCGGTACACCATCTGACCGACGGGGCCGCCACGCTGCAGACCGATGCGCACCGCATCCAGAGCATTGTCGTAGCGGTGATCGAGGCGCACACGATCCACCTGCTGCTGCACACCGTGCTTGAGCTCAGAGAGCTGGTTCGCGAAACCGCCAATGGTCGGCGCGTAGGAGCGGCCGTTATCGTTGACCACAATCACGACCTTGCGGGTGCGGTCGGCAGCAATATTGTTCACAGCCTCCCACGCCATGCCGCCGGTCAGCGCGCCGTCACCAATGAGGACCACGGTGTAGCGGTCATCTTCACCGTTGAGCTTGTGCGCGCGAGAAATACCGTCAGCCCACGAAATCGAGCTGGAGGCGTGCGAAGACGCAATAATGTCATGCTCAGACTCGCCGCGATCCGGGTAGCCCGACAGGCCGCCCTTCTGGCGCAGAGTCTTAAACGCGTGACGGCCGGTCACCAGCTTATGCACATAGGACTGGTGGCCGGTGTCGAAAAGAATGTTGTCCTTGGGAGATTCGAAGACACGGTGAATGCCAAGGGTCAGCTCCACAACGCCCAGGTTCGGGCCCAGGTGACCGCCGGTCGCCGACACATTCGTTACGATGAACTGGCGGATTTCCTTAGAGAGCTCCTCCAGCTGCTCGTAGCTGAGGTTCTGCAGGTCCGCCGGGGACTGAATACCCGGGAGCAACTTGGCAGTGGCACCGTCGCCAATGCTGTAGTCGGCGGTGGGTGCGCCACCGGCGGCGCTATTCGGGGTCTCCTCCTGCGGCAATGCGTTTTCAGCGGACATACACCCACACTCCTCAAGGTCGGGGCACGGCTCATTCCGTGCGTTGGTTCTTCAATGATTCTACCGTTTACGGTGCCAAAAAGCAGATTTATGCGCCCGCAGAGCAAGACGCACCGGGTTGAGAGAAAACGGCCTGAAATAACCCCTAGTGGGCAGGCTGGTGAACAGACCAACCCGCCCAACACTGCGATTATTTGCTTCTTTGTTACAGCTACTAGCTGCGCGCTACTTGGTGCGGCGGCGGCGCGGACGAGGCTTCGCCGGGGCACGCTCAAACAGCGCCACAGACTCCACGTGATGCGTATTCGGGTACATATCGAACGCCCGAAGCTGCACCATGTCCCAACCCAGCTCACGCAAAATACCGGTGTCACGGCCCAGGGATGCCGGGTCGCACGCCACATACAGAATACGCTTGGGGTCCAGCGCATCCAGGCGTTCCAGGGTGGTTCGGTTCGCGCCCTCACGGGACGGGTCAAGGACCACCGCATCAATAGCGGGGATTTCACCAAACTCAAGGGCGGTCTTCAGATCCACCAGGTGGCGCGCCACGTCACCGCGAATCACCTCAATACGGGTGTCCGCCGAGTTCTCGGTGCGGGAGCAACCATCCGGCGCGAAGTTCGAACGGGCATCCTTATGGGTCACCGGGGAACCCTCAATGCTGACCACGGTACCCGTAGCACCCACTGCATCCGCGAGCGCGGCGGTGAATAGGCCCGCGCCAGCGTACAGGTCGAGGGCGCATTCGCCTTCCTGCGGGCGGAGCATGGTGAGCATGGTACCGACCATGGTGGAGGGGGCGGCGCGGTGAATCTGCCAGAAGCCGCCGGCGGACACCTGGTAGCTGAAGCGGCGGGAGCCGAAGGTGACTTCTTCGGTGACGGAACGCAGGCCCGCGCCGAGCAGCTGGTCGCCTTCGGGTACGCGGCGGTAGGGGCTGTGGGAGGAGCCGGGGCGGCGGCGCTTGGGCTTGCCGTTGGAGGTGGACTGCGGGGTGAAGAACAGTGAAATCTTGCGCTTGGCGAGCAGTCCCCAGGCGTCGGATGCCTGCTGTTCGATGTCTTTGGCGACCTCTTCGATGGAGAAGCGGGGGTCGACGATGAACTGCAGCAGGACCCTGCCGCGGGAGGAGACGGTCGCCTCGACTTCGCGCACGCCGCGCAGGTTCAGCTGTTCAAGCTGCAGGTTGCGCAGTTCGGGGGCAGCGAGGGGAAAGTCGATGACAGGTACGGGTTGGGAGGCGCGGTACGGGTGCATGCCGACGCGCCAGGTGACGGCGGGGTTCTTCTTGCCGCTGTTCTGCTCGCCGTTCTTCTCTTCGCTATCGTGCGCGCGGACCTTGGTCACGGTGTAGCGCACGCGGGTACGCCAGGACAGGCCCTCGTTGTTATCGCGCAGGGGCAGCTCTTCAACCATGAGGTTGGTCAGCAGGGGCGATTCGAGGGGCAGACCGCCCAGTCGGTTGATTTGGGTGCGGACGATATCAGTCTTGTAGCGTCGCTGCTCATCCAGGTTGATGTGGCCGTACTCCATGCCGCCGAGCAGTTCGGGTACGCCGGTGGCGGCGGCGCGTTCCTCTTCGGTGGCGAGCGCATCCGCCTGGATCCAGGGGTGGGGGCGGCGTGCCAGGGAGGGTACGGGTACGGAGATAACGTCCGCGAAGTAGAAGCGGCGCTTGGGGCCAATCGCGGTGATGCGCACTTCAGCCTGTTCGCCGACGATGCCGTGACGCACAAAGATGACGCCCTGTTCGGTGCGCGCTACGAAGGCGCCGCCGTGCGCGGGTGCCTCACAGGTGACGGTGAGGGTCTGCCCGACGCTGTATCCGTCTACTTTTTTGGAGGCGGCAGGCGTGGTAGCAGTGTGAGTCACAGCATTGTCTCCTAAAGAATCACTTAATGTGAACTATTTTACACCGGTTTGTATCTTTATTCCGATTCCGACGCCCCGCTAGGGGTACCGAATAGGGCGTAAAGGGCAAAGTCCAGGCGCTATGTGGGGGTGCTCAAGCACATCACAGGCCAATGACCGGGCTGGGCAATTAATGTGGGCGCAGGGCAATTATGCTGAGCGCCGGGCAAACGTTACGGCTAGCGCTTCTTCTCGCGCGCCACAGCGTCCGTCTCGTGCAGGCGACCGCGGTACACCGCGTGGCGGTTGCTCTGAATCAGTTCGCGGCCACCGCCGGCTGAACGGGTCACGTTCGGGGCGAGAGCGTCCGAAGATCCCTCAGCCGCAGACTCAGCGGTCGAATCATTGGCAGCCGCATCCTTGCCCTGCAGGCGCTGATCAAAGATCTCGTCGTACACTTCGTCCTCGTGCATCGCCCACGGCACGGTCGCGGTCATCACGCCTGGCTCATGCAACAGCGCCTGCTTGAGGCGGCGCACCGTGCGGCGGTGCAGAAGACGCTGCCACCAGTGCTCCACCACGAACTCGGGCAGGTACACCACCAAAATATCGCGGGGCGACTTCTTGCGGCGGCGGCGAATATACGAGACGACCGCCTCCACGGTGTCACGGTACGGCGAATCAATCACCGACAGCGGCACCGGAATGCCCAGGGCGTACCAGCGCTTCTTTACGACTTCCAGGGCGGCGCGGTCGTTGTTGACCGTCAGCGCCTCAATCGTGGAGGGGCGGCCGGCACGCGCATACGAGAGGGCGCGAACCGCCGGGCGGCGCACACGCTCCACGTACACGATGGCGTGCACACGCGAAGGCAGGGCCGCCACATCCGCAACGGATTCAGCGTTCAGGGGGATGTCTAGGGCGGCATCCACTGCATCGTAGTGGCGGCGAGTCACAACCATACCTCCAACCATCAGGGCAATCATTCCAAGGGAGAGCCACGCACCGGCGGCGAACTTCGTCACCACGACGATGACCAGCACCGCGGCAGTCACCATCACGCCCACCGCAGAGACCGCAATATCGCGCAGCAGCGCGCGGCGCGGCATCTGCGCCAGGGTGATGCGCAGCAGACGCATGCGGTAGCGCACCACCGCCAGCTGCACGAGCACCATCGACAGGCACATGCCCACGATGTACAGCTGAATCAGCGCGTACACGTCCGAGTTGAAAACGGTGGTGAGGAAAATCGAAATCGCCGACAGCGCCAGCACACCGTTCGCGTACAGGCCGCGCGAATCCACGCTGCGGAAGAACACCGGCAGGTACTGGTAATCAGCCAGTGACGAAGCAATCACCGGGAAGCCCGTAAACGCGGTCAGCGAGGCAATAATCAGCACGCCCACCGTGGCAAACACCAGCAGCTGCGCAAAGAACGGCACACCCTGATAAATCGCCAACGCCACCTGGTACAGCGCAGGCTTCTGGTGGAAGTACTCCCCCGGCGTGTGCCCGTCAATGAACAAGAAACGGGTCGTATCGTGCACCATGTGAACGCGGGTTGCCGCCGCAAAACCGAGCAGGCTCACCAACAGTACCGAGGTAATCAGGCCCATCAGCATCATGGTGATCGCCGCATTATATTTCTTCGGGCGGCGGAAGTACCTCACCGAATTAGAAATCGTAGAAACACCCGAGAACGCCACCAAGCCGGCGGAGAAAGAACGCGCCAGAAGCAGCATCAGCGCCAGACCCTCCAGCGAGTGGGTCTCGAGCTCGGGGGCAATCACGTAGGTTGCTGACTCAGCCAGCGGCAAAGTACCCGTCGCGGCACGAATCCAACCCACAATGAGGGTGACCCCCAACAGCGCCAAGAAAACATACAGCGGCCAGTACGCAATCTTGCCCAGCAGCTGCACGCCGCGCAACGCAAACAACGTCAGCGCAACAATGAGCAGCACCGCAATGTGCGTGCGCCAATCCTGAATCTGCGGGTACAACGCCACCAAAACGAGGATGCCGAAGACATCGACACCGCCACCGTGAGCGTATAGTCCATCAGCGACGAAGCACCCATCACAATCGACGGCAGCGCACCCAGCTTACGGTGCACCAGCTGAATATCGCCCTCAGAAGCAATCTGGTTAATGTTGTAGCGGTACGTGCCAATCACCAGCAGACCCACCATCGCCACACCCAAACCAATCCAGGGCGAAAAAGCGAGCGCAGACGCACCCGCGGCGGCAAGGGTCAAAATCATCTGGTCGGCGGCGTAGGCGACCGAAGAGATGCCGTCGGCACCGAAAAGAGGCAGGGCGTAGCGCTTCGGCAGCGCGACTGCCGAAAGATTTCGCGTGCTGACCGGCTGACCGGTCAGGGCGATGCGCATCCTATCCCAACGATTCCTCACGCTGTTAAGGCTATCGGTCGCGGCTTCAAAGCTCAATTTTATTCAGCCGAATAGTGGGCATTGCGAGCGGAATATCACGGGGCATCGGCGCGGAGGCTCACCCGCCCATTACACTGGTAGAGGTAGACGGTAACGCCTTATCAGCACAAATCATCAACACTCGGAGGGATGTATGCCTCACTTCGTCATTATGGGTGCCGGACGCGTGGGCGTCATGCTGGCGCGCACTCTGGAAGCTTCAGGGCATACGGTCGCCGTCATTGACCAGGACGAACGCGCATTCCAGCCGCTGCGTAAGGGCTTTGAGGGCCGCCTGGTCACCGGTGTTGGTTTTGATGAGGACACCCTCAAGCGTGCCGGCATTACCGAGGCGTACGCTTTTGCCGCCGTCTCTTCGGGCGATAACTCGAATATTATTGCCGCCCGTGTGGCACGCGAAATGTTCAAGGTGAAGAACGTTGTGGCGCGTGTGTACGACCCGAACCGCGCCGAGTTTTTCCAGCGCATGGGTATTCCCACGGTCGCTTCGGTGCGTTGGTCCACCGACCAGGTGCTGCGCCGCCTGCTACCCGAGCAGGCGCTCAAGGGCGACTTCCGCGAACCCTCGGGCCGCCTCATGCTCACCGAAATTCCGCTCGACGACGGTTGGGCGGGTCACGCCCTGACCAGTATCGAACGTGCCGCCGGGGTGCGCATCGCCTACATCACCCGCTTTGGTGAGGGCATGCTCCCCCGCCCGGATTCCGCCTACCAGCAGGGCGATAGTGTGCACGTCATGATGCGCACCGACGACGTTGCGGACGTAACCCGTATTCTCTCCCGCCCGCCGCGCGTTGAAGACGAAGAAGTGGAGGCGAACTACGCCCCCGCCTCGGGCCACCGCAAGCACCCCCACGCCCCGAAGAAACCCGCCGAGCAGGCGCACAACGACGGCCCCGTTATCGAGCATGAATTCCACCTCGGTGACACTCCCCCGGAGCTGCCCGACCCCCTCGAACTCATCGGCCGCCATCGTGATTCCTCGAAAGGTGAGAAGTAAGTGAAGGTCCTCATTGTTGGTGCCGGTTCCGTGGGTGCCTCCATCGCTAAAGAGCTCATGATGAACGGCCACGACGTGACCATCATCGATTCCAAGCCCGAAGTCAAGAAGCGCGCCGATCTGCCCGGCGTGCGCTGGCATATTGGTGACGCCTGCGAACTGTCCGTACTGCGCCAGGTGCACCCGAACAAGGCGGACGTGGTCGTTGCCGCAACCGGTGACGATAAGGCAAACCTGATGGTCTCCCTGCTGGTGCGCAGTGAGTTTGGTGTGCCGCGCACCGTGGCGCGCGTGAACAACCCGCGTAATGAGTGGCTCTTTGATGATTCCTGGGGCGTGGACGTTGCCGTGTCCACCCCGCGTCTGATGACCGCCCTCGTTGAGGAAGCCGTGGAAGTCGGCGACGTGGTGCGCCTGCTGACCCTGCAGGCTGGCGGCGCGACCCTCGCCGAGTACACCGTGCCGGATGACCACCCCGTCATCGGTTACCGCGTGGATCACGTGCAGTGGCCCGTTGATACGGTGCTCACCGCGATCCTGCGTGACGGCGCGCCAATCCCGCCCAGTGCCGACGTGGCGATTGAGGGCGGCGACGAGCTGTTCTTCATCACGACCATTGCCGGTGAGGATCAGATCCGCGCACTGTTTGCATAGCACTGTTCGCATAGCGTTTATACGTAAGTTTTTGAGGAGGCGAAAGCCCCGGTCACGGGTACCGGGGCTTTCGCGTACTTCTATGAAGTTCTTCTACGTATGAAGTTGTGGAGTTAGCGGCTTTCTGAACCGTCAACTTCGGCAGTTTCGGCAGCCTCGGGGTCCTCGCTCACCAGCGCCTCCTCGGGAGCCGACACACGCCACGCCAGCCACACGCCCAAAGCGTACAGCGGCAGACCCATAATCAGGCGGGTCGCACCCAGCGCCTCCACATTATTCGCAAAATACAGGGGCACCTGCACGGCAAGGCGCAGCATCATCAGCACGGTAATAATCCAGGTCGCCAGCATGTACTGGCGCAGGCGCACCGGGTTCTGGCGCCAGCTCAGCGCCTCACTGCGAATCACCGCGAAAATCAGACCCATCAGCGGCCAACGCACCAGCATCGACAGCAGATACGCCAGAATGTACACGCCGTTCGTCCAGAAGCCCACCACAAAGTAGTCGCTCGCATTACCGGTACGGTACGCGGCAAACGCACAAATTGCCACGCCCACCAGGCCGGTCAGCGCACTCACCAGCTTAGAGCCCTGCACCAGGCGAATCAGCGTGAACACACCCGCCGCAGCCAACGCCGCAATCAGGGACAGGTTCAGTTCCTTCGTCACGGTGAACAGCACCAGGAACGCCACCGCCGGCAGCGAAGACTCCACCAGGCCGCGCCAGCCGCCGATAGCGTGCAGAATATCCACATCACCGTTGGCGGTGCGGCGCATATTCGCGCCCATGGAGGCGCTCAGGCTCTGCGCAAACTGGTTCCCCTCCCGCGCAGGGTCAGTTGCGGGGTTAGCGTTCGGGTCGGGCTGGGTCGAAGACTGCTCAGCGCTCATATTTTCCCTTCTCAGCAAAGAATTGCGGCACAATCTCATAGCGCGGGTTGTAAATCACCGGCTGATGCGCCCTCACCGACACCACGCCGGAACAGCGCAACAGCGCACCGGCAAGCACGCCGGGCACCATCCGCTGCCCCTGCCACTTCAGCAGAATCCGGTCCCCCGGGTTGAACGGCGCATAGGGCGGGAACGACACCTCGTGCTGATCCTGCACCGCCACGGTCGCCAAAGACGCCGTGTTCAGGTGGTGTTGCTTCTCGGAATCCTCGGACTCCTCGTCGAAATCCTCACCGGGCGGCTCCACAATCGGCATGCCAATCAGCGCCAACGGGCTCGACCACTGCAGAGGCTTCGACTTCGCCACCACCAGCTCGGCACGGTACATCGGCTTATCCTGCAGCGCAGGCAACCATACCTGCTCCACGCGTCCGGCAAGGCGTACGCGAAAGCGCTCGGGGTACCCGGGAGCAAGAATCTGCTCCTCAGGAACCGCGAGCGCACTCGGGTAGTTCGAGAACTCAGGCATTAGCCAATCTCGGTAATCTCAGGGCCGCGGCGAGGCATCGGGCGCAGCTTGCTGTGCTCGTTCTCGGTTTCTTCCTCCACGGCGGGCTCTTCCTCAGCCACAACCAGGTCGGCAGGCAGAGTCATGGGCAGCAGCTCGCGCGGCGGGCGCGGGTCGTCGCCACGGTCCACCACGACAGTGCGGAAGACTTCCTCCACGGAGGCGGCAGCCTTATCGTCACCGAGCACAGCCGCGCCGGAGATGACGCCGCGCAGGAACCAGCGGGGGCCGTCCACACCCACGAAGCGGGCGATACGCTCACCGGGCTGACCGTCCGGGGTGACGGCGGGCAGGCGGGTCAGCATCTCGGCGCCGAATACGCCGGCGTAGATTTCGACGATGCCGCCCTGGGAGGCGACGGACTCGGTCAGGTCGTGACGGATGTCGTCCCAGATGCCGGTGGTGCGCGGTGCAGCGAATGCCTGCACCTGCAGGGTTGCGCCGTCACGGGTGATGGTTGCGGCGATGACGGCACCGGTTGCGTCGTCAGTTTCGAGGCGCAGGTTCATGCCGTCGAGCAACTTGATGCGCAGCGCACCCAGGTCGACGTAGTCTTCGAGGTCTTCGGCGGTGACTTCTTCAATGTCGTGCGGGCCGTTGACGCGGTCGTACTTGATGACCTCGGGAGAGTTCTCCTCTTCCTTCAGCTCCTCAACCTCGACGTTGGTCTCCTCAATCTCTTCGGCGACAGCCTTGTCGATGGCGGCCTTTTCAGCCTCCTCGGCGTGCTTCTTTTTACCAAATCCGAACATGGTATTCCTACTTTCACCGCACGCAGGGTGCGGGGGGGGGGGGGTTCTTCTCTTCTCTCGTGCCGTTTCGCGGTGAGAGCAGACTAGTGGATTCCGCTGGAGCCGAAGCCGCTGGAGCCGCGTTCGGTCTGTTCCAGTTCATCCACCACGGTAAAGGTTGCGTGCTCGTACTTCTGAATGACCAGCTGGGCGATGCGGTCGCCGCGCTGCACGTGGAAGGACTTGGTCTTGTCAGTGTTGAGCAGGGTGACCATCAGCTCGCCGCGGTAGCCGGAATCAACGGTGCCGGGTGCGTTCACAATGGTGATGCCGTTCTTGGTTGCCAGGCCCGAGCGCGGGTGCACCAGACCAACGTAACCTTCGGGCAGGGCGATTGCCACGCCGGTGGGGACGAGGGCGCGTTCGCCCGGTTCCAGCTCGAAGTCGACGCGGGAGCGCAGGTCAGCGCCGGCGTCGCCGGGCTTTGCGTAGGCGGGTGCGGGCAGCTCGGGGTCGAGCAGCTTAATGTGGACGTTTACGGGGGTCATCATGGTCAATACTCTAACCTTTCGCGGGTGTCTGTGCCATTACCTCGCGCTGTGTTGAGGCTCTACTGCGGGGTGTTTTCGTTGTGTGTTCGCGTTCAGCACGCGCTGTGCCGCGTTGGATGCGACGCGGCGCTATTCTTGCGTGCGCGGCTTTCACATACTCAACGGGGCGGGTGCACTCGGCACTCGCCCCGTCATGAGGTGTATGTCGGGTGGGTGTTAGCCCTTCCCTAAAGTTTTAGCCCTCGCACTCGACGCAGTAGAACAGGCCGCCCTCTTCGCGTGCAATCTGCGAGCGGTGGCGCACCAGGAAGCAGGATGCGCAGGTGAACTCGTCGTCCTGAGCGGGCAGAACAACAACGTTCAGCTCCTCGTTGGAGAGGTCAGCACCGGGCAGCTCGAAGCTTTCTGCTGCGCTGTTTTCGTCTTCGTCCACCGCACCGGACTGCATCTCGGAACGGCGGGCGTTCAGCTCCTCGTAGGACTCTTCGTTCTGCTCTTCGTCCTGCTTGCGAGGTGCATCGTAATCAGTTGCCAAACTTTCACGCTCCGTTGGTTCTGTGGCTGTGTGTTGAACTAGGCCACGCTGGTTTAATGAGTGCTCTAGGTGCCGCTGGTGAGGATTTAACCCCGACGGCATGCCAGGTATTGTTCACCATTGGCACCCTATTTGTCTAATCCTGGGTAGGCTTTGGACGGTTTAGGCGTCACATTCTAGCTTTTTCGGTCCGAAAAGTACATCTTTTTTTGGGGAAAATCCCGCCTCCGCTACTGATTTACCGCGCTTTCACGGTACCCTGGAAGGTAGTTTGCGTTCCGTGCAACACATTCACGAACGCGTCCGGTTCACCTATGGAGGTTCTCATGCTTGAACTGCGTCTGATTGGCGTTCACGATGACGGCGAAAATCTGGTGCTTGAGTCTGCTGACGGCACCCGCTTCTTGCTGCCGATTGACGCGAACCTGCGCACGAGCATCACCAAGGCTCGCCGTATTCAGCCCGCCCGCGGTCTGGGCGCTAAGGGCACCTACGGTCCGCGCGATATTCAGACCCGTTTCCGTCAGGGTGCCTCCGTTGAGGAAATCGCTGAAGAGTCCGGTTGGGAGCCGGAGCGCGTGCGCCGCTACGAGTGGCCGATCGTTGCTGAGCGTGCCCACATTATTCGTGCCGCTCAGAGCGTGAAGATTGGTCGCCGCAGCTCCGCTTCGGGTACCGCACAGATTCCCGTGACCCTGAGCGCCCGCATTGAGGAAGTCTCCGAGCGTTACGGTTTTGAGGACGCAACCCAGGACTGGACCACCCGCCAGCAGGAGAACGGCCAGTGGCGCGTTGAGGTTGATATTGCGCTGAAGGATTCGGTGCGTCAGAACCTGCCCGCGCAGGTCGTCTTCCCCGCACGTTGGGTGTACAACCCGGCAAACCAGGGCCTGTACGCTTCGAATGAGGCGGCGTACTTCCTGATGGGCAATAGTGAGGACGCTGTTGCCGCCGCCGCGAAGAAGGCTCCCGTGGAGGTTCCTCCCGCCCGCCTGCCGAAGGCACCCGAGCCCGCACCGGCACCCCTTACTTCCTCTGAGAGCGCTGATGAGCGTAAGCTCAAGGAGCTTTTGGAGCGCGCCCGCTCGGTGCGCCCGGCGCAGGTTGAGGAGCCCGAGGTGTTCGTGCACCGCGAGTCCGCTCAGCCCGCTGAGCCTGTAGCACCGGCTGCGCCCGCTGCCCCGGTAGCTCCTGCTGCCCCGGCTGCACCCGAGCCCACTGCAGAAACCACCGATCCGCTGGCTGTGGATTCGGAAGCACCCGTTGACTCCGTTCCGGTCGAGTCCTTCACCCTGCCGGCACCCATCGAGGACGCACCCGCCGCTGAGGCTGCTGAGGCGCCGGCTACTGAGGCACAGGCTGAGCCCGCACCCGCAGCTGAGCCCGCCTCTGAGGAGAAGCCCAAGCCTTCCTCCTCGAAGAAGCAGCGCGTGAGCGTTCCGGCTTGGGATGACATCATCTTCGGTAGCCGCAAGTAAGCGACCGCCCGCGCCGCCCGATAAAAGCTTCTAAGCAGGGGCTTTAGGCAAGGGCATCTAGACATACGAAAACCGCTGGTTATTCACCCGAATAACCAGCGGTTTTCTATGCTCTCTGATGCTTTAGAAGACTAGTACTTTAGAAAGTCTTGAGCATGCGCAACGGCACCAGACGCTCAGCGTCCGTCAGCGAACCGTGCTGACCAACCATGTGCAGGGCACGCTCCTGATAGTGGCGCATATCGTACAGCGCCCAGTCGTCGCGAGCGCACACCATCAAATCGCCGATGCGGCCGCGCGCCGCATCCGTGATGACCGGGCCGAAGTAGCCGGCGCGTATCAGTTCGCGAGAATCAATCACCCAGGCGCGCTCGCCCCAGTACTGCGCCCAACGCTGGGCGGTGGCGGTGCGTGCCGCCTCCGAGGTGTCTTCGAGGTACAGGTGCACGGCGCGCGGTTCACCGGCGGTCATTGCGATGTTGCGGGTCAGCTCCTCCACGCCAGAGTAGTCGATGCGCTGGTGCTCGGGCACGTTCACCATGCCGTGATCGGCGGTCACGAAGAGTGCCGCCCACGCCGGGGCGCGCTCCGCCAGACGCTTCAGCGCCGAGTTCAGTTCCTCCAGCTGCTGCAGCCATTCGTCGCTACCCACGCCGTAGCGGTGGCCCGCCGCGTCAATCTCGCCCCAGTACAGGTACACGGTGGTCGGGGTGCGGCTGGAGAGCGCCTCCAGGGCGTAAGTGACGCGGGCGTTATAGCCGACGGCGTCCACGAAGTCGCCGCCGCGCAACGCCGCCTCCGTCAGGCCGGTACCGCGGTACTTACCCAGCGAAATGGTGAGCACGCGGCGGTTCGTATGGTGGCGTTCCAGCACGGTCGGCAGCGGTTGCCAGGCGTGCGGATCCACCGACTGGTCCCAACCGGACAGGTGGTTCATGACCGAGCCCGCTCCCCCGTTACCTGCCGGGTTGCGCACCTCGTAACCGGCGATGCCGTGCGCGCCCGGTGCCGTACCGGTACCCAGCGAGGTCAGGGAGGCGGCGGTCGTGGTGGGGAATGCGGCGTCCAGCGGGCCCAGATTCAGGGTCTTACGCAGAGAGGGCGCGTAGCCGCCGTAGCTGTTGATGAGCTGCTCGCCCAGACCGTCCACCATGACCACGCAGGCGTGACGGAAAGACGCCGGGTCAATATCCTGCTCCGTGAGGCGACCGGCAAGGTTCAGCGGGTCGGCTACGGAGTTGAATGCCGGGTCGGAGTCCAGGGCGTGCGCGGGGCGCGCCAGGCTTCGCTGCGCCACCAGAGAGGAGGCGGACTCCAGCACATCGGCGATGCTATTGCTGCCGTAGGCGGGTGCCGCGGGCAGGGGCGCACCCAAAACATCGTGCAGGATGGTCTGTGCCGTCATAGGTTCCTCTCAAGTACAGGTTATGGAAATATTAGTGCCGCGCGGGCTCATACTGCTCGGGCTCATACTGCGCGGGCTCATACTGCGCGGGCTGCGCCAGTGGCGCAGCGAGCGCACAGGGCAAACGCACAGGGCGAGCGTTTATCGGCGCGTTACGTACAGACGCGCACGATGCAGAGCACGTGCAAAATCCTGGGCACGCTGAACCGACTCCGGGCCGTCAGCAGTCGCAGAAACACGCACCGCAATGTCCTCGCGGCGTGCATCGCCGGTGAAGCCGTGGTCGGCGTTGCACTGCGGGTCCTGGCAACCGGCAGGAGCCAATTCCATGTGCAGCGAACCGGTCCACGCAATCTGGAAAGAAATCTCAGTCGGGGCGGTGCTACCGGCGTTGTACGCCTGCGGCTGGCTGAAACCGTAGCTGATGGTGACCGCGTTCAGGGCGCTCAGGTGCACCGCCTCCACGCTCACATGCGCCACGGTACCCTGCGCGTCGCCCTCAAGGTGCTGGTCGTCTAGGTGCGCAAAGATGACGTGCTCACCGCAGAGCACCATCACGGTAATGTGGCGGTGAAAATCATCGCGCGAGAAGTGGGTTTCATGCTGTACAAAGTGGGCATCCGGGTTCATGCCCGCCAGAGCGTCATCCACCACTTCCAGCACGAGGTCGGGGTAGAAACCGGCATGCTTAATGTCTGCGACCAGTTGCTCGCGTTCGGGGGTGGGGGCGTACATCGTACCTCTTTCGTGCGGTGCCCTCATGAGGCGACGTCGATCGGCGCACACGATGAAGGCGGTTAGGTATTACTCCCCTCTACCTTAGAGGGTTCCAGCCGGGCTGTGCTACTTGACCACGCTAATACAGGCTCATATGACTGCTTGCAATCCCCCGGTACACTTCGGTTACTGCCCCGCAACCGCCTTGGCGCACCCCACAGATGACGCCGACCAACCAGCCCGTCTCATCCGCTACCACCCGCTAAAATAGGAGGAGCGAAAACACACCGACACGAGGAGATATATGGCTCGCCGATCCAAATCCACCGTCAGCGACTACCCGGTGGATGTGGTAGAGAATATCGTCGACATCGACGTATCCGCTGAGATGGAAACCAGCTTCCTGGAATACTCCTACTCGGTGATTTATTCGCGCGCCCTCCCCGACGCCCGCGACGGCCTCAAGCCCGTGCAGCGCCGCATCCTCTATATGATGCAGCAGATGGGTCTGCGCCCCGACAAGGGCCACGTCAAGAGCGCCCGCGTGACCGGCGAGGTCATGGGTAAGCTCCACCCGCACGGCGACGCCGCCATCTACGACGCGATGGTGCGCCTCGCCCAGCCCTTCGCGCTGCGCCTACCCCTCGTTGACGGTCACGGTAACTTCGGCTCCCTCGACGACGGCCCGGCAGCCGCCCGATACACCGAAGCACGCATGGCGCCCGCCGCGCAGGCACTCACCGCGGACCTCGAAGAAGACGTGGTTGACTTTGTGCCGAACTACGACAACCAGTTCATGCAGCCCTCCGTGCTGCCCGCAGCGTTCCCGAACCTGCTCGTCAACGGCACCACCGGCATCGCGGTCGGCATGGCAACCAACATGGCGCCGCACAACCTGCGCGAGGTCATCGCCGGTACCCGCCACCTCATCGCCCACCCCGAGGCGACCCTCAAAGACATCATGAAATTCATCCCCGGCCCCGACCTGCCCACCGGCGGCACCATCGTGGGTCTGGGAGGCATCCGTGACGCCTACGAAACCGGCCGCGGCACTTTCAAGACCCGCGCGAAGGTCTCCATCGAGCAGGTCAGCCCCCGCAAGCAGGGCATTGTCGTCACCGAACTGCCGTACATGGTCGGCCCCGAAAAGGTCATCGAAAAGATCAAGGACGGCGTCAACTCCAAGAAACTCACCGGCATCTCCGACGTGGTCGACCTGACCGACCGCACCAACGGTCTGCGCCTCGTCATCGAAATCAAGAACGGCTTCAACCCGGAGGCGGTGCTCGCCGCCCTCTACAAGCACACTCCGCTTGAGGATTCCTTCGGCATTAACAACGTGGCGCTCGTGGACGGTCAGCCGCAGACCCTCGGCCTGCTCGACCTGATGCGCGTGTACATTGACCACCGCCTGAACGTAGTCCGCCGCCGCACCGAATTCCGTCTGGGCAAGCGCACCGACCGCCTGCACCTGGTGGAGGGTCTGCTCGTGGCAATCCTCGACATTGACGAGGTCATCCAGATTATCCGTGAGTCTGACGAGACCGCTCAGGCACGTGAAAAGCTGAAGGTCGTCTTCGACCTGACCGACACCCAGGCGAACCACATTCTGGAACTGCGCCTGCGCCAGCTCACCAAGTACTCCCGCCTGGAACTCGAAGCAGAACGCGACACCTTGCAGCAGGAAATCGCGGAGCTGCAGCGTATCCTCGGCTCCGATGCGGCGCTGCGCGAACTGGTCTCCGAAGAGCTCGCAGAGGTCGCCGAACGTTACGGCACCGACCGCCGCACCCAGCTCAAAACCAAGGACGAGATGCAGGTCGCCATTGAGGCAGTCACCGCGCAGTCCAAGGCGAAGAAGAGCCTGGGCCTCGCCCTCGAAATCGCGGACGATCCCTGCTGGGTGCTGCTTTCGGCCTCCGGCATGATGGGACGCACCCCCGGCAAGCCCATCCGCGAGGCACTCGTGGATCCCGGCAAGCGTTTCAAGCACGACGTGTTCACCTCGATTGTGCCGACCACCGCGCGCGGCGAAATCGGTGCCGTGACCTCCGCAGGACGCATGGTGCGCCTGTCCGTCATGGACATTGCGGTGCTGGACGAGAACGGCGGTACCCCCTCCATGGCGTCGGCGGTGAAGGCAGCCGAGCTGGTGCAGCTCGCCAAGGGTGAGAAGCTGGTCGCCCTCGTACCGCTGAACACGGTGCTGGCGCTGGCAACCGCGGGCGGCGTGATCAAGCGCCTCAACCCGGATTACCCGCTGAACCAGACCGAGTGGGACATCATGAAGCTCAAGGACGGCGACGAAATCGTAGCCGCCGCCCCCTGCCCCACCGACGATGCGGTACTCACATTCGTCACTCGCGACGCGAAGCTGCTGACCTTCGACGCGGCGAAGGTCCGCCCGCAGGGACGCACCGGCGGCGGTATCGCAGGCATCAAGCTTGCCGATGGCGACCGCCTCATCACCCTGGGCGTGACCGCGCCCGGCGACGCGGCGGAGGTCGTGACCGTCACCAATGGCAAGGATGGCCTGGCGAGCGCCAAGGTCACCGCCCTGAGCGAGTACCCGCAGAAGGGCCGCGCAACCGGCGGTGTGCGTGCGCACCGTTTCCTCACCGGTGAGAGCCAGCTGGCTCTGGCGTGGGTGGGCGTGGGCCCGGCGAAGGCGGCGTCCTCCGGCGGTGTGGCTCGTTCCCTGCCGACCGAGCACGGTGCCCGTGACGGTTCCGGTGTGATGCTCACTCAGAGCATCAGCATTGTGGGACCGAACTATGCGGCTGTTTCTGCTGCGATGGCGGTTAGCCCGGAGGGTGAAAAGCTCTTCTAGGCGCGCGGTTCACGGCCTTTCGACCTCAGGTTGTTTACAAAGACTGGGGGAACCCGCGCAGATATAACGCGCAGAGCAATATGCCCAGAAAATTTTGCACAAAGAAATGCCCCGGTACTTTCACGAAGTACCGGGGCATTCCTCGCAGTTTCTTGCGTTCAATCTCGCCCGCGATGGCTACGCTCAGCTGCGTTTAGAGGCGAACCACCTCGTCACAGCGGGCAATATCCTCGGGACGGTGCGACACCAGAACCGTAGCCACAGAGCTAGAGCGGGTCGCCGCATCCAAGTCAGCCATCAGCGCACGGGCAGACTCAGCGTCCAGGTGCGCGGTCGGCTCATCCAACAGCAGCACCGGCGAATTCACCAGCAGGGCACGAGCCACCGCCAGACGCTGACGCTGACCACCCGACAGGAAAGAACCGCCAGCACCCACCGGGGTGCGCAGACCCTGAGGCAGAGCGTCAAACCACTCGCCCAGACCCACACGGCGCAGAACCTCAATCAGCTCTTCCTCGCTCGGGCGATCCGAACGGTCACGAGCCAGCATCAGGTTACCCTCAAGGGTCGACTCAAAAATGTGAGCCGCCTGCGGGCACCACGCCGCGTAGCCGCGCAGTTGCTCACCCTCCAGGACCTCACCGGAAGCCAGCACACGGCCGGACTCCAGCGGCAAGAAGCCCAGAACGGTTGCAAGCACCGTAGACTTACCGGAACCGGAGGGGCCGGTCACCGCAGTCCAGGAGCCCGCGCGGGCGTTCATGTTCAGGTCGGTGAAGACCGGGTGATCCATGCCGGGCCAGCGGGCGGCAGCGTCCTGCAGGCTCAGGGCGGGGTCGGTGACCTTCACGCCAAGCTCCTGCGGGGTACCGCAGCTGACCAGGGTGGGCTCGCCGGGCTTCGGCGGGCGCGGGGTATCGCTCTTAGAACCAGCCGCAGATTCGGGGCGGTCAAAGCGGTGAGCACGCTGACGGTCAGCCTCCAGCAGCTCCTCCATCTCAGCCTCCGCGCGGGCACGCAGACGCTCAACACGACGCGGCAGAACGTGGGTGTCCACCTCAGCCTCGGTCGGCACGGAACGCTTCAGGGTCGAGGTGGCGACAACACCCTCCAGGGATACGTCGCGCACGCTCGGGGCAATCGTAGCGAGCAGACGACTGAACGCGGGCCAGGAGCGGACCGCCTCAACATGGCCCAGGGAGCTTTCCAGCATACCGGTGCACAGCAGCACCACAATCGCCGCTTCGGGGGCACGCACGGTGCCGTCAACAGCCAGCGGGTACGCAATCATTGCGCTCGCCAGAGCCGCGCCAAACCAGCTCAGGGTCACGAGGGCACGTCCCACACCCTGAGCGGTCGAGCCCTTCTGCAGGGCGGACAGGTTCTCGGCGTCCAGGGCGCCGTTAGCCTTCTCAGCGGTGGTTGCCACACCGTTAGCGCGCAGATCCTCGGCTGCCGAGAGCATGCCGGTACCCAGGCGCAGCATCTGCGCGGTGGAGCGGCGAGCCAGCGCCTCCGCACGGGCATCGGCGCGGAGCACAATCCACGGAGCCACAAAAGTGCTGACCAGCACGGCAAGCAGGACCGGGATCAGAGCCTGCGGCAGGATGCACGCGGTCGTAATCAGCGCCGCGGTCATGACCAGCAGGTGCGCGGCCGGCGGAATAATAACGCGCGGCACGCCGTCACGCAGCTCGTCAATACCGCCTACGAGGCGTTCGAGCAGCGCGTCACCACGCAGCAGGGCACGCACGCTACTCACGCTCTGCCATGCGCCAACCCAGGCGCGCAGACGCAGAATATTTGCGGCGGCAAGAACCTTCGAGTGGGTCATCAGACGCTCAGCGTAGCGGGCGCAGGCACGACCCAGACCGAAGAAGCGCACGCCCACAATGGCGACCATCAGGTACATCATTGCCGGGCCCTCTGCGGCGCGAACAATCAGCCAGCCGGACAGCGCGGTCAGTGCAGCCGCCATCAGGGAAGTAATCGCAGCCATAATCACCGGGCCGGTTGCGGCGCGAACACCAATACCGGTCAGTTCCTTCAGGGTGCGCAGGCTTGCGAACAGGCCGGCAGGCTCGGCTTCCTTGACCTCGGCAGCTGCGGAGGCGCCCGCCGGGGCGGTGCTTTCAGCCTCGTACTCTTCCTTGTCCTTAAGCAGGTGCGCGGGGGCTTGCGCGGGAACCGCAACGCGGGCGGTGTTCGCCTCGGCGGTCCAGGTGTAGCCCTGGGCGGTCTGCACGGCACGAACGAGGGTGTCGCATCCGGCGGCGAGCTCCTGCTCGTGGGTCACAATCAGCACGGTTGCGCCCAGTTCCGCCAGGCGGTGCAGGGCGCGGGTCACCAGGTATGCCGAGTAGGCGTCCAGGTGCGCGGTCGGCTCATCCACGAGGACGGTCAGCACGGTCTGCTCACCGCCGGCACGGTAGATAGCCTCGGCACGAGCCAGGGTACGTGCCACGGCGAGGCGGCGCGCCTGACCTGCGCTGAGGGCACCGGGTTCAAGGGCGGTCAGCTTCTGCATGCCCAGCTGAGCCAGCGGGCCAACCAGCAGCGCGGACTCGGCATCGGTGACGGACAGCTTCTTGGAGTCCATCGCTTCGCCGAGCAGAGCGGCTGCACGCTCACGCTCCGCCTCGGTGGCGCTGAGTGCGTAGAGCGCCATTTCGGTCTGCACGGTCGGCGCGGTGAAGACCGGCGACTGCGGAATAACCAGGGTGGTTCCCAGACCGGTCACGCTACCGGTCAGGTGCACGGGCTCCTCCGAGCCGGTGGGCACCAGACCTTCACGCACGGCACCGGAGAACACGTTCAGCAGGGTGGACTTACCGCAGCCGGATTCACCCATCACGCCGATAACCGCACCGCGTGCATCCTGGGCAGTTACACCCTGAGCGGTAGCAACGCGACGGTCCAGGTTCAACGACAGGTTAGTCAGCACGGCAGGACGCGCCGGGTAGCTCACCGACAGGTCCTCAACCGCGATGGTGGAAGGCTGAGCCTTCTGCGATGCTGCGCTTTGCTCTGCCGAGTCCGCAGCGGCGGCGGGCAGGGGCGCATCAATAATCTTCTGGGCGCTACGCAGAGCGGCAACGCCGTCCTCCGATTGGTGGTAGGCGGCACCCACATCACGCAGCGGCTGGTAGCATTCGGGAGCCAGCAGCAGCACGAGAATTGCGGTGTCCAGGCCCAGGGTGCCGTTGACCAGGCGCACACCAATCAGCACAGCAATCAGCGCAACCGAAATGGTGGTGATGAGCTCCAACGCAAGCGAAGACATGAAAGCGCTACGCAAAGTCTGCATGGTACGTTCACGGTAACGCTGACCGAGGGCGTTCATGGAGCGGGTCTGTGCACGTTCACGGCCTAGACCGATAATGACGGGCAGGCCGCGCACCAGCTCCAGAATATGGTCGGAGAGGCGGTGCAGTTCAGCCTGAGCTTCTGCGGTTTCGTCGCGGGTGTTCTTACCAATCAGAATCATGAACACCGGAATAAGCGGCAAGGTGCATGCCAGCACCATGGCGCTCATCCAGTCTAGGGCCGCCACAACAACCCAGAGGATGAACGGCACAATCGCGGTGGACACGAACGCGGTCAGGGTCTTCGTGTAGTAGTCATCCAGGGCGTTCAGGCCGCGGGACAGCAACACAGCGGTCGCGCCGGTACCTTCGGGGGTGTCTGCGCCACCGGTGGCGAGCACGCGCTTGAGCAGGGCGGAACGAATCTGAGACTTCGCTCCGGAGGCGGCACGCTGCGCGCTCACAGCCAGCAGGTAGTCGGTACCCGAGCGGACGAGCAGGGCAGCCACGGCGACCGCAATCAGGCCGGGGGTAATGGTGTCTGCGTCACCGAAGATACCACCGAGGCCGAGCAGCCAGCCGCCGTGCGCCTCCAGCTGTGCCTGCGCGGAGCCAGCGAATTCGACGTAGGCGCGGTACACATCCGGCGCGCTGGTCTCTTTGAGGCGCGCGTGTTCGGCGGCGACAGCGGCGAAACCGGCGTGTGCCGCACGGGCAATAATCACAGCCAAGGCGGCACTGAAAAGTACCGTCGCGAGGGTGTGCACAGCGGTGATAACACCGAAGGTGCTGAGGGTTTTACGGGCGTCAGGGCCCAGGGGCGGGCGACGGTCAGCGCGGTCGTTGCGCTTTCCCGCGGTCACCTCTGGTGCCTCAGTGTTCTGATGTTTGTCAGCATGACGCGGTGTGTGCGTTCGACTCACGTGTTGTCCTTTGACCTAGTCTTCTGCTGTTTTTACCTTCTATCAGTTTAAGGGCTGGGCTATCTAATACCTATTTGACCAGTTAGGTTTCAGATATTTGGTTGCCCCCCACCCAGCGCTATCTTTAGCCGCGCATCGCGTCGGCGGGGCTCTTGCGGGACGCCACCCACGCCGGGTACGCCGAAGACACCAGACCGGTAAGGGCGCCAACGCCCACGCCGAGCACCACGAATCCGGGTGAGAGAACCGCCTGCCAGCCTTGCACGAGCGAAAGAATAATCGTCGCAATCATGCCGGAGCAGGCGCCGATGGAGCCGCCGAGCACACCAAGCATGACGCCCTCCATGAGGAAGATGCGGGCAATCAGCCATTTACTCGATCCGATGGCGCGGCGCAGCGCAATCTCTGCGGTGCGCGATTGCACGGACAGATACATTGCGGTTGCCGCCGAGAGGGAGGCGAGCACCAGCAGAATACCGGAGAGCACACCCACGTACAGGCCCAGATCCGAGGCGATAGACGCGCGTAGGCTCTGCAGGTCGGAGGGGGTTTCCACGTTGATCTGGCTGGGTTCAGCGGGCTTGAGGGTCAGCGGAATTGCCTTGGCGACCGCTTTGCCGTAGCCCCGTTCGGTTTCGGCAATGTATGTGACCTGGCCGCGTCCGGTGCGCTGAAGTGTGCCCGGCGAGACAATGACCGTGTTCCTAAATTCGTAGCCGCTATTGCCGGGGTCGAAGAGGCCGATGACCGGCATCAGCTGACCTTCCACCCAGATGCTCACACCGGGTGCCACCTGCGGCAACCCACCGAGCTTAATGCCGTAGTCGACGGCGGGTAGCTCGCCGGGCCTGGGCTCGGTTGTGGCGTTATCTGCAGCCTTATCTTCGGGAATAATGCCGAGGGCGCGGGCAGCGGAGACCGACACAATAGCGCCGGAGAGCTGCTCGGAGCGTTCACGGTCAGCAACGTTCTGCTGGGTGAGGGTCGAGTTCATCTGTTCGAGCGCACGCAGGGTTTCGGGGTTCATGCGGGCACCGATTTGCTCGAGCCGGGTCTTCGAGGTGGAGCTGAGACCAATCGCCGTTTTGGGTTCGTCCTCGTAGGGGCTGAACCGGGTGATTCGCACGTCGGCGGGTGCCACGCTGCTGACGAATCCGGTGTTCTTCACGTAGTCCAGCGCGCTAATGCGGTCGGCAACATTCTGCGCGGATTCGCCCTGCCGGTAGGTTCCGAGCATGTTCTGGTCATTGTCCCTGTCGCTGATGTAGAGCGTGGATTGTTCGGATCCGAGCAGGCGCTGGTTCACCTGGTAGCTGGCGGATTCGCTCATGCCGGAGGCGCTGATGAGTCCACCCACGCCCAGCGCGAAGGACAGACCCAGTAGCAGGGTGCGTAGCGGTCGTGAGGTGAGCGCGGAAATCGCCTCGATGCTGTCGTCGGTGAGGAAGCTTCCGCGGCGATGCGTAGCGGGCTTCTCCCCCGGTGCGAGGCTGGTGGTAGCATCTACCGGGGCACCAACCGTGGCTTCTGCCGGGGTGTCCCCTGCAACCGGCACAGCCTCAGCGACCGGTGCCGTAGCGGAATCGGCGCGGCTCTGCTCGTGCAACTGCCCATCCTCAATGCGAATCACACGGCGGGCGGCGGCGGCAACCTCCGGGTCGTGGGTAATAACCAGCACGGTACAGCCGGTCGCGTTAATGCGCTGCAAAATCTCAATGACCTTGGCGCTATTGTGGCTGTCCAGGTTGCCGGTGGGCTCGTCGGCAAGAATCAGCGGCGGGCGCGTGGCGAGGGCACGAGCAATGGCGCAGCGCTGCTTCTCGCCGCCGGAGAGGTAGCGGGTGCGGATGCTGGCGCGGTCGCTCAACCCCAGAAATTCTAGGGTTTCTTCGGTGCGTTGCAGGCGCTCGCTGTAGGGTACGCCCTGCACGCGCAGACCCATGGAGGCGTTGGTCGTGCTGGTTTCGTCCAGCAGCATGTTTGAGGATTGGAAGATGAAGCCGAGGTGATCTCGGCGCATTTCGTCGCGTTCTCTGTCGCTGAGTCCTTCCGTGTTTTTGCCGAAGAGGCTGTAGGTTCCGCTGGTGGGAGTGTCGAGCAGACCAATGGCGTTGAGCAGGGTGGATTTACCGGAGCCCGACGGACCAATAATGGCGAGGAATTCGCCGCGTTCGACCACCAGGTCGAGGTGGTCGAGGACTGCTCGTTCGCTCCCCTCGAAAACACGGGTAATGCCGTGCATTTCGATAGCGGGCGCGGTACCGAGCCCGGCAGCAGGTGTAGCGGCGGACGCTACGTTGGGCGCAATTGTAGGCGCACGTCCTGGGCTTGTGTCTGGGGTTATCTTACGGCGGCTCATGAGACAAGCACCTTCTGTCCCGTGCTGAGGTTTGCGTTGATTGCGGCGTATCCGCCGGCGGTGCGCAGAACCTCAACGTTAACTCGTTCGGTGGCGGGCGCATCCTTGCTGGTCGAGGTGGAGCTTCCGCCCTTTTCAACGAGCACGTAGGTGCCCTGGGAGTCCTGACGCACCGCGGTAGTCGGCACGGCGAGGGTGGTTGAGGTGTTGCCCTTACTGGTGATGGAGGCGCTCTGCCCCGGAGTGAGTTTGCTCGGGTCGTCGGCGCTGAATCGCACGCTCTTTGCCGCACCCTTGGAGGGGTCGTTCTGCAGCTCACCAATGCTGGTGATGGTGCCCTCCACGCTGCCGGTGGAGGTGCGCAGGCTAACGCGGTCGCCGGCCTTGAGCTTATTGGCAACGGAGAGCTCAACGCTGGATTCCACGTAGGGTTCGCTAGTTTCTACACTCGCGATGGGGTTGCCGTCGTTAATGAGCTGGCCGACTGCCGCAACGGCGGTGACGGTGTGGCTTCCGCCGGGCAGAATCGCGTAGTTGTTGCGGGCAATGCTGGTGACCCCTTCGCTGGGCACGCCGGTCAGGTGCGCGCGGTGCAGGCGCGTGACGGCGTCGAGGGTGTCTTCGGTGACGGTGCCGCTCTGAGCGGTGGCGTACCCGGCGGAGTTCAGTGCCTTCTGGAAGGCGAGCACGTCGTCGCCGTTATCGCCCAGGTTGAGGTCGCGGTACAGCGGCAGCGGCCCCTCCAGCACGAAGACGGGGTCGGCACCGATAATGCCGATGAAGTCACCAGCTTTGAGTACGTTACCGGGCTTCTGGTTCTGGTAGACGAGCACCGGCTCACCGTTGGTGCGTGCGCTAATCGGGGCGGTCTCCCCGGCCTTGGTGGTTCCGGCAATGGCGAGTCCCTCGCTGACGGTGCGTTCTTCGACCTTCGCCCAGACCGGGATCACGGTTTTCGCTTGCACGGTCGGGTCGGGGCCTGTTGCGGCGTAGCGGGTGCCAAGGTAGAAGGACAGCATGAGCGAGCCGATGGCGAGGATTGCCAGCAGCAGGAGCACGCGGGGTCGGGCGATGCGCTCGCTAAAGCGGTGACCGCTGTTTTGGTTTTTCGTGTGAGTGGTCATGGCGGTGTCTTTCTGAACTGTGTCAGCGCTGTCTATTTCTCTGCGCTGCCTATTTCTTAGCGCCGTCTTTCGGTGCGCTGTCTTTTAGTGCCCCGGTTTACTGGTGCTCCATAACGTACTGCTTGAACTTCTCGTCGCGGTCGCGGTCGGCTTGGCGTTCCTGTTCAAGCTGTGACTGGTGCTTACGGATGAGCGGCATCTGGTACTGGGCTTCCAAGTCGTAGAGCTGCTTGCTCATGCCGACCTGCTGGTTACATTCGGCCTGAATGGTGGCGATGCGAATCTCTTCTTCGGAGGCGGGCTTGTTGTATCCGTCGTTCTTGCTCAGCTGCTCAGCCAGCGGGGTTTCCTCCGCAACGGAGCCTGCCGAGCGCGGGGTGAGACCGCGGTCAGAGACGCACTGCTTCCACTTCTCTTCGAGCTCGCGGTGCAGTTTGCTACCGTAAACGGCATTGCCCGCCTCGGTGGAGATACGACTGGATGTGGACTGCCCTTCATTCTCGGGCCTCTTACCTTCGGGCACCGCGGCCTCCAGGGTCTCGCGGGCCTTGGGGTAGCATTCGGTGCGAAGCTTGTCCTCGGGGCTCATGCTCTCCCCCGAGTTATAGGAGATGGGGGCGGCTGCGTTGTTGGGGTCTCGCTTCTGAAAGCCGTACTTCTGGGCGTACTCGACGTTCCAGGGACCGTACTTTCGTCCCAAATCACCGCGGGGTGCGCTTTCAGAATAGGGAGCCTGGATGGTGTAGTTCTGCCCGTGTTCGGCGAAGCATTGCTTCATGGCAATCTGAAAGGCCGTGTACTCGTAGTTGGTGCGCTCGTAGTAGAGGTAATCGTCCAGAGGCATCTTCACGATGTCCTGTTCCGCATCAAAGACGGCGTGGACGCTTTCGTCGCGTTCCAGCGGCGGGTTGAAGAGCGAGCATGCGCTCAGCGGGAGCACGCCGATGGCCAGCAGGGCGCCCGTGGCGAGCAGGCGGCGGCGCGTGCCGGTACGAGGGGCAGTTCCGGTGCGGCGGTTGCGGGACTTCATCGTTGAACACCTTTCATAAGAGTGAGTTGTACACCACATTACACGTTCTACTCCCTGTCGCGCCCGAATTTCGGGGGGGTCAGCAAAAATTTTTGCGCGCCACTCGCCTGCCGAGAGCTGCAGCCTCTGCGGGAATATCCTCTGTAGGAATAGTCCTCTGGGGGCATAGAAAAATCCCCCGAACTTCTCAGAAGAGAAATTCGGGGGATCCTTCAATCAGCTACATGCTACTTGGTCGGCAGTTCAGCCAGTTCGGTAGCGTCGTGAGCCTCGGGGATGTGATCCACGTGCAGACGCTTACGGAAGACCCAGTAGGTCCAAGCCTGGTAGACGAAGACGACCGGCAGACCAAGGCAGGTCACAAAGGTCATAACGCCCAGGGTGTACTCGGAGCTGGATGCATTCGCAATGGTGAGCGAGTATGCCGGGTCCAGGGTGGAGGGCAGAACGTTCGGGTACATTGCGGTGAAGATTGCCAGCGCACCGAATGCGAGGAACACGGACAGACCTGCGAAAGCGCGACCCTCACGGCCACCCTTTGCGGAGATCCAAGCAATCAGAACAGCAACCACAGCCAGGATGGTGCATAGCCAGGAGATACCGTTACCGGTGGTGAAGTCCAGTGCCAGAACCCATGCAACGATCGGCAGCAGCAGGACGGGAGCCCAGCGTACCAGGGTGTTGCGGGCACGGTCACGGATATCGCCGTCGGTCTTCAGAGCGATGAAGGCAAGACCCTGAACCAGGGAGAAGCCAACGAAGCCCAGACCGCCGAGCAGAACCGGCAGGGAGACCCAAGCGAAGGCGCCGCCGACGCGGTCACCGTTGTCGTTGATGGGCAGACCCATGGAGGTCAGGCCCAGCAGAGCACCGACGAGCAGTGCAATACCGAAGGAGGAGACGGACAGAGCGATGTTCCAGTTACGGATCCACTTCTCGTCGTTCTTCTTACCGCGGTATTCAATTGCGACCACGCGCAGAATCAGGAAGACCAGCGCGAGGGTCAGGGGGATGTACAGAGCCGAGAAGAGGGCTGCGTACCAGATGGGGAATGCAGCGAACAGAGCTGCACCACCGGTCACAAGCCACACCTCGTTACCGTCCCAGACGGGGCCGATGATGTTCAGCAGCAGACGACGTTCCTTTTCGTTCTTGGTGAACTTGGAACCCATCAGCATACCGACACCCAGATCGAAACCGTCGAGAATCATGTACATGATGAGGAAGACGCCAATGGCGACAAACCAGAGGGTGGGCAGGCCAGGCTGACCGGCAAAGATATTGAAATCAAAGTTCATGGTGAATCAATCCTTACCCGCCTAGTAGGCGAACTCCAGCACATCGCGCTTGGACTTGTCGTTGGACTCGTCCTCGTGGGGCGACTGAACCAGCTCGGGCATTGCTGCCACAACACCGGCCTTGACGTACTTGATGAGCAGGTAAACCTCAACCACCATCAGCACGCCGTAGAGCAGGCCCAGGGTGAGCAGGGAGAAGAGGATTTCTTCACCGGAAACACCCGGGGAGATAGCTGCTGCGGTGAACAGGTGGATCGAGGGATCACCCTGAAGGTTCGGAGCCACAACGAAGGGCTGGCGGCCCATTTCGGTGAAGATCCAGCCCAGTGCGATTGCGAAGAAGGGAGCCATGATGGACCAGACAGCAACGTTCTTGAGCAGCTTGGACTCGGGAACGGTGCCAACGCCCTTCTTACGGGTTACCCACAGTGCGTAGAGGTAGAGGGGCAGTACGACTGCACCCAGACCAATCATGCCGCGGAAGCCCCAGTAGGAGACCTCGAGGGAGGGCAGGTAGTCAATCTTCTGACCTGCACGCTCGCCGTAGAGCGGGTTGTTGGGCAGGTTGGTGCCGAACTTAGCTTCGTACTCGGGCAGCAGGGTCTGAATACCCTTCACCGGGGTATCGAAGTTGTCGTGTGCCAGGAAGGACAGCACGCCGGGGACCTCGATGATGGGGGTGATCTTGTCACAGCTCTGAGCGCCGAGCTCGCCGATGGTCAGAACAGAGAAGGCGGTACCGTCGTGGCACGCAGCTTCTGCGGCAGCCATCTTCATGGGCTGCTCGTGGATCATCATCTGTGCCTGCAGGTGGCCGGATGCACCAACACCTGCGAACGCGAGGAGACCAACGACTGCGCCCAGGCGCAGGGACTTGATCCAAACCTGGAAGTCCTTCTTGTCTCGTGCGCCCTTGTCGGACTCACCAACGACGACCTTGCCGTCAACGACCTTGTCGATGCCGTCCTTGCGGCGACGCCACAGCTTGTACCAGGCAATACCGACCAGGAAGCCACCGGCAACCTGGATGGATGCGGTGATGACGTGAGAGAAGGTCACCCATGCGAGGGGGTTCATCAGCACTGCGCCAATGTCGGTCATGCGGGGACGACCGTCAATCATTTCTGCACCGACGGGGTGCTGCATCCAGGAGTTTGCAACCAGAATGAAGAATGCAGAAATCCAGGAGCCGAGAACTGCCATGAACAGACAGAAGGCGTGGACTGCGGGCTTGAGGCGGTCCCAACCGAAGATCCACAGACCAAGGAAGGTCGACTCAACGAAGAAGGCGAAGAGGCCTTCCATTGCCAGCGGAGCGCCGAAGACGTCGCCGACGAAGCGGGAGTATTCACTCCACGCCATGCCGAACTGGAATTCCTGAACCAGACCGGTGGCCACACCCATAGCGAAGTTAATGAGGTACAGCTTGCCCCAGAACTTCGTCATGCGCTTGTATTCGTCCTTCTTGGTACGAACGTAGCAAATGTACAGGTAGGTCACCACAAGGCCCAGACCCAGAGTCAGCGGAACCATGAAGAAGTGGTAGACGGTGGTAATACCGAACTGCCACCTACCAAAATCAAGGGGATCCATTGATAGGTCCTTACTATGTGTGTACTTAATGTGCGTTTGTGCCAGATTTCGGGTAGTCCACCATCGATGGAGGGCATACGAGAGTTACTGACACAGTGTCTCTCATGCTTCTAAGGTACAGGGTTTTCCTAAGAAGCTGTGAGTAGGCTGTGCATAGTATGGACGTTTATTGTTTGACGTTTCGCTAAAGGTACCTCGAACGTTATCCCCCGGGGCGGGGGTGGTTTGAGGGTTGGAACACGGAGGGGCTGTGTGGGTCTGAGAGGCACTTTCAGAACCGCGGTAAAACTTTGCAGTTTTATGCAGTTTATGCAGATTTTTGATGACACATTCTCGGAATATGACAGGCGCCTCAAGTAGTACTTAAGGCTTAAATTTGCATGATTTATGCTGAATTTACGCGGATTTCAGAGAATCAACGTGACTATTCTCACATAAAATTCCTGGATTGTGACACGCTAGTCACACACTCCCCCGCAGGTTACATATCGATGTTCTCGGTATCCAACTGATGCGCACCGGCAATGATGAACTCCTTACGGGGAGCCACCTCAGAACCCATCAACAGGGAGAACGCACGCTCGGCAGCCTCCGCATCCTCAATGCGAATACGGCGCAACATGCGATGACGCGGATCCATAGTGGTCTCAGCCAACTGGTCGGCGTCCATCTCACCCAGACCCTTATAACGCTGAATGGGTTCCTTATAGGACACGCCCTGCTCCTGCAAAGAATCCAGAAGCTCGTGCAGCTGCTTCTCCGAGTAGGTGTACACCATCTCGTTCGGCTTGCCGCGGCGCACCACCTCCACGCGGTGCAGGGGCGGGACCGCGGCGTACACGCGACCCGCCTCAATCAGCGGACGCATGTAACGGTAGAACAGGGTCAGCAGCAGGGTACGAATGTGGGCGCCGTCCACGTCCGCATCGGTCATCATAATGACCTTGCCGTAGCGAGCAGACTCCAGGTCAAAAGTACGACCCGAACCGGCACCAATCACCTGAATCAGCGCCGCACACTCGGCGTTCGCGAGCACATCGGTCACCGAGGCACGCTGAGTGTTCAGGATCTTACCGCGAATCGGCAGCAGGGCCTGGTACGAGGAAGAACGCGCCAGACGCGCAGTACCCAGCGCCGAGTCACCCTCCACAATGAACAGCTCAGAATGCTCAACATTGGTCGAACGGCAATCCACCAGCTTAGTGGGCATGGACGAAGACTCCAGCGCGGTCTTACGGCGCTGAGTTTCCTTGTGGATGCGCGCCGAGACGCGGGTCTTCATCTCAGAGACGACCTTCTCGCACAGAGCGGTCGCCTGAGCCTTCTCAGCACGCGCGGTCGACTCCAGGCGCGCCTTCAGCGCATCACCCACGACCTTCGACACGATCTGACGAACCGCGGGAGTACCCAGAATCTCCTTGGTCTGACCCTCAAACTGCGGCTCGGCAAGACGCACGGTCAGCACGGCGGTCAAGCCGGCGAGTACGTCGTCCTTCTCGATCTTGTCGTTACCCACCTTGTACTTGCGGGCGTTATCGGCAAGGTGCTTGCGCATCACGCGCAGCAGGCCCTGCTCAAAACCGGTCGTGTGAGTACCGCCCTTGGGGGTGGCAATAATATTCACGAAGCTGCGGACTGTCGTCTCATAGCCAATACCCCAGCGCAGCGCAACGTCCACTTCACAATCGCGCTCCACATCGGTCAGCTGCGAGCGGCCATCCTCACCCAGCACCGGCACGGTCTCGGTGAAAGAACCGCTGCCGCTAAAACGCCAGGTGTCGGTAATCCGCTCATCGTGCGCCAGAAACTCGACGAACTCGCTAATGCCGCCGTCGTACTGGAAAACTTCCTCGTGGGGCTCCAACTCGCCGGGGGTGCCGGGCAGTCGGCGCTCATCACGGATGCAAATACGCAGACCCGGAATGAGGAACGCGGTCTGGCGCGCACGAGCAGCCAAGTCCTCGTAGCTGAACTTGGCGTCGGGGGTGAAAATCTGCGGGTCAGCCCAATAGCGCACACGGGTGCCGGTCACGCCGCGCTTAGCGCGACCCACAATCTGCAGGGCGTCAGTGCCCTCGGTTGCGGGAGTGAACGGATCTTCGGGCTTGGGGGTGCGGCCGGACTCGAAGAATCCGGGAATGCCGTGGCGGAAGGACATCTGGTAGGTCTTCGAGCCACGGTCCACCTGCACGTCCAGACGGGAAGACAGCGCGTTCACCACGGAAGCGCCCACACCGTGCAAGCCACCGGAGGCGTTATAGGAGCCGCCGCCAAACTTACCGCCGGCGTGCAGCTTAGTGAACACGACCTCCACACCGGACAGGCCGGTGCGCGGCTCAATGTCGGTGGGGATACCGCGGCCATCATCACGCACCTCAACCGAACCGTCACGGTACAGAATGACCTGGATGGACTGGCCGAAACCGGCGAGCGCCTCATCCACCGAGTTGTCGATAATCTCCCAGAGGCAGTGCATCAGGCCGCGAGAGTCGGTGGAGCCAATGTACATGCCCGGGCGTTTGCGTACAGCTTCCAGACCTTCCAGCACGGAGAGGTGACGGGCGGTGTAGTTCGAAGACGCCACGGGAATCCTTTCGGCAAGTGATGACTGTGTGCAAGTGATGACTGTGTATTCAGCACGGCAAGCTTGCGGAAGGGAGAAAAAATGCCCCGGGCTTGCGCTCATAGTGCTCTAAGTTTCTATTCTATCGTGGCTTGTTGCCCGCTTCTGCCTGCGCCGTCATGAGGCTCTCTGTACCGTTATTAGACGCTGCCGAGAGAATGAAACAGCAGAAAAGCACCGGCTGCCACTCCCCTATGGAGTAGCAGCCGGCGTGTGAGTATCTGTGGATGTCTGAATTTTTAGGGGTCGCTTCTGAGGTGTCCGCCCTGGGCGCCTCATAGCAGTGGCACTGCCCTAGTGAGCTTCACCCGAGGCACGCGAGGAGCTCTCGTGACGGTTCGTGACCATGATATTGGACTTGAAGTAGAACTCTTCGGGAAGCTCATTCGTGACCGGGCCGTGCGGGAATTCGCTGAGCTTCGGCACGAAGTACCAGTCCATCAGCTCGCCGCTGCTCTGCTTGAGCACGCGGCGTTCCCTCATGGCGTGGCGTACCTTGCGGCGCAGGCGCGGGCTGTCTTTCAGGGTGCTGGTGAAGACCCACGGAGTCTCGTAACCCTCGGTGATCATGCCGAAGGTGATGCGCAGGTTGCCATTCTCGTCGGCGTCCATCGTGAAGTCGCCGTCTGCAATATCAGTGAAGGCAAGCATCCAGCTGTGTCGGCGTTCGTAGCTTTCGCGGGTGGTCTGCAGCGCTGCAATGATGCGGTGGTCGACCAGCAGCTCCACCTTGCGTTCGGTGATTTCGCCCAGACGAGCGTAGGAGCCGAAGGCGCGGTTCGCACCGCTGCGGCGAGGCCACTTCGTCACCGCACCGTGCGGCACCTCCCCCGCAAAGGTGAAGGGGCCCGTCATGGTGCCGGGCAGACGCAGACGCTCAAACGGCGCCGTCGGCAGGAAGGTCGTCAGCAGCTGATCGGAGCTGACCGACTTACCCCAGCGCGCCATTTCAAAAATAGTCGGTTCAGGGCCTACAGGGTAGATATGCGGCATCTTGCGGCCGAACTCGTCAAAGCCCTCAATAAACTCGCCGTTGGAGCTGTACCCGGGCATGGTCGCACCGAGCGGGCGAGTCCACGACCCCGAATACGGCTTGGTCAGGTGCGGGTTCTCCACCGGCAGGATGCTGGTGCGAGCACCCAGGTAGGCGGGCATGCGCGAGAGGTTACGCCAGGCGAACTTCGCGGCAACCGCCTCGCGCCACCACATGGGGCGCTTGCCGGGGGTTTGGCCGCCCAGGCAGTGCATGAGCAGCCAGAATCCAGCCCAGCCGAGGCACCCTGCGGCAACCACGCAGAAAATAATCGTCAGCACAGTGTGCAGGGTTCCGGTCGCCCAGATATTCGTGGCGATCAGAGCCATGAACGCCACCCACGCCGCCATGACGTACGGGCCGAGCGTAATCATCGGATCGACCACCTTCACGGCGGCAATGACGCGGCGGTTCAGGCCGCGCCACACGTAGGAGTACGCCCAGCATCCGGCGGCAAGGGCGAGTGCCATCAGCAGAAGAAGGATGAGCATCGGTGTGTCTCTTTCGCTGCAGGTTTTTCTACCGTGGTCGGTGACAGCAAGCGTCGGGCAGATGCCCCGCTGAAAGGCTCTTCAATAGCAAAACTCGCCTGCCGAAGGTACCTTCAGCAGACGAGTTTCTTTGGTGTCACTAACCTTGAGGTAAAGCTTCTCACACTATTGTGCCTTTAATTGGTATCCCTGTGGGGGATTTTAGGGGGATGCACGAAAAAATCGTACCCAACCCCCGCGTTTTTACCCATCAGACCGGCACCGTGAGACCAGCAGACCGAGTAAGCTCTGGCGCCTCAGCGACTGTTTTAGACAGCGGTTTTAGGAGACCAACGCGGCAGCAATCTGAGGAATCAGTGCCTCAAAAGCACGCGCACGGTGGCTAATCGAGTTCTTAATCTCGGCGGGAATCTCAGCGCAAGACTTGCCAGCGTACTGACCCTCGTACAGGGCGTTCTCACCGTTCAGCTCCACGGGGCGCAGAATCGGGTCGTAACCGAAGCCGCCCTCCCCCGCCGGTGCGGTCAGCAGCTCACCGGGCAGCTCGCCGTACTCGACCGCATCAAAACCGTTCGGGGAGGCAACCGAGGCCGCGCAGCAGAATTTCGCGCCGCGGTGCTCGGCAGAAATATCGCTCAGCTGAGCCAGCAGCAGGTTCAGGTTCGCGGAATCGTCACCGTGGCGACCCGCCCAGCGCGCCGAGAAAATACCGGGGGCGCCGTTGAGCACATCCACCGACAGGCCGGAATCATCAGCAATAGCGACCAGGCCGGTTGCCTCGGCAACAGCGCGCGCCTTCAGCAGGGAGTTCTCAGCGAAGGTCACGCCGGTCTCGGGAACATCGGGGGCGTTCATGCTGGAGGCGTCAACCACCTGGGTATCAACGTCCAGGCCGTCAATGCGTCCGCGCAGAATTTCGCGCAGTTCCTTGAGCTTGCCCTTATTGTGGCTTGCCAGAACAATCTTTGCGTCTGCCATAGTTTCTCCTTGTCGACGGAACTAGTTACTGGGACGGGTTAGTGTGCCAGTGCTTCACGCTGAATCTGAGCCAGCTCTGCGGTGCCTTCCAGCGCCAGGTCGAGCAGGCTGTTGAGCTCATCGCGGTCGAAAGGCGCGCCCTCGGCGGTGCCCTGAACCTCAACGAACTTGCCGCTGCCGGTGACGACCACGTTCATGTCGGTCTCGGCGCGAACGTCCTCGGTGTAGGGCAGGTCCAGCATGGGGGTGCCATCAATAATGCCCACCGAAATTGCGGACACCGAATCGATCAGCGGGTTCGCCTTAGCGGGCAGAATCTTCTGCTCCTTCGCCCAAGAAATAGCGTCAGCCAGCGCCACGTACGCACCGGTAATAGAAGCGGTGCGGGTGCCGCCGTCAGCCTGCAGAACGTCACAGTCGAGCACGATGGTGTTCTCGCCCAGCTCATCCATGTTGATGACCGCACGCAGGGAGCGACCAATCAGGCGAGAAATCTCGTGGGTGCGGCCACCCACGCGACCCTTCAGCGACTCGCGAGAAGAACGGGTGTTCGTGGCGCGCGGCAGCATCGCGTACTCGGCGGTCACCCAGCCCTTACCTTCGCCCTTGAGCCAGCGCGGCACGCCCTCGGTGAAGGATGCGGTGCACAGCACGCGGGTGTTGCCGAACTCGATGAGGGCGGAGCCCTCAGCGTTGCGGGACCAGCCGCGGGTAATAGTGATGGGGCGCAGTTCGTTGAGGGCGCGGCCGTCTTCGCGGGTTGCAGTCATGGGTTCTCCTTGAATCTGTCTGCGGGATCTGTGTCTGTCTGTTGAATCTATGTCGAAAGGCAGGTGGAGCTGAGCGCAGTTTGCACTAGTCCAGTTTGTTTTAGCCTAGCTCGGGTTTGGTCTAGTCCAGCTTGGGCTTCGCCTAATCTAGTTCGGGCTTAGGGAGCGCAATCGCGGTGTTCAGCGGCGGGTCAAGCACCTCCACCACGTTCAGGGTGGACGTGACCGGGTGAGCCTCCGTCGGGCGCGGGTAGATGCGGTAGCTTGCCGCCATTTCGGCAATGCCGACCGGGCCGGAGAAGGCGCTGCGCGCCTCCGCGCGGGCAATGTCCGGGTCGTTCCACACGGGCAGGTGGGTCAGCAGCAGGTTACGCACGCCCGCCTCCGTGGCGGCTTCGCCGGCGCGCTTGCCGGTCAGGTGAATACCGCGCAGGGCGTCGTCGCGCCCCTCCTGGTATGCCGCCTCGCAGAGGAACAAGTCAGCACCGCGCGCAGCCTTGACCAGGCCCTCGCACAGGTCGGTATCGCCCGAGTACGAGAACACGGTGTGGCCCTCGCGGTCGTTGCAGGTGATGCGCAGCGCGTACGGGTCCTTCGAGGGGTGAACCACGCGGAACGGCTCCACGCGGAAGGGACCAATCTGCACGGGCTCGCCCTCAGTCCAGGTGTGGTAGTCAAACTCGGTGCTCATGCCCGGCTCCGGGTCCAGGCCGTGAGTTGCCGAAAGGTACTCGTTAATCGCGGCGGGACCGTACAGCGGAATGCGACCCTTGGGCCAGCCGCGCGGATCCCACTTGACTGCCACGTGCAGACCGGACAGGTCGATGCAGTGGTCCGGGTGCAGGTGCGAAATCAGAATCGCGTCGATATCGCTCAGGTCGATATGGCGCTGGAGCATGCCGAGGGAGCCGTTGCCCATGTCCATGATGATGCGCCAGGTTCGACCCGCGAAGTCCGTGGCGGTGAGCATGTAGCAACTAGCCGGTGAGACGGGGCCGGGAAAGGAGCCCGTGCAACCGATAACGGTTAGACGCATGAGGTGTCGTCCTTAGGGGTGGTGCCGGAAAATTCGGTGCCCGCGACAGTGTGTGCTGCCTCTGCAGGATCTGCCGATTCGTCGAGGGTGATGCTGCGGTGTGCCGCGAGCATCTCGGGGGTAATGGCGGCAAGCGAGCCGGTCGGGTAGCGTTCAGCCACGGAGCTGGTGTGGCGAACGTTGGTGACCTCGGGGCCGAGGAAGCGGCGCGCCAGCTGCGAGAACGTCTCAGATTCGCCGGTGGCGAGGAATTCGTGGTGCGGGTTTTCCTCGGGGACCGGGCTTTCAATGGCGTGGTTGAGCAGTTCGCGGTACACGTCCTTCGCGGTCTCATCCGCGGAGGAAACCAGGGTGACATCCTCACCCATAATGTAGGAAATCACGCCGGCCAGCAGCGGGTAGTGGGTACAGCCGAGCACGAGGGTGTCCACGCCGGCATCCTTGAGCGGCTGCAGGTACTCGCGGGCGGTCTCCAGCAGCTCGGGGCCGGAGGTAATGCCCTTCTCCACGAACTCCACGAAGCGCGGGCACGCCACCGAGTGCACCTCAAGGTTCGGGGTGATCGCGAAAGTGTCCTCGTAGGCGCGGGAGGTGACGGTCGCCTCGGTTGCAATCACGCCGATTTTGCGGTTGCGGGTTGCGGCGAGCGCGCGGCGGGCGGCGGGCTGAATCACCTCGATGACGGGGATGCCGTACTGGCGGGTGTAGCGTTCGCGGGCGTCGCGGAGCACCGCTGCGGAGGCGGTGTTGCAGGCGATGACGAGCATTTTCACGCCGGAGTCGACGAGTTCGTCCATGATGCGCAGTGCATTGGCGCGTACTTCTGCGATTTTGAGGGGGCCGTAGGGGCCGTGAGCGGTGTCGCCGACGTAGATGATGCGTTCGTGAGGCAGCTGGTCCATGATGGCGCGTGCCACGGTGAGTCCACCCACACCGGAGTCGAAGACGCCGATGGGCGCCGCGGCGGTGGGGCCTACGGGCGCGGGGCTACCCCAGGGGGTGCGGGCACGGTAGGGATTGGTTGCGTCAATGCTTTCGCTCATGTGTCACCTACACTTCGTTATCGGTCGGGTACCACGTTCTATGCTAACTCGCTAAGGTTACCCTTTTAGTCCGTTGAGCGGTTAGATGAGTCGAGAACCACCATTATGTGGTTGTATATGACGATAGTTTGAGGGGGAATTTGAAAAATTCGTTCTATTCTTGCTCGTTTGCCCCGCCATTTGTCCCGCCAAATACTCCGCCGGTCGTTTCTTCGTCGTCCAGCCCGTCGAGCATGGCGAGCATGAGAGAGTCCTGAACCCAGGAGACAAAGTTGTACACCACAGCCATGTACTCTTCTTGGGTCTCGATCTCGGAAGGGTCGGTGAACGCCGCAATATCTTCTGCGGTGTCTTCGTCCACGATGTAGAGGCGGTCGGCGAGCACCAAGCGGATATCGCCGAGCGCAGCAGCCCAAGCGCGGGCGTGTTCTTCGTTCAGGCGCAGGTCGCTGGACTCAATGTCGAAGGCGAGCATTGCGAGGTTCGCGCGTTTGGTTTCGCGCAGGTCGCGTTCGGTGTAGCGGCGGTATTCGGTGGCGGTCTCGTCGTCGCTGCTTGCGGCGGGTAGTAGGCGTGCTACGGCGCTATCGGCGGGGACGGTGGGGTTTTCGGTGATGCCGACCAGCGCCTCCAGCGGGTCGACGGTGCCGCCGTCAGCGGTGGTATCTGCCGGGCGCAGTAGCGCGCGCACGTCTTCGGCGAGTTCGCGGATCAGGTCGCGTTCGGCGGGTTCGAAGGAGGCGGTGTAGCCTCCGGGGGTGCGTCGGAAGGGGCGCGCCATTAGTTTTCTACTTTCTCGAAGGTTGCCAGCAGGCCCCAGGCGTGCATTGCCTGGGTGTGTTTTTCGGCGTCTTCGCGCGAGCCGGTGAAGACGATTGCCTTGCCGTTGTTGTGCACCTGCAGCATGAGCTCTTCGGCGCGGGCGCGGGAGTAGCCAAAGTGACTGCGGAAGACATAGGACACGTAGGTCATGAGGTTGACGGGGTCGTTCCAGACGATGACTTTCCAGGGGGTGTCTGTGGCGAGGATGTTCTCCAAGGCGGTGTCGAGGTCGGTGTCCTCGAGGGTTCCGGTGGAGAGGGTCACGGCGGTAGTGTTCATTGGTTTCCTTTGCGGCCGGTTCCCTTTGATTATACGGGCGGGTATGTGTTGCCCCTGTGTTACCTCTGTGTTCGTCCTGCGCTGCTGCGGTGTTTGTCCCGCGTTGCTCCCGCACAGAGTGCTGGTAATTTGTCATACTACAGCACTTAGAGTCAAGAATACTTTATGTAGTGATTGACACGCCGACTCAAGAGGAAAAATACCCTAATCCCCCACTACAATAAACACATGGCTACTACTTCCCTTCTCACCGACCACTACGAACTGACCATGCTCCAGGCGGCACTCGCCTCCGGCGCAGCCAACCGTAAGTGCACCTTCGAAGTCTTCACCCGCCGCCTGCCCGCAGGCCGCCGCTACGGCGTCCTCGCAGGCACCGGCCGATTCCTCGAAGGCCTCGCTAACTTCCGCTTCAACGACGAAGAACTCTCCTTCCTCTCCTCCCGCAACATCGTCAACAAAGAAACCCTCTCCTACCTCGAATCCTTCACCTTCAGTGGCAACATCCGCGGCTACGCAGAAGGCGAAGCGTTCTTCCCCCACTCCCCCGTCATGCAGGTCGAAGGCACCTTCGCCGAAGCATGCGTCCTCGAAACCTACCTGCTGTCCATCCTGAACTTTGACTCCGCCGTGGCGAGCGCCGCCTCCCGCATGAGCGCAGCCGCTGGCAACCGCCCCTGCCTCGAAATGGGTTCGCGCCGCGCCCACGAACGCGCCGCCGTCTCCGCCGCACGCGCCGCCGTGATTGCCGGCTTCGCGGGCACCTCCAACCTGGAGGCTGGCCTGCGCTACGGCCTGCACACCATCGGCACCAGCGCCCACGCCTTCACCCTGCTGCACGACAGCGAACGTGAAGCATTCGAGGCGCAGCTGCGCTCCCTCGGCGCCCGCACCACCCTGCTCGTGGACACCTACAACGTGGACGATGCGGTCCGCCTTGGCGTGGAACTCGCCGGTGAAGAGCTCGGCGGTGTGCGCCTGGACTCCGGCGACCTGGTCGCCACCGCGGCACGTGTACGTGAACTGCTCGACTCGCTCGGCAACACCCACACCAAGATCACCGTCACCAGCGACCTGGACGAGTACGCCATCGCATCCCTGGCGGCAGCACCCGTGGACTCCTACGGCGTGGGCACCAAGCTGGTCACCGGCTCCGGCGCGCCGACCTCCTCCATGGTGTACAAGGTTGTTGAGCGCGAGAACTCCGCTGGCGAAATGCAGCCGGTCGCCAAGGCTTCCGCTGGCAAGGCATCCATCGGTGGCGCCAAGCGTGCCGCCCGCCGCCTCAACGGCATGGGCATCGCGACCGCCGAGGTTCTGGGCACCCACGAGGACCCGAACCTGCTTGAGGACACCCGCCCGCTCATGGTGGACTTCGTCCGCAACGGCGAACTGCTCCCCGGCTTCACCGGTGAGGAAGGCGTGCGCCGCGCGACCGCCCGCCACGCTGCCTCCCTGGCTGAGCTTCCCGAAGCTGCCCGCCGCCTCTCGGAGGGTGAGCCGATCATTCCGACCGAGTTCATCTAAACCACCCTTCTGAGATACTGTTTTCACCTGGCGAATCTTCACCTGGCGAACCAGAGTGAAAACTCATTCCTACTTGTAAAGGACAGACATGTCTAAGGCACTGATTATTGTTGACGTGCAGAACGATTTCTGCGCCGGCGGCGCCCTCGCCACCGAGCGCGGTGCGGACGTTGCCGCGCTGATTAGCGAATACGTGGAGAACAACCACCACCGCTACGACGCGATTGTCGCCACCCAGGACTGGCACATTGAGCCGGGTTCGCACTTCTCTGAGACCCCCGACTACGTTGACTCCTGGCCGGTGCACTGCGTGGCGAAGAGCGAAGGCGCGCAGATTCACGAGAACCTGGACACCGACTACATTGAGGCGTACTTCCGTAAGGGCCGCTTCGAGGCAGCGTACTCGGGTTTTGAGGGTCTTCTCGCTCCCGAGGATGAGGTCGCAACCGGCGAACACGAGCCTGGTGCGGATGCGTCCGAGGACGGCCCGCAGACTCCCCTGTCGGAGTGGCTGGATGAGCGCGGCATCGAGTTCGTCGACGTTGTTGGTATCGCCACCGATTATTGCGTGTTTGCAACCGCTCGTGACGCGGTCGATGCAGGCTACGAGACCCGCGTGCTGCTTGACTTGACCGCGCCCGTGCACGAGGACAAGCTCGACGACGTGGTTGCCGAACTTGAAAATGAGGGCGTTGAGGTGGTTGAGGTTCTCTAACCTCCACCAGCTCTGCCGGTGACTCGCCATCTAGGCGGGCACTGAATACCGGGCACTGAATATACAGAGGCGGGGAGCCTGGGATAGTACATCCCAGGCTCCCC
>NZ_KV817365.1:155279-157373 GCF_001814645.1 Rothia sp. HMSC076D04 | reverse complement strand
GGAGCCTGGGATAGTACATCCCAGGCTCCCCGCCTCTTCGTAGATGTAAACCTTCCGGGGTTATCTGTTTCTGACAGCCAGAGGCCGTGATGAACGTGTTTTGGGTATAGCGAAGGCCCGCAGACACCGAAGTGTCTGCGGGCCTTCAGGTTGGCGCATTACTACCAACCTTTTCCTCAAAGCCATTGGTTTCACCGTTGAGACTCAACGAGACATCACTCAATGGCGTTCTCCGTGAGTGGCCAAAATACACCAAGAGACCACTCGCCAGAGAAGCACACAGTCCTCATGCCAGATACGCGCGGATGCACATCTGGGGGACTAAAACTTAGGGGCCGATTCTCCCACTCCTGAGGAAAATTTCAGGAGTGGGAGAACCGGAGGGGCTAGTATCTAACCCACCGAGTAACCCAAGAGGGGGACTCGGGTACGCACACTATTAGGAGCGCTTGCAGAAGGTAATCTCCACGGAACCGGGGTTACGAACGCCGGCACCGGTTGCACCGTTGCCCGAAGACTCAATAGCACCATCAATGACGTTGGAAGCCAGGTAAGAGCCACCTGCACCACCGGCACCAGCCTGGATACCATAGCTAATGTTCTGACGCAGACCATTGGGAGCAGTGTTACCGTTCCACTTCTGGTTGACCAGAATCGCGGAGAGTGCACGTGCAGCACCGGAGCCACCGCCACCGTAGCCTGCGCCACCACCGGAGGAAACAATCGCCTGGTGACCGTTGAAGTTGAAGCCAACGTCAGGGTAGGTCATGTGGCGAGGAGTACCGGTAGTACCGCCACCGGGGTACACGGTTTCCGGAGTGTTCTTGTCATTGTTGTCCAGCTGGTAGGAGTATGCAGAAGTACCGTCTGCACCGTTACCATTGAAGCCGCTACCACCCTGCTTACCTGCCGCAGAGGAGCTGAACAGTACCTGGTTGTTCTGACTCGAGAAACCAATGGTGTCGAAGCGGTTGCCGGTGGGCAGACCGGGCTTTGCAGCACCGGCGCCACCGGTACCGTTTGCACCGCCCTTACCAGCAGCGCTACCGATAGAGATTCGAGATGCTCCGGTAGTGGGATCCTTCGGCTCAGTGTAGTAATCGATACCTTCGATACCGTCAGAACCTGCAGCGGCGGTTGCAGAGCCACCACCACCAACTACACGTGCGGAAATAGGAATGTTACGGGGGCGCCAACCGGCATCGATAGCCTTAGGGTTGTAGTATGCACCATCCTTGGGATCATTCTGTGCAACGTTGTTAGAGCCACCGGCCACAGTAATACCCGCACCGCCGCCGCCACCAGCGACAGCAACCACGGTGCCATCGACGACCAGAGCAGAGGAGCCACCACCGGAAGAACCATACATGGCAGGACGCTTAATCATGGAATCCTTGCTCCAGCGGCTGTTCACCTCAGCGATAACATCGGAGGGAATGGTGAACGCGGGGGTGCTACCGCCGTTACCGTAACCTTCACCACCGGTGACGGGCTCAGAAGGACGGCCGTTGACAAGCTTGCCAATACCACCGGCAGCGGCAACAATTTCAACAACCTGGCCTTCCTTGACCTCGATAGTACCGGTCAGCTTAGCACCAGAGCCACCCTGAGCAGCATCGCTGAGCACGGTGCCACCAGCACCACCGATAATCGTGAAGCTGATCTTATCGACCTTAGCGGGAACCTTGAACGTCTTGACGGTCTTAGCACCTGCAGCGGTACCGGAGATGGTGTAAGCTGCGGAACCTTCGGGCTCACACTGAGTAGAAGACGCGAAAGCGGGAACCGCAGCGGAAGCTGCAACAACCGGAGCAGCCCATGCTGCGCCAGCAACAACCTTGCGGCGAGAAATGTTAGTAGACATGTATGTCCTTCGAGAGTGATATCTTGGGCACTCACTCCCACCAAGAACGCGGCCGATAAATCCACGCAGGGCAGACGCACACACAGAAAGTGAAGATAGCGCGCAGAAGAGAGTGAATGCATGATGTTTCTATACAAGCGTCAGCCCCTGCACTACCAGAAGATCAAAACACAAAGGTTAGCTTCAAAAGCACAGGGAAACCCAACACTTGGAGAAAGCATACCCCCCCC
>NZ_KV817365.1:103328-155179 GCF_001814645.1 Rothia sp. HMSC076D04 | reverse complement strand
CCCCCCCCGTATGAGTTTTTCAAGCGAAAAACGCACATATTCTTCCATAAACCCACTTTGACATGGCTTGTTCAACTATTACTTGAACTTTTATTCACACACATTTCTCCCCTAAATCCCTCTGACACATCTCCTTTAAACAACCTTCAGACGATGTTTTTCTCAAATTAGGGGGCAAAAACCAACATTAAGTTTTTCAAGAACCACCTATTCCCACTATCTAACCAACTTATTTCTCCGCGTATGTGCTTTTAAGCACCTGAGAAAACCTTCAGGTAAAAATCACTAAAAGAACTACAGGTACCCTACATACACAAGAAGCCCCGCGAGCGCACACCCGCGGGGCTTTCCCCTATGTTCTATCCACGTTCTAGCGTCGGCCCACGAACCAGTCCGATAGCTTATCGATACGCGCCTGAATCTGCTCCGCAGAAGCCTGCGCGACCGCCGGGCCGCCGCAAATCTTACGCAGCTCGTTGTGAATCACGCCGTGCGGCTGACCCGAACGAATCGACCACGCCGCCACGTTCTTCGCTAGCTTATTGCGCAGCGCCTTCAGCTGGCGGTGATCCACCACCGAAGGTGCCGCAGTCGCCGGGCGGCGTGCCGCGTGTTCACGCTGATGCGCACGCAGCAGCGTACCCACCTGCTCGGCGTCCAGCAGACCCGGAATACCCAGGAAGTCCTGTTCCTCCTCACTACCCACGGCAAGGTTGCCGGAGGCGAACTCGGCACCGTCGAACAGCACACCGTGGAAGGACGCCTCGGAGCCGAGCGCCTCAAACTTACCGCGTGCCAGCTGCTCGGAGGCGCGCTCCTCGCGGTTTGCTTCTTCGAGCAGGTGGTCGTCCAGGCCCTCAACCATGGGGTCAATTTCCTGGGGTGCGCCGCGGTCGAGGGCGTGGTCGCGTTCTACTTCCATGTCGTTGGCGAGCATCATCAGCTGCGGCACCGACGGCAGGAACACGGAGGCGGTTTCGCCGCGCTTGCGGGCACGCACGAAACGGCCGATCGCCTGCGCGAAGAATAGCGGGGTGCTGGTGCTGGTGGCGTACACGCCCACGGCGAGGCGGGGCACGTCCACACCTTCGGACACCATGCGCACGGCGACCATCCAGCGCTGCATGCCTTCACGGAATTCGTCGATTTTCGCGGAGGCTTCACGGTCGTCAGAGAGGATCACGACGGGGTATTCGCCGGTGATTTTCTGAAGCTGCTCTGCGTAGGCTTTGGCGTCCGCATGGTCGGTAGCGATGACGAGCGCACCGGCGTCGGGCACGGTGCGGCGCACCTCGGTCAGGCGCTTATCGGCTGCCGCGAGCACGGTCGGGATCCATTCGCCGTTGGGGTCGAGGGCGGTTCGCCACGCCTGGGAGGTGATGTCCTTGGTGAAGCCTTCGCCGAGGTTTGCCGCCATTTCCTCACCTGCGGAAGTGCGCCAACGCATCTGGCCCGAGTACGCCATGAAGATGACCGGGCGCACCACGTGGTCCTTCAGCGCGGGGCCGTAACCGTAGGAGTAGTCTGCCTTGGAGCGGCGGATACCGTCATTGTCGACCTCGTAGGTGACGAATGGAATCGGGGAGGTGTCCGAACGGAACGGGGTACCGGTCAGCGCCACGCGGCGAGTCGCGTCGTCGAACGCTTCACGCAGGCCGTCACCCCAGGAAAGGGAATCACCGGCGTGGTGAATCTCGTCAAAAATCACGAGGGTTTTCGTTTCCTCGGTGTTGCGGGCGTGCAGCTGCGGCTTATTCGCCACCTGCGCGTAGGTCAGCGCCACGCCCTTGTAGTGGCGGCTGATGGTCACATCCGCGTTCTTGAAGTTCGGGTCAATGGGAATACCGACCTTCGCGGCGGCGTCTGCCCACTGCTTTTTCAGGTGGTCAGTCGGCGCCACAACGATGAGCTGGCGGACCGTGCCGCGGTTGAACAGTTCCTTGGCGAGGGTGAGCGCGAAGGTAGTTTTACCCGCGCCGGGGGTTGCCACAGCCATGAAGTCGCGGGGGTTGGTTTCGAAGTACTTCTGCATGGCTTCTGCCTGCCAGGCGCGCAGGTGCACCGAGGTGCCCCAGGGGGCGCGGTCGGGGTATGCCGGGGAGAGCTTCGGCTTCACCATACTGTCGAATAGGGTGGGTTCCTCTGCGGGTGCGCTCATTCTCTCCTTCTTCCTCTTCTGCCTCTGCTGATTCCTCCCGCCAACTCAGCGCAGGGTGTTCCTCCCCCGTGTGGAGGTGGTGGGCACTCTGGCGTTCCCATTGCTCTGGTGTTCTTAGCGCTCTGGCGGTCCGGGCACAGCGAGGTTAAATTCTAGCACCACATCCGCGGGTTGGGCCGGGCTGTGGTGCAAGAATTTGGTGCTCGTCAGCTAAGTCTCATGAGCGGTGTTGGGCCGTTGAGTCTTGTTGCTGCGGCGTGTTATTTATTCGTATTTATTCAGGCGTATCGCCCAGGTTGTGTTGTCTGAGGCGTGTCGCCTGGCGCGTATTATTCGCCGGAGCCGTTGTCGCCGTCGTTGCCGGGTGCGAGGCCTTCGTAGATTTCCTTGCACTGGGGGCAGACGGGGAACTTCTGCGGGTCGCGGCCGGGTACCCACATTTTGCCGCAGAGGGCGCGCACGGGTTCACCGGTCAGCGCCGATTCGAGGATCTTTTCCTTGCGTACGTAGTGGGAGAAGCGCTCGTGGTCGCCGGGCTCAGAAAGCTGGGTTTCTTCGCGTTCGAGCAGGGCGGTGCCGCCTGCGGTTCCGGGGCCAAAGGGGTCTTCGATGCCTTCGATCGAGCTCATGTTTCTCCTTGATGATGAGGTGGGATACATAGGGTGAGGGGCGCCGCTGCACGGTTGGGTGATCGGCGCCTTCTCTATTTTAGTAGCAGTTGGGAGGTACTGAGCCCACGGGCGGTCAACATGGAGGCAGACCACAGCTTGGCCATAGGCTCTTAGGTATTGCGGTGAGCTTCTTTCCGTCAGAAGTTCGGGGCTAGAATTTCGGGCGGCATAGAAGCATAGAAAAGGGGTTCCGTGCCAGGCTTAGTACCTAACACGGAACCCCTCTCGTTTATTCCTGATGTGCTGGAGCTTCGACTCTTGTTAGTTCGCCTGGAAGCGTGCCACACGCTCCAGCATCTTGGAGCTGACCTTGTCGTAGCGGTGACCGCCCCATGCCACGCCGCCCACGAGCAGTGCGGCACCAATCAGCAGCTGAATCAAGCCACCGTAGACGAGGGTTAGTAGATCTTGGGTCACGAAAATGTACACAACAACCGAGATACCGCCGGGTAGCGCGCTGAGCATCACCAGAATTACGGTGAGCATGAGCAGCAACTGATTAGCGAAGCCCTCATTGTTCTTCGGGTTCTTGAACGGGTTAGCACCCGGAGGCGCCACGGGCGGGCTAATGAAGGTGTCCATCACGCTGCCCATACCAGCCGCTGCGGCGAGCACGCCCAGCTGGTGCATCAGCACGATGGGGAAAAGCTCCAGGTGTCCATTTGCCGCTGAGGCGACGAACACCATCACCACCACGATCGGAACCATCAGGATGCTGTAACCCCAGAGACGGCCGAGACGATCGTCAATACCGCGTAGCGGGGAGAGCACGTGCAGGCTGAATGCGGTGTTGTCGTAGGAGACGAGGTAGCACATGTAGTAGCCGGTGAAGACGGTGCAGAAGTACATCCAGAATCCGAAGAGCTGCATCACGCCGCTATTGATGATCTGGTTAGCTTCAGCCGCGTTGACGCCGTTAAAACTGGCCCGACTTTCGAAGGAGCCTACAGAGCTCAGGAACAGGGGCATAGCCACCGTCAGTATCAGGTAAAGCATGGCGGTGCTTGCGGTCAGCAGCTGCAGACGGTTGTCTTTCAGAAATGAGTGCAGGGTTCGTGCCGCCACGGCACCACGCGGGGTTGCGGGGAACCGTGCCAACAGACCCAAATCACCCGCGGCGACTTCAGCTGCGCTCGCGTGGTGCGCGCTACCGCCCACATTCGCCATGGAGCGTGCCAGGTTCTTACCCCACAGCCACCATCCGCCAGCCAGGTAGACGAGGGTCAGAGCCAGGCAACCAAGGGCGGTGCCCATATTGCCGGTCGCCATAAAGTAGGGCACCGCAAATGCCGACCCGAAGGGCGTCACGCTGAGCCACGGCAGGTAGGGCAGCACCTCTTCCCAGTGCTTGGTCAGGTAGGTTATCGTTCCACCGAAGATAAAGCCGGCGCTCATCATCAGTAGCATGGCAACGATCATCAGGGTGTTGGCGATGCGCGGGTTATCATTCAGCGCCATGCCCAGGCGGTTGGCGAGACGAGCCCACACCATGAGGTTCGCAAGGCCGAGCACGCAGCAGATGAGGTACACGACCAGCGCGAGCGGTTGCGATATAAACGCGATCGCACCCAGCAGCACGGCAATGATGCTGGCAATGCCGGGGATACCCACGAACCCGCCGAGGAACTGGCCCTTCTGCAGGGTGGAGGGCTTGATGGGGAAGAGCACGAATCGGCTCTCGTCCAGGGTGCCGTCCAGTCCGCTAAAGAAAATGGGGACAATAGCCCAGGCGAGCGCAATAACCGCGCCTACCAGGAGGGTTCCGAGCTGACCGTATTCGGGTACCTCCGAGTTAGCGATAAAGTATGCGGAGCCGAGGCCGAAGAGCATACCGCCCGCGTAGAGCGCCGCAAAAATCAGGCCGATGAGCGCCCAGATGCTACGGCGGAAGGCGGCGAGCACATACTGCCACTTTAGTGAGACGAGGTGCCCAACCATGACAATCCTTCCGAGGAGGTGCGGCCGCCGACCAGCTGCACGAATCGTTCTTCAAGGCTCATGCCGGCGCGTACTTCGTCGACGGTTCCGGCGGCGAGAATACGGCCGGAGTCCATGACGGCTACGTGGTCGCACAGGCGCTGGACAAGGTCCATCACGTGCGAGGAGATGACGACGGTACCGCCGGAAGCAACGAAGCCACGCAGAATGTCCTGAATATTAGCGGCAGAAACCGGGTCGACCGCCTCGAAGGGCTCATCCAGAATCAGCACGGAGGGCGCGTGGACAAGGGCGGCGGCGAGCGCAATCTTCTTGGTCATACCGGCGGAGTAATCGGCAACGGCACGACCCGCAGCGTCGGTCAGGTCCATTGCGGCGAGCAGGTCCTTGACGCGGGAGGCGACGGTTTCCTTATCGATGCCGTGTAGGTAGCCGGAGTAGGTGATGAGCTGCTCGCCGGTGAGCTTGTCGAAGAGATGCACGCCGTCGGGCAGCACACCCAGGTGCGCTTTGGCCTTGAGCGGGTCGGCCCACATGTCGATGCCGCGCACGTAGGCGGTGCCTTCATTGGGCATGAGCATGCCGGTGACCATGGAGATGGTGGTGGTTTTACCGGCGCCGTTGCGGCCGACCAGTCCGTAGAAGGATCCGGAGGGGATGTCGAGGTTGATGCGGTCGACGGCGACCTTCTGACCGAATGCCTTGGTGAGGCCGCGGATTTCGATGGCGGGGCGAGCGCCAGCTACAGGTATAGTCTGCGGGGTGACGGGTAGCTGCGGTGCTACCGATGCGGGAACTACAGCTTCAGGAGCTTCTGGGGCTACAGATTCGGAGGCTACAGCCTGGGGTGCTGCCGCGGCGGGGGTTGCCTCTACTGTGGTCTCTAGTACCGGGTTGGTCTCTTGTACCGGGTTCTGCGGTGAACCTGGTTCTTGCGGGTTCGGGTCCTGGGGAAAGTGACTAGTGTTCATATTTTCACCCTACCACCCCCCCATGAGGTCTAGCAGGTTTGGTGATGAAACCTGCATTATTAAGTACTCACAACGCATATTATGGACATTCCGGAGTGCTATAGATACCATCCAGCCGCACTATCAGACAGGTTGAGTCGATAAACTCTCCCCACCCTCAAAACCGCCAAAAAACGCAAAACAGAACGGGCTACCGTCTACCCCCGCAACCCGAGTGCGGGGGTAGACGATAGCCCGTCCGTATTCAACGTTTCAGCCGCCTAGATTAGCCAGAGCTAGCTAGACCGGCTCATGACGTTTCCCAGGCGACAGCGCCTTTTAGAACAGCGCCATAGTCAGTGCCGCACGCGCCTTGACGGTGCGCGGGTCAGATGCACCCACCACATCGAAGAGCTGCACGAGACGCTCGCGCACACACGCCTTATCGTCAGGACCAACAGCGCTGAACAGGCGCAGTAGACGGTTGTACGCGTCCTCCACGTGGCCACCGACCAGGTCCAGGTCGGCTACGTTGAACGCGGCGTCAATGTTCATGGGATCTGCCGCGGCCGCCGCACGTTCGGTTGCCATGTCCAGATCCTTCACACGGGCGAGCAGTTCAACCTGTTCCAGGCCGAGCTTCGCTTCCTTATCACCGGGGTTCTCGGCAATTGCCTTGCGGTATGCGGCGCGGGCGCCCTCCAGGTCGCCGCGGTCGAGGGCGGCGACAGCTTCTGCGTGCAGGGGCGGCAGGGGCTTTTCATCTTCGGGAACGACCGGGTCGAAGCCGCCGGGCAGCTGGTACTGTGCCGCGAGTTGCAGAACCTGGGAGAGCACATCGCCGAGGTCTTCTGCGCTGACCGGGCCGGTGTAAATCGGTGCCGGGCGGCCCGCCAGAACGGCAACGCCCGCGGGCACGCCGCTCACGCCGAATGCCTGGGCAGCTTCGGGGAGCTTGGTGACGTCCACGGCAGCGCAAATCATGCTACCTGCGGCGGAATCAACAAGCTTCTGCACGCCTTCGAGCATCTGCAGGGAGGAGGGCGAGTGCGGCGCGTAGAGCGCAAAAATTACGGCACCCTGGCTGGAGAGCTGAACGAACTTCTGGAACTCTTCGGGGGTGTTGACCTCGTAGCGCCAGGTGGGAGCGGAGGGGGTCTGCTCGCCGCCCTGTTCGCCAGCAGACTGTGCCGCGTTGGGGTTTAGTTCCATGGCGTTGCGTACGGAGGCGGGAATCTCCTGCGCTGCCCCGTTCTGCGCTGCACCACCCTGCGCGACATGACCCTGTGCCGCGTTCTGGGATGCGCCGCGGTCTGCCGGATCAAAAATAATGCTCATCCTGGGCTCCTTTACGTTCTGTACCTATTGTTGCGTGCGGGCTAAATCCTTCACGCGTTCCTTCCTCTATTATCCCCACAACGCACCGTTGCGAGCGCCCGTTCTCTGTCGCCTACGCTCTGAGCTCATGCCGGGGATAGCGTTTGGGCTATTGCCCGATCCGTCCCGCAAATATCTCTCCCACATGCACTCCCCTGTCCTTGGGATTCACCGTGGACGCCGTAACAAAGTAAACCAGCCGGTAGAATGGCACAGTAGAGAAAAAATACCCGGAATGATTCGGAAAGGAAGAGCATGAGCGAGAAGAAAGCCTCAGAAGCTCCCGCAGAGACGACATCGTCCCCCGAGACGCGCAAGAAGGAATCCCTCACCGATCAGCTAACGGAGACCTTCAGCGAGCTGACCGAAAGCATTAGCCAGGTGCGTTCCAACCGCCGCCGCGCTTCTATGCCTCCTACGGATACCATTCCGGTGGTTCCCGCCGCTTCTGAGGATGCGCCTCCCGCACCGAAGGTGGTCGGCAACGGCAAGGCATCCATGATGCACAACCCGGTCGCTTTTGGTTTCCTCATGACCGTGGGCGTGGGTCTGGCGCTCTTCGCCTACTACATTTTCAATAATGTGGGCGCTCTGGTGGGTTGGGTGACCGGCGCTATTTTCATTGCTCTGGGTCTGGACCCGATTGTGCGCCGCCTGGAGTCTTGGGGCATTAAGCGCGGTATCGGCGTGATTGCTGTGCTTGCTGGTTTTGCTGGCGCTGTGACCGGTCTGGTGATGACGATTGGCCCGGTCATTAGCGAGCAGGCGTCTAAGTTTGTTCAGTACGCGCCGGGTATTTATCAGAACACGATTGATTCTGATTGGTACCACGAGCTTGATCAGCGTTTTAGCATCAGCACCTGGGTGAATGAGAACGTCCCGAAGTTCTTGGAGTCGACGTTCTCCTCTTCGCAGGTCAATAGCTTCATGTCGAGCCTGGTTTCTGCGGGTTCTACCCTGGCGCAGAGCGTGACCGGCGTGATTATTGTGCTGTTCCTGTCCCTGTACTTCCTCACGTCGATGGACACGATTAAGGCGTGGGGTGTGCGTTTGGCGCCGGCGTCTAAGCGTGTGCGTGTCAAGTACATTACCGACAAGATTACTGAGTCGGTGGGTAACTACGTGATGGGCCAGGCGATGGTAGCCATTCTGAACGCCCTCTTCGCATTCTTCATAATGTTGTTCTTGGGCTTTAGCTTCCCGCAGTTGATGGCTTTGGTGGTCATGATTCTGGCGTTCATTCCGCTGGTTGGTGGCGTGATTGCGCTGATTTTGACCTCGCTGATTCTGCTGACTCAGGACTGGAGTCTGGCGCTGTGGTTTTCGGTGGCGTACTTCCTGTACCTGCAGGTGGAGGCGTACCTGATTTCTCCGCGTATTATGGCTCGCGCTGTCTCGGTTCCTGCCGGTGTTGCAATTATTTCGGTGGCTGCCGGTGGCGCGCTCTGGGGCGTGCTGGGTGCGCTGATTGCTATTCCGGTGGCAGCTTCCATGCTGATTCTGGTGCGTGAGGTGTTCATTCCTCGCCAAGACCAGTTATAGTCACCGCCCAACTGTAGTCACCTCCAGCTGTAAACAGCTCTAGGTTTCTCTACGCGCTCGCTACTCTTCCCGCGGGGCACGCATCGCGTATAGATACGAAGGCGGCGGCTTTGGATGTTCTATCCAAAGCCGCCGCCTTCATGCTTTATGCCGTGTTTTTATGCCGAACTTTTAGAGCTCAGTGATTTCTTCTGCCACCGGGCCGCTGTATTCGGTGGGCAGTTCGGTGGGTGCACCGGTGACGATGCTGACCACGGTGTTGAGGACCTGCTGCACGGACTTCTCGCCCACCCACAGGTGCTTGCACCCCTCAAAGGGAATCACCCGAGTGCGCGGTACAGCCGCGAAACGCTCACGCGCCGCCGGAGGCTGCAGGTAGTCGTCGTGCTCGGGCACCAGCGCGTACAGCGGGTTCGAGATCTTATTCCACTCGTCCAGCTCAGCCGGGTGCACACGGTGCAGCGGCGGAGAGAGCAGAATAGCGCCGGTGAACTCGTCCGCGTATTCGGGCGCGTACTTGAGCACCAGCTCGGTGCCGAAGGACCAGCCGACCAGCCAGGGGTTCGGCAGGGCGCGCTCGCGTACGAACTTCAGGATTGCGTCGAAGTCCTTCTTCTCGGCAAAGCCGCCGTCAAAGACGCCTTCGCTGGTGCCACGAATCGAGGAGGTGCCGCGAGTGTTGAAACGCAGCACCGCAATGTTCGACAGCGCCGGCAGGCGGAAGGACGCCTTCTTGTACACGTGCGAGTCCATGTAGCCGCCGTGGGTGGGCAGCGGGTGGAAGGTCACCAGGGTTGCCTTGACTTCGCCTTCGGGCAGGGCGAGTTCACCGACGAGGCGCTTGCCGTCCGCGGTGGTGACGGTGAAGTTCTCGCGGCGTGCCGGCAGGACGGTACGTGCCTTGATGGGGGTGGGCTCAGCGGCGGTGCTGAAGACGTAGCGGGCGGGATCGAATTCCTGCTCGCGGGTGATATCGGCGGTGTTGCTCATTGCGTTCCTTTAAGAAATGGATTCGAGAATGTGGTTTTGGTCAAGAATGTAGTCTTAGGCTGCACCTCAAGTGCAGTGTTCAGCCTATTTACGGCGGGTGCGCCAGCAATGCTGATGCCAGTGCCTGCGCTCGTCAATGGCGCGGCTACGGCCCATCGTGTGGCTTTCTTGCCACACCACCAGGTGCGCTGTTCTGGGCGGAATCGGGCGGTAGCATTCGGGGCAGGTGTAGGTTTTTTGGGCGTTGACGGCGGGAATGTATTGCACCAGCCAGTCACCGTATCGGTCACGTTCCAATCGGGGCGCAGGGTCGAGGATCCTGCTGATATCACGCCCTGCGGGTGCTTGACGGTGCCACTTATCGCTGGTGGTGCCGGATACTCGCCTGCCGGGATGATTCTTACGTGCCATGAGCCCTATTCTACCGCGCCGCTCAGCTATCTCTATCTACCTACCCTGCCGCTGTTCGCTCTGCGCTCTTCCTCATACTGGCGTGGTACTCATGCTGAGGCGGTACTCCCCCGCTCTGTGCCGCACCTCCCTACTGTGCCGTACTTCCCTACTGTGCCCCCGTACCGCGACCTGTACCAAGCTCAGGTTCCCTAGCTCATACCCTCACCTGCTAGAGCCAAACACTCGTACCTGCTAGAGTGGACGGATGCGTATTGTCATTGCTGAATGCTCCGTAGATTATGAGGGCCGCCTCCGCGCCCACCTGCCCCGCGCTACCCGCCTGCTGATGGTCAAGAATGACGGCTCCGTCCTCATTCACTCCGACGGCGGTTCCTACAAGCCCCTGAACTGGATGAGCCCTCCCTGCTCCCTGCTGGTAGCTGAGCGTGAGGACGTTCCGCAGAGCATCCGTGAGGACCTAGAGTCCGATGTTCAGCAGCTGTGGACCGTTCAGGCAGCTAAGAGCGATGACCGCCTCATGATTCGCATCTACAAGATTGAGCACGAGCACGCCACCGACCTGGGTGTTGATCCCGGCCTCATCAAGGACGGTGTGGAGGCTGATCTGCAGCGTCTGCTCGCAGAGCAGATCCACACTCTCGGTGAGGGCTATTCGCTGGTGCGCCGCGAGTACCCGACCGCTATCGGTCCGGTAGACATCATGGCGAAGGATGCGCACGGCGTCTCCGTGGCGGTTGAGCTCAAGCGTGTGGGCGATATTGACGGTGTGGAGCAGCTGACCCGTTACCTGGAGTTGCTCAACCGTGACCCGCTGCTGGCACCGGTGCGCGGCGTATTTGCGGCACAGACGATTAAGCCGCAGGCACGTACCCTGGCTGAGGACCGCGGTATCCGCTGCGTGAGCCTGGACTACGATGCGATGCGCGGCGTGGACGACTCCGCTGACCGTCTGTTCTAGCTGACCGTCTGTTCTAAACGGCTCTAGGCTAAGCAGCTGCACATAGCTTGAGGGGCGCCTCCCGACCATGGGAGGCGCCCCTTTTCAGCCCATCATCTTTCTGCCCGCGCTCTTTCGGCGCACGCGTTCTTTCTGTGCACACTCTCGTTCTGCGTAAACAATCTACCCCCGGATACACCAATCGCCGGTGCCCCTCCCCTTTCAGGGTGGAACACCGGCGAGGTGTACACAGTGGCTAATTCCCGCTGAGGGGAACCAGCTTTAGATCTGTGCGTGCTTTGCAACGATGGTCACGTGATCGTTCGAGACGGTCAAGAAACCTGCGTTGAGGATGGTCTTAATGGGCTCACCATCAACGGGTTCAATGAGCAGCTCGCCGTCCTGTGCCAGCAGCGTGCAGGTGGGGATCATGCCCGGCAGGATGCCGAGGTCACCGCTGACGGAGCGTGCACGAACGTACTTCGCTTCGCCAGTCCACACGACGCGTTCGCGGGAAACAACTTCAACTTTCAGAGCCATGATTACTTAGCTCCAGTCTGTGCCTTGATTTCCTCGTAGCGGCGCATAACGTCGTCCATACCACCAATGTTGTAGAACGCCTGCTCGGGGATGTGGTCGACATCGCCGTTGCAGATCATCTGGAAGGACTCGATGGTGTCCTTCAGCGGAACGGTCGAACCCTCGACACCGGTGAACTGCTTTGCAGTGTAGGTGTTCTGGGAGAGGAACTGCTCGATACGACGTGCACGTGCCACGACGATCTTCTGCTCCTCGGAGAGCTCGTCCACACCCAGAATCGCGATGATGTCCTGCAGTTCCTTGTTTTCCTGCAGAATAGCCTTCACACGAATTGCGGTGTCGTAGTGCTCCTGACCGATGTACTGTGCGTCCAGAATTCGGGAGGTGGAGGACAGCGGGTCAATTGCCGGGTACAGACCGCGCGATGCGATTTCACGAGAGAGCTCGGTGGTCGCATCCAGGTGCGCGAAGGTGGTTGCCGGCGCCGGGTCGGTGTAGTCATCCGCAGGCACGTAAATTGCCTGCATGGAGGTGATGGAGTGACCGCGGGTGGAGGTAATACGCTCCTGCAGCAGACCCATTTCGTCCGCCAGGTTCGGCTGGTAACCCACTGCGGAGGGCATGCGGCCCAGCAGGGTGGAAACCTCAGAACCTGCCTGAGTGAAACGGAAGATGTTGTCGATGAACAGCAGCACGTCCTGGTTCTGAACATCGCGGAAGTACTCCGCCATGGTCAGACCGGTCAGTGCCACGCGCAGACGGGTTCCCGGGGGCTCATCCATCTGGCCGAACACAAGAGCGGTGTCCTTCAGAACGCCTGCTTCTTCCATTTCGACCCACAGGTCGTTACCCTCACGGGTACGCTCGCCAACACCGGTGAACACGGAGGTACCACCGAAGTTACGAGCCACACGGGTAATCATTTCCTGGATCAGCACGGTCTTACCCACGCCTGCACCACCGAACAGACCAATCTTACCGCCCTTGATGTAGGGGGTCAGAAGGTCGATGGACTTAATACCAGTCTCCAGCATTTCGGTGGAGCCTTCCAGCTCTGCGAAGCCGGGAGCGGCACGGTGGATCGGCCAGTAGGTGTCAGCCTTGATCTCGGAGTTCGGCACGTCGAGTGCGTCACCGAGAACGTTGAAGATGTGGCCCTTCACGCCGTCACCAACGGGGACGGAGATCGGTGCGCCGGTGTCGACTACAGCCTGACCGCGGACCAGGCCGTCAGTCTGCTGCAGGGAGATAGCGCGAACGATCGAGTCGCCCAGGTGCTGTGCGGTCTCGAAGGTGATGGTGCGGGTGCGACCGTCGAGGGTCAGCTCGGTGGTCAGAGCGTTGTAAATCTCGGGGACCTGACCGGCGGGGAACTCGACGTCGACCACGGGGCCGATGACGCGGGCAATACGACCCGTTGCGCCCTGAGTCGGTGCGGAGACCGATTCGTTGTAGGTGGCAGTCATATTTCTCACTTACTTAGAAAGTTTGGACAGTTGATGGCTTCGTTGGCGTACAAGTACTAGGAGCCGAGGGCGTCTGCGCCGCCCACGATTTCGGAGAGCTCCTGAGTAATTTCCGCCTGACGTGCGTTGTTCATCAAACGGGTGTACTTGGTAATCAGCGTCTCAGCGTTGTCACCTGCGGTCTTCATCGCGCGCTGGCGGGATGCCAGCTCACTTGCTGCTGCCTGCAGGAGGCAGGAGAAGATACGCGATGCAATGTAGCGCGGCAACAGCGCGTTGAGCACTTCCTCGGCGGAGGGCTCGAACTCGAAGGATGCCGCCTGCTCGTACTCAGCCTTGGTCAGTTCCTGGTCGGGAACGATTTCCTCGCCCATAGCCTTTGCGTCACCCACGTGGATGGGCAGCAGGCGCAGGATCTTGGGTTCCTGAACAACCATCGACTTGAACTCGGTGTATACGATGTGCAGTTCGTCCACGCCGCCCTCTTCGAAGGGCAGGTCGTAGGCTTCGAGCAGCGCGTCACGAATTTCGACGGCAGTTTCAACACGAGGTGCATCGGTGTGCCCCTCCCACGCACGGGCGTAGGGGCGCTCACGGAACTCGAAGTAAGCCTTTGCCTTACGGCCAACCAGGTACAGCTGTACCTCCTGGCCGTTAGAGCGCAGCCTCTCAATCAGAGATTCGGTACGACGCAGGATAGCGGAGGAGTACGAACCTGCCAGACCGCGGTCACTGGTAACAACCAGGATTGCGGAGCGACGGTGTTCGTAGGTTCCGAACTCGTGCGGCTTGTGAATCAGCGGGTGCTTAATACCGTGCTGAGTCGCAACCGCAGTCACCACGCGGGTCAGAGCGTTCGCGTAAGGGCCGGCTGCCTGAGCAGCGTTACGAGCCTTGTTAATGCGGGAGGTCGCGATCATCTCCATCGCCTTGAAGATCTTCTTCATAGACGACGTCGAAGCAATCTTCTGTCGGTAAACCCTAATCTGGGCTCCCATAGAGCTTCCTTTCTCCTTGCTTTCTGCCCCGCCCCAGCCTCATAGCTGAGGCGGGGAGAAGGCGAGGACTAATCGCTAACCGATGGTTTCCTGAGTGATGTCGCTATCGCGAGCTGCCTTGTGCTCCTCGTGACCTGCGTCGACGAGGTGGCTGCTGCCCTCAGACTTGAAACCCTGCTTGAAGTCAGCAACTGCGGACTTCAGAGCTGCAACGGTGTCATCCTCAAGCTTGCCGGAGGAAGCGATATCGGTCAGTACCGAGGTCTTGTGACGCAGGTACTCGATGAAGCCTTCCTCGAAGCGCAGCACGTCGGAAATCTCGATGTCGTCGAGGTGACCGGAGGTACCAGCCCAAATGGAGACAACCTGCTCTTCAACTGCGTACGGGGTGTACTGCGGCTGACGCAGCAGCTCGGTCAGGCGAGAACCGCGGGTCAGCTGTGCCTTGGTTGCATCGTCCAGGTCGGATGCGAACATTGCGAACGCTTCCATCGAACGGTACTGTGCCAGCTCCAGCTTCAGGGTACCGGAGACCTTCTTCATAGCCTTGGTCTGTGCGGCACCACCAACACGGGAGACGGAGATACCGACGTCGACTGCCGGACGCTGGTTAGCGTTGAACAGGTCGGACTGCAGGAAGATCTGGCCGTCAGTAATGGAGATGACGTTGGTCGGAATGAAGGCGGAAACGTCGTTTGCCTTGGTCTCAATGATCGGGAAGCCGGTCATCGAACCTGCGCCGAGGTCGTCGGAGAGCTTAGCGCAACGCTCCAGCAGGCGGGAGTGCAGGTAGAAGACGTCACCGGGGTATGCTTCACGTCCCGGCGGGCGGCGCAGCAGCAGGGACACAGCGCGGTATGCTTCTGCCTGCTTCGACAGGTCGTCGAAGATGATGAGGACGTGCTTGCCACCGTACATCCAGTGCTGGCCGATAGCCGAACCGGTGTAGGGTGCCAGGTACTTGAAGCCTGCTGCGTCAGATGCGGGAGATGCCACGATGGTGGTGTACTCCAGCGCGCCGCGAGTCTCAAGGGTGTGGCGGACAGCTGCAATGGTGGATGCCTTCTGGCCAACAGCCACGTAGATGCATCGAACCTGCTTCTCGGGGTCACCGGAAGCCCAGTTGTCCTTCTGGTTCAGAATGGTGTCGATCGCGATAGCGGTCTTACCGGTCTGGCGGTCACCAATGATCAGCTGACGCTGACCGCGACCGATCGGAATCATCGAGTCGATTGCCTTCAGACCGGTCTGCAACGGCTCGTGAACCGACTTACGCTGGGTCACGCCGGGAGCCTGCAGCTCCAGTGCACGGCGACCTTCGGACTCAATGGGGCCCAGGTCATCGATCGGGTTACCGAGGGGGTCAACAACGCGACCGAGGTACGCGTCGCCAACGGGCACCGAGAGGACCTCACCGGTGCGGTGTACGACCTGGCCCTCTTCAATACCGGTGAAGTCACCCAGGACAATCACACCAATATTGCGGGTATCCAGGTTCTGTGCGAGGCCGAGGGTGCCGTCTTCGAAACGAAGCAGCTCATTCGCCATAACCGAGGGAAGGCCCTCGACACGAGCGATACCGTCGGAGGCCGATACAACTCGACCCACCTCAACACGTTCTGCATTGCCGGGTTCGTAAGACGCTGCAAACTCGTTCAGCGCATTACGGACATCTTCGGCATTGATGGTCAGTTCGGCCATCTTGTGTCCCTGCTCTCTCATTGTGGTTGCGTTCCGTCAACGGAACCAACCGAAACTTGCAATTCGGGTTGAACGGGCGGGCAATGCCACTGCTTCTGCGAAGGAGGCATCTGCCACGCACCCGCAACCCGAGGTATCTTCTAAATCACCGTTGCGACGAACGGTTCAGCGTCGCTAGCTTGAGCCGCTAGCCGATGGAACGAGCCAGGTCGGACATGCGGGTCTCGACGGTACCGTCGATCACCTCGTCGCCCACCTGAACACGCAGACCGCCCAGAACGGCGGGGTCCACCGAAACGTCGAGCTTCAGCTCACGGCCGTACACGGCGTTGAGCGCGCGACCGAGACGTTCAAGCTGTGCCTGCGACAGCGCAATCGCGCTAGTTACTCGCGCAATGTAACGGTTCTGTCGCGTGACGATGATTTCTGCGAACTCATCGGCTACCCGTGCAGCGTGACGGCCGCGGGGGTTGGAGCCAACTCGTTCGAGCAGAAGCACACCTTCGGCGGTGGTGGCGGGGCCACCGAGCGCCACGGCGAGCTTCTTCTTTGCTTCTTTGCTTGCCTGATGGTCGGACAGCGCTTCCTGCGCCTGAGCGTTGGAATCAACGGTACGCACAAAGGTGAGTAGTTCGTTGAGTACCTCGTCCAGGGCGTCCACGCCACCGCGAGACTGAGCCGATGCGGTCACGGCGAGCACTGCTGCACGCTCCAGGGCATTCGCCAGATCAGCATCATCGGACCAGCGCTGAGCCACCGCACTGGTGAGCACAGCCATAGCCTGAGAAGAGATCTTGCCGCCGAAGACGGTGTTAGCGATACCCTGACGTGCTGCTGCATCACGCGAAGAATCGGTGACAGCACGGCGCAGGGTGCCGTTGTGGTCGAGAACATCAACCACAGCGAAAAGCTCGCTCGCCAGGTTCAGGGGCTGCAGGGAAGCGTGAGCTTCCAGCACCTCTTCCACCTTGCTCAGTGATTCAGTAGATACTCCTGCCATTACCGAGCCGCACCTGCGTTCTGCTTCTCGGTTTCAAGGTCAGCAAGAAAACGATCTACCACACGGGCCGATCGCTCATCATCGTTGAGGGCTTCGCCCACAATCTTGCCGGCAAGGGTCGTAGCAAGAGTGCCAACCTCGGAACGGAGGGACACTGCTGCTGCCGCACGCTCTGCCTCGATAGCCTTTGCTGCATTATCGCTAATGCGCTGAGCCTCAGCGGTTGCACGCTCGCGAGCATCGGCAATGATTGCCTCGCCCTCTGCGCGTGCCTCTTCACGAATCTTCTGAGCCTCCAGTCGAGCGCTTTCGAGCTGCTGGGTGTACTCATCGCGAGCCGCTGCAGCCTCTGCCTGTGCCTTCTCGGCCTTGGCAAGGCCACCTTCGATTGCTTCCTTACGGTCCTGGTAGATCTTCTCGAACGCCGGGACAACGTACTTAGCAACGATGTAGTAGAGGATCAGGAATCCGATGAGGGTAATGACAATTTCCCCGACGTCGGGAATCAGGGGGTTCGAAGTTGCCTCCGCTCCCCCTTCGCTTGCCAGATAAATCATGGAGGGAATCCTGTTCTATGGGATGGGTCGTTTAGGATGTGGCAGAGCCGGTTACTTGATGAAGACGAGAACCAGGCCCAGAATTGCCAGCGCCTCGACCAGTGCGAAGCCCAGGAACAGCATGGGCTGCAGGGTCTTCTGGGACTCGGGCTGACGAGCAACGCTGGTCATGTATGCCGCGAAGATCAGACCCACGCCGATGCCGCCGCCAATAGCTGCCAGACCGTAGCCAACCGCAGTGATGGAACCAACCATTATTTTTCCTTTCAACAGTGTTCGACCGGGAACATACCCGGACCGAACAGAGTTTGATTTGAGTTAATAGCCCGCACAGTGAACGTGTGGGTTGCTTTATTCACGCCCAATGACGAACGCGAAAACCTAAAAAACTAGAGAGTTTAGTGTCCCTCGGAAACCGAGCCCTGCAGGTACACAGCCAGCAGCAGAGCGAACACATAAGCCTGGATGCACTGAATCATGAATTCCAGGAAGTACAGGAACAGGCCCAGAGCACCGGGAGCAATAGCAGCCAGGTAGCCGATACCACCCAGAGTCTCAACCATGTAGGTCACCATGCTGGATGCAACCATCAGCGCCAGGTGACCACCGAACATGGTCGCGAAGAGACGTAGCGCGTGAGTTGCGGGACGAATCAGCAGGTTCGAGAAGAACTCGATCGGGATCAGGATGGGGTAGATCCACACCGGCAGACCCGAGGGCATGGTGATGTCCTTGAAGAAGCCGCCCAGGCCCTTGCGCTTGATACCAACGCCAACCCAGGTCAGGTACGCTACGCCAGCCAGTGCGTAGGCGCTACCGGGGTGGGAGAAGGAGGGCAGCTGAACAAACGGAATCGAACCGTAGAGGTTGTTCACCAGAACGAAGAAGAAGGAGGCGAACAGAATCGGCACGAAAGGCTTGTAGTGCTGTACGCCCAGGGTTTCCTTACCGAGGGAGTTACGAGCAAACATGTAGCCAGACTCAGCGATGAACTGAGTCTTGCCGGGAACCATGGCGCGCTTACGTGCTGCGGTGAGGAAGAAGACCGCGATAATCACCACGGACAGCAGAATCAGTACGTTCTGCTTACCGAAAGCGAAATCACCAATGGTGAAGAAGGGGGGCAGATGCATGTCTTCGGGGGTCGGCGGCACATAGGCTTCCGCGAGGATCAACCCGTTCTCGATCAAAGCAAGTCCTTTCTTGCTACTAGTGGCTATCAAGAGCCCATGTCTGCCTCTAAGCGACTGACATGCTAACTACATGGATGAATGTGTGACCTAGCGGTCCGCGTTCAATGACCTAGCGGTCTTTATTCTGCCTGGTCATGTAGGTAAAGACGAGGGTCAAACCTCCGACAGCGCCAATCAAGACACCAACCCACACCAGCCAGGTGGTGGAGAAGACCAGGTCACCGAGGTAACCGATGCCGCCCCACACTGCTATACCGATGATCAGATAGAGAATCGACATGACTGCACCGGAGAGCCCTCCGTCAGACACCAATTCTCCGGTAGTGCGGAGCTTTTTATCTCCGTCCCACCACTTCTTCTCTTCGGCCAAACGTATTTCCTTTCAAACACCAATCGCGTTACCGACCATGGTCTTCCAGATCGGTGTCGAAGTATAGAATTCTCAGTCGTGCGATGCTGACTGTTTCAATAACAATCCACAGAATCACGCCGGTACATGCGCCTGCGAGAGTCCAACCGTGCCTCAGATTCTCGGGGAACGGCACAAACATCAATACCAGACCGAGCAGAGCAATCTTCACGAGGTAGCTCACCACCAGCGATTTGGGTACACCCCAGTCGAAAATGGGAGCAACCAACATAACCAATACGCCCAGAGTGAAGCATATATAGATTATCAGAAAGCCCAATGTTATTCCTAGCGCGCCCACGGGGCCCGCAAACAGGTACGCACTCATCATACCGCCCAACCAAGCCAGCAGAGAGTAAGCCGATACCCTGTAGAACAAAAATTTCCAGGAAAGCTCTTGACTCTCGAAAGAAGAGGCCTTCAAACCTGCTTGAGCACGCTCTCGGCGGTGTTTCTGCTGCTTCTTGCGCTCCGCCGGCGGATACCACAGAACGTCCACCACGCGCCTCCAGAGAGGCTCTGCAGGAGCCTGAGATTTAGGCTGCTCAGAAGCCATTAGTGTTTCTCCCCACGATTCTGATTAGACTGCGTCGAAGAAGAGGAAGCAGAAGAAGGCTGACCCGCACGATCCTTCACCGAATCCGGCATGATCGGCTCCGGATGCAGCGAGGTCGGCTCCACATTCTCAGGAGTCGCAGGAACACCAGTTGCCGAGGTCAAAGAGCCGGTAGCAGGCTCTGCAGTTGCCGACTTCGCCTTCGGCGCCGAACCCTTCGAATCCGCCGCAAAGCGCTTCGACAGGTCAATCGCAGAAGTAGGTGCCTCACCGCCAAAGAGCTGCGGCATACGCAGGTACACCACCAGCACGGCAAGAGCCACAAGAACCACACCAACAGCCGCCAGCACGGCGCCCGAAGCAAACAAATCAGAGGCAAACGCCAGCAGCACCCACACCAGAATGGTCGTACCGGTCACCACGGCGGTCGAACCAAGGTGGCTGAAACCAACATCCGTCAGACGCTGATAAGTGTGAGTACGGTGCGGCTTGTACCACTGCTCCCCCGCCATAAAACGACGGAACAGAGTCGTACCCGCGTCCGCCAGATACGTCATCAGCGGAGCAAAAGCCAACAGGAACGGAACATCCGCAAACCACGCGCCCACAGCCAACGTGCCCAGCGCCGCGCCCAAAACATAAGAACCCGCATCGCCCAAAAACACGTTCTTACCAGGGCGCACATTCCACGGCAGGAACGCCGCAAAAGCACCGGCAACAGCCACACCAGCCAAAGCCAGCCACGGAAGGTTCACCATCCAACCGGTCAGCGCATACGCCAAACCAGCCACCAGACCGTGAGCACCAGAAATACCGTTAATGCCGTCCATAAAATTCGCCACGTTAATGTAGCCGGCAACAAAAATCGCGCCCAGAATCAGCAGCAGAATGTTCGTGCCCTGCACCGTCGCAAAGCTCACGCTCACCAGTACGCCAATCACCAGCTGCAGGCCCGCACGACGCACAATGCTCACGCCGCGAATATCCTCAAGCCAGCCCAGGGCAAGAGCACACAGAATCGCCGCGGCAATCGTCACCGCCAGCTGCAAAGACTCAGCAGAACGGTACGTCCAGCCGAACAGGGTAGCCGCCACAAACGCCACAAAGGTCGCAGCCGCAGTCGCCAAACCCATACCGCGGTAGGTCGGAGCAGTATGCGAAGAACGCTCATTAGGAACATCCACCATGTTGTAGCGGTGCAAAATCGGGCGCACCGCAAACGGCAAAAGGGCACCCAAAACAAAAGCAAGAGCAAAAATGCTCAACAGCTCAGAAAAGGAGGTCATACCAGCTCCAAGGCATTGGCGCCGCTCCCCTGGACGCAAGCTCCAGAATTGCAGCTAAGGGACGATGTGTGCGTAGTGTGTGTGTGTTTACTTCGTATTCTATAGAACTCTTCAGTAGCCCGGGACTAAACATTACAGATTCTCTCCATACGTTCTGCATATTCTGCGTCCTGAAATGTTCTACACCCGAGAAAGAGAAAACACCGGATACCGCACCCGCCACGCAAGTGCAGCATCCGGTGTCATTTCCGTAAAGATTAGAACGTCTGCGCATCCGCCAGAGTACGCGGATCAGGGGCACGCTCCAGGCCATGACGTTCATAGCCGCTGTGCTCCCGATAGTTCTGAATCCACCGCTCATAATCGAGCTCATCAGGGTCAAGTGCCGGGGCACTCGACCGGGAAATATACCGGTTCTCCTCGCTCGGCACCAGCTTCTCGGTACCGCCGAAGAGAGTCTCATCCAGCTTCTCACCCTTACGAAGACCAATCTCCTTGATCTCCACGTCATACCGCTCATACGCCTGGCGCATCGCCTTCGCAACGTCCAGGATCTTGACCGGCTGACCCATATCCAGCACCATGACCTCACCCGGGCGACCAATCGCACCGGCAAGCATCACCAGCAGGCAGGCATCGGTAATCAGCATGAAGTAACGGGTCGCGCGCTTATCGGTCAGGGTAATCGGACCACCCGAGAGAATCTGCTTCGTAAAGAGCGGCTTAATCGAACCGCGCGAACCAAACACATTACCGAAACGAACCGACACGTAGGTGTTGCCGGTCTTCTCGCCAAAGTACGCGGTCAGACGCTCCGCCACGCGCTTGGACTGACCCAGCGCAGTCTTCGGGTCCGCAGCCTTATCGGTCGAAACGTTCACGAAGGTCTTCACGCCCACCGCCTCCGCGGCACGCAGCACGTTCAGAGTACCCAGAGAGTTCGTCTTCCACGCCTCCTGCGGGTACGCTTCCAGCGCCGACACATGCTTCAAAGCTGCAGCGTGGAACACTACCTCGGGGCGACGGTCACGGAAAATCTCCAGCAGGTTATCACCCTCACGAATATCAGCCAGGATGATGCGGTCATCGTCCAGGCTCGACTCGTGAGTAATCGAAACCTTCGTCTCCATCAGCAGAGTCTCATCATGATCAAGCATCATGAGGGTCTCAGGCTCAAACTCGCTAATCTGACGGCACAGCTCAGAACCAATCGAACCGCCCGCACCTGTGACCAGCACGCGCTTACCGTGCAGGTACGAACGCAGAATATCGCGGTCAATATCGTAGTTAATCTCACCACGAATCACGCGCATCAGGTCGTTATCGCTCGCGGTAATCAGACGCTCACCCATCAGTCGAGCATTCGCGCTACTAATACGCTGAACCTCAACCTTAAGCTTACGCATGCGGTTGCAGAAGGACTCGAAGTAATCCTCCGACATATCCGAAATCGTCACCAGAATCTTACGGGTACCCGACTCACGAATCACCTGCTCCAGCTCGCGGTACGTCGTAATCACCGAAATGCCGTGGAACTTCGTACCAGCCTTCAGCTGATCATCGTCGAAGACCGCAACCGGGCGAAGCTTCGCATCCTCATCGTGCAGCATCGAATCCATGACCATGCCGCCAATAAAGCCGGCACCGTACACAATCACCGGTTCACCGGTCAGCTCACGCACAGCACCGCGCTCAGTGTACACACGCTTCGCCATGCGAGCGCCCGCCATCATAATCAAGCTAAATGCCGCCGCAATCGCAGGCACACTATGCGGCATATGGGGCAGACCCAACAGCTCATCCACAAAGGAGAAAATGGTCAACGCCGCGCCCGCGCTCAAAGCAGCCGCACCGGCACGCCACGACTCGTCAAACGAGCCATAAGAGTACACGCCGTTATAAATCTTCACGCCCGCCAAACCAATGACCAGGTGCAACACCACAGCCAAAGTAGCGGTCATCGTCAACGACGCCGGGTGAATAATATCGAACACCGAACCGTTGCTGAGCAGCACACTATAGCGGAGCATGTACGCGAACAAAACCGCCAGCAGCCACGCGCTCGAATCAATCAGAGCCTGCGCAATCAGCCACCACGGCTTACGCTCGTACAGGCGGTTCACCAGCATCGTGCCGGAGTCGCCCTCCGTCACCAGGGTGCCGCGCTGAGCCGCCTTCCGCATCACCACATGAGCGTGAGGTTTCAACTGAGCCACTACATGCCTCCTTCAGATGCGGTACCAGAAGAACGAGAAGAAGCGCGAGCCGTCAACGACGACAACGCACGGAACGCCGAACGGCGCGCCTGCTCAGGCACAAAACGGTACACACTACGCACCGCCATGTTCTGAGCCCACTGAAGCTTAGAAATACCGTGACCGGTGTACAGGCGACGCTGAATCGCCACATCCTGCAACCAGGCGTCCACTCCCCCACGCTTTGTGTACGCGCCCGCACCCACGCGGTAACGCACCAGCGCCTCGGGGATATTACCCAGACGGTAGCCGGCATCGCGCAGACGCATCCACAGCCACCAGTCCTCAGCGCCGGGCACGAACTCGTAACTGCCCAGCTGCTGCACGGCACTCTTCACGAACGCCACCGACGGGTGGTAAATCGGGTTGCGTGAATCCATTGCGCGCAACAGACGCTCAGAATCAACGATCGCCTCGCGAGTCGACTCCACCGCAGTATTGCTCTCATTCACCTCAAGCATGGCAGAGCCCAGCACCGTGTAGCCGCCCTCAACCAGGGCAGGAATCAGACGCGCAAAACGAGTCGGCTCCGATAGGTCATCAGAATCAGCACGAGCCACCAGCTCGTAGGAGCACGCCTGCAGACCGGCGTTCAGCGCCTCCGCCAAACCAACATTCTGAGCCAGCTCCACCACCTGAATCGGCGGGCAATCCAGATTCTCGGCACGCTGAACCCAGCGGTCCACCACGGCATCCAGCTCGGGGGTCAGCGGACCGTCCTTCACCAAAACCAGCTCGGAAGGACGCACCGTCTGGTTCAGCAGATTCGACTCCAACGCCTGCTCCAGGTACGCGGGATTCTCCTTCGCGTACACGCTCATCAACACCGAGAAATCGGGTGCGGAGCTCACGCAACCGCGCGCCTTCTCAGACTCAACGGCGTTAGCAGTAGCCGGCACACCGTAGCGGCCGGGGAAAGTCAGCGGGTAAATACCCTCAAGCACCTGGCGGTTCGGGGTGGGTGCCCGCAAACCGTCACGCACACCGTTGAGGAAATACCCCAGGTAGGTGCGGCGGTCATCAGTGCGCAGCACAGTAGAAATCCACAGGCGCGCCGACGAGCCACCGTAGAGCAGCTTCTCCAGCGGGTTCAAGGTACGCGAACGGGTGAAAACCCACAGCTTATTGCGCACATCGTTATAGAAACGCGGGCCGGGATTGGCGTTCGTCGTACCAAACGTCTTCGTGTGGTGCTTAGCCACAGAGGACGGCACCGCAATGCCGTCGCGGTGATGAATCAGACGGGTCGAAAACTCGAAGTCGTCATTCCAGATGAAGAACTCAGCAATCGGCAGGCCACCGTTGCGGCGAATCGCCTGCGCATCCATCAGAATCGACACGAACGAGGCGCTACGAATCGGGCGGGCGCCCACCGCCTGCGCACGAGCATGACGCTGCTCCCCCGCCGCAAACATCGTGCGCGGGGTGTTCATCGGGTGGTCCTCGCCGTTCGTCCACACCACACGAGACGCCACCACCGCGGGGCGCTGCGAAGGCACCGGCGAATAGTTCAGCCAGGCGGCAACCGCCTCCGACAGGGTGTTCTCGGTCGGCTCGGTGTCATCATCCATGACCCACACCAGGTCCGGGTTGTGGCGTTCCAGGGCACGGTCAATACCCACCGCGAAACCGCCAGCGCCACCCATATTCTTCTCCAGGCGGATGCGGTCCACCGGCAGCTCATAGTCCAGGGTGCGCAGATACTCGGCAGTGCCGTCAGTGGAGGCGTTATCAACGATCACCACCGCCGCAGGCACGCGCTCACCCGAAGCGATACCAGCCAGGGTCTTCGGCAGCAGGTCCTCACGGTTGTAGGTCACCACCACGGCAACCGTGCGGGGGTACTCGTTCGAAGAATCGTAAGAAGAAGGCTGCTCGGAAGAAGGCTGGGCAAAAGCGGTCACGTCGCTGTACTTTTCTGCCATAAGTTCTCCCTCCACGGCGCGATACGCCTGAATCAGCCGATACGCAATATACCCATACCGAGCTGGGCGCTTATGGTGTTTCTCGCGCCCGCGGTATTCAACCGTGTGGATATATCACTCAAAGAAAATATTCTACCTGCGGTCTCCACTAGAGAGTGAACCACCACCCCAAAAGACGCCTTATATGACAAATAAACAACCGAATTCAGTTGATTTATCCGCATAGCGGACGTACCCGAACACCCACTTTTGGGTATCAATCAAGCTACCCGCTTCACAGCCTGTGTCTGCGCTGTGCATACCGTGCGAAAAAACGACCAGAGACCGAATAAAACCCCACAAATTCCCCATAAACTGTTCAAATATGGGAAAGTTGAACTGACCCCATTTTTCCCCGCAATGTACGCGGGCTCATGAGAGGTAAAAGAGATGTCTGAATCCAAGTGGAAAGTCATTGGCGCCAGCGGCTTCGTTGGTTCCTCCATCGTCGCGCGACTGAACGCAGAAGGTATCAGCGTCGACCCCATTGAGGCACCTCGACTCGCAACCCGCGCCCTCGACGTAGACAGCATTATCGACGAAGCAGACCAGCTTGAAGGCATCATCGACTCCCTCGCAGAAGCCTTCGCCGGCGCACAGGTCGTCGTCAACGCAGCGGGCCTCGCAGCACCCAATATGCAGGATCTGCCCCCGCTCGTCGGCGCAAACGCACTGCTACCCGCAGTCATCGCAATTGCCGCACAGCGCACCGGCGTGCGCCGCGTCATCCACCTCTCCTCCGCAGCCGTACAGGGCCCGCGCCTCGTGCTGGATGCCTCCGAAGAGACCAACCCGTTCAGCGCCTACTCCTTCTCCAAGGCACTCGGTGAAGAAGCGCTGCTCGACCTACAGGACTACTTCCTCGAAGAGCACCCCGACAGCGCACCCGAGCTGTGCATCCTGCGCGCAACCAGTGTCCAGGGCCGCGGCCGCCGCACCACCGAACTCTTCGCTAAGATGGCGTCCTCCCCCTTCGCCTCCGTTGCGGGTGCAGGCACCGGCAAGTCGCCCGTCTCGAGTGTGCACGCCCTCGCAGAATTCGTGGTCATGCTCGGCACTTTCCCCGGCGAACTGCCCACCATTGTCCTGCAGCCCTGGGAAGGCGCAACCGTCGCCTCCGCAACTCTGGATGCAGGCCGCCGCAAGCCGCTGCACCTGCCCGAATGGCTCTGCCGCGCAGCCGTCAAGGCGGGCTACACCGTCTCCGAGCTGATGAACGACAAGTTCGCAGGCTCCGTACGTAAGGTCGAGGTTATGTGGTTTGGCCAGGGCATTGATGACTCCTGGGCGCGCGACAACAACCTTCTGCCCACCCCGCGCGTGCGTGAAGTACTGCGCAACGCCCACACCGCGCTGGGTAAGAAGAAGGACCGCCGCTTCGAGAAGAACTAGGTAGCGCGCGTGCTCTCCTAAAGGTGCACGACCTGAGGCAGGCAGCCTGATGTATGCAGCCTAGGGGCGCATAACCTAGAGGACTCATAACGAAAGGGAACCCCCGATATATCTGAACGATATATCGGGGGTTCCCTATACGTTTTTATGCTCCGAGATTTATACCCGAGCGCTATAACCCGCAGAGGTTTAGAGGTGGTCCTCCGGGGCATCCTTCTGCTCGGTCTTTGCCTCAGCTTCAGTCTTGGTAGCCTCAGTCTTAGCGTCTTCAGCCTTAGCTTCTGCCGGCTTAGCCTCGCTCTGAGCGGGTGCACTCTGAGCGGCAGTCTCAATCTTCGACTCGCCAAAGACCAGCGCGCGAGCAGTATCAGCAGGAACCGGGTGGGTCTGCGGCTCATCCGCACGAACCGGCTTCGGAGTGTTGTCACGGTAGCCGCGCGAACGCTCCTGATCCACGCCAGTGCTGAAAGCAGAAGACAGAGCCGAAGTAGCGCCCAGCAGAGACGCAGCGACAGAACCGGCAACCGGTGCCGAAGCGCGACGAGCAGGCTCACCGCTCACAGTGTGGGTGCTGTCCCACTGCTCGTACGCCTCATCCAGGTCAGCCTGCTCATCCAGAGCACGCTCAGAAGGAGTCGACTCAGACGGCGCAGAAGAAGCAGTCTCAGCTTCCTCAACCTTACGAGCTGCCTGCTCGTCAGCCTCCGCACGAGTCAGAATGGTCGGAACGACCTCACGCAGCTCCTCCACTGAAATTGCGCCCTCACGAACCACCACGTAGGGGAAGGAGGTGCAATCCAGAATCGTCGACGGTGCCGGGTCACGCTCAGTCACCACAACCACGCCGTCCTCATTCGGCTCAGACTCAAGCGGCTTAGGACGAGCGCCACCATCAATCACCACGGCGACATCCTCACCCAGCGAATCCATGGCGGTCTGCGCATCCAGTGCGGCTTCCTGACCGGTCTTGTTCGCGCTCGAAACCGCCAGCGGACCGTGCTCAGTCAGCAGCTTCAGGGCGAACTCATCATCGGGAACACGCACGGCAACAGTACCGCGGGTCTCACCCAAATCCCAGCTCAGTGACGGGTACGCGTGAAGAATCATAGTCAGCGCGCCGGGCCAGAAGCGACCACCCAGATCGTAAATATCGTTCGGAACGTCGTCGACCACGCCAGCGAGCGCAGCAAGATCAAAGATCAGCACGGGCGGCGGCATGGTGCGGTCGCGGCCCTTATCTGCCAGCAGCTTGGCAACGCCCTGATGCGAGAAAGCATCGGCGGCAATACCGTAGACGGTATCGGTGGGCATCACAATCGTGTCGTGCGCCTTCAGCGCCTCGCGGGCAGCTTCAATGGCCTCGCGGGTCTCAGTTTCAGTCGTTACGGGGTACAGCTTTGCAGTCACGGGTCTTATTCTCTCATGTTTTTCTGGATGCGGCGAGACACCGGCACCCACAACGCGCCATGTGGAAGCGCTCTTCCGGGGGTTCACCATATTTCGCGGGCTTTGAGCTGGCTGAGGAGGAGGACGCGTTGCCTTCACGCAGCCCGGCACGGGCTAGGTGGTGCATCTACTAGTCTAAAGGCTCTAGTGGGCGCGGTTTATAACCGACGCTATGACGCGGACGATTATTCAGGTCATGCACCGGGTAGCAGCCCTCGAAGCCGACACGCGCCAACAGCTCGGCGACGGCGTCTTCCTGGGTGTCGTCGTGCTCCATGATGAACAGGCCGCCGGGGGTAAGAAGCTCGAAGGCGCGGGCGGCAATCGCGGAGGGCATCTGCATGCCGTCCTCTCCCCCGCCGTACAGTGCCATGTCCGGGTCGTGCAGGGCGGCTTCCGGGTCAGCGGGTACGTTCGCCGGCGGAATGTACGGAGGGTTCGAGAGCACCGCGTCGAAGGTTCCGGCAAGTTCGGGCAGGGCTGTGAGGGCGTCCCCCTGAACCAGGTGCACGCCGAGCGGCTCCAGGTTCTTGCGGGTGTATGGGATGGCGTCTTCCGAGAGCTCCACCGCGAACACCTGGGCGTTCGGTAGCTCGCTCTTGATTGCCGCGGCGATAGCGCCGGAGCCGGTGCACAGGTCGACGATGCGCAGCGCACCGGTTGCCGAATCTGTGCGTGCGCTTAGCACTTTGAGGGCTTCTTCGACGAGTAGCTCGGTCTCGGGGCGGGGTACGAACACGCCCGGTCCGACTGCCAGTTCTAGGCGGTAGAAGGGAGCGGAGCCGGTGATGTGCTGCAGCGGTTCGCGGTAGGCGCGGCGGGCGACCAGCGCCTCGTACTCTGCGACCTGTGCGGGGGTGAGCCGCTCCCCCATGAGCGCGGCGTGCTGTAGGCGCGAGCGCGAACCGTCGTAGAGCAGGTGCGCGGCGAGGAGCTCGGCGTCCACGCGGGGGCTGGGCACCTGCGCCAGTGCCGCGGTGGCGCGCGTGAGTACCTGCGCGAGTTCTTCCCCGCGCGGGTCGTGCACATTCACCTTCATGAGCTCTCCTTACGCTCTCTCAACAGCTCAAAACCTGTCACAGCATATGGCTAAGGGGCTCCACCGCCGTAGCGGCGAGCCCCTCACCAACATCTCACGTCGATTCAGTGAATCGACAAGAGTCTATATACAGAACCTACGTCTGCACAGAACTACTTCTGTTCCTGGCCCACCTGAGCGAGGCGGTGCGCCTCGTCCATCTCAATAGCGGACTGAACCACAGGCTCCAGGTCGCCGTTCAGCACAGCATCCAGGTTGTACGCCTTGTAGCCGGTACGGTGATCCGCAATGCGGTTCTCCGGGAAGTTGTACGTACGGATACGCTCCGAACGGTCCATGGTACGCACCTGCGAAGCACGGTGTGCCGCGTTCTCAGCGTCAATCTGCTCCTGCTGGTGAGCCAACAGGCGCGCACGCAGAACGCGCATCGCAGCTTCACGGTTCTGCAGCTGAGACTTCTCATTCTGCATCGCCACCACAATACCGGTCGGAAGGTGAGTAATACGCACCGCCGAGTCAGTGGTGTTCACCGACTGACCACCGGGGCCCGAAGAACGGTACACGTCAATCTTCAGGTCGTTCTGGTTAATCTCGATTTCCTCGGGCTCATCCACCTCGGGGAACACCAGAACACCAGCAGCAGAAGTGTGGATACGGCCCTGAGACTCAGTCGCCGGAACACGCTGCACACGGTGCACGCCACCCTCATACTTCAGGTGCGCCCACACGCCCTCAGCAGGCTCATTCGAGGAGCCCTTAATAGCAATCTGGGCGTCCTTGTAACCGCCAACATCGGTGCTGGTCGAAGAAATAATCTCAGTCTTCCAGCCCTTGTTCTCGGCATAACGCATGTACATGCGCAGCAGGTCACCAGCGAACAGAGCCGCCTCGTCACCACCGGCACCAGCCTTCACCTCAAGAATGACGTTACGGCCATCATCCGGGTCACGCGGAATCAGCAGGCGGCGCAGCTTCTCCTGAGCAACCTCCAGCTCCTCCTCCAGACCGGGAATCTCCGCCGCGAAATCCGGATCCTCGTCAGCCATCTCGCGAGCAGCCTCAAGGTCATCCTTCAGCGAAGTGTACTTGTTGTACGCAGTCACAATACCGGTCAGCTCCGCGTAACGGCGGCCCACACGGCGTGCCTTACCCTGGTTCGCCTGCACAGCGGGGTCAGCAAGCTGATTCTGCAGGTCAGTGTGCTCATCCAGCAGAACCTGAATAGATTCAAACATTCTGTTCTCTCTTCCATCTCCCGCACTTTATGCCGCACGGGCAGGCACTAGACATCTCGCACCCCACACAACAGGGATGCGCAAAACGAACGTCTCACGCGCCCCACCCACATGAGGAGGTGGGGCGCGTGAGATACGAGCCTTAGTCGACCAGACGCAGACCGTTCTTCTGAACCGTCAGAAGGAACTCCACGTTGCTTTCAGTCTTACGCAGCTGGTTGGTCAGAACGCCCAGAGCCTGCTCAGGCTCCATACCCGCCAGGGCACGGCGCAGACCCCACATAATCTTGATCTCATCCGGGGAGAGCAGGTTCTCCTCGCGGCGAGTACCAGAAGCGTTAATATCAACAGCCGGGAAGATACGCTTATCCGCCAGCTGACGGGACAGGCGCAGCTCCATGTTACCGGTGCCCTTGAACTCTTCGAAGATCACTTCATCCATCTTCGAGCCGGTCTCAACCAGGGCGGTAGCCAGAATGGTCAGCGAGCCGCCCTCTTCAATGTTGCGGGCAGCACCGAAGAACTTCTTCGGCGGGTACAGTGCGGCAGAATCCACACCACCGGAGAGGATACGACCGGATGCGGGAGCCGCCAGGTTGTATGCGCGGCCCAGGCGGGTCATGGAGTCCAACAGCACGACCACATCGTAGCCGAGCTCCACCATACGCTTCGCACGCTCAATAGCCAGCTCAGCCACAGTGGTGTGATCCTCAGCCGGGCGGTCGAAGGTCGAGGCGATAACCTCACCCTTGACGGTGCGCTGCATATCGGTCACTTCTTCAGGACGCTCATCCACCAGGACCATCATCAGGTACACGTCCGGGTTGTTCACGGTAATCGCATTCGCAATGGACTGCAGCATGAGGGTCTTACCCGCCTTCGGCGGGGACACAATCAGACCACGCTGACCCTTACCAATCGGAGACACCAGGTCCACCACGCGGGTACCCAGCTTCTTCGGGGTGGTCTCCAGGCGCAGACGCTCCTTGGGGTACAGCGGAGTCAGCTTCGAGAAGACGCGGCGGTTAGCTGCTTCCTCAACGGTCTGACCGTTAATCGCCTCAACCTGAACCAGCGCGTTGAAACGCTGGCGGCTGTTCGACTCACCATCACGCGGCACGCGAATCGCGCCGAGCACGTGGTCACCCTTACGCAGGTTGTACTTCTTCACCTGAGCCAGGGAGACGTACACGTCGTTGGTGCCGGGCAGGTAGCCGGTGGTACGCACGAAAGCGTAGTTATCGAGAATGTCCAGAACACCGGAAATCGGTGCCAGCACATCGTCTTCGCTCAGACGAGGCTCGTTCTCCTCGCGGCGGCGAGCCTGCTTCTCAGCACGCTCAGCCTGACGGTCACGCTTGGAACGGCGCTCAGTGCGCTCGGCACGCTCTGCGCGTTCTGCACGCTCAGCAGCCTTACGCTCGGCACGTTCGCTACGCTCAGCATTGCGCTCTGCACGCTCCGCCTGGCGGTCACGCTTGGAACGACGCTCAGTACGCTCACCATCCTGGTCGCGGCGACGCTCACGGGTACGAGTACGCTTCGAGCTCTTCTCACCGTCAGGGGTGCCAAAAGTCATGTCCAGGGCAGCGTTCAGGCTGTCCAGGCTCGCGGTGCCGTCAGCGGTAGTAGCCTTCAGCTCAGCCGAGTTACCGGGCAGGTCAACCTGCTCCGAACGCTCACCAATACGCTCAGCAGCCAGCTCAGCACGCACATCCAGCGGGGGAAGCTCAGCGGGCTTCTCTTCCTTACGGGTGCGGGTGCGGCGGGTACGCTTCTCCGGCTTCTCGTTATTCTCAGTCTTCTCGGACTTCTCAGCCGATGCGTCCTCGCCCTCAGCGGCGCGGCGAGCGCGCGCACGCTTCTGAGCGGGAGTCTCATGGCGGGAAGAGCGGGTACGCTTCTCAGACTTTTCAGCCTTCTCAGCGCCCTCGGCGGGAGCCTCAGCAGCCTCCGCGTTTTCGGTCTTCTCAGCCTTCTCCACCTTCGCCTCAGCATCCTTCTGGGCGCGAGTACGGCGGGTACGGCGAGGCTTAGACTCCTCAACCTTCTCAGCATCGGGAGTCTGGGCAGACTCAGCGGGAGTCTCAGCCTTGGGCTCAGCAGGAGCGGCTACGGCGCCGCCACGCTGATGCTCCTCAAGAGCCTGAACCAGCTCAGCCTTCTTCAACTTCAAATAGCCGCGGATACCAAGCTGCTGGGCGAGGACACGCAGCTGCGCGACCTTCAAGTTTGCAAGTTCCGGTGCGGCAGCCGCCGTACCGTACTCATCGGTGACAACAATATTCTTTGCCAACTACAATTCCTTTGGTTATAAGCCCTGAAAATCTTCAGAATAAAGATCGGGCGAACGCTATAGCGCGGTCAAAGGCTTAGACACTGCCGAAAGAAAACAGCAGTCCGCACCTTCGACTCCCTCGAACCGCACTGGAGGCGGTTCGCGTCTCTTACCGTACCCGCTGATTCAGACACAGCGAGCACACACGGAAGATAAGGCGCTCTATCACAAATGTGGGCAAGCCCAAACCATCATCTCTAAGAACCATCTACACGAGATGAAGAGGATGGAATGGTCACTTTGAAAGGGCACCCGCCGCGAAACCGAACCTCCAGAAAAGTCTTCCCCTATGCGTCAGAAACAAAGAAAGACGTGGAATCCAAAGGCACTCCCCCGAACCCTGCCGGCTCCCGCCCAGATACACAAAGCATCTGAGGCATCAGGGGAAACGGAAGTACGTTACGAAGGATAGTATCGACGGTCTACATTGAACGACGGGCGAACCTCAACATAGGACGAACTAATAACGTCCTACTGAGTAACTATAACACCTTCAGTATCAATTTCAAGAGGAAGAACCCGCCAGTCCAGGCGACAATCCACAATAGCGCTACAGGGGTGAGTCGCCGCGAACTCGGCAATAGCCTCCTGCACCTGCTGCACCTGCTCATCGCCGTGCGCAAAGGTCAAAACAGTCGGGCCAGCGCCAGAAATCACCGCAGCAAAACCCTGACTGCGCAGGTACGCAACCAGCACAGCGGACGGCTCCATCGCGGTCACGCGGTACCCCTGGTGCAGGTAATCCACGGTCGCATCCATCAGGTACTCGGGAGCATCAGAGAGAGTGCGCACCAGCAACGCCGCACGAGCGGAGTTCGCCACCGCCTCAACGTGGGGCATCTCCTCAGGAATCAGCGAACGAGCAAGCTTCGTCGACACCTCATAATCGGGCACAGCCACCACAGGGTGAACATCAGGATGCACCGGAATAATCAAGGTCTTCCAGTTGCCCATCTCACCCCAGGACACCGACAGGTTGCCGTAAATCGCCGGAGCCACGTTATCCGGGTGGCCCTCCATATCGGAGGCGACCTGCAGCATCTGCTCACGGCTCAGACGGTGCTCCTCCGGCAGCAGACCGCTCGCCGCAGCCACACCCGCCACAATAGCCGACGCCGAAGAACCCATACCGCGAGAATGCGGAATCTTATTATCAGCAATCAGCTTCACCGGGGGCAGTTCATCCAAACCAGCCGCCGCGAAACCAGCCTTCATCGCCTGCAAAACCAGGTGGCTCTCGTCGCGAGGAACATCCGCGCTACCCTCACCGCTGAGCTCAAACTCCAGGCCGGATTCAATACGCTCAACAACCAGCTCATCATAGAAGCCAAGACCCAAACCCATGCTGTCATAGCCGGGACCCAGGTTAGCGCTCGTAGCGGGAACGCGAACCTTAACGGACGCGCCCACCGGAATATCAGAAATATGCAGGGAAGACATGAGAAGAACCTCGCGATCGGTGACGTAATGAGTGAATAGGTGAAAGATACAAAAAGGGCTGTCATGCAGGTGCACCCCGCCCCGAAAAATCGGGACGGAGTGCACAACGTAGTATGAATAGGCTAGTGCAAATCGAGAATATCTGCCACAGCAACCACGTCGAAGGGAGCCTTAGTCGGCTCAACCTTCACGCCGTTCACAGCCTGCAGAGCCCACTGCGGGTCCTTCAGACCGTGACCGGTCACGGTGATGACGATGGTCTTACCCTCGGGAGCTTCACCGGCGCGGTGCTTCTTCAGCAGACCCGCAACACCGGCAGCCGAAGCCGGCTCCACGAAGACACCCTCGCGGGCAGACAGCCAGCGGTGCGCCTCCAGAATCTCCTCATCGGTGACAGCCTCAATCACGCCGCCGGACTCATCGCGAGCAGCTTCAGCCTTCTCCCACGACGCGGGGTTACCGATACGGATCGCGGTCGCAATGGTCTCAGGAGCCTCAATCGGGTGACCAGCAACGATCGGTGCAGCACCAGCAGCCTGGAAGCCCCACATGATCGGGCGCTTGGTCGCAACCGGCTCCAGAACCTCACCGTCACGGTTGGTGTAAGGCTCCGAGTACTCCTTGTAGCCCTTCCAGTACGCGGTGATGTTACCCGCGTTGCCAACCGGCAGCAGGTGGTAATCGGGAGCGTCACCCAGGGTGTCAACAACCTCAAACGAACCGGTCTTCTGACCCTCAATACGGTAGGGATTGACCGAGTTCACCAGGAACACCGGGTAGTTCTCGCTGAGCTTGCGGGCAATCTCCAGGCAGTTATCGAAGTTGCCGTCAATCTGAATGATGTCAGCACCGTGAGCGATAGCCTGAGACAGCTTACCCATAGAAATCTTGCCGTCCGGAACCAGCACTGCACAGCGCATACCAGCCTGCAGAGCGTACGCAGCAGCCGACGCGGAAGTGTTACCGGTCGAAGCACACACAACAGCCTTCGCGCCGTCACGCTTAGCTGCGGTCATCGCGCTGGTCATACCGCGGTCCTTGAACGAACCGGTCGGGTTCATACCCTCAAACTTCAGGTAAACGGTGTTACCGGTCTCAGCAGACAGTGCCGGCGCGTGAATCAGCGGGGTACCACCCTCGCCCAGGGTTACAGCCTTTACATCATCTGCGAAGGGCAGACGGTCACGGTACTCATTGATAACGCCCTGCCACACGTGTGCCATTGGCTTCTCCTTCAATCTTGGCGCCCCGCCCGCCGGACCTTCCGTAGGTCCGGCGCGGTAGCGGGTACGCGGGTTAGTTAGTGAGCGATGCACCCGCAAGCGAACATCGCACGTTTAGTGAGCGGCGCGTGCCGCACATAGATAACGCTTTTGGGCCTTAGTGCTTCTCGGACTCCACGCGGATGACCGAGTTCACCTCACGCACAGTGTCCAGAGCGTCAATCACAGCAATCGCACGGCGCAAATCAGCGTCCTTCGCAGAGTGGGTGACCATACGAATCTGAGCCACACCCTCCTTCGGGGTGGACTGACGCAGAGAATCAACAGAAATACCGTGCTCGGCAAGGATACGGGTAATATTCGCCAGAACGCCCAGACGGTCCTCCACCAGAACACCCACCGAGTAGCGAGAAATCACGTTATCCAGGCTAGTTGCGTGCAACTGAGCGTGAGAAGTCTCCGGAACACCGGGACCGCCCAGCACCAGGCGACGAGCCAAAGACACAAAGTCACCCAGAACAGCCGAAGCAGTCGGAGCGCCACCCGCACCGGGACCGTAGAACATCAGCTCGCCAGCGTTCTCCGCCTCAACGAACACAGCGTTGAACGCACCGTGCACACCAGCCAGCGGGTGCTGACGCGGAATCAGGGTCGGGTTCACGCGAATGTTCGCGCCGTCCGCACCCTCGCGCTCACAAATGGCCAGCAGCTTGATGACGTAACCATCAGCATCCGCAGCCGCAACATCATCAGCGGTGATGGAGGTAATGCCTTCAGTGTGCACATCATCGATGGTGAAGTCAGAGTGGAACGCCAGCGAAGCAACAATCGCAGCCTTCGACGCGGCATCGTGGCCCTCAACGTCAGCGGTCGGGTCAGCCTCCGCGTAGCCGAGCTTCTGAGCCTCAGCCAGTGCGTCCGCGAAGGATGCGCCGGTGGTGTCCATCTGATCAAGAATGTAGTTGGTGGTGCCGTTCATGATGCCCAGAACGCGGGTCACACGGTCACCAGCCAGGGAGTCACGCAGGGGGCGCAGAATCGGGATAGCACCCGCAACAGCAGCCTCGTAAGAGAGCTGAGCACCGGACTCATCAGCGGCAGCCTGCAGCTCCACGCCGTGCTTAGCCAGCAGCGCCTTGTTGCCGGAGACCACGGACTTACCCGCCTTCAGAGCACGCAGAATGCGGGTGCGAGCCGGCTCAATACCGCCGGTCAGCTCGATGACCACATCCGCCGCATCAATCAGGGATTCAGCGTCGGTGGTGTACAGCGAGGGGTCCGCATTCCAGTGGCGGGATGCATTAGTATCGCGCACAGCAATACCGATCAACTCCACGGGGGCGCCAATGCGCTTTTCAAGGACGGCGTTATCCTCGACCAGGATGCGAGCAGCCTGGGAACCGACATTACCGGCACCGAGCAGTGCTACTTTGATCTTTTCAGCCACGATAGTCTCTTTCTACGGTCTGTTCCGGGTTCGCCCCGGTATCTCTTCGGGCTACGGTGTGGATGCGGCGCAGAGCACGCACTCAACAACCACTTTATCAAGAGCCGGGGACGGCTCAGCAGCCTCAAGCTGCGACTTTTACTCTCTGAGATGAGGTATCCCTCACAGTGATGAGGTGAACCTTATCTTCTGTCATGTTGTGAACGCACAAAACCGTGAAGACCCCACCCGCAACCGCCACCTCACGGCGTCCATGGCAGAGACGGGAACTTCACGGTTTTTCATGATGTTCAGACAGTGTTCTTAGATATCCGAACCCATATCCAGCGCCAACATATCCTCCTCACGCTGACGACGAATCATCACGCGAGAAGGCTTACCCTCAGCAGTGGCAATCACCGGCGGGCGAGTCAAGAAGTTATAGTTCGAACCCAGCACATAGCAGTACGCGCCGGTCGCCGGAACCGCCAGAATATCGCCAGCCTGCAGGTCAGCGGGCAGGTAGCAGTAGCGCACCACCACATCGCCAGACTCGCAGTGCTTACCCACCACGCGAGAGAGCACCTGCTCCCCCGCCGGGGCACGATTCGCCAGGGTCACCGAATAATCCGATTCGTACAGCACCGGGCGGGCGTTATCACTCATACCGCCGTCCACCGAAACGTAGCGACGCACACGAATCTCGCCGTTCTCATCTTCAATGCTCACGTTCTTAATGGTGCCCACCGTGTACAGGGTCGCACCCGAAGGACCAGAAATAGAACGGCCCGGCTCGAACGACATATGCGGAATCGCCATGCCCAAGCGCTCGCAGGTCGCCGCGACGGAAGCGGCAATCGACTCGGTCACCTCGGTAATGGAGCGGGGGTGATCCGCCTCGGTGTAGCCAATACCGTAGCCGCCACCCAGGTCCAGCTCCGGCAGGATCACGCCCAGGTCACGGTTGAGACGGTTCATGAACTCCAGGGCGGTAGTTGCCGCCTGCTCGAAGCCCTCCGCCTCAAAAATTTGCGAACCAATATGGCAGTGAATACCGCGGAAATCCAGGGAATCGGTCGCGTTCAGAATCGCGGCAGCCAGAGCCGCGTAAGAATCGGTAGCCTCAACACCCCAGTACTCCAGCTCCTCCTCGTCCAAACCCGCGAGCGCGGCGGTACCGGGCTGCAGGGACATGCCGAACTTCTGGTCCTCGTGCGCGGTCGCAATGGATTCGTGGGTCGAGGCATGCACGCCGGGGGTGATGCGAATCAGCACCGGAACCGGGGCGTACGGTTCTTCTCCCTCCGCTACACGCTCGGCGGCAAGCTCGGCGTACACGCGCTCAATGAGCTTGAGCTCGTCCACCGAGTCAGCCACCACGCGGCCCAGGCCGTTGCGGATCGCGCGGGCAATCTCAGCCTCCGACTTGTTATTACCGTGCAGGGCGATATTCGCACCGGGCACCTGCGCGCGCAGAGCCAACGCCAACTCACCACCGGAGGCGGTATCCAGGCACAGCCCCTCCTCGGTCGCCCAGCGCGCCACAGCGGTAGACAGGAACGACTTACCGGCGTAGTAAACGCTCACCTTCGCACCGTGCGCGGCGAAAGCCTGCTCAAAAGCGGTGCGGTAGGCGCGGGCGCGGGCGCGGAAGGTCGTCTCGGAGAAGACGTACTGCGGGGTTTCGTGCTCAGCAACCAGGTCGCTGACGGTCATACCGTCAATGCAGAGCTCGCCCTGCTCATTGCGGGTAAAGGAATCAGTCCAGATGGTGCGGGACAGGGCTTCGGGGTGCTCGGGGTAGGTGAGCCATTCGGGGGCGTAGAGGGCGCGGGCTTCGCTCATCGTGTCTCTTTCTTAGCTATCTTTGCCGGCATACGCTCAACCCCCGCCCCGGTAGCACCGGGTCGGGGGTTGAAACGAGAGTATTACATGCGCTCGGGTGCGCTCACACCCAGCAGGTTCAGGCCGTTAGCCAGCACCTGCTGTGCTGCATTGTTCAGCAGCAGGCGGGTACGATGCAGGTCGGTGACCTCTTCATCAGCCTTGGGGGCGACGCGGGAGACACCGTACCAGCTGTGGTACGCCGAAGCGAGCTGCTCCAGGTAGCGGTTCACGCGGTGCGGCTCGTAGAACTTCGCGGCATCGCGCACAGCAGCGGGGAACTGGCCGAGTACAGCCAGCAGCTCACCGTCAGCAGCCGAGTCGAGCAGGGAGGTATCCACGCCGTCCTCAACTTTCACGCCAGCCTCCGCGGCGTTACGTGCCACAGCGGCGGTACGTGCGTGAGCGTACTGCACGTAGTAGACCGGGTTCTCGTTGCTCTTGGAAGTCAGCAGGCCCAGGTCAATGTCGATGGGGGTGTCCACCGAGTAGCGGGTCAGCTCGTAGCGGGCTGCGTCAACGCCAACAGCTTCGACCAGGTCCTCGAGGGTGACCACGGTGCCGGCACGCTTGGACATACGGACGGGTTTGCCGTCCTTGACCAGGTTCACCAGCTGACCGATCATGACCTCAATCTGGTCGGCGCGGTAACCAAGAATCTGGGCGATAGCCTTCAGACGGCCCACGTAGCCGCTGTGGTCAGCGCCGAGCATATAAATCGCCACGTCAGCGGGGTTTACTGCACGGGTCATCTTGTCCTGGTAGTAGGCGATATCACCCGCCACGTAGGCGTGGTTGCCGTCAGACTTGATGACCACGCGGTCCTTATCATCGCCGTAGTCGGTGGTGCGCATCCACCATGCACCGTCAGCTTCGAAGAGCTGGCCGTTCTCGCGCATGGTGTCGAGCAGGGCGTCCACCTTGCCGCCTTCGAACACGGAGTTCTCGTGGAAGAACACGTCGAAGTGGGTGCCGAATGCCGCCAGGGACTCCTTAATCTGATCGAACATCAGGTGAGTACCGATTTCGCGGAAAATCTCTTCGGGGTTCTCAGCCTCAAGCGCGTCGGGGCGCTGAGCCAGAATCTGGTCCTTAATGTCAACAATGTACGCGCCAGCGTAGCCGTCCTCGGGGGTCTCCTCACCGCGGGCAGCGGCAATCAGGGAGCGCACGAAACGGTCAATCTGGGTGCCGTGGTCGTTGAAGTAGTATTCACGCACGACGTTAGCACCCTCAGCCTCAAGGACGCGGGCGAGCGCATCACCGACGGCAGCCCAGCGGGTACCACCCAGGTGGATGGGGCCGGTGGGGTTCGCGGAGACGAACTCAAGGTTAATGGTCTTACCGGCGAACTTGTCGCTGCGGCCGTATGCTTCGCCAGCCTCAACGATGGTGGCGGCAAGCTCACCAGCGGCTGCGGCGTCCAGGGTGATGTTCAGGAAGCCGGGGCCAGCAATATCTACGGATGCGACACCGGGGATGGCACCAATCTTCTCTGCCAGAAGAGCTGCTGCCTCACGCGGGTTCTTGCCCACCTTCTTGGCGAGCTGCAGAGCGACGTTGGTTGCCCAGTCGCCGTGTTCGCGGGACTTGGGGCGCTCCACTCGGACGGCGGGCAGTTCAGCGCCCTCCACGAGGGTCAGCTGGCCGGAGGAAATGGTTTCTTCAAGGGCAAGCGCAATGGCTTCGGAGAGTTCTTCAGGAGTCATAACAAACTATTCTAGCAAGCCTTGGCAGGTACCTGACCCTTTATCTAGTGCTTATCTGATACCATAGGTGGGTTGCCTCTGTAGCTCAGCGGATTAGAGCACCAGTTTCCGGTACTGGGGGTCGAAGGTTCGAATCCTTTCAGGGGCACGATGTTCTTATTCGAGAGGGAACACGGGAGCCGATATCCGAGGCGTATTGTTCGGGTATCGGCTCCTTTTTATTTAACAACTCAACTTTATTGAGCCGCTCACCCTGTTGTGCATAAAGCCTGCGCCGGGCGACCGTTCCCGCCACCTCCCTCTTCAACCTCAGACTTCAACCTCAGGCTTCAACCTCAGAGGGTGGACACTACCCGCCTACCTGTTGTGGCAACGCTAACAGCCTTGAGAGAATGGGAAAACGCGCACACCCGTCACATCAGCACGGCTTCAAGCCACAACAGCGGAGGTAACCCGATGACCACCATGCGCCAGATTCAGCTCACCGAATGGGGCGACGAAAGCGTTCTGCACGAAGCAAACGTACCTATCCCCTCGCCGGTGCGCGGTCACGTGCTCATCAAGACGGTTGCCGCCGGTGTCAACCCGATTGATCTGACCACCCGCAAGGGTCTGGGTCCCGCCGCTCAGCTGGCAGATCCGTCGTACAAGCCCTTCGTTCCCGGCTGGGATGTTGCCGGCACGGTGGTTGCTACCGCCGGCGACTACACGGGTTTCAAGGTGGGCGACGGCGTATTTGGTCTTGTTTCTTTTCCCTCCCCCGCCGGTGCGTACGCCGAGTATGTTCTCGCCCCGGCGCATCAGCTGGTGAAGGTGCCCGCCGATGTTCCCTGCGCGCAATTGGGTGGCGCTCCCCTGGCGGCACTGACCGCATACCAGGCGCTCTTCGAAGTGGCGCGGTTGAAGGAAGGCGAGCGCGTACTCATTCACGCCGGTGCCGGAGGCGTCGGTCACCTCGCCGTTCAGCTGGCGGCGCAGGCTGGCGCTCAGGTTTTTGCGACCGCCTCCGCGGCGAACCACGAGTTTGTGCGCTCGCTGGGTGCCCAGCCTATTGATTACCGCACCGAGGATTTCCGTACCGTACTGGGTCAGACCATGGATGTGGTGCTCAATTCCACCGGTCAGCAGACCTTCCTCGATTCGCTGGAGGTGCTGGTTCCCGGCGGCCGCATTGTCACGCTGACCAGCCCCGACCCGCTGGATGTTGCGCGTGAGCGCGGCTTCGAGGCGCAGTGGCTGACGGTTCACCCGGACCGCGCGCAGATGCAGGAGATTGCCCGCCTCATGTCCTTGGGCCTGTTGAAGGTGCACGTGGATCAGGTGCTTGATTTTTCGCAGGCTGCGCAGGCTCACACACTGGTGGCGACGGGTCGCACCCGCGGCAAGATCGTACTGGTTCCCTAACGAGGTGCTGATTCATGCAGATTTCTGAGAGCGCGCCGAAGGTTGAGGGCGCATTGAATACTGAGGGCACGCCGAATGTAGAGGGTGCACTGACCACTGAGGGCGCGCCGAAGGTTGAGGGCACCGAGTACTGCTCCGGTTTTTACCGCGAGGCGGGCTTTTACGATGCCCACTCACTACCCGACTACGGCGCGCAGTCACCGGTAACTCGCGAGGCGTTCGCCTACGATTTCTTCCCCGCCGCTGCCGATTCTTCAACTGCCGAAGCTTCAACTGTCGAGGCTTCTTCCCCCGCGCCGCTGCTGGTGTGGGTTCACGGTGGCGCCTGGCGCTTCGGCACCAACCAGGCCCTACGCGACATCATCCTGCGCACCCCTGGCGGGGAGCAGCCCAATACGCAGGCGCTCATGCGCGCCGCTTTTCAGCAGGCAGGTTGGGCGGTCGCATCCATCAACTACCGGTATTCACATCAGGCACTCTTCCCGGGTGCCCTGCACGATGTGAAGGAGGCCGTGCGTTTCTTCCGCGCCAACGCGCACGAATTCGGTATTGATCCGCAGCGCATCGCGGTAGCGGGCGGAAGCGCCGGCGGGCACCTGAGCATGATGGTTGCGCATACGGGAGATTCCGCCGCCGGTGACGGTAGCGGTGGGGATCCTGCGAGCGCACCCGAGCACGACGAATACTTTGAAGGCAGGGCGGCGAGCGCCTACCCGTCCCATAGTTCGCAGGTGGCGGCGGCGGTTTCGTTTTACGGGGTCAGCGATTTGAGGACCATCTTCACCGACCGTCCCCTGGCTGGCTATGCTCTCGACCACCCCGAGGATGACGGCGCCGAATGGCGGCTGTTGGGAAGTACCCACCCGGTACCCTCAGATCTGTCGGCTATCGACGCTTCCAAGGGTGAGCGGGCGGTTCCGGGTATCTGCATCGAGCGCGCCCAAAAGAACTGGGAGCGTGCGCATCCTATTGATGCGGTACGCCCCCAGAAACGAGTGAATAAGGTCGAAAGTGCCTCTGCACCGGGTGCGAGCGGCGGTGCCACTCCCCTCATGCTCGTGCACGGTATTAGTGATTCGTGTGTGCCGTACCAGCAATCGGTGCGGGTGTATCAGGCGCTGCGCACGCGGCAGGTGCCTACCGATTTGGTGCTGGTTCCGGATGCCGAACACGGGGATTCGCGCTGTTTTAGCCCCGATATTGTTCAGCAGATGCTGCAGTTCTTCAACCGTACTGTTTAGTTCAACCGCGCTTTCTAGAACCGCGCTGTCTGAACCGTATTGTCTGACCCGAGTGATTGATCAGAAAGTAATCGACCAGATGCGGGTTTAGCGAACGCGGCGGTTCACGTATTCGTGCTCAAGGCGGTAGCGTTCGAGGTCATCAAAAGCAACGCGACGGTGCGTGTTAATGCGCTCGAACGGAATATCTCCGCGCTCCAGCAGGCGAACAACGGTCGGGCGGGATACGCCCAGGTAGTCTGCCGCCTCCTGCGTGGTCATGAGGCGGTCCTGGCGTACCACACAGACATCCTTACGGTCGGCGAATGCGCGCGCTACGGAGGTGAGGGGTCCGTACATTTCGGGAGAAATCTGTACGCGCTCGCCGTCGCCGGTGACCAGGTAGAGGGTTTCTTCGGCGCTGAGGCGGTCGAAGTGGGTGCGCAGACTCGCGTGAACGAGGGCTTGGAAGAGTTCTTCGCAGCGGTGGTGAATTTCTTCGTGCTGTCCGTCTTCGTAGCAATCCAACACTGCAACACGTGTTGCCGGGTACGTCTTTGGTGATGGCATAGTCACTCCTTCGTTACTGTGTTATTCACCACTGTAGCAGTTGAACGAAACTATCGAAAGAAAGTTAAGAAGCGCAGTTAATTCGCATCTACGGCGCATAAAATTCAGATGAATAATTATTAATTCTATAGATGGCATTTGATGTCATTTATTGTACATTAACTACTCTCCTGGGGTCAGTATTCCACCACCGCCCACCCCTGGGTTACCGCGAACAAACCCAAATATGACAAACAAAGCACACCCCAAGCCCACCGCGGGCAAGGCGAGTACACTGGATAGGATATGTCTGAGCAGAAATCCACGAAGAAACACGCAGATACTTCTAAGGCCCCCCGCACCGCCCCCACCATGGCGAGCATGGCCGCCGCAATCCATGCGGCAAAGGTACGATCCTCCGAAAAAATCGGTGAAAAAACCGCAGATAAAACTACTGAGAACAACGCGGTAAAAAACGGCGCACAGAAGAGCGGCGCCCCAAAGAAGGGCGCACAGAAGAACAGTGCCCAGAAGAATAACGCAGACCGCAAGAACTCCTCCCGCGGCGCCTCCGAACGCAACTCCAACGCCTCCCGCTCCAACCGACGCGCAGGCGCCAACAACCGCGCCCGCAAGCAGGGCAACCAGCAGGGCGGCAACAAGGGCGAGCAGCAGAACCGCCCGGCACCGCGCCGCTACGAGCCCTTCATTCCCGAGGTCATCACCTACCCCGAAGAGCTGCCCGTCAGCGAACGCCGCGAAGACATCATGAACGCGATCCGCGACAACCAGGTTGTCATCATCGCGGGTGAAACCGGTTCCGGTAAAACCACCCAGATCCCCAAAATGTGCCTCGACCTGGGCCTGGGAGAGAAGGGTCTCATCGGCCACACCCAGCCGCGCCGACTCGCCGCACGCTCCGTCGCCGAACGCATCGCCGAAGAACTCGGCCAGAAAATCGGCGAAACCGTCGGCTACCAGGTTCGATTCACCTCTGAAGTAGGCGAACACAGCGCTATCAAGCTCATGACCGACGGCATTCTGCTCGCCGAAATCCAGAACGACAAGCTGCTGCGCCGCTACTCCACCCTCATCATTGACGAGGCGCACGAACGCAGCCTGAACATTGACTTCATCCTCGGCTACCTCAAGCGCATCCTGCCGCAGCGCCCGGATCTGAAGGTCATCATCACCTCCGCGACCATCGACCCGGAGCGTTTCGCACGCCACTTCTCCCCCAGCTACGTGCCGGGCAAGGGCATCGTCGACGAAAACCTCAACGCCGAAGAACGCGAAATCGCCGAGGCGATCCTGCCCGACGACGCGCCGCCCATCATTGAGGTGTCCGGCCGAACCTACCCCGTGGAAATCCGCTACCGCCCGCTCGACGAGGAAGACTACCTCAGCGACGACGAAATCGAAGACGACCACGATCCCACCGATGGCATCCTCGACGCCATTAAGGAACTCTCCAAGGAAGCGCCCGGCGACATCCTCATCTTCTTCTCCGGCGAACGCGAAATCCGCGACGCCAAGGACGCCATCGAGGCGATGGTCCTCAAGTCGCCGCGCCTGAACTACGAAGTGCTGCCCCTGTACGCGCGCCTCTCGCTCGCCGAACAGCACCGCGTGTTCTCCCCCGGATCGCGCCCGCGCATCGTGCTCGCCACGAACGTTGCCGAAACCTCGCTGACCGTGCCCGGCATCAAGTACGTCATCGACACCGGCACCGCACGCATCTCCCGCTACTCGGCACGCACCAAGGTGCAGCGTCTGCCCATCGAACGCATCTCGCAGGCAAGCGCCAACCAGCGTTCCGGTCGATGCGGCCGCGTCAGCGACGGCATCGCAATCCGCCTCTACTCCGAAGAAGACTTCAACTCACGCCCCGAGTTCACCGACCCCGAAATTCTACGCACCAACCTCGCAGCCGTCATCCTGCAGATGATCGCAATCGGCGTGGTCCGCGAACCCGGCGACATCTCCCGCTTCCCGTTCGTGCAGCCGCCCGCATCCCGCGCCATCAACGACGGCGTGAACCTGCTGCGCGAACTCGGCGCGCTCACCGAACGCCCCCGCCAGCCCCGCAAGGGCCGCGGCAATAGCGCAACCCTCACCGCCATCGGCCGAGCCATGGCGGCATTCCCCGTGGACCCGCGCCTCGCCCGCATGATCATCGAAGGCGGCCGCCGCAACTGCGCCAAGGAAATGATGGTGCTCGCCGCCGCCCTGACCATCCAGGACCCGCGCGAACGCCCCGCCGACGTGCGCGCCGAAGCCGACGCGATGCACGCCCGCTTCGTCGACGACACCTCCGATTTCTCCTCCTTCCTGCTGCTCTGGGACTACATCAACGAGCAGCAGGCGGCGCTCTCTTCCTCGCAGCTGCGCAAGATGTGCCACCGCGAGTTCATCAACTACCTGCGCATCCGCGAATGGCAGGACCTCTTCGCCCAGCTGCGCGAAATGGGCCGAACCGCCAACATTCACGCCAGCGGCGGTCGCGATATTAACGCCTCCGCGCACGAGGTAGACATCCACAAGAGCCTGCTCACCGGCCTGCTCTCGCACGTGGGCGTCAAAGAAGAACGCGAGAAGGACTCCAAGGGACGTACTCGCGGCCCCCGCGAATACCTCGGCGCACGCGGCACCAAGTTCGCGATTTTCCCCGGCTCCGGCCTGTTCAAGAAGGGGCCCGACTGGGTGCTCTCCGCCGAACTCGTCGAAACCTCCCGCCTATGGGCGCGCACCAACGCCGCCATCGAACCGCAGTGGATCGAAGAGGTCGGCAAGCACCTCATCAGCGTGCAATACTCCGAACCGCACTGGTCCCTCAGCTCTGGCGCGGCCGTCGCCTACGCCAAGGGCACCCTCTTCGGCCTGACCATCTACGCCGACCGCCCCGTGCAGTACGCCCGCGTGGACGCCGCCGCAGCCCGCGAACTGTTCATCCAGTCCGCCCTCGTCGAAGGCCAATGGCACACCCAGCACAAGTTCTACCTGCGCAACCAGCGCGCCCTCGCCGAAGTCGAAGAACTCGAAGCACGCCTGCGCCGCCGCGACCTGCGCGTGGACGACTCCGTGCTCTTCGCCTTCTACGACGCCCGCATCCCCGCCCACGTCACCGACGTGCGCGCCTTCGACAAGTGGTGGAAGCAGGCACGCCTCGAAGACGACAACTACCTGGACTTCAACCCCGAAAAGCTCATCAACGAGGAAGCTGCCGACTACGACGACTCCCAGTTCCCCCGCCAGTGGGTGCAGCGCACCGACAGCGGCGAACTCACCCTGGACCTGCGCTACGAATACGCCACCACCGCAGGTGTAGGAGGCGCCCGCACCGAAGCCGCCAAGCGCGACGGTGTGGCCGTGCAGGTGCCGATTCTCTTCCTCAACCAGCTGAGCCCCGAACCGTTCCGCTGGCAGATTCCCGGCCTGCGCCACGAGCTCGTGACCGCGCTCATCAAGTCGCTGCCCAAGGCGATTCGACGCAACTTCGTGCCCGCACCCGACGTGGCGCGCGCCGCCTGCGCCGCCCTCGAGGAAGACTACTCCCCCGCAACCGACGAGCTGCTCCCCTCCCTCGCGCTCGTACTGCGCCGCCTGCGCGGCGTGGTCGTCGAACCCGAAGCCTTCAACTGGGACGCCGTGCCCGAGCACCTGAAGATGGGCTTCCAGGTGCGCAACACCCGCAACAAAATCCTGGGTGAGGGCAAGGACCTGCGAGCCCTGCAGCAGCAGCTACACAAGGAGATTCGCAGCGCCCTCGCCGACTCGCTCGGCGCATCCGACGAGGCCATGGCGAAGATGGTTGCGCTCGCGCAGGGTGGATCAGGCAACTCAGGCGGCTCGGGCAACTCGGGTGGCTCCGCTCGTCCGGGCAGCGCAAAGGGCGCGAAGAACCCGGCGAAGGGCACCCAGGCCGAGGCGGGTGCATCCGGCGGAGTACGCGAGGTCACCGGCCTCACTGCCTTCCCCGCCGACCTCTTCCCCAACGGAGAAATCCCCCGCAAGGTACAGCGTGTCATCGCGACCCAGGCGGTTAACGGCTACCCCGCTCTCGTGGACGAAGGCTCTAGCGTGGGTCTGCGCATCTTCCCCACCGAAGCAGAGCAGCTGCACGCGCAGCGTCGCGGCATCATCCGCCTGCTCCAGCTGCAGGTGCCCTCGCCCGTGCGCTACGTGAGCGAACACCTCTCCCACAAGGAGAAAATCGTCTTCACGCAGAACCCGCACGGCTCCATCGACGAGCTCATTCGCGACTGCACCGTCGCGGCGCTCGACCACCTCGTGCCGCACACGCCCATCTTCACGCACGCCGCATACAGCGAACTCTACGAGCATGTGCGCGCCGAACTCATCGAGACGGTCTTTGACGTGACCAAGCTCGTCGCCGAAATCCTCTCCGAAGCCACCGCGCTGAAGAAGGCTATCAAGAAGGCCACCTCGCTGACGACCATGCACGCCGTCTCCGATGTGAAGGCTCAGATGGAGAACCTGGTCTACCCCGGGTTCGTGGCGCAGACCGGCTACGACCAGCTGGTTCACCTGCCGCGTTACCTGAAGGCCGCCCAGGTGCGCCTGACGAAGCTCGGCCCGAACCTACACCGCGACAACCAGCTCATGCTTACCGTGCAGGATCTGGAAGACTCCTACGATAACGCGGTCAAGTCGCTACCGGCAGGCACCATCGTGCAGGATGCGCTCCGCCGCGTGAACTGGATGATTGAGGAGCTGCGCGTCAGCTTCTTCGCCCAGGAGCTCGGCACCGCCTACACGGTCTCTGAGAAGCGCATTGCGAAAGCTCAGCGTGAGGCGCTGGACGCCATCAAGCGTTAGTTCAGGGAATACGGTTTAGTTGCGGATGGCGGTGCTCGTCCTCGCTCCTACTCAGGTGTAGGTGCGCCGCATGTTTCCTCCGCGCCTACGCAGGGGCACCCGTCACCCGGACGCTCCGCTCTTCCTTGCTTCGCTGCGGAGAGCGTCCGGGTTGACACCCTGAGGGCGCTTCCGGAAAACACGGCTGCACCTGCAACGCAAGCAAAGAGCCCCCACACGAGGTAATCGTGTGGGGGCTCTTTGCCGTTCACAGCGCAAGCTAAGCCGGGAACCTAGCGCGGAAAGGCGGTGTCGTCCGTAGCGACATCAGGGTGCCCGAGCTCTGCGAGGGCGGGTGCCCCTGTAGGAGCGAGGACGAACACCGCCTCTCAGCGTGAGAAACGGTTAGGCAGCCGCCTCGCAGAAGGTCACCGTCACCGAACCGTTACCGCGCTCGCGCATCCACTGCGGCGCGTTCTCAGCCGAAACGATGGAGCCATCAGTCACGGACGGCGCAATGTACGAGCCGCCCGCGCCACCGGCGCCGCCCTGCATCGTGTAGCCGAGACCCTGGCGCACGCCCGTCGGGCTGTTCAGCCACTTCTGGGTCAGCACAATCGAGGAGACGGACTGCGCCGCGCCGGAACCGCCGCCGCCGCCGTAACCTGCACCGCCGCCACCGGACACCACGGACTGATAGCCGTTGAAGTTCTGTGCGTACGCACCTTCGTCGTTGTAGAGGTCCAGGTCCCAGCTGCGGTCCTCGTAGGTGCCCTTCTCGTGCACGCTGGCAGGGTTCTCGTCGAGCTGGTAGGAGTACGCGCCCGCACCGTCGCCGCCGTTGCCTGCGAAGCCGCTCGTGCCTGCGTTGCCGGCCGTGAACTGGCTGAAAAGTACCTGGTTGTTGGTGGTCTCGAAACCGATGATGGGGCCACTAGCGGGAAGGGTGCCCGCCGCGCCGCCTGCACCGCCTACGCCTGCCGCGCCGCCGAAACCGGAGTTGTAGGTCAGCACCTTGGAGCGTTCAGCCTTGTAGATTTCGTAGCCGGGGGTACCCGCAGAACCCGCCGCTGCGGAGGCGCTACCCGCCGCGTCAAACTGCGGGGACGCGTCCGAGCCGAGTGCCGCCACGCCTGCGTCGATCTGGCCGTCGAGGTTGGAGTACCAGGGGTCTGCGTAGGACACGCCGGAGCTGGTCATGCCCGCGCCGCCACCGCCGCCTGCGACAGCAACCACGGTGCCGTCGATGAGCAGTGCGGAGGAGCCGCCACCGGATGCGGCGTAGACCTGGCTCTTGGAGTTTGCCGGGTCAGCGTACTTTGCGTCGACCTGCGCAGTGACGTTGGCGGGGATGGTGTAGGCGGGTACGGAGCCGCCGTTACCGTAGCCTTCACCGCCGGCGGTGGGGTTCAGGGAGCCGTCGCCGATACCGCCTGCCGCGGCGATGATCTGCACGGTGGAGCCGGGGGTTACGGGGATGATGCCGGTGACCTTCGCGCCGGAGCCCGCCTGGGTCATGCGGTTGTTGGTACCACCCGCGCCGCCGACCAGCTCAAAACGAAGCTTGTAGACGTTGTTGGGCACGGCGAAGCTCTGCACGGTCTTGGCGCCTTCGTCGGTGCCGGAGATGCTGTATGCCGGGTTGGCCGCCAGGATGCAGTCGTTGGTGGCGGCGACGGATGCCGCGTAGGAGGGGATGGTTGCCGAGGCTGCGACGACCGGTGCCGCCCAGGCTGCGCCAGCGACGAGCTTGCGGCGGGTCAGGGAAGTAGACATGGTATGCCCTTTATTCAGGTGGGGTGATGTGTTTGCGGTGCGGCGATATTTGAATCCAGGCGAGCCTCGATTTGCTTGCCGTGGAAAGAAAATCAGCGCCGAGGAAAAGAATACCCTGAACCTCAGCTTTAACATAAATCCCTGGTTGGAGTGCGGCATGGGAGCCTTTGGGCATCTCGCGCCGCTCCCTTCCTTCGCTCCTGCAGGGGAACCCGCCACGCCCGGACGCTCCGCTCTTCCTTGCTTCGCTGCGGAGAGCGCCCGGGCGGGCACCCTGATGTCGCTTCCGGAAGGTGCGGCTTTATGCGAGCCGCAAGTTCTGCCCGCGCACGCAACGCCAGCAGAGGGTCTGCAGGTTCTCGGGCTCATTGTTGCCGCCTTCGGACAGCGGCACCTTATGGACGACCTCGAGGATGAGGATTCGTTCACGCATGATGGAGTTGCCGCATCCGGGGTTTTGGCAGGTGTAGTTGTCGCGTTCTTTGATGCGTTGGCGTAGCTGGGCGGTCATGAGGGTGCGTTTGCCGCCTTCGGGCCATGCCCAGCGTATTTTGCGTTCGAGGGTTTCGGAGAGCGCGTCGAGGGTCGGAGTGTCGAGGGTGACGGTGACGGCGCGGTTTTCTTTGCCGTTGATTGAGGTGTATTCGAAGCGATAGACGGGGTATGGCACGGTCAGCCCTACGTGGCAGACGTTGAGTTTGTCCCAGAACTCGTCGGCATAGTGCTTGGTGATGAATTGGGGCGGGTTGATGTGTGCGAGCATGTCGTCTTCGCGGCGTCGCACGTTGTCGACGGCGGTTTCTAGACGCGCGATATCGTCGGAGAGGCGCTGCACGTCTTTGAGGGTTTGCAGGTCGGCTTCGATGTGGAAGTATTTGGTGAGGCTGCCGATGGGGTCCCGTTCGGCTTCGAGGACGACCTGTTTTGAAGAGTTGTAGACGTGCGGGTGGCGTTCTTCGGGTTTCTTCCGCAGCAGCGTCTGCCAGGTTTTGGGTTGTTGAACTTCGACGGTGGCGAGGTGGCTGTACATGCCGTTGGTGGAGGCGCCGAGTTCGTAGATTCCGCGAGTATAGATGTCGTGTACGTAGCTGGCGACTTCGTTGTATTCGCTGGCGAGTGTGGCGGTGCGTTGCCGGTGTGTTTGGAATTCGGGGGTTGCGAAGTACCGGTTTTTGCGGATGGTCAGGACAATGCCCACGATGAGCACGATGATGGCGGCGCCGAGGATGACGTACCAGAGGGAGAAGGCGAGGCATACGGCGAAGAAGATGCCGAGCCCTTTGAGGAATTTCATGGGTGTTCCTTTGTGATACGGCGGTGTATCTGTGAGTGTAGATTTCCTCCATTAGGGTATCGGAGGTATTCGCGGCGTGCAAAGCATTTGGTCATGTCAGAGAGCGTTTGACTGCTGGCTACACCTTCCGGATGCGCCCTCAGGGTGCCCGAAGCGAAGCGAGGGCGGGTCCCCTGCGACGGCGCGGAGGACGTGTGTAAGATGCACGCCCTACAAATGTAGACTCGGCGGAGCCAGCAAAAGATTGAGAAGGCGACAGCCCCCTCCCCCTCCAGTTCGTTATACCGGTATCGCGCGCACAAGCCCTGCCCTTACTGAACCGGGGTCGAGTGTTTTACTTACGGGGCAGAGGGATGGTGTCCTCCGTCGTGACATCAGGGTGCCCGAAGCGAAGCGAGGGCGGGTCCCCTGTAGGAACAAGGAAGACCACCATCCCTCCATAAAACCGAAACCAAAACTAAAAAGTTAAACACAAAAGCCCTGATTCCGAAGAATCAGGGCTTTATCTGTGCGCGATACTGGGATCGAACCAGTGACCTCTTCCGTGTCAGGGAAGCGCGCTACCGCTGCGCCAATCGCGCTCACAAAACAGTTGTTTTGTTGCGAGGTGAGGACGGGATTCGAACCCGCGTACACGGCTTTGCAGGCCGCTGCCTAACCACTCGACCACCTCACCGCATACGCTCCACGAGGGAACGCGTTCGAACTCTTGGAGTCCTTACGAGCGGTTGACGAGACTTGAACTCGCGACATCCA
>NZ_KV817365.1:0-103228 GCF_001814645.1 Rothia sp. HMSC076D04 | reverse complement strand
AGGTGGTGCTCTACCAACTGAGCTACAACCGCATATCAGCGTATTCAATTTGAATCATTCCGTTGGAGTTTTTCGCTCCGTCGTGCTGACAGGTAAATACTATACGGGGTTTTTGAGTGTTTGCCAAATCCTTTGTGGATCATCTTGTGTTCCGCGTGTTTCCGGGGCAGAACGGGGTATTTGGGCTCGTTTTTGGGGTGCGCGAGCAAAATTTATTTTCATGGTGCCGGTCACATTTTTGGGGTTTTGGGGTGATTACTGTTCCCGTGAGGGCAGCGGAGGGCACACATTGTCCGCCACGATGTCTGCAGAACGTCCACAAAATTTTTCACAAGGACACGAAAGGAGGGGTGGGGAACCAGGTTCCCCGCCCCTCCCCTATGAAATCTGCATCAGAAATCCGCACCGGCAAAAACGCCAGGCTCATGTTTTTCTGGAGTCTCTAGAGCTCTTCGAAGAAGAGGCGTTCGTAGACCTTGCGGGCGTTGCGGGTTTGGCGCAGGTAGTCCTCTTCGAGGGCGCGTGCGCTGCCGGCCGGGTATCCGCACCAGCGGGCGATTGCTTCCAAGTCGGCGCGTCCCGAGGGTAGGGTGTCGGATTGGCGCACGCCGCGCAGTACGTTGCCGCCGCGGATCTTCGTGGCGAGTAACCAGGCGCCACTGAGGATTTCCGCATCCGCAGCATCGACCAGTCCCGCCTCAACCGCCGCATCCAGCGCCTTCAGCGTGGAGGTGGTGCGCAGCTCCGGCACGGCGTGTGCGTGGCGCAGCTGTACGAGCTGGACCAGCCATTCCACGTCGGAGAGGCCGCCGCGGCCGAGCTTGAGCTGGCGGGTGCGGTCGGCACCGTGAGGCATGCGTTCGTTTTCAACACGCGCCTTCATGCGACGAATCTGCTGCACCTGCTCGGGCGTGAAGGTTGCCGGGTAGCGGTACGGGTCGATGAGCTCCACGAATGCCTCGCCGAGCGCCTCGTCGCCGGCGATGGGGCGGGCGCGGGTGAGCGCCTGGAACTCCCAGGTTTCCGCCCAGCGTTCGTAGTAGGAGCGGTAGGAGTCCAGCGAGCGCACGATAGCGCCCTGCTTGCCTTCGGGGCGCAGGTCGGCGTCCACTTCGAGGGGCCGTTCGGCGCGAATGGCGGGCTTGACGGGCTGCTTGAGGAGCGCCAGGGTGCGATTGACGATACGTGCCGCCTGTTCCTGTGCGGCGTCTTCGTCGGCCCCGTCGAGGGGTTCGTGGACGAACATGACGTCCGCGTCGGAGCCGAAGCCGTTCTCGGCGCCGCCGAGGCGGCCCATGCCGATGACGGCGATGCGGGTGAGCAGCTTCTCCCCCGCTGTCTCCTCAGCTTCGGCGGGTTCGGCGCCTTCCGGTGCCGCCTGGAGTTCACGCAGGGCAATCTGTAGCGCCGCACCGATCGTGCACTCGTCGATGGCGGCAAGACCGGCGCAGGTGTCCTCAACGTCGACGATGCCCAGGGTCCAGCCCATGGCGGTGCGCAGGGTTTCGCGGCGGCGCAGGTAGCGCACGGCGCGCATCGCCTCGGCGGCGTCCGCGTGGCGTGCCAGCAGGGAGGAAATCTCGGAAGCGAGCGCTTCTTCCCCCAGCGGTTTGAGGTCGGCGACCTTGTCCAGCCAAGCGATGGAGGCGGAGGCATCCTCGAGCAGGTCGGTCATGGGGCGCGAACTGGAGAGCAGCTGGCTGAGGCGTTCGGCGGCTGCGGGTGAGTCGCGGAGCATGCGCAGGTACCAGCTGGTGCTACCGAGCGATTCGGAGACGATACGGAATCCGAGCAGGCCGGCATCCGCGTCCACGCCGCGGGCGAACCAGCCCAGTAGTACGGGCATGAGGTGCCGCTGAATGTCTGCACTGCGGGAAAGTCCCGTGGTGAGTGCCTTGATGTGGCGCATGGCGCCGCGCGGGTCGCGGTAGCCGAGGGCTGCAAGACGGTCCTGTGCCGCCTGTTCGCTGAGCACCACTTCGTCGCGGCTGAGCGTGGAGACGGCGGCGAGCAGCGGGCGGAAGAAGATTCGCTCGTGCAGTGAACGGACATTCCGTTTAATTTTCTGCCATGCCTTGAGCATCTGCTCGGCGGAGAGCGTGCCGTTGCGTTCCGGGGAGAGGATTGAGCGGGCGAGGGCGCGCTGTTCGGCGTCCTTCTCGGGCATCAGGTGGGTGCGGCGCAGCTGCTGCAGTTGGATGCGGTGCTCGAGCACGCGCAGCTTCTTGTAGTCGCGGCTGAACGCTTCGGCGTCGGTGCGGCTAATGTAGCTGACGGCGGTCAGCGCCGCGAGGGAATCCACGGTGGATTTGGTGCGTACGGCGGGGTCGGTTCGACCGTGCACAAGCTGCAGCAGCTGCACGGTGAACTCAATATCGCGCAGGCCGCCCGGGCCGAGCTTAATCTGGCGGTCTACCTGGTGCGAGGGAATGTTGTCGGTCACGCGGGCGCGCATCGCTTGCACGGATTCCACGAAGGATTCACGGGCGGCGGACTCCCATACGAAGGGGTCGATTGCGCGGGCGTAGCGGGCGCCCAGCTGCGCCGAACCGGCGATGGGTCGCGCCTTAAGCAGCGCCTGAAACTCCCAGTTTTCTGCCCAGCGCTTGTAGTACTGCACGTAGGATTCGACGGTACGAACGAGCGGGCCGTCCTTGCCTTCGGGGCGCAGATTCGCGTCGACCTCCCAGAGGGCGGGTTCGGGTGCGGGACCCATGATGGCGCGGGTGAGGGCGTGCACGAGCTCCGTGCCGATGGTGGAACATTCGTTCTCGGTGAGCTTGAGCGGGGCACTCTCCCCCTCTGCCCCGGCATGAGGCGCGGCGCCAGCGGCGGCGGGTTCCACGGGCGCAACCACGTACACCACGTCAACGTCAGAGATATAGTTCAGCTCGCGGGCACCGCACTTACCCATGCCGATAATCGCCAAGTCCAGGGCGTCTACGGCTTCGCCTCGGCGAGGAGCCGCCAGGCCGGGGCCCAGCCCCTCCGCCACTTCGGTGCGGGCAATGGCGAGTGCACCCTCCAGCGCGGCGGCAGCCAAATCGGCGAGGTGACGACCGATGGTGGGCATCATTTCGACCGGGTCTTCGCAGCACACGTCGAGTAGAGCGATGCGCGCCAGGGCGGCGCGGTAGGCGACGCGCAGGGTCACGTAGCCGTCTTTGCCAGTCTGCTCGGCGGCAGCGCGCGGACGCTCCGCGTGGGGGTCGGCACCGAGGGCGGTAAGGATGTCGCGGCGGTAGGGGGTGTCCAGCGGTGTGATGGGGGTCAGGAATTCCCCATCGGTTTCTGGCAGAATCGACGCCGGGTGCTGGGAGCGAATCAGCGCGCTCTCAGCCGGGTACACCTGCGTGTCGAAGAGCGGGTCAATGTGTTCGGGGCGGCGGTAGAGAAAATCGCCAATCGCCTGGGATGCGCCGAGCAGGCGGTACATGCCGAATTCTTCTTCGCCGCGGTTGGCGCGTTCGGCGACCGCCGGGTGCTTCTCGATGAGGCGCACGAGGGCGGGCAGGGCAATATCCGGTGAGGGTGCGAGGCGCAGCCCGGCAAAGAGCGCATCCTGCGAGACGTGCTTCAGTTCGGGTGCGTTGAGCCAGCGTTCTGCCTTGGACGGGTCGTGGAAGCCGGTGGCGATCATGCGGGTGCGCAGGCGTAGCTGGGCTTTGCGTTCGGCTTCGGCGCGTTGCTCGTCGTCGAGTGCGTCGGGGGCGATGTCGGTGAGCGGTTTGGGTTCTTTGGCGGGGTCGATAATGCGGATGAGCCCGGTGGCCGGGTAGTGGGAGCTGTCAGTCATAGCGTGAGAACCGTGGGTAGAGAACTGGGGTTAGAGAACTGTGGGTGGAGAGTAGATCCGGGGTGGAAAGTATAAATTTCGCCAGCAAAAATCGGCGGCTAAAAATCGGCGGTGAACGGTGCAGCCGATAGGTGCATTTGATAGACCTGTGGGCGGTACCCGCCGGCGTGTTACCGGTAGCGGGTACCGCCCTGAGGCTGTCAGCGCTCACTCATCCTATGAGGAGGTGAGAAAATCCAGCCGTTAGAGGATTCCGAGGTTGTGCTTGAGCTCGTACGGGGTCACCTGAGCCTGGTACTGGTCCCAGTCGGCGCGCTTATTGCGCAGGAACTGCTCGAAGACCTGCTCGCCCAGAACCTCCGCCATGAACTCGGATTCTTCGGTGATATTGATGGCTTCACGCAGGGACGCGGGCAGCGGGTTGTAGCCCATGGCGCGGCGTTCGGCGTTGGTCATGGCGGCGAGGTCTTCGGTCACGGCGGGCATGAGCGGGTACTCGTTTTCGATACCCTTCAGACCGGCGGCGAGAATCACCGCGTAGGCGAGGTACGGGTTCGATGCTGAGTCCAGGCCGCGGTACTCGATGCGGGCGGACTGCATCTTGTTCGGCTTGTACAGAGGCACACGCACGAGGGCGGAGCGGTTGTTGTGGCCCCAGGAGACGTAGGAGGGCGCCTCGCCGCCGCCCCAGAGGCGCTTGTAGGAGTTGATGAACTGGTTGGTGACCGAGGTGAATTCGGGGGCGTGCTTGAGCACACCGGCGATGAAGTGGCGTGCGGTCTTGGACAGCTGGTATTCGGCGCCGGCTTCGAAGAATGCGTTGGTGTCGCCTTCGAAGAGGGAGAAGTGGGTGTGCATGCCGCTGCCGGCGTACTTGGTGAAGGGCTTGGGCATGAAGGTTGCGTACATGCCGAGCGAGTAAGCGACTTCCTTGATGACGGTGCGGAAGGTCATGACGTTGTCGGCGGTCTGCAGGGCGTCGGCGTGGCGCAGGTCGATTTCGTTCTGGCCGGGGCCGGTTTCGTGATGGCTGAATTCGACGGAGATACCGACCTCTTCGAGCATGGTCACTGCCTTGCGGCGGAAGTCCTGCACGATGCCGCCGGGGGTGTGGTCGAAGTAGGATTCGTGGTCCACGGGCACGGGGAATCCGTCCGCGCCGAGCTTGGAGGATTCGAGCAGGTAGAACTCAATTTCGGGCGAGGTGTAGCAGGTGAAACCCATTTCGGCGGCCTTGTTGAGCACGCGCTTGAGCACGCCGCGGGTGTCGGAGGCGCTGATTTCGCCGTCGGGGGTGAGCACGTCGCAGAACATGCGGGAGGTGTAGTCTTCTTCACCGCGCCAGGGCAGAATCTGGAAGGTGGAGGGGTCCGGCTGCAGCAGCATGTCGGATTCGTAGATGCGGGAGAAACCCTCAATCGAGGAACCATCGAAGCCCAGGCCCTCGTCGAAGGCGCTTTCTACCTCGGCGGGCGCGAGCGCGACGGACTTGAGGGTGCCGACCACGTCGGTGAACCAGAGGCGGATGAAGCGGATGTCGCGCTCTTCGATGGTGCGCAGTACGAATTCCTGTTGGCGGTCCATGAGTTGCCCTCTCGGTGCGGGCGCGCATCCGTGTGGTACCCGTCTGTGGGTGGCGGAGGCGCGCTAAATTTGCTGCCGAGGTGTGGAAGACCCTGCTGCGGAAAGCCCTGCATGTCCCATGGGATTCCAGAGGATTCCAGGGGGTTCCGCAGTGTTGCGTGCCAGCGGTGCTGGCGCCTCCTTGCCCCGGCGTGTGTCCTGTTGTTATCTAGCCTATCGGGTTCTGCTCTGTGGCGGGCGGGTGGGGGGGTTCGTTTGTGTAAATTCTCTTTTTCTGCGCCGCGGTAGCTCAGATTCTGGGCGATGCGAGGAGGGGCGCTCCCCCGCTTTTTCTGCGGTGTGGGTTTTACTCAGATGCCAAGCAGGTTCAGATACCTAGCATATGACGGTTCTCGGGGCGGGGAGCGGGGTCGCCTTGCGATAATGGGGGTATGCTACATTCCATTCTTCCCTCGACTGTGCAGTTTCCGTCGGTGCAGTTTCCATTGGCGCAGCTTCCGCTGGCGACCAGCATCGTTGCCGCTGATCCTACCGGTTTAGAGTGGCTACTACTTATTGCCGCCCCCATTGTTTTCTTGGTGTTGTACCTGGTCTGCCTTTTTGCGGTTGCGGTCTTTGGCCCGACAGTCATGAAGAACAGCAAGTCTGGTGGCACGACCTACCTGCTGGATCGCCCCTCCCGCGTGGCGTTTAGGACTCGCACCGTGGCGCTCTTTGCGGTGGTGGGTGCGTTTGTAGAGCTTCTTTGGCTCGGTTATACGGGGCGCGTGGGGTCGATGGCGGTCATTCCGATCCTGCTCTTCACGTGGTCGTGGAAGTACATTTTCTTCTTCCTGCCGCTTCAGCTGATTCGTGCCTGGTATGTTCACGCAAGCCGCGGCAAATATGATGCGCTGTCGGCTGAGGGTGCTCAGCGCCGTGAGAAGCTGAACCGTAAGAGCGCCTACGAGGTGTCGAAGATGATGCAGCGTAACCCGCAGCAGTTCGCGATGAGCAAGGAGCTGCATACGCTGGCGCGCGCACAGAAGATTGCGGGCATGCGTCCGTTCCAGCACCTTGATGAGGCGGGCAAGAAGCGCCGCGCGAACTATACGGTGGAGCTGGCTGTGGCGCTCATGCAGGCGCGTGCCATGAACCCCGGTAAGCTTCCGTCGGAGGCGTTCGGTGAGAGCATCCTGGGTATGGGTGTTGGCATTGCGTCTGATCGGGCGGTGGAGCAGACCTGGCTGACGCTGTGCACGGAGCGTGTCAACGCGCCGGATGCGCCGAACTACCCGGATTCGCTGTACCCGGTTGCGGCTCGTTTTTCGCTGTTTACCACGATGTCGCTGTTGCAGCCGGTGATGGGCCGCCCCTATTCGCCGTTTACTGCACCGGATGCGCGCCGTTTTGTTCCGCGTGATTTCTCGGCGGATACTGTGCTGTTGAAGACTGAGGAGCTGGGCAAGAAGGCTCTGACGCAGAGCGCTATTTTCCGTCAGATTCATGAGCGTCTTCTGCCGTTGCATCGGCAGCAGCCTCAGCTGGTGGATGGCCGCGCCCTGGCGTATTGCGGTGCCCTGCTGGTAAGCGTGGCGAAGGCGGAGGCGGAGAGCCAGCGGTTGACGAGCCAGATTCTGGCGGCGGCTGCTTCGGAGCGTGGCGTCCTGTCCTTTGGCGTGTTCTCGCAGATCTCTGAGGATTATCAGTGTGTTCAGCGTCTGCTGAATCTGATGGTGAAGGCGACCGCCGACGTTGAGCGTTTTATCAACGCTGTGGAGGCGCTGGTGCAGATGCATTCTGGTCCGGTTCAGCCTTCCGGTATCGCGTACGAGAAGGTGCAGATGGAGTACATCGCTGCTCTTCTGGACGTTATTGTCTTCTCTTCGCACGCCCCGCTTGCCGGTTCTATTCAGGCGTCTTACGCCCTGCTGAAGGCAGACTATGAGGCGTTTACTTTCAACACCACCGATGAGCTGAGCCGTAGCTACTGGCTGCAGTACGCGAAGAACGCGGTGAACGCCTGCGATACGGGCCTGTCCCAGGGCTATGAGGGTTTCTTCGATAACGATGCGGCGCTCCCGGCGTGGGAGTCCTACGCGGAGGACGTCGTGAAGGAAGTCTGCACCTATTCGATCATGCAGCTGTACTGGGATGCGCTGGTGCAGCAGGCGCTCATTCAGCGCGATTTGCCGCGTGAGTTTAGTGATGCTTCTTCCGCTGTTCCGGAGCTGATGAATAAGAACGCCGCTGCGTCGTTCCCGACCTACTACATTAACCTCATCTGGAACTAGGCATAGTTGTTCCCTCGTGGTGAGCGGTACGCCAGGTTGGAGCCGTGCAGGGTTAGAATAGTCAGCATGACTACTGAGCGTTCTTCCGAGATCTCTTCGCCCTACGCGGCACAGCCTGCCGCTACCTCCACGGCTGCTCCCGCTTCTGCTAACGCATCGAAGCCTTTTGACCTGGACACCGTCAAGAAGGTGCGTACCGTTCACCTGGCGCAGGCTAAGGCGACCGGGCAGAAGTTCTCCATGCTGACCTGCTACGACGCCCTGACGGCGCAGATTTTTGACCGTGCCGGCATCGACATGCTGCTGGTTGGCGATTCTGCGGCGAATGTGGTGCTCGGTTACGAATCGACCCTGACCATTACCCTGGATGAGATGATTCCGCTGGTTGCGGCGGTTTCTCGCGGTGCATCCCGCGCCATGGTAGTTGCCGATCTGCCGTTTGGTTCTTATGAGCAGTCCCCGCAGCAGGCGGTGGCGAGCGCTGTTCGCCTGATGAAGGAGGGCGGTGCACACGCGGTCAAGATTGAGGCGGATGTTTCGATGGCTGAGTGGGTTCGTGCCCTGGTGCGTACCGGTATTCCGGTGGTGGCGCATGTTGGTTTCACCCCGCAGTCGGAGCATGCCCTGGGCGGTTTCCGTGTGCAGGGCCGCGGCGATGCGTCTGAGCGTGTTCGTGAGGATGCGGTGGCGCTGGCTGAGGCTGGTGCGTTCTGCGTGCTCATGGAGATGGTGACCGCTCAGACTGCGCAGCTGGTGGATGAGGCTGTGGGCACTGTGCCGACTATTGGTATTGGTGCCTCGAATGTGACCACCGGTCAGGTGCTGGTGTGGCAGGACATGATGGGTGTTCGTTCCGGTCGCGTGCCGCGTTTTGTGAAGCAGTTTGCGCAGGTCGGTCAGGTCATGGAGGACGCTGCGCGTGCTTATCGTGAGCAGGTTCGTTCGGGTGAGTTCCCGGCGGCTGAGCACACTTTTGAGTAGGCTTTAGGCTGAGAAGAAAAGCTTGAGAAGAAAAGCTTGATGAAGAAAGACCCCCGTATCCGGTGCTCCGAGTGCGGGGGTCTTTCGTCTCAGACTGTATGTCTGTTAGGCGGCGTGCGCCTTGAGCGTTGCTGAGGGCGTTGGGCAAGGCTGAGGACGTTGGGCAAGGCTAAGGGTGCTCGTGCTTTAGAGCCAGCCGCCGTCCTTTTCCCAGGCGTCGTTGCGTTCGCGGGCGCGGTGCATGGCGTGTGCCGCCTCCTCGTAGGTTTTGAAGGGGCCCCACAGGGAGGTGACGGCGCTCTGCTGGCCGCGTTCAACCTGACCGGTTTTGAGGTTGTACCAGTACTCTTCGGGGTGCGGGCTGGTGGCTTCGGTCGCGGAGTTCAGGGTCTTTTCGACCGCCGATTCGATGGCTTCGCTCAGGTGGCTTTTCTTCTCACTCATGGGTTCTCCTTCGACGGTATTGAGTCAGTATGTCTAGCATCTCACGCGCCCAGGTTCGTGGCAATGAGGCGGGCGAAGCTTCTCGCGGTGTTTCCCCTCCGCGGTCTTCCGCTTCTGCCTTCCACTCCGGCTTTCCGCCCGCGTAGTTTTGCCTCTAGCGTGCATGAAATTTTATTCACAATCTGGAAAAAAGGTACGGCTTGTGTATCCGCCGCTTTTTAGCGCCTGAGCAAGGGACACAACCCGCCCACGCCCGGTAAGATGAAACTATGTCTTCAACCAAAACGAATACTTCGCACAATCTTCCTGCAGAGCCCGGTCGAGCACCCGTGGGTTGCCTGACTCCCGGACGCATCACCCCCATGCGCACGGTCCCCTCGCACATTGTTCGCCCCGAGTACGTGGGTAAGCCCACCGCCAACGAGGGTAACGACTCGAACATGTACACCCCCGAGGAAGTTGAGCGGGTTCGCGCAGCCGGCAAGATTGCGGCAGGCGCCATCGTTGAAGCATCCAAGATTTGCGTACCCGGCACCACCACCGACGAGATTGACGTGCTGGTCCACGAGTACATTTGCGACCACGGCGCGTACCCCTCCACCGTGGATTACCGCGGCTACCCCAAGTCCGTGTGCACCTCCCTGAACGAGGTCATCTGCCACGGCATCCCGGATTCCACCGTGCTGGAGGACGGCGACATCCTCAACCTGGACGTCACCGCATACCTGGACGGCATGCACGGCGACACCAACAAGACCCTGCTCGTCGGCAACGTGGACGAAGAGTCCCGCCTGCTGGTTGAGCGCACCGAAGAGTCCCTGAACCGTGCGATTAAGGCTGTGAAGCCGGGCCGCCAGATCAACGTGATTGGTCGCGTCATTGAGAAGTATGCGGCACGTTTCGGTTACGGCGTGGTTCGCGACTACACCGGTCACGGTGTGGGTCGTGAGTTCCACTCGGGCCTCATCATCCCCCACTACGATGCGGCACCCGCCTACGACACTGAGATCCGTGAGGGCATGATTTTCACAATCGAGCCCATGCTGACCCTCGGCACCATCGAATGGGACCTGTGGGACGACGACTGGACTGTGGTCACCCGCGACCGCAAGCGCACCGCGCAGTTCGAGCACACCCTCGTGGTGACCGCTGACGGCGCGGACATCCTGACCCTGCCCTAAGCGCAGCCCTCTGGGTTTCCTACTTGTGCAGGTATTGTGCAGGTACGAGCCCAGCACCTCACTTTTATATCAGTTCACCCACTAACAAACCCGCCCACTCCCCTCAGTTACACGGCAGTAGGCGGGGCGAAAGAGAGAAAACCATGAGCGATTACGCAGAACCCGGCGTCATCACCGAACTGCCCGCCCCCACCCCCAAGGACCTGCAGATTGGTGTGGACATTGGAGGCACCGGCATTAAGGGCGGCATCGTTGACCTGCGCACCGGTAACCTCGTGTCCGACCGCTTCCGCATCGACACCCCCAAGCCCGCAACCCCCGCCGCTGTGGCTGAGGTTGTACGCCGCGTAGTCGACGAGCTGCAGGGCCGCGAACTGGCACCGGACCCCGAGTCCGCTGTCGGCATCGACTTCCCCGCAGTGGTGAAGAACGGCATGGTCTTCTCCGCAGCGAACGTGGACGACTCCTGGATTAACACCGACCTGGAGCAGGTCATGAGCGAGGCGCTGGGCGGCCGTACCGTCTACGGCCTCAACGACGCTGACGCAGCGGGCCTGGCTGAGGCAACCTACGGTCAGGGCCGTAACCGTGACGGCCTGATCGCTGTCATCACCCTGGGTACCGGCATCGGCTCCGCCCTCATCAACGACGGCGTGCTGATCCCGAACACCGAGCTGGGTCATCTGGAGCTCGACGGCCACAACGCCGAGTCTCAGGCTTCTGCCCGTGCCCGCGAGGTGCACGAGCTGTCCTGGAAGAAGTACGGCAAGCGCCTGTACCGCTACTTCGAGCACGTTCAGATGCTCTTCTCCCCCGACCTGTTCATCATTGGCGGCGGTATCTCCAAGAACCCGGAGAAGTTCATGCCCTACTTTGAGGATCAGATTCGTACCCCCATGGTCATGGCTGCCCTGCGTAACAACGCGGGTATTGTGGGTGCGGCACTGTGGGCTGGCGGCATGTTGCAGGAACGCAAGCGCCGCGGCGAAGCGTAAGGGTTTGCTTCCTGCTATCCGCCTCGGATAGCGCTTCACATACGTACGAAGGGACCGCCTTCCGAATCATTCGGAAGGCGGTCCCTTCTGTATGCCGCCGCTCATGTAGCGGCGGCCGAGCTCATTAGCTACTGGGTTAGCTAGTGGCTGTGCTAGTCAGTTACTGTGCTAGCTAGTTACTGGGCGATGCGGTCCTCACGCAGACGCGCAATCGCCTCCTCAAAGTCTTCAAGGTTCTCAAACGCCTGGTACACGCTCGCAAAACGCAGGTAGGCGACCGCGTCCAGCTTCGACAGCGGCTCCAGGATGGTCAGACCCACCTCGTGCGCGTTAATCTCCGCCAGACCGCGAGCACGAATCAGCTCCTCAACCTCCTGGGCGAGCTTCGCCAAATCATCCTCACCCACGGGGCGGCCCTGGCATGCCTTACGCACGCCCGCGGCAATCTTCGAACGGTCAAAAGGCTCGGTCACGCCGGAACGCTTAATCACCGAAATGGTGGTGGTTTCAACGGTCGTGAAGCGGCGAGCGCAGGAGGTGCACTGGCGGCGGCGGCGAATTGCGGCGCCGTCATCGGTGGTGCGGGAATCCACCACGCGCGAGTCGGTGTGCTTGCAATAGGGGCAGTACATTCGTTTCTCCTTGGCTGGGCGCGCTAGCGCCCGCGTATACAGCGCTCAAGAATATTTATACCTATTCTACCGTGATATACAGCGGATACACCGTATGTTGTGAGTGAATATACGCTCAGGGTGGACTCTGCTATGCAGAATCCACCCTGTCATTCCCCTCATAGGGGCGTGTTGTTAGCGTCGAATGCAGCTCGGACCGAAAATCGTCTTGATTTCACCGAAGAGGCTCGGGTTCGGTTCCACGCGCACGCTCGCATCCAGCAGCACCAGCTGCTCCTTATCGCGGGTACGCACGAGCATGCGCACATCCGCGGTGCCCTTGTGGTCGCGCAGGGTCTCCTTCAGCTCCTTCAGGTTCTCCTCGGTCACCAGGTACTCGGGTACCACGATGGTGATGGGTGCGGCGCGGCCGTCATCGCTGATTTCCAGGATCTGCAGTTCCTGCGCGCTCATGTTCACGCTGCCGTCGTCGCGGCGCTGCACGCGGCCACGAATCGAGCAGATGAGGTCGTCCGCCAGGGCGGCGCCCATCGTCTCGTAGGCGCGGGAGAAGAACATGACCGTAATGGTTGCGCCCGAGGGGTCTTCCAGCTCCACGGAGGCGTACTGGTTACCGCTGGACTTGGCAATACGGCGCGAAACGCCGGTGAGCATGCCCGCAACGGTGACGGTTTCGCCGTCGCGCACGTGCGAGTCTTCACCAATGATGTCGTGCACCGAATGGCTTGCGGCATCCGAGAGCGCACGTTCCAGGCCACGCAATGGGTGGTCCGAAACGTACAGGCCCAGCATGTCACGCTCAAAGTTCAGCTTCTCACGGCGGTCCCACTCGGGCACGTCGGGGATGGTCACCGTCAGCTCATCACCCAGGGCGTCATCCATGCCGAGGGAGCCGAAGAGGTCGAACTGACCCGCCGCTTCCTTACGTTTGACCGCTACGGCTGCGTCCACTGCCGCCTCATGAATGAGGGACAGCGAACGGCGGGTGTGGCCCAGGTCGTCGAAAGCGCCCGCCTTGATGAGCGACTCGATGGTGCGCTTATTGCACACCTGCAGCGGCACCTTCTTCAGGAAGTCGTTGAAGGACTCGTAGCGGCCCTTCTCCTCGCGGGCGGCAATCATGCCTTCGACCACGTTCGCGCCCACGTTACGGATCGCGCCCATACCGAAGCGGATATCGTCACCGACAGGGGCGAAGGTCAGGGTGGACTCGTTCACGTCCGGCGCGAGCACGGTAATGCCCATGGCGCGGCACTCGTTCAGGTACAGCGCGAGCTTGTCCTTGTTATCGCCCACGCTGGTCAGCAGCGCAGCCATGTACTCCTGCGGGTAATGCGCCTTCAGGTACGCCGTCCAGTACGACACCAGACCGTACGCAGCCGTGTGTGCCTTGTTGAACGCGTAGTCAGAGAACGGCAGCAGAATATCCCAGAGCGCCTTAATAGCGCCCTCAGAGTAGCCGTTAGAAATCATGCCGTCGTGGAAAGTAGCGTACTGCTTATCCAGCTCCGCCTTCTTCTTCTTACCCATCGCACGGCGCAGCAAGTCTGCCTCACCCAGAGTGTAGTTCGCGACCTTCTGAGCAATCGCCATAACCTGCTCCTGATACACGATCAGGCCGTAGGTGGTGTCCAGAATGTCCTTCAGCGGCTCTTCCAGCTCGGGGTGGATCGGCTCGATCTCCTGCTTACCGTTCTTACGCAGAGCGTAGTTGGTGTGCGAGTTCGCGCCCATCGGGCCCGGACGGTACAGCGCCAACACTGCCGAAATGTGCTCGAACTCCTCGGGCTCCATGAGCTTGAGCAACGAGCGCATCGGGCCGCCATCGAGCTGGAACACGCCGAGGGTATCGCCGCGCGCCAGCAGACGGTACGATTCCGGGTCGTCCAGTGAGAGGGATTCAAGGTCCAGGTCGATGCCTCGGTTAGCCTTAATGTTCTCCACCGCATCAGAGATGATGGTGAGGTTACGTAGACCCAAGAAGTCCATCTTGATCAGGCCCAGGCCCTCACAGGTGGGGTAATCGAACTGGGTGATGACCTGGCCGTCGGCTTCGCGGCGCATCACGGGGATCACGTCCACGAGGTCCTTGCTGGACATAATCACGCCCGCAGCGTGCACGCCCCACTGACGTTTCAGACCCTCCAGGCCCTTCGCGGTTTCAAACACCTGGCCGTAAATCTTATCGACCGGGTCCTCGATGAGGGCGCGCAAATCTGCCGCCTCGGCGTAACGCTTATCCTCTTCGTTGTACACGTTCGCCAGGGCGATGTTCTTACCCATGACGTCCGGCGGCATCGCCTTGGTGAGGCGCTCGCCGACCGAGTACGGCTGGTCCATCACGCGGGAGGCGTCCTTGAGCGCCTGCTTCGCCTTAATGGTGCCGAAGGTGACAATCTGCGCGACCTTCTCTTCACCGTACTTTTCGGTCACGTAGTCGATGACTTCGCCGCGGCGACGATCGTCAAAGTCCACATCGAAGTCGGGCATGGAGACGCGGTCGGGGTTGAGGAATCGCTCGAAGATCAGGTCGTGGTCGAGCGGGTTCAGGTCGGTAATACGCATCGCGTACGCGACCATGGAGCCTGCACCGGAGCCACGGCCGGGGCCCACGCGAATACCGTTGCGCTTAGCCCAGTTGATAAAGTCGGCGACCACGAGGAAGTAGCCGGGGAAGCCCATGGAGGTAATAACCCCCACCTCGTACTCTGCCTGCTTGCGCACAGCGTCGGGAACGCCCTGCGGGAAGCGGTAGTGCAGGCCCTTCTCGACCTCCTTCACGAACCAGGATTCCTCGTTTTCACCCTCGGGCACGGGGAAGTTCGGCATGTAGTTCGCCTTGGTGTTGAACTCCACGTTGCAGCGTTCAGCGATTTCGAGGGTGTTCTCGCACGCGCCGGGAATGTCGCCGAACAGGGCGTACATTTCTTCTGCCGAGCGCAGGTAGAAGTTATCCGCGTCGAATTTGAAGCGCTTGGGGTCGGTGAGGGTCGAGCCGGACTGCACGCACAGCAGCGCCGCGTGGGCGGTGTGGTCTTCCTGGCGGGTGTAGTGCAGGTCGTTGGTGGCGACGAAGGGCAGGTTCAGCTTCTTGGCGAGGCGGTGCAGATCCTCCTGGACGTTGCGTTCAATGTCCAGGCCGTGGTCCATGACCTCGCAGTAGAAGTTATCTTTGCCGAAAATATCGCGGAATTCACTCGCCGCCTGAACCGCCTCGTCGAACTGACCCAGGCGCAGGCGCGTCTGAACCTCACCGGAGGGGCAGCCGGTGGTGGCAATCAGGCCCTTCGAGTAGGTCTGCAGCACCTCACGGTCCATACGGGGCTTGTACAGCTGACCTTCCAGCGACGCAATCGAGGAGGCACGGAACAGGTTGTGCATGCCCTCAGTGGTTTCAGCCCACATGGTCATGTGGGTGTAGGCGCCACCACCGGAGACGTCGTCGCGGGAGCCGTCGCCCCAGCGCACACGCGAACGGTCGGTGCGGTGCGTGCCGGGGGTCAGGTACGCCTCCACACCAATGATGGGCTTGATGTCGTGCGCTTTAGCCTGGCGCCAGAAGTCGAAGGCACCAAAGAGGAAGCCGTGGTCACTGGTCGCCATGGACTTCATGCCGAGTTCTTTAGCGTGGGTGAATAGGTCACCCAGGCGCGCGGCACCGTCGAGCATGGAGTACTCGGTGTGCACGTGCAGGTGCGTAAATTCTTTGGTTGCCACGGGAATCTCCTGGAGGTGTGGGCTGGAGGATAGGCGGTGAATGTGAAGCTGTGTGCGGCAGCCCGCGGGTGGCTCTACCTAGCTGGGCTGTCTAGCCGAACCGAGCTGTCTAGCCGAACCGAGCTGTCTAGCCGAGCTGAACCTTACCCTCGCGCAGAGCGGTCAGCGCGTAGGACAGGTCGAGCGGGTACTCGCTGGTGAAGGTCACGCGCTCGCCGGTGCCGGGGTGATCGAAGCCCAGGCGGTGCGCGTGCAACCACTGGCGGGTCAAACCCAGTTCGGCGCTAAAGCGCGGGTCGGCGCCGTAGGTCAGGTCGCCGCAGCAGGGGTGGCGCAGCGCGGAGAAGTGCACACGAATCTGGTGAGTACGTCCGGTTTCCAGGTGTACCTCCACCAGGGATGCGGGACCGAACGCTTCGAGCACATCGTAGTGGGTGATGGAGTTGCGTCCGTCTTCGACCACGGCGAACTTCCATTCGTTGCCGGGGTGGCGGCCGATGGGTGCGTCGATGGTGCCACGCAGCGGGTCGGGCAGGCCCTGCACGAGGGTGTGGTAGACCTTGTCCACAGTGCGTTCCTTGAAGGCTCGCTTGAGTTCGGTGTAGGCGCGTTCGCTGCGGGCTACGACCATCAGGCCGCTGGTGCCCACGTCCAGGCGGTGCACAATGCCCTGGCGTTCTGCCGCGCCGGAGGTAGCAACCGAAATGCCCTCGCCCATGAGCGCGGAGATGACGGTGGGACCGTGCCAGCCGGGTGAGGGGTGTGCCGCCACGCCTGCGGGCTTGTCCACCACAACGATATCCTCGTCCAGGTGCACGATGCGGAAGCCATCCACCTTCTCGGGGCGGATGTCCGCCAGATCGCGCGGTGCGGGTGCATCCACGACGACCTCGTCCCCTGCGGACAGCTTGTAGGACTTGCCGATTTTCACGGACTTGCCGTTGTTGGTCACGGTCACGTGACCGTCACGAATCCACCCGGAGGTGCGGGTGCGCGGCGCATCGAGGGCACCGGCGAGCGCTGCGTCCAGGCGCATACCGGCGAGCGCGCCTTCAACGGTGAATTCGGCGCGGATGCGGGCCGTATCTTCGGCGGCGTTGGTGGTTTCGCTCATGCGGCTCTCCTTCGGGTGGTGTTTACTTTGGTTGTCTGTGTGAGGGGTTGTCTGTGTGAGAACGTCTTAGTAGGCACGTGTGTCGGCAACGTAACCGTCGGCGCGTATGCCGGAACGGGGAGCTACTTGGCGCTCTTTTCGTCGGTGCTCTTGTCGCCAGCCGGGGTTTCGTCAGCGGGCACCTGCACGCGAGTGCCGTTGAGGTTCAGGCCCTTGAAGTTCAGCAGAACGATGAACGCCATGCACACGCAGATTGCGGAGTCTGCAATATTGAAAATCGCGAAGTTCGGCACGGAAATAAAATCAACCACGTGACCGGAGCCGAAGCCGGGCTCACGGAAGAGACGGTCAAAAAGGTTGCCGCAGATACCGCCGAGCAGACCGCCCAGCGCAAGGGTCCAGGACAGGGCGCGGGTGCGACGCAGCAGGTACAGCACCACGGCTGCGGCGGCAATCATGACGAGGGTGAAGACCCAGGTGACGTTCTCCCCCATGCTGAATGCGGCACCGGAGTTACGGATCGAGTACCACCACAGAAGCCCGTCAATGACGGTGATACGCTCCCCCAACTGCATCTGGGTAACGACCAGGTATTTGGTGCCCTGGTCGATAGCGAACACGACGGCGGCAAGCACGAGCGCGAGGATCCCCGCGGAGCGAGCCGAAAGGATGCGCACGCGGTGTCCAGTAGCTTCTTCGGTGGTGTTTTCAGCGGCGTTATCGCTAGCCTGTGCGACTGAGGATTCAGCAGTCTTGGGGGTGTTGGTCATAGCTCTCCTCTAGTCTGTGCCGGTTGGTGCCCCTACGGTACGGAGGCAGGGCGCGCTCGCGTTCGATAGTGCCCCTCTAGCTTAGCAAATCGGGGTAGTGCATCGAGTATTCGGTGGTGATGTGGCGGGTGCTCTCCCTCGCTTTGCATGCTGGGTTCTTAGGCCGTGCCGGGCGGGCATGAGAATACCGCCCGGTTCTCTCGATCTTCCCCGGTGAATAGCGGTGGAAGAGAAAGAATCCGGGCGGCATACGCCTCAAAGCGTCGTTAGCTTAGCAGCGTCGTTAGCTTATTTAGGCACGCTGATTTATGCGGAAGCCTCGATGGACTTGAGGTTCTTCAGCTCCTGAACCTGTGCGTCCAGGTGCTGCAGCAGCTTGGAGCGGTAGCGGCTCTCGAAGCCGCGCAGAGCCTCAACAGCGATCTCCAGCTCTTCCTTCTCGTCGGTGAGGCGGGAGAGAACCTCTTCGCGCTGCTGCTGAGCTTCGCTCACCATAGCGTCTGCCTTCTTCTCTGCCTCTTCGATCAGTTCAGCCTTAGCCTTCTCGCCCTGTGCCACGTAGTCGTCGTGAACCTTCTGTGCCATGGCGAGCAGTGCCGCCGCATCCTGAGGTGCAGCCGATGCCGCGGAGGACTGTGCGGGCGCTACAGCCGCTGCGGGGGAATCGGGTGCGTTTGCAGAGAGCTGCTCAACCTGACGCTCCAGGGCATCACGCTCGGAGTAGAGTGCGCGCAGTTCGACAACGAGCTCGTCCAGGAAGTCGTCGACCTCGTTGCGGTCGTAACCGGACTCTTCGGTGACGATCTTGAAGCTCTTAGTGATCAGGTCTTCGGGGGTGATTGCCATGGGCTTCTCCTCTGGGTATCCCTACGGGGTTTGGTGGTGATGTTGAGTGCCGCGGATTCACCAGCCAGATAGGGCGTGGCCCCAATATTTTAGGGTCCCGATGATTCAGGGCATGGTTATGCCGCGATGCAGTCGTTGGCACCAATTCTACTATTCTTTGGTTTCTGTGCCCGGTTATACGTCGGTTGAATCGTAAAATATTCGCTCTGCGCAAGGGTGGGATTCACCACGCGCTGCGTTTATCCCTATCCCCGCCGTAATCAAGCTCGATATCTGCTCGCGGGTGCATTTCGCATGATTCGACGCCGGCTGTATTCGTCTCTCCCCCCTCGCGGGAGGTTCTTCTCGGCCCAGAAATTGGGTACAGAAAACCCCGCCAGCACGTCATCCCATGTCAGGATGCCAAGCGCAAGCGGGGCTCTCATGCCTAGTTCTCGTATCTCTCCGATGGAGGGGCTACGTTAGGACAGCTTCGCGGTAATCGTCATCATGATGTTCAGCAGGAAAGACAGCAGAACAATCAGAATCAGAAAACCGGTATCCAACGCAACGTTACCCACACGCACCGGCGGAATCAGACGACGCAACAGGTTCATCGGCCAGTCCGTCACCGCATACACGCCGCTGGCGAAGAGCAACACAATGCCCTTGGGTCGCCACTCGGGAGCGAACATGCGCACCCAGTCAAAGAGCATGCGCAACAGCATCGCAATGTAGAGAACGTAGACAACGATCGTAATGAGGGCGAAAATATAACCCATCTATCAGTCCTTAGCCCTGGTCGAAGGGGAATTCGCCGTCGGTCTCAAAGCCGGCGGGAACCTCGGAGTTAGCCACACCCAGAACCTCCAGGTTGGAGGGGGTCAGCAGGAACACCTTAGCGGTGACGCGCTCAATGCGGCCCTCCAGCGCAAATGCCAGACCGGAGGCGAAGTCTACCAGGCGCTTTGCGTCTGCGTCAGGCATTTCTTCCACGTTCATAATCACGGGGATGTTCTCGCGGAATGCCTCACCAATGATCTTTGCGTCATTGTAGGAGCGGGGGTGGATAGTGGTGATGCGACGCAATTCGTCCTCTTCTTCCTCGTAACCGTAGGTATATCCGTTGGTTTCTTCGGGCTCGTAGCCCTGGTCGTAGTAGCCGTCGTTGGAGTACGTCTCGGCGTACTGCTCGGTGTATTCGGTATTCGGCACCGGGGTGTCCTCCCAATTGTCTGCGCTGGCATCGTCCCAAGTCTGCTCGGTTTCTGCCAGATCAGCTGTGGTTTCAGGTGTATGAGCGGTGGCGTATGCCGCTGCATCTACGGTTGCTCGTCCGTCGGCAGATTCTTCTGCGTCCAGATACTCGGTTTCTGTACCGTCATCGTAGCTATCAGCCTGCAGGTACTCTTCCTGTTCAGTATAGGCGGGTTCGTCCTGCAGGTGGTAGGTTTCGCCCTGAGACCCGGCATGCGACTCGGCGACGCTGTACTGTGCCGAGCCGGGCAGTGCTGAGAGCCTGTGAGAGCTGTCGGTCTTCTGTGCCGTAGCAGCCTGCCCTGCGGAGGCGTTTGCCTCCCGGCGGGAGTCAGCCTGCACAGCCTGCGGGGATTCTTCCGGCGTCGTCTCAGCGCCCTGGTATCGTTCCAGGCCGAGGAAACCCGCCAGACGGCTTTGCTTCGCCATGATTCTCTCGCTGTTCTTTGCTTGTGGTGTACAGGGGCTGCCGTGGTGCTTCGTCAGAAGGTGTGTGCGTGACGGTACGTCATGCACCGGCATGTATATATTACCAGCGCCCACCCCGCGCAGGCGGTCAAGGGCACCGATGATTATGCCGCCGGTCTGCACCGAAAGCAGCCCAGCACTCGAAAGTAGCCCAGCGCTCGAAAAGGCTACGCACGGCGCGTAGCTTGGGCGAGGCTAAAGCGCCGGGCGCTTACCCATGATGTCGCTACCCACGCGCACGCAGGTCGAGCCCCAACGCACCGCAGCCTCCAAGTCACCGCTCATACCGGCGGAAATCTCGGTCGCGTGCGGCACCTGCTCACGCACCAGCGAGGCCAGCCCGTAGAGCTTCTCGAAGGCCTCATCCGGGTTCATGCCCAGCGGCGCCACCGCCATCACACCACCACAACGCAGGTGCTCGTGGTTCTCGATGCGCTCCACCAGCTCCAGCAGCTCGGAGGCGCTCGTACCTCCGCGCGCACCCTCAGCGGCGTGGCCAGCCGTCGCGACCTCCGCCAGGGACACCTGCACCAGGCAGGTCAGCGCACCCTGCTCCGCCGCCGCGGGTGCGGGCGCCTCCCCCGCCTCGAAGCGTGCCAGCTGGTTTGCGTACGCCTTCGCCAGCGCATCCGCCAGGGAGGGGCGATCCACCGAATGCACGCTGGAGGCGTACTTGACCACAGACTTCGCCTTGTTCGTCTGCAGCTGGCCAATAAACGCCCAGTGCGGGGGCTGCACCTCACGCTGGGCGCAGTAGGCGGCAAGCTCGCGAGCCTTCGCGCTCGCCTCCTGGTCGCGGTTCTCACCGAAGAGGGTCACTCCCCCATCCAGCAGTGCCGCCGCGTCGGAGGCGGGGAAGAACTTCGTGACCGTCACCAGCTGCACCGGGGCGCTCGCCTCGGTACGCACAGCGCTGTGGTCCTGCTCCGCGGCGCGGATACGCTCAAGCACTCGGCGGTAGTTCTGCAGCAGCTGCTCGGCACGTTCGGGAGTGTACTGCAGGTTCTCTTCTACGTTCATTTCAGACATCTTCTCTCCTTCAGCGGCTCTATCTTTAGCGGCTCTAGGCGGCAGGCTCTTCCGCCTTCTCGATCCACACCAGACCCGCGATGCGGCCCGGCTTCTCACCGCGGTTCGTGAACCCGCGATGCGAATACACCTCGGGCTCCTCAAACGTGCACTGTGCACAGTCCATGCTCACCTGCACACCCGCCTCCTCCAGCACCGCGCGGGCACCGGCGGGAAGATCCAGACCGGGGGTCTGCTGGCTGGTCACCGAATGCACCTGCGGAATCAGTTCGGTGGACTCGGTGCGCATCGCCTCGGGCACCTCGTAGCAGCTACCGCAAATGCTCGGACCCAGCCAGGCGGTAATTTTCTCCGCACCGAGCTGACGCATCCGCTGCACGGTCTGCTGGAGCACGCCGTCAAGCAGGCCGCGGCGGCCAGCGTGAGCCACCGCCAGGATAGGTTGCCAGTTCGCGACCCGCTCACCCACCAGCACCACGGGAATGCAGTCCGCCACCATAATCGCCAGGGGCACGCCCTCACTGCTAATCGCCGCATCGGCGACCGGGGAGCTCTCCAGCACCGCGCGGGCACGCTCAACTGTACGCTCCTGCGGTGCACCGGGCGCGTAGGATTCCACTTCGTAGTCTTCCGGGTAGGCAATCTGCACGCCGTGCACCTGGTTCAGGTAGAAGAACGGCTCGGTACCCAGCGCCTCCTCCAGAGCGGCACGGTGGTTGAGGGTACGCACCAGGGAGGCATCCATACCGCCGCCAAGCTCATCGTCCACGTGCAAGCCCAGGTTGCCCGCCGCGCGGGAGGTGAAACCCACCCGCACACGCCAGGGGCCCAGGGTTCGGGTATCGGCAGAGGCAAGTAGCGAAGTGTTGGGGGTATCGCTCATCTTCTATTCCTTCATCAGATATCAGCGGGTATAACGGCGGGTATAGCAAAGGGGAGCCGAGAACAGCACAATGTGCGTGTTTCTCAGCTCCCCTATAGCTTCATAAGACTCTCAGCCGTGCAACGCGCTTAGGCGTTCACAGCCGGGCAGACTACTTCAGGAAGTCAGGGACGTCCAGGGTGTCGCGGCGAGCCGGAGCTTCCTCCACAACCGGGGGAAGGTCAACGTCGAAGCCAGCAGCGCCGGTGGAAGCCGGAGCAGCAGCGGGTGCGTTGTGGCCGTAGCCGTTAGCAGCCGGAGCGGTGGAACCGCCGAAGGATGCCTGGGTGCGCTGAGCCTGAGTAGCCGCAGCAGTGGAAGCGTTGGAGTTGGTCTCCGGGTTCACTGCGTCGAAGCCAGCAGCAATCACGGTCACGCGAGCCTCATCGCCCAGTGCGTCGTCAATAACCGCACCGAAGATGATGTTTGCGTCGGGGTGAGCAACTTCCTGAACCAGGCGTGCAGCCTCGTTGATCTCGAACAGACCCAGGTCGGAGCCACCCTGAATGGACAGCAGAACGCCGTGTGCACCGTCGATGGATGCTTCCAGCAGCGGCGAAGCGATAGCCAGCTCAGCTGCCTTCACGGCACGGTCCTCACCGGATGCCGAGCCGATACCCATCAGAGCCGAACCTGCACCCTGCATGACGGACTTAACGTCAGCGAAGTCAAGGTTGATCAGGCCGGGGGTGGTGATCAGGTCGGTAATGCCCTGCACACCGGAGAGCAGAACCTGGTCAGCGGACTTGAATGCGTCCAGCATGGAGACGTTACGATCCGAAATCGACAGCAGTCGGTCGTTCGGAATAACGATCAGGGTATCAACCTCATCGCGCAGAGCAGCGATACCGGTCTCAGCCTGGTTGGAGCGGCGACGGCCTTCGAAGGTGAAGGGGCGGGTCACCACACCAATGGTCAGAGCGCCGAGGGAGCGGGCAATACGTGCCACGACGGGTGCGCCACCGGTACCGGTGCCACCGCCCTCACCTGCGGTCACAAAGACCATGTCTGCGCCCTTGAGGACTTCCTCAATTTCCTGCGCGTGATCCTCGGCTGCCTGACGGCCAACCTCGGGGTTTGCGCCCGCGCCAAGACCGCGGGTCAGCTCACGACCAACGTCCAGCTTAACGTCTGCATCGGACATCAGCAGAGCCTGAGCGTCAGTGTTGATAGCAATGAACTCAACGCCGCGCAGACCAACCTCAATCATGCGGTTGACTGCGTTGACGCCACCGCCGCCGATACCAACGACCTTGATGACTGCCAAGTAGTTCTGGGGAGTTCCAGCGTCCATGTATTCCTCGATTGTTCCGTGTTCCAGCTTCGGAAGACCCGCAGCTTAATCTAAGCCTGAAGGTTTCCTCTAAAGAATGACTTTATCTGCTAGGATACCAAACTGTTTTTGTCGGTTCCTAGTCACACAGCGCAATTACCCCCTCTTTTTGCGGATTTCACACAAAAAGGGAGGATAAAGCGCCTGAATGGTTCCCCTAACGGGTCACCGGTACGCGCGGGGCGGACACGTCATAGACGGTCACCTTCTGCGTCTGTGCCTCAGAGGAGGTCTCCTCCTGGGCACGCTTAGCAATAGCCTGGCGCAGGGAGAGCAGGACCTTAGCCTTCAACTCGCTCTCTTCAGCGGTTCCCCACTGCACCGTAGTATTATCCCTCAAGGTTAGAGTGATACTTGAGGTTGATGTAGCGCCGGCTTCCTTAACCTGAGCTAGAAGCTCAGAGGGCATCGCCGAAAGCGCGGTAGAAATAGTGCGGAACTCAGCCGAAGTCTGCGGGTCATCACCGCTGAAACGAACCAGCGGCACCGACGTATCGGGCTGAGTTGCCGACTCCAGAAGGCTCACACCATCGCTATCAACAGTATGGTACGTATCGCCCTGCTTCACAACCGCAACCGCGGTACGCTCCTTCAGAGTCACCACCAGCTCATGCGGCGGCCGGCTCTCCACCTGCACGCTACGAATCACATTATCCTGCCCGAGCAGCTCACGCACCTTCTTCTCATCGATGCGAGTGAGCGGAACACCGCGCAGAGGCTCAAGCTTCTGCTCCACCTGGGTGGTTTCGAGCAGGGACGCGCCGCGCACCGTAATCTTCTGAGTCGCCAACAGGGGTGAGAAGAAGACCAGCACCACATACAGCACCGCGATAATAGCCAGCGCCGAGGCAGTGTACAGCAGCTTACGGGCACGAGTCAGAGGCGCACGCTCCTTACGGGGGCGCTCCTCAGCACGCAGACCGTCCAAGCCCGGATCCTGACGCAGACGCTCACGCTGAGCCTGACGGCTCGCACGCTCGCGCTCCTTCTCAATCTCCGCGGCACGCTGCTGCTCACGCTCTGCACGCCAACGACCAAAACGACTCGTGGGGCGAGGCTCTTCAACAGCCTTCTCCCCCGCCTTATCAGTGCTCTTGTCGGCGCTTTCCTCAGCCTTCTGGGCGGCAGGCTCTTCGCGAGAGCCGGCAGCATCTGACTGGGCAGATGCCTTACCGGAGGCGGATGCAGACTTCTTGCTGGCGCCCTTATCGCTATCCTTGCCGGTGCTCTTCTCAGGCTGAGCAGAGGCACTCTGAGCAGACGTTGCCTTAGACGAAGAATCCTCAAACGCCTCAACATCAAACAGCTCGGGGGCATGCTCAACCTCAGACACGGTGCGACCGGTCATCAGAGCCGAACGCACCGAATCTTTCAGAGACTGCGCCGAAGAATGCACCGCCGCAGCGCTCTTACGAGACGAAGAATCAGCACCGTGCTGAGCGGAAGCCTTATGCGCCACGGGCTTACGCGGCGCATGGCGAACAGAGCTCGAAGACTGAGTAGCGGCTGCCTGGGCCGAGCCCTCGGAAGCGGTCGCCTTGGCGGGCTTCACCGCCTCCGCAGACTTCGTAGCCTCCGCAGCCTTGGTCGTCTTTGCCACCTGAGACTGGGCAGACTCAGCCTGCGCGGATTCGGCATGCTTAGCCTCAACCTGCGCATTCTCAGCTACCTGCTGGGCGCGCAAACGAGTACGCGAACGCGGAGCCTTCGGCGCGCGCGAGGAGGAATGCCCCTCCGAAGAGAGACCAGAACTCATCGGCACAGCCTAAGCCTCCGACTTCTTCGACTCGCCACCGTGACGGACCTCCAGGGACTCCAGCAGACGCGCACCCAAAGCGGTCACATCGCCAGCGCCAACGGTCATCACGATATCGCCATCCTGAGCGCACGTCACAATATCCTCAATAGCGTCCTCAGCGGTAGCGTAACGAACCTCAGAGAAACCAGCACCGGTAATCAGCTCACTGGTCACACCCTCAATCGGCAGCTCACGAGCCGGGTAAATATCCAGTACATGAGCACGATCAGCCATCGACAGGGCCTCAGCGAACTCCTTTGCAAACTCGCGAGTACGCGAGAACAGGTGCGGCTGGAAAATCACGTACAGGTTATGGCCATCAGCCACGGTACGACCGGTCTCCAGGGCACGGAACACCTCGGTCGGGTGGTGCGCGTAGTCGTCAAAGACCTTTACGCCGGCAACCTCACCGCGCAGGGTGAAGCGGCGGTCAGCACCCACGAAATCAGCCAGCGCGCGAGCAATATCAGCAGCCTCGTAACCAGAAATGAGCGCCGAGATAAAAGCAGCCGAAGCGTTCAGCTGGTTATGGATACCGGGCACCTTCAGAGCAAGATCCTGCTCACCCTCATAACGCACACCGCGGCACTCAAAAGACCACGACAGGTGCGACGACGAGGAAGAACCAGCGCTGGTGATCTCACTAATGCGCAGGTCTGCATCCGCCGATTCACCGTAAGTCACCACGGGCACACCCGCCGCACGAGAACGAGCCGCCAAAGCCGCCGCGCCCGCATCATCAGCGCAAGTCACCACAACACCGTTAGGAGCCAGCGAACCCACAAAACGGTTGAACGCCTCAAAGACACGCTCATCCGTCTCATAGAAATCCAGGTGGTCCGGCTCAACATTCGTCACCACAGCAATAGCCGGGCGGTAACGCACAAACGAGCCGTCCGACTCATCAGCCTCAGCCACAAAAATCGACTCCGGGCCCTGAGCACCCAGGTGAGCGTTCGTGCCGCGACCAGCAATCACAGTACCCACCGCAAACGACGGGTCAGCCCCCAGCTGATCAAACATCACAGAAATCATGGAACTGGTCGTGCTCTTACCGTGAGTACCGGCAACAGCAACCACCTGAGCCTCACCCATCACAGCGGCAAGCGCCTCAGAACGATGCAGCACACGCAGACCCTGCGCACGAGCGGCAACAAGCTCCGGGTTATCCTCACGAATCGCAGTAGAAATCACCACGGTATCAACGTCCACAATGTTCTCAGCCTGCTGAGGAACACCCACACGAGCACCCGCAGCACGCAAAGACTCAACAGTAGCCGACTCGGCACGGTCAGAACCGCTCACCGTCACACCAGCCTGCAGCATCAGAGCGGCAATAGCGCTCATACCCGCGCCACCAATACCGATGAAGTGCACACGGCCCAACTCGCTCATCTTCGCACGCTCAGGGAACGGCGGGTTCAGCGGTGCCGGCAACACCATCTCAAGATTCATCAATTCAGTCATTACTTCTCAGCTGCCTTCAATACTGCTTCAGCCATAACGCGCGCCGCGTCACGGATACCAAGTTCATACGCCGCAGCGCCCATACGCTCCAGCTCCTCCGGGTTCGCCATAAGAGCCGGAATCTCACGGGCAAACCACTCACCGGTGACCTCTGCATCCTTCACCAGCAGAGCCGCAGACGCCTCCACCAGAGAACGAGCATTCAGAGCCTGCTCACCATTACCAATGGGAAGCGGCACAAAAATCGCGGGAACACCCACCGCAGCAACCTCACTGACGGTCGCCGCGCCCGAACGCACCAGCAGAAGATCAGCGGCAGCATACACATCCTGCATGCCGTTGCTGAACTCAATCTGACGGTAATTCGGCGCGCTCAACGGCTCACCATTCTCATCCAGAACAGCCTTACCCTTACCGGTAATATGCAGAATCTGGAAGTCCCACTCAGCAAAGTGGTCACGGCACGCCGCCACCGCATTGTTCAGGCTCTGCGCGCCCAGCGAACCACCGGTCACAATCACGGTCGGCTTCTGCGGGTCCAGGCCCAGGTTACGGCGAGCCTTCGAACGGTGCGCCTCACGGTTCAGGTAGGCAATCTCATCCTTCATCGGCATGCCCACCAGGGTCGCGCGCGGGAACGGAGTATTAGGGAACGCAACACCGGTGAACTTCGCAAACGTGCCACCCAGGCGGTTCGCCAAACCGGGCTTCGCGTTCGCCTCATGAATCACCACGGGAATCTTAGCGCTCAACGCCGACAAATACGCAGGCGGGCACACGTAGCCGCCCACGCCAACGACCACATCCGCATCTACATCCTTGAGGATGCGGCGGGTCTTCGACAGGCCACCAAAGAACTTAGCGGGGAAAGCCAAAGCGGCACGGTTAATGCTACGAGGGAACGCTGCACGAGGAATGAACTCAATATCGAAACCAGCTGCCGGAACCAGCTCGGCTTCCATCTTGTCGGCGGTGCCCAGCATCAGAATCTTAGCATTCGGCTCAAGATCACGAACCGCACGCGCAATCGCGAGCATCGGATTAATATGACCGGCGGTGCCACCACCGGCGAAGACTATAGAGGGCGCCTTCTTCGTCATAGGTCTTTCTCCCAACACATCGGTACAGCATCATTTTACGCTATCGCACCTGTTCAAAAGAGCGCCCCCGCCATTGAGCTACAACTCAATAGCGAGGGCTTTATCTTATATTCAGCACATATTCATCACGGGTAGAGGTGCGAACCGCAGCTCACTTCCCCGATTGCCAGCCCCCGATATGCAGGCTTCGCGGAGCGGGTTCCGCGGGGTTTAGCCCTGCTTACGGGTGCCGCGCTGAGCCGAGTTCCGAGCCGCGCCCTGAGCCGGACGCTGCGCCTGCTGAGCGCTGTTCTTCGGAGCACCCTTGGCCTGAGTACCCTTTGCCTGAGTGCCCTGTCGCGGCGCTGCCTGACGTTGAGCGCCCTGTCGAGGATTACCCTGTCGCTGGGCACGACGCTGACGGTCCTCCGGATGCAGCGGCTGCAGACCCGCAGGTAGCGAACCCGACGGACGGTGCTGTGCGCTACGGGGCTGAGCGCCACGAGGCTGCTGCACTCGCTTCTGAGTAGCAGGTTTCTGAGCGGTACGGGGCTGAGCGGCGCGCTGCTGTACAGCTTGCTTCGGAGCCGCGGGCTTCTGACCTGCAGGCTTCGCAGCGGTAGCCTTCTGAGCGGGGCGAGTCTGCTGACCGGTACGAGGCTGAGCAGGAGCCTTCTGCGGAGCTACCTTCTGCGGTGCAGGCTTCTGCGAGGCCTTCTGCTTCTGAGCTTCAGCCTTCTGCTCCGCCTTCACACGGGCAGCTTCCTCACGAGCCAGACGCGCCTCCTCGCGAGCACGACGCGCCTCTTCTCGAGCCTGCGCCGCCTCCTGGCGAGCCTGTTCCTCCTTGCGACGAACCTGCTCCCGAGCCTGGCGCTCCTGCTCCTTCTGCTGCTCACGAGCCATACGAGACAACTCGCGCTGCTGATCCGGCGCAAAACCCAACCATCGGCGCAACGTGCTCTCCGGGCCGAAAACAACCTTCAAAGGATTATGTTCCTTCAACAGGTGACCACCGGCAGCCGCACGAGCTGCCTCTTCCTGATTCAGCACATCCTGCAACGGCGTACGACGCTGCCATTCAGCATTCTCACGACGAACCTCACGCGCGCTCTGGGTCTCAATATTCGACGGTTTCGTCGCGCCACGCAACGGAGTCTGCCGCGCAAACGCCAACAACAAACCCGCTGCAAACAACGAGGACAACAGCGACGAACCACCATAGGAGACAAACGGCAAAGGCACACCAATCACCGGCAGGATACGGGACACCATGCCCATATTGATAATCGCCTGAGAAGTCAGCCAAATCATGATGCCGCCCGTAGCCAAACGCACCAGCGGATCAGTAGTACGCAGCATAATACGAACCGCGCAGTACACCAGGCCCACATACAGCAGCAGAACCGCCAGCGTACCCAGCAGACCCAGCTCCTCACCAATAATGGCGAAAATATAGTCGTTATGCGCCTCAGCCAGGTAGTTATACTTCTGGCGCGACTGGCCCAGACCAACACCCAAGAAGCCACCGGTCGTCAGCGCCACCTCACCAGAATTTGCCTGGTCACAGTTAGCGTTCGTGCACGAACCCCAAATACCGAAAATACGAGCCACACGGTTCGCGCTACTGAGCACACCCACGAGCGCCAACACCGCAAACGCGCCGCCAATCTTCAGCAGCGAGCTGCGAGAAGCACCCGCCAGCCACATCATGCCCACAAAGATGAAGCCATACACCATGGCGGTACCCATGTCACCACCGAGCATAATCAGCAGCACCAGGGCACCCACACCATAAATCGAGGGGAACAGCGTGCGCCAAATACTACGAGAAATATCGCCGTGGCGGCTATACACCCACGCCAGCCACATAATAATCGCAAGCTTCGAAAACTCCGACGGCTGAATCTGCACCGGGCCGAGCTTCAACCAGTTACGGTTACCGTTCACCTCAACGCCAACGACCACCACAGCAAGCTGCATGACCAAGGCGGCAACCAGCATCGCGTACACCACAGACTTCTTGTGGTAATACCCAACAGGGATACGCGTAATACCCGCCATCGCAATCACGCCAAGAACCAAGAACATGACCTGAGACGAAACCTGCGAGAACGGCGACTGCCCCTGAGAAATCATGGTGACGCTCGACGCCGACAGCACCATAATGCAGCCAAAAATAGCCAGACCCAGGGTCGTGACCAGCAGCATCACCGGCACATCCCACAGGTCAGCCTTCAAACCACGACGGTACAGCCTATCGGCACGAGTACGGAACGGCGCAGAGAAATCCTCCAAACCGGCTCGCAAAGACGCCCAACGACCACTCGCGGTCGAACGCGCCGAAGAAGCCGAACGCTCCGAAGATGCGCTGGTACTCACATGCCCTCCTATAGGCCTCAACTGCCACGGATCCGTCGTGGCGAATACACGAAAAAGGTTCAGGGGTGGGACACCGTTACCATCCCACCCCCGAGAAGAACCCGCAGAAAGCACCCCGGTTACCCGAGACGCCCCTGCAGGTAACCTCCTAAGAGTCAGCCAGCTGGGCGGCAACAGCGTTCGCAAACGCATCACCGCGCACCGCATAATTCTTGAACTGGTCCATCGACGCAGACGCGGGAGCCATCAGCACGGTATCCCCCGGATGCGCCAGCTCAGCAGCCTTCGCAACGGCCGCGTTCATCACGGCAATGCCGTCCGAAGAATCAGCCACAGCGGCGGTCATATTGTAGGTCGGAACCTGCGGAGCGTGGTTAGCCAATGCCGACTTCAACGCCGCAGTATCGGTACCGATAATCAGCACAGCCTTCAGACGCTGCGCGTGGGCAGCAATCAGCTCATCGTACTCAACGCCCTTCGACAGGCCGCCAGCAATCCACACCAGCGAGGGGTAGCCGCTCATCGACGCGTTCGCGGCGTGAGGATTCGTAGCCTTCGAATCGTTCACCCACATGATGTCGTTTGCGTAACCCACCAGCTGGTTGCGGTGCGCACCGGTCTTGAAGGAACGCAGGCCAGCGCCCACAGCCTTCGGGTCAATATCAGCCGCACGGCACAGAGCCGCAGCCGCCAAAGCGTTCTCCACGGTGTGCTTCGCAGGCATCTTACCGGGAGCCGGAGCCAAATCCTCCAGAACCACCAGCTCATACGCCTCGTTGTAACGGTTCTTCAAGAAGGCGCGGTCCACCATGATGTCCTCAGCCAGGCCGAGCATCGACACGGCGGGCATCTCAGTGGAGCTGAAGCCAATCGCACGAGCGCCCTCAATAACGTCCGCGTTCTCAACCATGCGCAGGGTGTCCACGTGGTCGGTGTTGAAGATGCAGGCAACCTGAGTGTGCTCATACACGCGAGCCTTATCAGCCTTGTAACGCTCGAACGAACCGTGCCAGTCCACGTGGTCCTCAGCAATGTTCAGAACCACCGAAGCGTACGGGGACATCGAGTAGGTCCAGTGCAGCTGGAAGCTGGACAGCTCCACCGCGAAGAATTCATAGGGCTCATCGTCTGCAATGGCGTACACGATGGGCATGCCCACGTTACCCACCTGAATAGACTTCTTACCGGCAGCCTTCAGGATGGAATCGACCATGCCCACGGTGGTGGTCTTACCGTTCGTACCGGTCAGGCACAGCCACTTGGGAGTCGGGCGGTCGTTGCGCTCATTCAGGCGCCACGCCAGCTCCACATCGCCCCAAATCTGGATGCGACGCTCATACGCGTCCAGCATGACCGGGTGGTCGGGACGCACGCCCGGGGAGGTCACCACAAGCTCGGGTTCCTGACCGTCCACCGGGGGCAGTGCGCGCATGTGCTCGGGACCGAACAGGCCCTCAACGTTGCCGTAGGCGTTAGCGTACAGGTCGATGCGTTCACGCTTCTCCGGGGTATCAGCCCCGTCGATGACAACGATCTTCGCACCCAGCTGGGCGAGCACATCGGTCACAGCGTCGCCGCTGGTACCCATGCCCACCACGACCACGCGCAGGTTAGCCCAGGGCGCACCCCAGTGAGTCAGCTCCGCGAGGCGCTCGTTCTCATACACCGGGTTCACCGCAATAGCGGCGGCGTTCGCTTCAATGCGAGCTGTATCCGGCTGTTCATTAGTTGACATTAGTGAATCACTCCAGAAGTCTGCGAGAACCAGTCACCGAAGAACAGCGCCAGGGCAACGAGCACGCAGAGGGCGTTAACAACCCAGAGGCGGAACACGGAGTTCACTTCGCCGCTGCTGACGGTACCGGGGGCAATGCCTCGCTTATCAATTGAGTATTTGCCGTTGACGCCGACCTTCTCCATGTGGTGGTGGAAGGGGGTCATACGGAAGTAACGGTGCGCGTGCAGGGGCTTCTCCCCCGCTGCGACCGAACGCTTACGGCTGGTCTTGAACACGAACTTCTGCACAATCACAGAGAACACTTCCAGCACGGGAATCAGAGCGATGACCAGCAGAAGCAGCTCGGTGCGGGTGAACAGCGCGAAAGCAACCATTGCGCCACCGAGCGCCAGGGAACCGGAGTCGCCCATGAAGATCTGTGCCTTCGACACGTTCCACCAGAGGAAGCCAGCCAGCGAACCCACCAGGGATGCGGCAATCAGCGCCAGTGAACCGGGGTCGCGCACATCGTAGCAGGCGGTGCCAGCGCCAGCGGAGCAGGCGTGTACGTACTGCCAGATGCTGATGGTCAGGTAGCCGGAGAAGATGGTCATCATGATGCCGCCAGCCAGGCCGTCCAGACCATCGGTGAAGTTCACCGCGTTCGTACCGGACAGGGAGATGAGGGTAATCCAACCAACCAGCAGGATGGAACCGAAGACCGCGCCCGCCGCGAACAGGTCAATGGGCAGGTCACGTACGAAAGAGATGGCGGTCGACGCCGGACGAGCACCCGACTCATTCGGGAACTGGAACGCCAGGTACGCAAAGGGCAGGGTCACGCCCAGAAGACCAATGGTCTTCTGCTTCTCGGTCAGGCCCTCGTTGCCCTTATTGCGGAACTTCATGATGTCGTCCGCCGCGCCCACACCGAGCATGCCCAGGGTGAAGGCGATGGTCAGCCACGCGGTAGCGGTCGGTACCGGCGCGGTTCCGAAGAGCAGTGCGCTCACCGCCAGGGTCAAGAAGTAGGCGAGAATCGCCGCGGGGATGAAGATCAGACCCGCCATGGTGGGGGTGCCCGCCTTGTGCTGGTGGGCTGCCGGGCCTTCCTCACGGATGAGCTGGCCAAGGTTGAGGGCCGACATCTTCTTGATGAACACCGGCAGCGCGGTGAGGGAGATGAGGAATCCGAAGATTCCAGCAATCAGCACGGTAATCATAAAGCGCTACCCTTCGTTCGTGGTCTGTTCGGTCGAAGTACGGTCGCCGTTAGCGGCGCCGTCCAGGTGAGCGGCAAGGTGGTCGCTCAAATCGGTGGTTTCAACAAAGTCACCGGCAGAAAGCCAGGTCGGTGCCTGCTCTTCCTCAGCGCCGAAAGTGTACTCGGCGAAAGCAACCTGGTCACCCAGAATGCCCAGCTTCGCGCCGTTCGAGGACTTGAAGAGCACAATGTCGCCGGGGCGAACCTCAGCGCGCAGAATCTGCTCTGCCTCCTCCGGGGTCTTCACCCAGGTCGCCTCGTTACCCCAGGAGCCTTCCAGGTGAGCCGCATTGTAGATGGGCTTCGTCTCGTCGCCCACAGCAATCAGCTTGGAAATGTTCATGCGCACCACGAGGCGTCCGATGCGGTCGTGCTCCTCCACGGAGGCGTCACCGAGCTCCAGCATGGCGCCCAGAACAGCCCAGGTGCGGTGCGGCTGACCAGTCGCAGGGTCAACGGTGCGGCCCAGCTGCGCCAGGGTGCGCAGTGCCGCCGCCATCGACTCAGGGTTCGCGTTGTACGCGTCGTTAATGACGGTCACGCCGTCGGCACGGTCGGTGCGCGCCATACGCCACTTCGAAGCCGCCGCTGCCTTATTGAGCGCGCGAGCAATCTTCTCACCGGAAATACCGCTGTTGTAGGCGACAGTCGCCGCAGCCAGCAGGTTGTGCACGTGGTGCTCACCAATCAGCTGCGAGGAAATCTCGTACTCGCTACCGTCAGGCAGGCGCAGAGTGAACTCGGGGCAACCGGCGTCGGTGGTGCGCAGATTCAGCGCCGCCACGTAACGCTCGTAGGGCTGACCGTTCGCGCCGGTCTTCTCACCCACGCCGAAGTAAGTAATGGGGGCAACCGAACGCGACGCCATGCGTAGCACGCGCTCATCGTCAGCGTTCAGCGCCAGGGAACCGGTCGGCTGAACACCCTCAGCCAGCTCGCCCTTAGTGCGCTCAATATTGTCCACGCCGCCGAACTCGCCAGCGTGCGCGGTACCGACCTTCAGGATTGCACCGTGATCGGGGTGCGCAATATTCGCCAGGTACTCGATGTTGCCCACGTGGTCGGCCCCCATCTCAATGACCAGGTAGCGGGTAGACTCATCCGCACGGAAAACGGTCAGGGGCACGCCCACCTCACTGTTGTAGGAGCCGACCGGTGCAACGGTCGGGCCCTCCGGGGTGAAAATGGCGGCAAGAAGGTCCTTGGTGGTGGTCTTACCGGCAGAACCGGTAATACCGATAACGGTCAGCTCACCCTGAGCACGCATCTGTTCAATGGAGTAGCGCGCCAAATCACCCATCGCCAGCACCACATCGGGCACCTGGATGCTCGGGTAGGGCACGCCCTGCTCGTCGAGTACTTCGCGCTCGACCAGCGCCAGGGTCGCGCCCCGCTCAAACGCCATGGGGATGAACCTGTGACCGTCAGTGACCGCACCGGGCTTCGCCACGAACAGGGTACCGGTCTGCACCTCGCGGGAGTCGGTGGTGGCGAAGTCTGCGTACACCTGCTCCTCACGGCCCTCCAGGCCGATAGCGGTGCCGCCGGTTGCCTCAATAATCTGGGCGGCGCTGAGCTTAATCATTCTTCACCATACCTTCAGCGGTCTTAGAGTCACTTTCATCGAGCATGCGCTGGTAGTCAGGCAGGATCTCGAAACCGTGCGCACGCAGGGCACGGGCGGTTTCAACGCGGTCGTCCAGGGCGATATCCACGCCGTCAACATCCTGTTCGGTTTCGTGGCCGCGGCCAGCAATCAGGATGGCGTCATGCTCGCCCGCCAGGGCAATTGCCGCATCAATAGCGGCGGCACGCGGAGAAATATTCAGGATCTGGGTGGCTCGGCGGTTCTCAGCCTTCTGCGCGCCCTCCTCAACGGCGGCACGAATCGGCTCGGGCGCCTCACCGTGCGGATCGTCATCAGTCACAACCACAATATCTGCGTACTGTGCCGCAATCGCACCCATAATCGGGCGCTTGAGCTGGTCACGCTCACCGGTCGCACCGAAAACAATCATGACCTTGCCGTCGCCGGGGCGATCCATCGCCTCCAGGGCACGGGTCAGGCCGTCAGGGTTGTGGGCAAAGTCCACAATCGCGTGCGGAGCCAAAGAAATTAGCTGCATACGACCCGGCACCACCGGAGTCAGAGCCGAACCGGACGCCAGCTCGGGCAACAGACGCTCACGCTCAGCGGAGTCAGTGTCCAGGTACGCCATGAGCGCCGCCAGCGCAGCATTCGAAACGTTAAAATCAGCGGGCAGACCGGTGTAGCATTCAACGCTCTCACCGGCACCGTTAGCCACGTGGAAGCGGTGGCCCAGGCCCTCACGCTGAACCTTCACCACAGCCCAGTCGCGGGCACCAAACTCTGCGGGTACCTCAGCCAGACCGGCACCGCGCGCAGTCACCAGGCGGTGCACCTGCTGCGCACCCATCTGCTCGCAAGCGGCGGAGAACATGTTCTCGCCCCACTCGTCATCAGCAGTAATCACAGCCAGCTCGGCACGTTCGGGGGTGAACAGCTGAGCCTTCGAGTCGAAATAGTGCTCCATGGTGCCGTGCAGATCCAGGTGATCCTGAGTCAGGTTCGTGAAGCCAGCAACCGCGTACTTCACGCCGTCCACACGGTGGTAATCAATCGCGTGTGAGGAAACCTCCATTGCGGCGCAACGCACCTGATGCTGACCCATAATCGTCAGCAGAGAATGCACGTGAGGAGACTCCGGGGTGGTCATCTTCGAAGGAACCGACACACCATCAATCAGAATCTGAATCGTGCCAATCAGACCGGTCTTCACACCCAGGCCGGTGCGGAACACCGACTCCAGCATATAGGTGGAGGTGGTCTTACCGTTCGTGCCGGTCACCGCGTAACGGTGGGTAGCGGGGAACGACGCCGAACCATAAATCAGCGCAGCCAACGGACCGACATACTCGCGCAGGTTCTCAGTCACCAGGACAGGCACCGGCGCCTCACCCAGCAGCTGCGCACCGGCAGCATCCGTCAAAATAGCGGAAGCACCCAGATTCAACGCGGCCTCAGCAAACTGCGCACCGTGCACCTTCGCACCGGGCAGAGCCACGTACAGGTCCTGCGGGCGAACACCTCGGGAGTCCATGCTAATACCGGTAACCTCAACAGAATCACCGGATTCAGAACCCTGAACGCCACTAGCCAGCTGGGAACTCACCTGAGCACCCAATCCCTGCAGATGTTCGCGAAGGTGCGCCAAACTCACCGGGCGCACAGAATTCGGGCGCAGAGTCTGAGCGTCGCCGCCCAGCAGGTTCTGGCCGGGTGCGTGAGATGCGGTATCCATCGTCCTTCTTTCCTCTCCGCTGTCCGAAGCGGTGAGCTCTGTATGGTCAATGCGCTCAAGGCACACAGGGTCATTCAATATTCTACGGGCTTTAGGCTTCGACAGGTGTTCAGTCCCGGGGCTTCTTCATCACGAATCAGCTACCGGGAACCTCTCCCCCGCTCGCCTTTAGCTCGTCTTATTGGGGCTATCCTCAGCAAAAAGCGGAATCAACTCCGGTTCACCGGTAGAACGCGGCACATTATAGGTGTGCAGGGTCTTCTCCATAATCTTGGAGAACTCAGCCGTCGTACCGTTCGCACCCACGCTACCCTCAGGACGCTGCATGGTCACCGCCACCAAGAACTGCGGGTTCTCAATCGGCGCCACACCAATAAAGGACGTCGTGTTGCCGTCGTAGCCGCCCTTCTCACTCGGAGTTTCCGCAGTACCGGTCTTACCGCCCACGCGGTAGCCGGTCACCTTCGCCGGACGGGCGTGGCCTTGCTCCACCACATTCTCCATGAGAGTCAGGCAGGAAGCGGCAGTCTCCTCGCTGACCATGCGTTCGCCAGGCTCTACGGCACGCTTATGTTCGGTACCGTCGGCGTCAATGATCGCGTCCACAATGCGCGGCTTCAGACGAACGCCCTTATTGCCCAGCGCCTGGAAAATCATGGCGGTCTGCAGCGGAGTCTGCGCAACACCCTGACCGAACAGCACAGTGTACTGCTGACGGCCATCCCAATCACGCCAATCAGCGATTATACCCTGCTCCTCACCGGTCAGCTCAATGCCGGTAAACTCGCCGACGCCGTACTTCTTCAACCAGTTGTAGCGCTCTTCCTTGCTGAGCTTCTGACCGACCAGCACCGTACCGGTGTTCATCGAGTCATGAATAATGCCCGAGAAAGTACGCCGCTGCGCCCCGTGCTCAAACGCATCCTTGAAAGTCTGGCCGTCAATCGTGAGGGTCGCGGGCACGTCATACACGCTCGTCGGGGTGGTCAGGCCCTGCTCAATCAGCGCCGAAGCAGTTAGCATCTTCTCGGTCGAACCGGGCTCCACGCTCTGCGAAATAGCGCGCGGGGTCATGTCCGCCGCGTCCTCAATGGTTGCCGCGCCCGGGTCCATCGTGGAGGAATCAGCAAGAGCCAAAATGGAGCCGTCACGCACATCCATAACAATGGCGGTACACCATTCAGCTTTCAGCTCCTCGGCGCGGGCACGCACCACCTGCTGCGCAAAATACTGCACATCACGGTTAATGGTTAGGCGAATATTCTTACCGTCCACCGCCAGGCGCTGCTCTTCCTTCGCTACGGGGATACGCACGCCATCAGCGCTAATCTCGTAGGTGCGCTCACCGGGGGTACCGGCAAGCTCCTTCTCAAAGACACGCTCAATGCCCACGGAGTAGTTACGGGACACCGTACCGCCCGTACCGTTGCCGTCTGCCTCTTCAACAATGTTGTACTTACCGACCACGGAACCGCCCACACTACCGTTGGGGTACAGGCGCTGAGAGAACGCCTCACCGTAGATGAAGGGCGCACCCAGGGCATCAATCTTATTGAAAATTTCCGGGGTGATATTTGCTTTGATCACCGAGTACTTTGAGGTGCCGTCCAGCTTGGACTTGATGAACTCGTCGGTAATGCCCGGGTCAACGGTCTTGAGAATATCGACCATCTCGTACACCAGCTGGTTGGGGGTGACCTCAACCTTCTGGGTGCGATCCTCGTTGTAGCGTTTGAAGGTCGCCACGGCGCTCTGGTCAGCAGTCAGGTTATAACGCTGCACAGTACGCGCCATGACGTTGCCGTTGATATCGAGAATCTGACCGCGCACAGCAGGCAGCACCTGGGAGCGCAAACGCTTCTGACGGGACGCATTCGCCACCGCACCGGGATCAAAGCCCTGGCGGATAAACAGATTCGCACCAATGACGCCCAGAGCACAGGTGGCAGCGGCGCCGGCGACAAAGCCACGGCGGGTCAGGTCCGGCTGACCGGATGCCGATTCGTTCGCGTTCTTACGCGCGTCGGAGCTCATGCGGTGGTCCTTTCGCTGGTCTGGTCTATCGGTGATGCTACGCATCCTGTGGTCAATGTTGTTTATCGTGCGGGCTGGCTTGCCGCGGGGCTAGCGGCAGGGCTGGACTGCTGAGCGGCGCTCGGGGCGGCGGAAGCAGCCGGGCTAGCAGGCGCGCTCGGTGCAGGGTTGGCCTGCTGAGCGGGGTTGGCCTGCTGGGCGGGGTTAGCCTGCTGCGCGGGGCTTGCCGAGGCGCTTGCAGATGCCTTTGCCGTAGCGCTCGCCTGGCTGTGTCGCTGCTGAACAGACTTGTCAGCATCCACAATGCCCTTGGCGTAGCTTTCTTCCGAACCCGCTGCCGGCGGCGAAATCAGGTTCTCCTGCTTGGATCCTTCAATACCGGTGGGGCTTGCAGCCGGGGCGGGGGTGCCCTCAATCGTGGAAGTCTGCAGGTTCAGGGTCGCCTGCGAAGAGCTCACAAACATGCCCAGGGTACTGGCGCGTATCGCCAAATCCTGCGGGGCTTCCTTGAAACCAATCTCCTGCTGCAGCGCCTGGTTCTCCTGCACGAGGCGCTGTTCCTGCGCGCGCAAATCCACCATGTCGTACTGTCGGGTCACAATCAGCACGTTAAGCAGCAGAATAAAAATCAGGGTCAGCGGAATTGCCGCAAAAACAGCGAGCATGGTGGGCGGGCTGAGCTTACGGGCTCGGCGGCGCACAGTGGACAGCGGGTTACGCTGCTTGGGCTTCGTTTCGCGTGCTTCTTCGGTGCGTGCTGCCGCACGGACGCTCGAGGGGACACGGCTCGCGTTCGTTGAGGTGCGCTTACCACCGTGAGATGCAGCGGTGCTGGCGGGACGAACCACCGGCTGGGCTGCGGTGACCGGCTCCAGACGCGCGGTGCGGGTACGACCGGAGTGAGCTCGGGTGGAGGCGCGGCTCGCCCCGGTGGAGCCACCTGTAGAGGATGCGCGGGTAGAGCCAACGGCGCTGGGGGTGCCGGCGGCAGGGCGCGAGGAACCGGCGCGTCGACTCCGCGGGGCGCCCTGGGTGCGGGTGGGGCGCGGGGATGCGTGCTGGGTGCTCACTCTTCTTCGCTTTCTGTCTTCTACTTGGCGGGGATGCGGATCTTCTCGGCGGCGCGCAGCTTGGCGCTGGCGGCGCGGGAGTTCTGTTCAATTTCCTCGTCGGTAGGCGGTTCGGCGCCGCGGGTAATGATTTTGATGGTGGGCTTGTGCTCTTCAAGCTCTACCGGGAAGCCCTTGGGTGCCTTGGAGGTTGCCTCCGCGGTCAGTGCCCTCTTGACGATTTTGTCTTCGAGGCTGTGGTAGCTCATGGCGACAAATCGGCCGCCGAGGTTGAGCGCCTCCAGGGCTGCCGGCACGGCGCGTTCGAGGGCTTCAAGCTCGTGGTTCACTTCGATGCGCAACGCCTGGAAGGTGCGCTTGGCGGGGTGGCCGCCGGTGCGCTGCGCGGCGACGGGCACAGCCTTCTGAATAATGCGTACGAGCTCACCGGTGGTTTCCAGGGGCGCGTTGGCGCGGGCGGTGCAGATGGCGCGGGCGATACGCGATGCGAACTTCTCTTCGCCCCAGTTGCGGATAATGCGGCGCAGCTGGTCTTCGCTGTATTCGTTGACAACAATACGGGCGGTGAGCTCATCTTCGGAGTTCATGCGCATGTCCAGGGGCGCGTCGTAGGAGTAGGCGAAGCCGCGGGTGCGTTCGTCCAGCTGCATGGAGGAGACGCCCAGGTCCATCAGGATGCCGTCGATGCCCTGCACGCCGGCGGTTTCCATGGCGCGGTCAATTTCATCGTAGACGGCGTGGACGGGCACGAAACGCTCACCGAAGCGTGCCAGACGCTCACCGGCGATGGCGTGCGCCTGCAGGTCGCGGTCAATACCGATCAAAACAAGGTTTTCGAAGCGTTCGAGCAGCGCCTCGGAGTGGCCACCCATGCCGAGGGTGCCATCAATAACGTAGGCGGTGCCGCGTTCCTCAACGGCGCGCTCAATACCGGGCGCCAGCAGGTTAATGCAGCGGTCCAGCATGACGGGCACGTGGCGTTCGCTGGCTTCACGCTGGGAGAGGTTCTCAATGGATGCGCCGGGGGCCTTGGCGGCAGTACCGGAGTCGGTCGTACCGGTTTCGGGGGCGTGTTCTACGCTCATGGGTGCTCCTGTGAGAGTTTGTCCTGCGGGAAGGCTTACGGAAGAGTGGTGCGGGTGCTAGAGATGCCGGGGCGGTAGCCGTCGCGTCGGCGGGATGCCGGTTAGAGCAGCGGGCTGAACGGGTCCTCGTCGAGGGAGGCGAATTCAGCTTCGGTGCGGGCGAGGTATTCCTCCCAGGCGGCGGCATCCCAGATTTCTGCGCGGGTACCGGATCCGATGACGACGAGGTTGTCGGTCAGTCCTGCGTATTGGCGCAGTATCGGCGGGATGGGGATGCGTCCCTGCTTGTCGGGCAGTTCGTCTGAGGCTCCGGAGAGGAAAACTCGCAGGAAGTCTCGGGCGGCTCGTCCGGGCAGGGGCGCGGTGCGCATCCGTTCGTGGATGCGTTCAAATTCTGCGGCGGGGAAAACGTACAGGCATCGTTCTTGACCGCGGGTCAGAACGAGGCCTGCTGAGAGTTCCTCACGGAATTTGGCGGGAAGGATGATGCGTCCTTTGGCGTCCATTCGTGGTGAGTAGGTACCTAAGAACATTCACTTCACCTCCCCGATGTGTGCCCCTGATGTATGCCGATGTGCTGAAGTCTGCGGGAGCGGGGGTGCTCCACACATCCTGTAGGTGCCGGTGGCGGGGTGTGCCGGGCCGGTGCCTCCGCCGCGTGTTTGAGGGCACGACGATAGGACTGACTTTCAGCTTTCCCCTCCACTTTACCCCACTTTCCACCACCCACCCCACCCGGCAGAGCATCTTTTAGTGTTTTTATGCTCTCTCCTGCATTTTTAACGCTGACGCACAGCTTCTACACAGCTTCGGGCGTATTCCCGCTCAGTGTGCAACCCTCAGATTGCCTGCTTCGAGGGGGCTCAGGTCTGTTCACCGTTCGGGTCTGTTCACGGTTCGGGGCACAACACCCGGCACCGGGAACTGAGTGCAGAAAATGGGCACAAGAAAGCGGAGGTAAGAGAATTCTTACCTCCGCTTAATCAGTCTTGAGTTTTGAGATGTTCGCATCGGGGGTCAGCTCTATGAGCTAAGCCGCGAAGCTTCTGCACCCTAAATGCTTTAGAGCTGGCCGTTATTACGCTCGTCCCAGCGGTTCTCCAGGCGGTTCATGAAGGAAGACTGATCCTTCTGCTCGCGCTGACGCACACGGGCTGCGCCTTCTGCCTTACCGCCGAGGAAGGAATCCACCGGGGTCTTCTTGCTGGTGGTTGCGAAGTACACGCCACCGGCCGCGAAGAGGAAGCCGAATACGCCCAGCCAAATCATGTTAGATGCGACCGCGCCAATAATGATGCCCAGGCCGATGAGAACGAAGAGAATACCGAGAGCCAAATGGCGAGCACTAAAAACCGGCGCAGTATTGCCGGTTGAAGACATGGAGGAGGCAAAGTGCGGATCCTCATTGCTCATGAGTTCTTCAAGCTGGTCCAGAACCTTCTGTTCGCGCTCGGACAGTGCCATCGTTTTCTCCTTTGAGGTGTCTCTGCTCAAGATGACGTCGGTATCAGCCGGGTTAGCTAGTGCATCAGCTGGCGCGGTGAGCGCTTCTTCCCGCTGTATGTTTCCGGTCGTATGTTTCCCATCGTACCGCGCGGGGTGGGGTTGGCGCATCCTTTTTTCGGGCAGAAGCTCTTTATGACCTCTTTTCGTCAATGCTCTTCTCGGGCGCGGTAACTCCGGAGGCTGGCTTGAGGCTTTCCTGTGAGTACTTACGGTGAATCGCGTCCATGACGTGCTCAACCTCGGACCATCTGCCGCTCTTCACGAGGCGGGCACCAGACCCCGAGTGAGCGCCAGCTCCCGAGCGAGTACCGTTCTGCGGGCTATTGTCCACTCCCCCGCCACCTCGTTGTGCGGAGGCGTTTTGCGAGGAGGCAGTTTGTGCGGACCGTGAGTTTGCCCCGCTCTCGATGGAGTCGAAGAGGGTTTGCTGCACCCCGTCTTCTGCGCGGGCGAGCTTTTCGGCGCGCACTCCGATGAGTCGCAGGGCGCGTGGCGCCTCCTGACCCACCAGAATTTCATCTGCTCGCAGGGCTTCCACCACCAGGGAAGCGATCTGCATGCCGGAGTCCACGGGCACGTTTAGTGGGATAGCGCGGGTGTGCGTTTCGAAGGTGCTGTAGCGAATTTTGAGGCTGAGCCCTCCGGCGAGTTTCCCCGCGGATCGCAGGCGCTTTCCCAGTTTGAGACTCAGCTCCCGAATAGCAGCGCTCACCTCCTGGGCATCGGTCGTATCCGTCTCGAAGGTGTGCTCGCCACCCATGCTTTTCTCTTCACGTTCGGTGATTACGGGGCGTTCGTCAATGCCGCGCGCCATGGCCCAGAGGTGCTCGCCCTGGGCGGTACCGAAGCGTTCTTTGAGCCAGTCCAGGCTCATGGACCTCATCTGGGCGATGGTGTGAATACCGTATCGGGAGAGCTGCTCGGTACTCTTCGCACCCACTCCCCACAGGTCGGAGACTTTTCTCGGGTCAAGAAATTCTTGAACGCGCTCGGGTGGAATGACCCACAGCCCATTCGGTTTACTGCCGGTGGACGCCATTTTGGCGAGTAGTTTATTGGGTGCCACCCCTGCGGAGGAGGGCAGGGAGAGCTCCTGTGCGATGCGGTCGCGAGCGCGCTGCGCCAGGGCGACGGGGTCTTGGCCGTGCAGGTAGGCGCCGGTGAGGTCCACGAAGGCTTCATCCACGCTGACCTGCTCAACGTAGGGGCTCAGGTCATGAAGGATTGCCATGACGGCGCGGGAGTAGTGCCGGTAGTCGCCACGCAGCGGCAGGACGGTGGCGTTGGGGCTGAGGTTCCGGGCGCGGCTGAGCGGCATCCCGGAGCGTACTCCGTGAGCCCGCGCCTCGTAGGAGGCGGAGCATACGACCGAGCGGGGGCCCAGGGGCGCCACGATAATGGGCTCGCCGCGCAGAGCGGGGTTTTCGAGGAGTTCGACGTTGACGAAGAAGGCGTCCATGTCCAGGTGCATAATGACGCGGCCGTTCCTTACGCCACTATTCTTGCTGATTCGCATCTGCCCCATGTCGCCTCCTCTCATAACTTCTACGCCCACCTACCGAAAATATAGCACATTTCTACGAACAATAGGGGTAATATATCGTAAACGTGTTCGTAAATGCGTTCTCTTGGGCTTTTCTCCACTAAGCTAGAAGAAGTGCACACCGCACGGCATCAGGACCGTACATAGCGACCATCAGCGAGGATAGTATGACTCCCCCTTCTCCTTCCGGAGCACCCACTCCCCAGGCGACCGAGAGCCTCACCGTAGCGGCACCGAATATCCCGGCGGATTCTGCGCACCTCGCTGAGCGTATTGCTGAAGAGCAGCGAGCCTACCTGTACGCTTTTGACACCCTCATGGCTGAGTTTTTTGCCCGCCAGCGCGAACTGCTCGAGGGTATTTCTCCCGAAACCCTGCCTCTGCTGGAGGCTATTGAGTCCCTCTCCACCGGAGGCAAACGCCTGCGTGCCCTGTTGAGCTACTGGGGTTGGCGCGGTGCCGGCGGTGCACCCGTAACCGAGAACCGCGCGTCCTGGTCTATTGTGAAGGCCGGCATGGCGGTGGAGCTGTTCCAGACCTCCGCACTGATTCACGACGACATTATCGACCGCTCCGATACCCGCCGCGGCGCTCCCTCCGTGCACAAGCGTTTCGAGGCGGCGCACGAGCAGAATGGTTGGCGCGGTGATGCTTTCAACTACGGTCTGACCGGCGGCATTCTTGCCGGCGATCTGACCCTGGCGTGGTCTGCCGAGGTTTTCGCGTCCCTGGGTGAGGGAGCGATTTATGGCGCTCCTGCGCGTACCATTTTTGACCGGATGCGCGCCGAAGTTCTGGCGGGTCAGTACCTGGACGTCTACTCCGAGGTTCTCGAAACCGAGGACGCTCAGGCAGCTCTGCAGCGTGCCCTGAACGTGATTCGTTTCAAGTCCGCCAAGTACTCGTGCGAGCACCCCTTCACGATTGGTGGTGCTCTGGCTCTGCAGGCTGCCGCGCTGGAGAACGGCACCGGTGCCGTGAGCGAGCAGCACCCGGTACTTGCCGGTTACCGTGCGTTCGGCCTGCCGCTGGGTGAGGGTTTCCAGCTGCGTGATGACGAGCTGGGCGTCTTCGGCCAGCCCGAGGTGACCGGCAAGCCTGCTGGCGATGACCTGCGTGAGGGTAAGCGTACCGTGCTGGTGGCGCTCACCTCCGCCGCCCTCGACAAGAAGGACGCGGCGCTTCTGCACAATAGCTTGGGCGACCCCGAGCTGAGCGATGAGCAGGTGGAGCGCATCCGTGAGCTGATGGTTTCTTCGGGCGCTTTCGCCAAGCATGAGCAGCTGATTGAGCAGAAGTCTCAGGCTGTGTTTGAGGCGCTGGAAGCGATGAACCTGGACGAGCTGACGCATGCGGCGCTGACCGATATCGTGGGTCGTGCTCTGCGCCGCAAGGCATAGATGCCCTGCGTCGTAAGGCGTAGAGGTTCAACGCAGTTAGAACGTTAAACAAGTTGAGGCGGCATACCGAAGTATGCCGCCTCAACCTATTTAGCTATAGTACTGAGCCGCTATTACCAAGCCAGATTACCAAGCCAGTGCCTGCGCACGGCGACGGATCTCGGTCTTACGACCGTCAATCAGCGCGTCGATGGGGCGGCCGGGCAGAGAGTCGTCGTTGGTGTACAGCCACACGATAGCTTCTTCATCGCTGAAGCCGGAGTCCTTCAGGACAGCGAGGGTGCCCTTGAGGGATTCGAGTACTCGCGAACCGTTCATGAACAGTGCGGGTACCTTGCGCACGTTGGTTTCCGGGTCGCGCAGAGCGATGAGCGTACCGTCAGAAATCAGGTTGTGAACGCGGGTCACCTTCAGGTCGAGTGCCTGCGCAATTTCGGGGATGGTTACCCAATCGCCGACGAGGGCGAAGGTCTGAGCAATATTTTCGTTAGTCACCTTTTAAGAGTGCCAGAGCTGGCACGTATTTACCACTTTTGACCCGCCGCAGGCTTTGGAGCCTTGCCATATATCTTTCGTTCTTGTGCCCTGTCCGTTGTTCTTGCGGTGGAGTCGGGTCCACCGGCACTTTGTAAGAATTCGCTGAGTGTTCACCTGCCCGGCGCCCTTTGGCATCGCTTCTGCCCAGGTGGGCGGGCTAAAATGTTGAGACGTATGAATACTCCCAGCCCACGCCGGATTTCTCCTGTGAACCCTCGTTCTTCTGCAAATCCTCCTGTTCCTCCCGCCACTCGTCCCGCTGCCCCGGATACCGCTATTGGTTCTTCGCAGTGGCTCAGTGGCGCCATTATTGAGGGTCACTACCAGGTGGGTTCGCTTATTGGCCGCGGCGGCATGAGCGAGGTGTATTATGCGCTGGACCTGTGGTCGAATAACCCGGTTGCTCTCAAGGTTCTCTCCCCCGCTTTGGCTGAGGATGCAGCGAACCGTCAGAAGTTCCACCGTGAGGAGCGCTCGATGCGCCAGGTGGGTGGCGGCGGGCATACGGTGGGCGTGATTTCGTCGGGTACCGAATATTTTTCGGGCCAGATGGTCATGTATATCGTGCTCGAGTACGTGCACGGTTGTACGCTGAGCCAGCTGCTACGTGTACGTAATGCGCTGTCCCTGGGTGAGGCTCTGGATATCCTCATTCCGGTGGTGGAGGCGCTCTCGGAGGTGCACGCGAACCGCTACCTGCACGGCGATATTAAGCCGGGCAATATTCTTCTCGACGCTAACGGCCAGGTGAAGCTGACGGACTTTGGTCTCTCCCGCCGTGACGATCAGGTGGATGCGGGCGCCCCCATGGGCACCCCCGCCTACGTAGCGCCGGAGGTTCTTGATCCGAAGGTGAAGGTCGGCGCGCAAGCCGATATTTTTGCACTCGGTGTGATGATGTACCGCATGCTTTCAGGTCGTCTGCCCTTTGTGGGTTTGGAGAACGACCAGCAGGTGCTCTACCACAACGCCAATATTGAGATGCCCGCGCTGACCGATGTGGCGCCGGGTGCAGACCGCGACATTGCGGGGCTGATTTCGTGGTGTACCCGCAAGCAGCCTCACGCCCGCCCGGAGGATGCGACCGAGCTGTTCACGGCTCTGCTGGAGATTTCTGAGTCGTTGGGTGAGTCTGAGCGTGCTTGGCGTGCCCCCTCGTGCCCGGAGCCGGAGCTTCCTCTATGGGAGGCTGTTGCCGATATTGCGGAGCGTAGCGGTGCCGCGCAGATGGTGCGTAACACCCCGATTAGCGCGTTTAGCGATGCCCGCGATCTGCTCGCCTACGATGTGTACTCCCCCGACAGCCTCGTGTACGATGCTTCGACGGCGGGTCAGGGCGTGCACCTTGCCGACGTGGATGCTGAGGACTCCGTGCTGAACCGCCAGGGCATTCCGCCTCTGGTGAGTTCCGCCTCCGATAATGACGATTCTGACACTGATCAGGAGCAGGAAGGCTCAAAGGGCAAATCCGGCAAGCGTGGTCTGGGCTCATTCATGAGCCGCCGTACCGCCGCGGCGAAGGGCCCGCTGACTCAGTCCGTTGGCATTGGCCCGCAGACGGAGCAGGAGTTCATCTCGGCTCATGGCGAGTACGCCCCAATCCATGCGGAGCGTTCGTTGAGTCCCTCCGGCACGCGTCGCTCGAAGTCTAAGGGGGCGGCGAGCGCGTCGGAGGCTTCACCGGCAGAGGAGGCCGCTTCTTCTCAGGAATCCGAGCAGTCTTCGCAGAAGGATCCTCGCCTGCCCGCCAAGCAGTTTAGGACCCCGCCCTCGGGTATGGCGGTGGGCGGTTGGGCTCTGGCGCTGATTCTGCTGGGCATGGGTTCGAGCTTTACCGGTTGGTGGCTTGCGACCTCACTGGTGCAGTCGCAGTGGTGGCGCAATATTGAGGCGTTCCTGACCTTCTAGTAGTGCTCCCCCTCGAGCGCTCTGTCCTCGTCTGTGCACTCCGTCCTCGTCTGTGTGGTGCACAGGTTAAACGCAATGCCCGGGTCTTCATTCACAATGAGTGAAGACCCGGGCATTGTTTTTCTGCTATTTCTCACCGACTAGTACGGCGAGGCGTATGAACGTTTTATGCGCGGTTCTTGAGGTACTCGGAGACCAGGAACGCGATTTCCAGGGACTGCGAGTGGTTCAGACGCGGGTCGCACAGGGACTCGTAGCGGTCAGCCAGTGCTGCCTCGTCGATAGCGTCGGAGCCGCCCAGGCATTCGGTCACGTCGTCGCCGGTCATCTCCACGTGGATACCGCCGGGGAACGAGCCCAGAGCCTCGTGCACCTCGAAGAAGCCGCGAACCTCGTCGAGCACGTCGTCGAAGCGACGGGTCTTGTAGCCGGAGGGCACGGAGATGGTGTTGCCGTGCATCGGGTCGGTCACCCACACGACCTTCGCGCCCTCGGCCTGCACGCCTTCAACGATGGAGGGCAGCTTCTCGCGAATGTTCTTCGCGCCCATGCGGGTGATGAAGGTCAGGCGGCCGGGCTCGCGGTTCGGGTCGAGCTTGTCAATCAGTGCGAGTGCGTCCTCGGTGGTGGTGGTCGGGCCGAGCTTCACGCCGATGGGGTTGCGGACCTTGGAGAGGAAGTCCACGTGGGCGTCATCGATGCCGCGGGTGCGCTCACCAATCCACAGGAAGTGTGCGGAGGTGTCGTAGGGCAGGTGGGTGCGCGAATCGATGCGGGTCAGGGCGCGCTCGTAGTCCAGAACTAGTGCCTCGTGGCCGACGTACATGTCGGTGGTCTTGAGGGCCTCGAAGTTCACACCGCATGCTTCCATGAATTTGAGGGCGCGGCCGATTTCGTTAGCGGTCTTCTCGTAGCGCTCGTGGGCGGGGTTAGAGGTGAAGCCTCGGTTCCACTGGTGCACGGCGCGCAGGTCGGCGAAGCCGCCCTTGGTGAAGGCGCGCACCAGGTTCAGGGTGGATGCGCTGGTGTGGTAGCCGCGCAGCATGCGCTTGGGGTCGTGTACGCGGGCTTCGGGGGTGAAGTCGAAACCGTTGACGGTCTCGCCGCGGAAGGAGGGCAGGGTGACGTCGCCGCGGGTTTCCATGTCTGCGGAGCGCGGCTTGGAGAACTGGCCCGCCATGCGGCCCATCTTCACCACGGGCATGGAGGCGCCGTAGGTGAGCACTGCAGACATCTGCAGGATGGTCTTGATGCGGCCGGAGATCTTGTCGGCGGTTGCACCAGCGAAGGTTTCTGCGCAGTCGCCGCCCTGCAACAGGAATGCGCGGCCTTCAGCGACCTCACCGAGTGCCTGGCGCATGGCGTCGACCTCACCGGCGAAGACGAGCGGCGGTACCGAGTTCAGCTCGGCGATAGTGCTCTCAAAATCTTCGTGCTCGCTCCAGGTGGGCTGCTGGTCAATGTGCAGCTGACGCCAGGTGTCTAGGCCGTGGTCGGTGGCCTGCGAGGTGTTGAGGTTTTGATTGCTCATCTTCACTCCATCGGGATGGTCTTGTGCGTTTTCTGATTCAGCCGCGTTTCGGGTGCTCGGCGCGCCGTGTGCGGCGTGCTGGCTTGCGATTCTTCAGGCCGAATAGACCTAATTGTACTCTTGCTTGCTTCAACACCTAACCCTGCAGTCAGGTACATCTCACATGTTTAGATAGCGCCACCCGGTGTCGGCGCCACCCGGTGTCGGCGATACGCGGGTTGATGAGCACCGTTGCAGAGCCGCATACGAAAGGGCGGGATGCGGCATGTACCGCATCCCGCCCTCTGGCGTATGTGCGCATCTGGAGTATATGCGCACCCGAGGTGTTGTCTCAGGGTGCTGTCTCAATGCCTAGTGCTGCAGGTGTGCGACTGCCTCATCAGCGCTCATGTTTTTATCAGTCATGAGCTTCTTGACGCGGTCGGCGTACACGTCCACGTATTCCTGGCCGCTGAGGGCACGGATCTCGGAGCCAATACGGTCGGCGATTTCACGCTGAACGCGGTGGCTCAGGTCTGAGCCGTCGGTGTATTCCTCGAAGGTGAGGGGCTTACCGATAATGGTACGCACCTGGATGGGCTTGCCGTCATGGCGCAGACGGATACGGTTCGAGCCGGAGGGCTGAATCAGGTCGGTACCAATCTGTCCGACGGGCACTACGGGCACGCCTGCTTCAACTGCGAGGCGGGCGACACCGACCTTGGGGCGGTAGCCGCGTCCGTCGGGGCTACGGGTGCCTTCGGGGTAGATGCCGATGATGCCGCCGTCCTTGAGGACCTGCGCGCCGGCGTTAAGGGATTCCTGGCTCTTCTGGCCGCCGGAGCGGTCCATGGGAAGCTGGCCAACGCCGCGGAAGAATGCCGCCATGGCGCGGCCCTTCACGCCGGGGGTGGTGAAGTAGTCGCTCTTGGCGAGGAAATTCACGGTGCGAGGCATGGCGAGAGGAATAAAAATGGAGTCGCAAAATGCCAGGTGGTTGCTGGCGACGATGTAGGGCCCCTCGGGCAGGTTTTCCAGGCCAACCACGTCGTGGTGGTACAGTCCCTGCAGCAGGGGTGAGCCAAGAACCTTGAGCGTTGAATAGAGGGCGGTGTTAGGCATTGGGGACTCCTCTCTGAATATTCCCGGGTCAATTCTATCTTGTCTGGAGCGTAGCGAGAGAACGCGCGATAATTAAAGAAAAGAGAACGATTTTTCTGCGCACCGGTGTATCGGGTGCGCTGGGGGCGATATACCAGCATCGGTGCTGTATCCGTGGTAGCCGGTCAGGGTACGCTATAGAGCCTCACCTGCGCTCATACTCGCGCAGGTTGGCGGAGGAGGACCATGAGCATTTTCGATAATTCGCTGGAACCGATTAAGAGGATTCGGCGCAAGGCTCGCGAGCGCAGGCTTCTTGCGACCCAAAATGTTAAGGAATCTTTGGCGCGTCGCCTCGGGGAAGAGCAGGATGCGTTCGACCACTCCCCTGTTTCTTTTGCCCCTGATTCGGTGCAGCATTCCGTGGGTATTTTGCTGGTGCATGGTTTTACGGGTTCGCCGCATAGCATGCGCCCGGTGGCTCAGCATTTTATGGAGCTCGGTTACGCGGTGGAGATGCCTGTGCTGACTGGGCACGCGACCCGTTGGCAGGATTTGCGTGATAGCACGTACCAGCAGTGGCTGGATTCTGCTGAGCGGGGGTACCGCCGCCTGGCTAATCAGGGCCTGCAGGTGGTGGTCATTGGCATGTCCATGGGCGGTACGGTTGCGACTCATCTGTCAGCGCGTCTGCCGGTGGCGGGTACGGTGCTGATTAACCCCTATATGGTGGATGTGAACCCGATGATGCGCCACGCCGGTAAGGTGTCGAAGGTTCTGCCGGTGCTCAAGGCGATTGGTTCCGATATTGCGGTTCCGGGCGTGAGTGAGGGCGCGTATTCTATCGTTCCGACCGCGGCGGTGCATCAGCTGCATCTTTTGGGTGCTGAGACTCGTGCTCTGATCCCGCAGTTGAAGTCGCCGATTCTGTATTTGCGTTCACTGGGCGATCATACTGTGTCGGATAGCTCCCACAAATATTTTCTCGAACATTGTTCAGTTCCTGTAGAATTTAGGTGGCTGACCCGCAGCTACCATGTGGCAACGCTCGACTACGACGCCGAGTATCTTCTCTCTACTGTTCAAGCTTTTGTCGCATCACTAAACCACTAAATTCTGAAGGTTCAGCGTACCAACCGGCGAATGCATCACCCGCCGAGGTGGGCAGAACATTCAGATAGCCATCACGGCACCTCGAACCATCGAGGGCGCCCCGCGGCACCGGATTCGCCACGGGCTCACGCCCTGATTTGAAAGGCGCATTATGAAAGTCTTCTCCACTCCCGCTGAGGTTCTTGTCGACCCCTCGCTGAACCTGACAAGCATTGTTGAGCGCCACCGTGCCGATAGCTCCAATCCGGTACTGTACCGCCGTCAGATGTCTCCGGGTAACTGGCAGCCGGTTCGCGCCCAGCAGTTCCACCAGATGGTGACCGACCTGGCTAAGGGCCTGATTGCCTCTGGTATCCGCCCGGGTGACCGTGTGGGTATTATGAGCCGCACCCGTTTTGAGTGGACTGTCATTGACTTCGCGATTTGGTACGCGGGCGCCATCTCCGTGCCGGTATATGAGACGAACGCTGCCGCCCAGGCTGCATGGGCGCTGTCCCATTCTGAGGCTGTCGCCATCTTCGTCGAGGATGAGAAGCTCCTGAATCGTGTGGCTGAGGCTGAAGAATACGCCGCTTCTACTTCTGAGCCGTTCCAGCTCAAGCACCGCTGGGTCATTGAGAACGGCGACCTTGATGCCCTCAGTGCTCGCGCCTCCGAGGTCAGCGATGAGCAGCTGGAGCAGGTACGTTCCGCAGCCGGTTGTGACGACCTCGCGACCATTGTGTACACCTCCGGCACAACCGGTCGCCCTAAGGGTTGCGCGCTGACTCACGGCCACTTCCTGAACCTCAGCGCCAACACCAGGCTGGTCGAGCCGGAGATTGCGAACTCCCGCAACTCCTCCATTCTTTTTTTGCCGCTGGCGCACGTTCTCGCGCGCCTGATTCAGGTTCTGGCGCTGGATGCTGGCCTGGTTATTGGTCACTCCCCCAACATCAAGAACCTGGCGTCTGACCTGGATAGCTTCAAGCCGACCATGCTGCTGGTGGTGCCCCGCGTCTTTGAGAAAGTGTACGAAGGTGCCATGGCAAAGGCGGCTAAGGGCGGCAAGTTCAATAAGTCTCTGTTTGAGCGTTCCACCGATATTGCGGTGCGCTGGTCGCAGGCGAAGGTTGAGGGTCGTGTGCCCCTCAAGCTGGCGGCGCAGTACGCTCTCTACGACAAGCTGGTCTACTCGAAGCTGCGTGCGGCTCTCGGCGGCGAGCTGCGTTACGCGGTCTCCGGCGGCGGTCCCCTCGGCGAGCGCCTGGCTCATTTCTTCCACGCGGTGGGTGTGCAGGTGGTTGAGGGTTACGGCCTGACCGAGACCTGCGCCCCGATTGCGGCTGGCCGCATCAACCCGTACCAGATTGGTATGATCGGCCCGCTCATCCCCGGTTCCGAAGGCTATATTGCTGAGGACGGCGAGCTTCTGGTTCGTGGCGTGGGCGTGATTAGCAGCTACTACAAGAACCCTGAAGAGGACGCTCAGGCGTTCACTGAGGACGGCTGGTTCCGCACCGGTGACCTGGCTCGTTTCGATGAGCGCGGCTACCTGAAGATTGTGGGCCGCAAGAAGGAAATCATTGTCACCGCCGGCGGTAAGAACGTGATTCCGGGTATTGCGGAGAGTCATCTGCGTACCTCTCCCCTGGTTTCTCAGGCGATGCTGGTTGGCGACGAGAAGCCGTTTATTGCGGCTCTGGTGACCCTGGATCCGGATACCCTACCCGAGCAGTTGGAGCACCTGGGTCTGCCCCGTTCACTCTCCATCCCGGAGGCTGCTGTTCACCCGGCGGTTCGTGCCGCAATTCAGAAGCTCGTGGACGAGGCGAACCAGCTGGTTTCCCGCGCCGAGGGTATTCGCGAGTTCCGCATCATGAACCGTGATCTGACCGAGGCGGACGGCTACCTGACTCCTTCGCAGAAGCTGCGCCGCGCGAAGATTCTGCAGGACTTCTCCTCCTACGTGGATGAGATGTACGGCAAGGTTTCTGATAGCACGTCGGATTCTTTGGCTCGTCTGCAGGAGTACGCGGCGGAGCAGTCTGAGAAGTTCGCTGAACTGCGTGAGCAGGCTGCGGAGCGTCTGCACGAGTACGCGGATCATCAGGCGGAGCGTCTTGCCGAGCTGCGTGAGCAGGCGGCTGAGAAGTTTGAGGAGCTGCGTGAGCAAACCGCCGAAATGATGCAGAAGCCGCAGGAAGAGAAGGCGGAGGCTAAGGACGACGCCAAGAAGCCTGAGAAGGCGGAAAAGGCTGAGGACTCTTCCGCTGCAGCTCCTACTGAGAAGGCATAAGCTGAGAAGAAGCCTGAAAGCGACAATGCCTAACCGGCTCTAGCTACCGAAACGAGAGGAGGGGGTCGTACCGCTGTGGTACGGCCCCCTCCTCTATGTTTACCTCACCGCTCAGAGCCTGAGTCCTTGAGCGGTATTCTTTGAACCGGTCGGTATTAGTTGGCGGGCTCGTCGAATTCCAGACCGAGCAGCGCGTTCTCAACGATTTCGGTCAGTGCCGGGTGAATCCAGTACTGGCCGCGTGCGAGGGTGCGCGCATCCATGCCGAAGCTCATTGCCTGCAGGAGCGGCTGGATGAGCACGGAGGACTCTTCACCGACCAGGTGTGCACCGAGCAGCTCACCGTTGTCCTTACGGGCAATGAGCTTGCACAGGCCAATCTTGTCTTCCATTGCCCAGCCGTAGGCGGTGTCGCCAAAGTTCTGTGCCTTGACGGTAATCTCAAAGCCTTCACGTTCAGCCGCCTGGCGCGCCTGCTCTTCGGTCATGCCGACCACAGCAATCTGCGGGTTGCTGAAGACGGCAGCCGGTACGTAGCGGTGGTCGCTGGCACGCAGGTCCTCGGGGTGGCTGAGGTTGTGCTGCACAACGCGTGCCTCGTGGTTTGCCACGTGCTTGAGCTGGTAGCGGCTGGACACGTCGCCGAGGGCGTAGACGCCGGGTACGGGCGCGCCGTTGTAGAGCACGCGCTGGTACTTATCGACGCTGAGCTGGCCGCCGTCCTGCACGTCGAAGTAGTTCTTCGCGTTGAGGGTGTCGGTGTTGGGGCGACGACCGGTTGCCACGAGCACAGCGTCTGCCGGGATTTCGAGCAGTTCTTCACCGTTCTCGGTAGTGTGCTTAGCTACGACGGTCACACTGCCGTCGGCGTTCTCACGGATTTCGGAGAGGGACGCATCCTTGACGATGTTCCACTGCTTGCTTGCGGCTTCTTCGAAGCGTGCCACGACCTCTTCGTCCACGCCACGTAGCAGGCGGGAGGAGCGGTTCAGCTGGGTTACTTCGGTACCGAATGCGGAGAAAACGTGGGAGAATTCTGCCGCAATCACGCCGCCGCCGATGACGACCATACGGGCGGGCAGCTCGTCCATGCGCATGACGTTGTCATTGGTGTAGACCTTGGAGGAGTCGATACCGGGTACGGGAGGCAGCACGGCGCGTGAACCTGCCGCAACAACAATCTGGCGGCCCTGCAGGCGGGTGCCGTCGGTCAGCTCGACGGTGTGGGAGCCGACGAAGCGCGCGTACTGGTCGTAGAAGTCGACGTTGGGCAGACCGGCACGCCAGTTGCGGCCGCCTTCAACAATCTGGTCAATGCGGGAGGCAAAGATACGGTCACGAATCTGCGCCCAGTGCACGGCGTCTACGTGTGCGTCGACGCCCAGGTGCTTGACCTCGCGGGTCTTCTGCGCGATGGTCGCCGGGTAGACGTACATTTTGGTGGGGATGCAGCCAACGTTCAGGCAGGTGCCGCCGAAGATACCGCCGTCGATGAGGGCGACCTTCTTGTCGTCCCATTCGGGGCCGATGAGGGTGTTGCCGGATCCGGAGCCGATGACGATGAGGTCGTACTGTGCTACGCCGTCAATGCGTTCTACGTTCTCGATGCTCATGTGGTCCTCTCGTTGATGATGTTGAGGCTGGGCTCGTTCCCAGCGTGCCCCTCGATGGCGGGGTTATTTCTGTTACTGCCACTATAACGCGTGGAGGCTACCGGCTATTCCCACTATCTAGTGTCAATGTTGACGGATATACGAAAGTGCGCCGTCCCAAAGAACACAGCGCTGAGAACACAGGGCTGAGAACACAGCGCTGAAAATACAGAGGTTCTTTGAGAAGACGCACTCAAGCGTTGAAACCTCAAGCGTTGAAACTATGTGAGCCCGCGGATTAGTGACGCGTAGATGTCTGCGCTTAGAGGTCTGCCATGAGCCCAGCCAGCAGGCGGGTGAAGTCAATGGCGGGATCAACCGACTCTTCGTCGGGCCAAAAATGAATCGGGTACGCCGCACCCTGGGCGCGTTGCAGCACGGGGCTTTCAGCGAGCACAGGATCTGCCACGAGCTCGCCGAAGAGGGAGCGCATTTCGTCGCGTCGGTAGCGGTGTTCGCTGTCGTTGGGGCGCATCTTGTTGATAACTACTCCCGCACCGTCAATGCTGATGCCGCTTTCCTGCTGAAAGCGCACGATGGCACGCAGGGTTCGTTCGGTGCCCGCTACAGAGAAAAGGGAAGGCTCAGCGACCGAGAGGATACGCTCACTCACCGCCCAGCCCATCGAAGACAGGGTTCCGAGGAACGGCGGGCAGTCAATCAGAATCACGTCGTAGGCGTCCGCTGCCGCCTCCACCATGCGCTTGAATCGGCGGATGAACGGCGCGGCTTCCTGCCGGTCCACGAGGGTGGAGCGCGCCGAGCCTCGCGCCACCTTCACGCTACCGGTGGTCACGGGGTTATTGGTCAGCAGGGTGGGTTTGCCGACGAGCGCGTTCCAGGAGGAGCTACCGGCTTCCTCCGCGAAGGCGCGCTCATTGGAGCTGGCAATCAGGGAGGCGACGTCGGGGATGGTTTCATCCACTGCCAGGCCGGTGCTGGCGTCGCCGTGGGGGTCGAGGTCAATAACAAGTGTGGAGAGTCCGCTGTGTAATGCCGCGGAGGCGAGCCCCAAAGTGATGGACGTTTTGCCAACGCCACCCTTGAGGCTGCTGATACTGACGATGCGGGGCATGCAGGTCCCTTTTATGAGTGAGGTGTAATGCCCCTTTATTTTAGCGAATCTTCGCTTTTCTTCTGGCTCTGACAGGGGTGTATCTTGAGTTTTTTCTCAAGTGAGCATTGAATATTCCCTCGCATTTAAAGCTTCAGCCCGCGCTCGCTACCCGATAGGTAGTGAGCGCGGGCTGATTCACGTTTTGTGTTTTATGCCTGTGCGCGGCGGGCACGGCGGGCGGCAAGTTCGTCGCCTTCGAAGTTTTCGTGCATCTCTTCGCCGGGCTGGCCGTTGAGGTTCATTTCGATTTCGCGCCAGACGCGGCCAATCGCGATACCGAAGACGCCCTGACCAGCCTGAACCAGGTCGATAACCTCGCTCGGGGAGGTGCATTCGTAGACGGTGGTACCGTCACTCATCAGGGTGATGTTCGCGAGGTCGTCAATGCCGCGGGTACGCAGATGCTCGATGGAGGTGCGAATCTGCTGCAGGGACACGCCGGTGTCGAGCAGTCGCTTCACAATCTTAAGCACGAGCACATCGCGGAAGCTGTAGAGGCGCTGGGTACCGGAGCCGGAGGCGCTACGCACGGTGGGTACAACCAGGTCGGTGCGTGCCCAGTAGTCGAGCTGACGGTAGGTGATGCCTGCTGCCTTGCAGGCGACGGCGCCACGGTAGCCGAGGTTTTCCTCGACGACAGAGACCGGGTCGGTGAAGAGTACGCCTTGTTCACCGCGCGGAGGCGGCGCTACGGGGAAGAGGGTGTCGAAGCCATCCAGGGGCTGGTCGAAGCCCTGGGGTGCCTCATGGGTGCCTGCGGCCTCGCCTGCATTTTCGGCTACCTGCTGCTCTAGCACGGTCCCTCCTTTTCGTTAACCCGTTTAATGCGATTCACCGCGCCCTATCAAATGTGGTCGACTTCGTTCCGGTGTAGCCCCGATTTTCGGGGTGAGATTCTAGGGCTAGGCCTTAGAATCTGCATCTATGATTCGCGTGGCTTCCCTCTGCGAGGTTAGCTACGCGGTTTTCAATACTACACATTGGCTCGACTATTCGGTTCGTAGAACACGATTCGATAGTGCGACCGATGCGCGATAGGCGCGGTTGTTCAATCTATTTTAACTGATAGAGGGCTCTACTTAAAATTGAACCCACCGAAGCGAATGATCTTTTCAGATTCATTCGTACCTCTTTAACGCCCTGTGGGGGTGCTCCTCCCCCGCTATTCTCCTCGCTTTTTCTGGGTATCCATCCCACAGGGGAGTTTAAAAAGTAAATGCGTACGGAGCAGTCCGTACGCATTTACAGCTGAGTTGAGTGAACAGCCTTGGCAGGCCGGGAGCCCCCTGGTGAGAAAGCTCTTCGTGTTGGACGAAGGGGTAGAAATTCCGAGCGTGCCAGCGTCGGCTTCGTCCAAGTCTAGAGGCCGCTACCCGTTGGTAAGGGGTAGGGACTATAGAGGGAATCACCATGGTCAGTGGTGTTTCCCGAGGGAAATCCCCGTTTGGGGTGTGGTAGAACCGCTGAGGGTTTACGAGCAGCAGACTGTCCGGTAGTCTGCGTCTTCGTGCGCCTACTCGTAGGTAGGCATCGCCGATTCGACCAGAGTTGCGTGCAGCTGCAAGCACAACTTGCGGATCTTGTCGGCTCGTTCCTGCGCCTGAGCCTGAGAGGCTGCGTCGCGGCGTGATGCCAGCGGAGCCACCGCAATTTCCACGAGGGAAATTTCGCGGTCTGCCGCTGACTTGAATGCGCGCAGGTGACGAGGCTGAATGCCGTGCTGGGTCAGTTCTGCACTAACGCGGGCAATCAGCACATCGTAATCGGTGTACTCCACATCCGAACCGTCTTCGAGCAGTCCAAAGTCAATCAGCTCGCGAATCAGTTCGGGGGTGGTGTTAGCGTATTCTGCCAGCTCGCGGAGAGTGTAGGTGCGACCTTCCTGCTCGTTCGGGCCAAGGACGGTGTCTAGCACGTCTTCGCTTACGGTGGCAGGCATGGAGTTCAGTACGCGACCGGCTTCCATGTCCTCCAGGTGCTGACGGATTACCTTGAGCGGCATGTAGTGGTCGCGCTGCATGGTGAGGATGTAGCGCAGGCGCTCAATATCCGTCTGGGAGTACTTGCGGTAACCGGTTTCGGTACGGCTGGGGTGCACGAGACCGCGCTCCTCCAGGAAGCGGATCTTGGATGCACTAATTCCGGGGAACTCCAGGTCAAGCTGGCTAAGAACCTGACCAATGGTCCGGCTCTTAACGTCACGCGGGTTACGGTCAGAGCCGCCGTTCTCCACGTCCTCTAGTTGAACCTCAGCGTTAGTGAGGTTCTCATCGATGCGTGAGGTCATCTATGTCTTTCGGGTACTTGTTCAGACGATGTCGATACGAGCCGAAATTTGAGTGAGTGGCTCGTTCCCCCGGTCGGGGGTCTCGCTCCGTGCCGAACATCTTTGCTTAGTGTTGAGAGTGTGATAGATAAGTTTAGTTGTTTATCACGAAATGATAAACCGCAAACCTTCGAGACAATCTTATAGCCTCACAAGGCATTTTGCTATTTAGTTCGCCCTTTTCAGGGGCTTTTTGAACCCAAAAATAGCCACACAATCAAACATTAATCAGTAGAGACAGTACCAATTTTAGCAAAATTCCAATACTTCGAACACATATATCTCATATTGGACTGCTTTACGAGGAAAATTTTATCTTCTCGCGATAGTTGAAGTTTTCATCACATTTAACTTGAAAGAGGCTCCCACTAGGGGTTTAGTCATCCTTCAAGCCCCTTTAGTGAATTCCTACACCTTCAAGACGAACCTTAAATGCGCCCAACTATTTGCGTTTGTGTGCATTTTAAAAGAAAAACGGCGAGACCAATCGGTCTCGCCGTCTCACCACTACATACCTCTTATCCGAGGCCTATAGAAGGTCTTAGAGTCTATCGACTTAGAGCTTGTCCAGCTCAGCCTTGTACGCCTCTGCATCCAGCAGGTTCGCCAGGTCATCAGCGTTCTCGGGGCGAATCTCAATGATCCAGCCCTCGCCGTAGGGATCGGAGTTAACCAGTGCGGGGTCATCCTCCAGGCCCTCGTTCACTGCGACAATCTCGCCCGCAATGGGAGCGAAAAGATCAGAGACAGACTTGGTGGACTCAATCTCACCGAAGCTATCCTCAGCAGCTACAGAGTCGCCGACAGAGGGAAGGTCGACGTAGACGACGTCACCCAGTGCATCCTGAGCGTGGTCGGTAATACCAACACGTACGGTGCCCTCGGCGGTGAGAGCGGAAACCCACTCGTGCTCAGAAGTGTACGAGAGTTCTGCGGGAACGTTGCTCATAGCAGCGGTGTCCTTTCAGTGTGTTCTTGCGTAGCGCGGACCGTCCCGCGCACGGTGTCGTTCCGTATGTGGGATGACGGAACGTCCTACACCAATTATCACATAAGAAGTAACGCGGGGCACGTCCAAACACCCCCGTACCACTTCTATGACACTATATTTTCCTTATCCTATCTAACCGCTCAACAAGCGCCCCTTCCCAAGGCCCTAGAAGCACCCCTATTACTCACCTCCAGCAGGGAGCCATCAGACACACCAAAAGGCTCAGGGCCCCACACCATGATGGTGCAGGGCCCTGAGCCTTAGGCTAGAGAGCTAAACTCTCACAGCGCCTTAGCGGGAAGAAATGACGCGCTCGGAGAAGCGGTTCGGGTTACCGAAACGGTGTGCGGTAATCGAAACAGCCTGCTCGCGGAGGAAGGGCAGCATCTCGATACGGCCAGCCTCGGTGACGGGTGCGAAGTACACTGCAACGTCCGGGCGACCACCCAGTGCGGTGTAGAGGGACTTCTCATCGTTACCGATGTAGCGGATACGGGTGCCTTCCAGCGGGGTACCAGCCAGTGCGCGAACCGGGGTCTTAGCGTTCGAAGCCAGGTACTCGCGGAACTGAGCGTCCGACTTGACTTCGTACTTGATGCCCTTGTTCTCGAGGACGCCACGGACGTCGACCGGCAGGTCCTTACCGACGGACAGAGCAACCGGTGCGTTAGCTGCCAGACCGGCGAGCACAACGCGCAGGGTCTCTGCTGCGGATGCGGACTCGTCTGCACGAACCAGAACCTGGGTGGGTACGTAGCGCAGGATGTTGCGCTCCACGCCCAGCTTCGAGGGATCGTGGCCGAAGCCGAACTCGGTGTCCCAAGCGTGTGCGTCAGAGGAGACACCGCGCTTGATGAATGCGAAGTCATCGCGCTTGCCGAGCTCGGAGTTCTCGATGGTAGCCAGGGTCTCGCGAACGGTCACGGACTGGGTGGTTGCGGTCGCGGTTGCCTGTGCCGGCTCCCAATCGGACAGAGCGATCAGGTAGCTGGGGCCACCAGCCTTGGTACCGGAGCCAACGGTGGACTTCTTCCAACCACCGAAGGGCTGACGCTGAACGATTGCACCGGTAATTGCACGGTTGACGTACAGGTTACCTGCCTGGACCTTGGAGAGCCACAGCTCGAGCTCATCAGCATCCAGCGAGTGCAGACCTGCGGTCAGACCGTAATCGGGTGCGTTCTGCAGCTCGATTGCCTCTTCCAGGGTGTCAGCGGTCATGATACCCAGGATGGGGCCGAAGTACTCGGTCATGTGGTACTCGGAACCGGGCTTGACACCTTCGCGAACACCGGGGCTCCACAGGCGGCCAGTGTCGTCCAGTTCCTTGGGCTGGATGAGCCAGCGCTCGCCCGGGCCGAGGGTGGTCAGACCGCGCAGCAGCTTCTCTTCCGGCTTCTGAACAACGGGGCCCATCTCGGACTCGATGTCCTGCGGGTGTGCCACGTGCAGGGAGCTGACGGAGTCAATCAGCTGACGACGGAAACGCTCGGACTGTGCAACGGAGCCAACCAGGATGACGGTCGAACCAGCGGAGCACTTCTGACCTGCGTGACCGAATGCCGAGTAGACGACGTCCTTGACGGCGAGGTCGATGTCAGCGTTCGGGGTGACGATGATGGAGTTCTTACCCGAGGTCTCACCGAACAGGGGCAGGTCATCACGCCAGGAGCGGAAGAGCTCAGCAGTCTCGTAGCCACCGGTCAGGATCAGGCGGTCAACCTCGGGGTGCGAGATGAGCAGCTTACCTGCAGCGCGGTCAACAACCTTGACGAGCTTCAGAACTTCCTTGGGAACGCCTGCATCCCACATGATCTCTGCGATCAGGGCACCGGTACGAGCGGTGATGGTTGCGGGCTTGAAGATGACAGCAGAACCTGCAGCCAGACCAGCCAGAACACCACCGGCGGGAATAGCGGTCGGGAAGTTCCACGGGGGAACAACCAGGGTCAGGTCAACGGACTTGGGCTTTGCGCCGTCGATCTTCTCGAGGTCCTCAGCCAGCATTGCGTAGTAGTATGCGAAGTCGATTGCCTCGGAGACCTCGGTGTCGCCCTGCTCCAGGGTCTTGCCAGCCTCAGCTGCCATAACCTCCAGCAGGTCACCGCGGCGCAGTGCGATAGCCTTACCGACCTTGCGCAGAATCTCTGCACGCTCGTGGCCGGAGAGCTTGCCCCATGCCTTACCAGCTTCCTCAGTTTCCTTGATCAGCTTCTCAGCGTCAGCTTCGCTGGTCAGCTCGTTAGCCTTGAGGGTTTCGATGCCCAGCTTGGTGGTCTTGGAACGCTCGAGGATTGCGCGGCCCCACTCGCGGTTACCGGAGAGTGCAGGGTCGGTGTCGGGGGTGTTCTCGAAGCGGCCTGCCGGTACGAAGACGTTGTCCTCGTTCTCGGTCAGACGGTTCTGGGTGCGCTTGGATGCGGGAACCTCGTCGGTGACGGAGTTCAGCGCACGCATGAAGCGGTCCTCTTCGCGCTTGAAGATGGACTCGTCGGTTGCCAGGTCGAAGATACCGGACATGAAGTTCTCGGAGGAAGCGTTCTCCTCGAGACGACGGATCAGGTATGCGATAGCAACGTCGAATTCCTTGGGGTTCACGACGGGCACGTACAGCAGCAGGTGGCCAACGCGACGGCGGATGATCTCTGCCTGCTGCTCAGCCATACCAATCAGCATCTCGAACTCGACGCGGTCCTTCACGCCGCGGTCCTCGGACAGCAGCAGTGCGAAAGCAACGTCGAAGAGGTTGTGACCTGCAATACCGAGGCGAACGTTCTTCACGTGCTCGGGGCGCAGTGCGTAGTCCAGAACGCGCTTGTAGTTGGTGTCAGCAGCCTGCTTGGTGTCCCAGGTGGTCAGCGGCCAGCCGTGCATAACAGCTTCCACGATTTCCATGGAGAGGTTTGCACCCTTAACCAGGCGAACCTTGATGCCTGCGCCGCCAGCAGCAACGCGCTTTGCGGACCACTCCTGCAGGTGCTGCATTGCAGCCAGGGTGTCGGGCAGGTATGCCTGGAGCACGATACCGGCTTCCAGGTCCTTCAGGTGGGGCTGGTCCAGAATCTTGGTGAACACCTCAATGGTGAGGTCCAGGTCCTTGTATTCCTCCATGTCCAGGTTGATGAACTTCTTGGGGGAGGTGGATGCAGCCAGCTCGTACAGGGGGGTCAGGCGACGAACTGCGGTCTCAACGACCTCGTCGAATGCCCAGTGCTGGTGGGGGCCGGAAACAGCGGACACCTTGATGGAGACGTAGTCAACGTCGTCACGTGCCAGCAGGCGCTTGGTCTCAGCCAGGCGGTGCTCTGCTTCCTTGTCACCCAGAACTGCCTCACCGAGCAGGTTGACGTTCAGGCGGTTACCGGTCTTGGTCAGCTCTGCAATTGCGTCGCCCAGCTTCTCCTCGGAAGCGTCAACGATCAGGTGACCGACCATCTCGCGCAGCACGCGGCGTGCAACAGGAACGGTGGGCCATGCGACCTTACCAGCCAGCTTGCCACCGAAGCCAACAGCGGACTTCATGTACCAGGGCAGGAAGGAAGGTGCCAGACCGGAAATGCGGGAGAGGTTGCGACCGGAGACGTTGTCATCCTCGGGGCGAATAACGCCATCAACAAAGCCGACGGTGAAGGGAAGACCATTGGGGTCCTTCAGAACACCGGCGAGCTGCTCAGCCGCGAAGGTGGGCTTGATCGACTGGGACTCGTTTACCCACTGACGAACAAGCTGACGAGCTTCCAGAGCCATCTTCTGGTAGTGCTCAGATGCGAAAGGATGGGTCATCCTTGACTCCTAACTATCTTACTGTGTGCGGTGCACACCACGTTTGGCGATGTCTCTATTTCACCACAAAAGGGTAATAAATACCTCATTAGAAAAACTGAATGTTTTTTCCAAAATTCATTTAGATTTTCTTAATGATTGTGCGGTGAGGTTTTCACCCCGCGCCCCCTCCGAACCTCCTGTTCGAAGAGACAAGGTGAAGTTTGTAGCGACATCGCTATCCATCTCTCTCAGGCTAGCACTTTCAGAGCGCAAATATCGAACCCACTTCGTAACAGACGAACACTTCAAAACCAGTCCCAAAAGCATCTTCAACCCCAAGAATCGTCACATTCAGCGCGAAAATACTCGCTACACAAGCCAACATGCCGGCACCCCATTTCAGGCGTCTCAAAAAGAGCCGGCCGGAAGCCTGCGCGGTACCATATACAAGAGTCCACGATGAGAGACGCACCATGGAATACGGTGGCAGCCACAGCCAGCGCAATGCCGAGTGCACCAGGGAGGAAAATATGTCCATCTACGACATCCGACGTATGCAAATGCTCCTCGAAATCCAAGAACGCGGCACCGTCATCGCCGCAGCCGAAGCACTCAGCCTCACCCCCTCCGCCGTCTCCCAGCAGATTGCCACCCTCGAAAAAGAAACCGGCACCCCGCTTTTGCAGCGCATCGGCAGGCGTGTACAGCTCACCAGCGCCGGACTCATCATTGTCGACAGCGCCCGCAGCATCCTGCGCGAACTCGACCGCATGCAAACCTCCGTCGCCAACCTCACCGGCGAACCCGCAGGCATGGTCCGCCTCGCCATCTTCCAGTCCGCAGCCTTCGCACTGCTACCGGAAACCCTCAGCTACCTTACCGAACACGCACCCTCACTCACCCTGCAGGTACTGCAAATCGACCCCGAAACCGGAACCTCCCTGACTCGAAGCCGCGAATACGACATGGTGCTCTCCGAAGCCTACCCGCACCACCACATCCCCGAATACCCCGAACTGCACTCCGAACTACTCACCGAAGACCCGCTCAGCCTGATTGTGCCCAGCACCTCCACCATCACCTCAATCGAGGAGGCGCACGCACTGCCCTGGGTTCTCGAAATGGAACAGAACACCTCCCGCAGCTGGGCGCTCAACCAGTGCCGCACCGCAGGATTCGAGCCGGTCATCCGTTACAGCGCCAATGACATGATTACGAACTCCAACCTCGTCAAAGCAGGATTCGCCGTCACCATCGTGCCCGGCTTCATCCTCTCCTCCCTCTCCACCACCGAGGGGCTACGCATCGTGGAGCTACCCGGCAAGCCCTGCCGCAAAATCTTTACCGCCGTACGCCGAGAGTCCGCCGCCAACCCCGCCATCGCCATGGTGCGCGAAGCACTGCACCACGCGGTGCAGGTGGCATTCGGCGAACACGACAGGAGCGAAACCGCATAAGAAAAATTAACTGCCAGCCACGCCAGCAGACTAGACAATGCAAAGGTCGGGGCCGTTCCCAGGAACGACTCCGACCTTTCAACATACCTTTTTGAACAGGCGCCTATATATAAGGTATAAAAACACACAACGGAGCCACTCCCCCGCCGCGCCCATCCTTCACTAGGCCATTTTTCACAAGGGCCAGCTCAACTGCTAGTTCAGCGAAGCAACCACAGCCGGGCTCTGCACTTCGTAGAACGAAGAGGACAAACCAGCCGCCGCCATATCCAGCACAGCGCTCACATGAACCTGCTTCAATGCAGAACCGGCAACACCCGAAGCCACCTGATAATTCAGCTGAACATCCAAGCGGTGACCGCGAGGAATAGCAGTGCGCAACTCCAGAACATTCTCGCTACCGGCACCAGCTTGACCGGTCTGCTCGCTACGGCGCACCGCATCAAGATTCAGAGCATCCACAGGAGCCACCAAAGCCGAAGCACCCAGGCTACCCGAAGGCAGCACCGCCTGCCCCGAGGTGACACGAAGAGTCACCGCGGGATTCAACAACAAACCAGTCTTCGGATCCTGCGCGCGAGCACGCACCATCAGGCGAGTACCCACCGGCAGCGTCGAATTACCTTCATTAATAATGCTCAGGCGAGTCGGCAGATTCCGGAAAGCAACAGTACGCGCAGGCTGGCTCTGCATAGACACAGCCTGCACACCGTTAGCAACCTTCAACTCCAGGCGGATGCATGACTCGTTATAGCGCATCGGAACCTGCACCAGCGCAGAACTCGCCGCGCCGCCGTTCTGTCCACCACTGTGCTGTCCACCAGGACGCTGGGTCACCGGGCTCACGCGAGCGCGCTTACCGCCCGAACGAGTTGCCGCCTCCGCAGCGCTCACGCCGCCAGCTACCAGGGCAGCCGAAGCGCCCGCAACCTTCAACGCGGTACGGCGAGAAGCATTCATCAGATTATTCTTAGTCATTTTCTACTCCCCTAGGCCTTCGCGATACGGTACACGCCGCTAATCGTGCCCTGCCACCAGGTGCCGTAACGGTCAATCGTGCCCACCATCTGCAGGGTGTCACCACCGCCAAGCAGCAGGCTCACATGCTGAGGCAGGCGCTGCTCGTGCATCGTCTTACCGGTTTCCATGTCCAGCGCGACAGCCCACGCGTAAGCACCATTCGCCAAACCAGCCGGACCGCGGCGACGCTCACAGGTATAAATCAGGCCGTCAGCGGTGGAATAGCGAGGAACAGCCGAAGAGTACACGTCCTTACGGTCCCAGATCTTACGCAGACCGCGGTCGGTAATATCCCAACGCTCCATACCGGGAGCAAAAAGCGCATTCGCAGGAACCGACGGGCCGGCACCCTCCGGGTACTTCGGGTAGGGGTAGCCGTAGGTGCTTGCACCGACCATCGTGTTACCCACACCGATCATGGAGTTCTCAGTGCCAGAGGTACCGGCAGTAAACAGGCCGGCGCTACCGACCTTCGCACCGTTATCGGTGCGGTACACAATGACCGATTCCTGAATATCAGAGTTATCGGTCAGCATCACGTAATCCGAACCGTGCGGACCGAAGAACGTCGGGGAGGCACCCGAACCCCACGCGAGCTTACCCGGCTTGCGGGCGCTACCGCGGTCGTAGGCATGCCACCACTTGAGGGTGGGCGCACCGGTTGCGGTAGCGTTCAGCATATAAATAGCATGAGAAGTCACCACGCTCACGCCCTGCGGGCACGCCGAAATCGAGTTATCGATACGCTCACCCGCAATCGACGCCTTATTCAGGCGCATCGAGCGAATCGTGCCGCGGGCAGAATCAATCACCGCAATGTAGCCGTTCTTCGTCGCAACCCAAATGCGGCCGGACCAGTCGGGTACCAGACCAACCACAGCGTCATTGGCACTCTGCGCGAGCATACGGCTCAGGTCAATACGCTCATCAACTCGGATGCTGCGTCCGTCAGCAGAGTGGGAGAGGCGCAGCAGACACTGAGAGCCATCCACCAGAACCATTCGGTCCTGCGCGTCGAGGTAGGCGTACACGCCGCCCAGCAGTGCGCCCTTCGGGATGTCCAGGTGGGAGAGCTCGCGGCCGGTATGCGGGTCAAGGATAGAGAGCTTCGGGGTGATGAACTCGCCGTGGGCGAAGACCTGAGTGCAGAGCACCTGAATGAAGCCGTCGCGTCCGGCAAGGATCGTCGGGCAGGCGCCGCCGAGCTTCGTACCGGTAATCTTCCAGTCGCCAGCGCCGGGGCCGGCAAGAGGAGTAGCGTCGGAAGACTGGGCATCACCGTGCATGGTGGTAATGCCGAGTGCGCCCAGGTGCGGATTCGCCTGGGCGTTATAGGTGGGGGTCATGGTTGGTTCTTTCTAACGGTGAGTGGCGCACACCTTCATTGGATTCAATGGAGTGCACTAATATGCACTTTCACATGCGCAAACGTTTCACATTGTAGGGTCAGAAAGCAGTTTTTGACGACACTAAAGGGCACCTTGAAACATTGTTCAGGCGGCGCTTGAGAGCTTCACCAAGAAAACTCTCACGCACCACCCTTAGCTTCAAGGTGCCCCTCCACCCGGCGATTATTTTTAGCTATTTCTCCATGAGCGCCTTTGCCAGGGCATCATCAAGAACCAAGTCAGTAATTGCGCCCGTACGCAACGCACCACGCAAAGCACGCACACGGTGAGTACCGGACGCGACGCAAATACGACGCGGAATACGAGCCAGCTCCTTCGGAGTCGGACCGGATGCACGCTTATTCAGCTCCAAATCAGCCCAGGAGCCGTCCTCACGCAGAAGAATCGTACACATATCCCCCACAACGCCCAGCTCACGCAGCTGACGCTGCTCCTGCGCCTCAAAATAGCCACCCGAATACACGTGAGAAGGAATAGGTCCACCAAAAGCACCCACGCCAAAAATAGCGAGGTCAACATTCTGCTGGGCATGCAGATTCTTCTGCACGCTACGCTCACGCCACATGGCGGTCTTGGTGTCCGCATAGTCAAAGAACGCGGGAACCGGAAAATGGATAGTCTGCGCATCATAGGCATTCACCAACTGCCCCAGCAAGGAACCCAAGTACGGAATACCCGAATGGTGCGCATTACCGGCGCCGTTCATCTGCACGACAGTCACGCCTTTCAGAGGACGACGCGGCAGATGACGAGAAATCTCAGTCATCGTTGAACCCCACGCCACACCCAGGCTCGTTCCATTATCAATCAGGGAATCAAGGAGAGCCGCCGCGGTACGGGATACCTGACTCATACGGGCAATGGGGGTAGCATCCGAACGGACATTCACGAGAGTAACGCGCACCTTATAGCGCTCACCGATGCGGCGCTCAAGCTCGCTGCGGGCACGGAAGGAATCATCTAGACGGATCTGCACCATGCCGCTTTCACGAGCACTTTTAAGCAGACGTGACACAGTGGCTCGAGAGACCCCCAGACGGGCCGCGATAGCGTCCATCGTCATGTTGTGAATGTAGTAAAGCTGCGCTGCCTCGTAGGTATGGTTAGCGCGTTCGTTCATCTGCCACAGACCCCCAGTGAAAATCCGTTCATACTGCTTGGTTATTATTTCACCATTGGGTTTTACTAAATGCAAGATGAAACCCCCACGCCGCACAAGCGGCAATACAGGAAAGAGCAGTACATGAGCTCCCAGCACATTGCACAGCAGTCTCAGCTGACCGCCGAGTCCCGCGCCAAGGCGCTCAAGAGCATGGTCAACGAAGAACTCGACATCTTGGTCGTCGGCGGCGGCATCACCGGTGCAGGCATTGCCCTCGACGCAGCAACCCGCGGTCTGCGCACCGGTATCGTCGAAGCAGGCGACTGGGCTGCAGGCACCAGCGCATGGTCCTCCAAGCTCGTTCACGGCGGCCTGCGCTACCTCTACAACCTCGACTTCAAGCTCGTGACCGAAGCACTGACCGAGCGCGGCCTGCTGCTGAACAAGATCGCACCCCACCTGGTGCACGCACAGCCCTTCCTGTGGCCCCTGAAGATGCCCGTCATCGAGCGCGCATACTCCGCAATCGGCATCGGCATGTACGACACCCTCGCATTCCTCGGTTCCCGCGGCAACAAGGGCGTCCCCTCCCAGCGTCACTTCACCAAGACCGGCACCAAGACCGTCTTCCCCGACATCAAGGACTCCGCATTCAGCGGCGCAATCCAGTTCTACGACGCACGCGTTGACGACGCACGCCTCGTCATCGACGTCGTCCGCACCGCTGCAGGCTACGGCGCACTGGCTGCATCCCGCACCCAGGTTGTCGGCTTCACCAAGGACGCATCCGGCCGCGTCATCGGCGCAGAGCTGGCAGACCTGGAGACCGGTGAGCGCCTGAACGTACGCGCAAAGCACGTCATCAACGCAACCGGTGTGTGGACCGAAGAGTCCGAGTCCCTGGCTAACCCCGATGCAGGCCTGGAGGTTCTCGCATCCAAGGGTATCCACATCGTGGTTCCCCGCGACCGTATCAACGCAACCAGCGGTATCTTCACCAAGACCGAGAAGTCCGTTCTCTTCATCATCCCCTGGCAGCGTTACTGGATCATCGGCACCACCGACACCCCCTACGCCGAGGACCGCGAGCGCCCCGTCGCAACCAGCAAGGACATCGACTACGTCCTGATGCAGGCCAACAAGCTGATCGCTAACCCGCTGACCCGCGAGGACATCATCGGCACCTACACCGGTCTGCGCCCGCTGCTGCAGCCCAAGGTCAAGGACGGCGCAGCATCCACCAAGGTTTCCCGCGAGCACACCGTGACCGAGGTTGCACCCGGCATGAGCGCCATCGCAGGCGGCAAGCTCACCACCTACCGTGTCATGGCTGCCGACGCTGTCGACTTCGCACTGGGCGAGCAGGCTAAGCAGAACCCCTCCGTGACCGCAACCATCGGCCTGGTCGGTGCAGACGGCTACCACGCAATCGCTGCTAACCGTGCACGCTACGCAGAGCGTTACGGCTGGGATGAGGACCGTATCACCCACTTGCTCGAGCGTTACGGCGCGCAGATTGAGGACCTCGGCGCTCTCATCGACGCTGACCCCTCCCTCGGTGCTCCCCTGGCTAAGGCACCCCAGTTCCTGCGTGCAGACGTCGTCTTCGCTGTCCGCTACGAAGGCGCCCTGCACCTGGAGGACGTGCTGGTCCGCCGCGTACGCCTCGACCTCGAGCAGCGCGACCGCGGCCTGGCAGCAGCAGACGAAATCCTCGACATCATGCGTGCCGAGCTCGGCTGGGACGACAAGAAGGTCAAGGAAGAGCGCGACCTCTACGCCGCACGCGTGCAGGCTATCCGCGAGGCGGAGTCCACCTCCACCGACGCTGAGGCATCGGCAAAGATTGAGGCTGTCACCCCCGTGGCACCTCGTGTGAAGCTCTAATCCTTAAAGATTCCACACATACCTTTCGTAACCGATTATTTGGTACGAACCGACCGTTCACCCCTCACCGAGCATGGGTTATCTCATATTTTCGGTGAGGGGTGGACGAGAGGTTAAATAACCGTTTACGATAATCCCCTGCATAAGAAGCAGCGAGCTAAATACAGGGTTAACCCACTGGTACGATCTGCTTCTCATCCAGAAACATCTATCAATTTTTCGTAGCAACCGCTACACATTTCAGCACAGCGTTGTGCCCCGATCCGCCCGTGCGGTGAGGACGCACGGGAATGCGCAAGCAAAGGTTCGCTTGCCTTCCAGACGCTTCGTCTTCAAGGAGCAACAATGTCTCTTCTTGCTTCCGCAGGAACTGTACTTGCAGCCGGCTCTTCCGCTCTCGTGGATGCATCCGGCGCCCCCACCACCCTCGGAATCTTCGCTTCCGAGTTCTTCGGCACCTTCATCCTGATTCTGCTCGGTGCCGGCGTATGCGCCGCAGTGACCCTCAAGAAGTCCTACGCTAAGGACGCAGGCTGGGGTGTTATCACCTTCGGATGGGGTCTGGCAGTGTTCACCGCCGTGTACCTCTCCTTCCATTCCGGTGCACACCTGAACCCCGCAGTGACCGTCGGCCTGGCAACCGCAGGCCGCGACCTGGCAACCGGTGTTCCCGCAACCGCAGGCAACATCGCCCTGTACATCATCGCTCAGATGCTCGGCGCAATGGCCGGCGCAACCGGAGCGTACCTCACCTACAAGAAGCACTTCGATGAGGACCCGGGCGACCGCCTCGGCATCTTCGCAACCGGCCCCGCCATCAAGTCCTACGGCTGGAACTTGCTCACCGAGATTATCGGCACCTTCGTCCTGATTGGCTGGATCATCGCATCCGGTAAGACCCCCGCCCAGACTGGCCCCTTGGCTGTTGCCCTGGTCGTTGTATCCATCAGTATGAGCCTCGGTGGCGCAACCGGTTCCGCTATCAACCCCGCACGTGACCTCGGCCCCCGTATCGCCTACACCTTCCTGCCCATCCCCGGTAAGACCGGTTCCAACTGGTCTTACGCATGGGTTCCGGTTGTTGGCCCAATCATCGGCGCTATCCTCGCAGGCCTGATCGTTCCGGCAGTTCTGCCCCTCTAAACCTCTCTAATACCCCCCCGTTCTTTTGTTCTAAGGAAAAATCAATGACGACTTCTCTGCACTCCGCAACCCTCAACACCGAGCGCAAGTACATCCTCTCCATCGACCAGGGCACCACCAGCTCCCGCGCAATCCTGTTCAACAAGGCAGGCGAGAACGTAGCGCACGGTCAGCTCGAACACGAGCAGATCTTCCCCAAGGCCGGCTGGGTCGAGCACAACGCAACCGAGATTTGGCAGAACGTCCGCAAGGTCGTAGCAACCGCAATGGCAAACGGCGACGTCAACCACCACGAAATCGCTGCAGTCGGCATCACCAACCAGCGTGAAACCACCGTCGTGTGGGACAAGAACACCGGCGAGCCCGTCTACAACGCAATCGTCTGGCAGGACACCCGCACCCAGGAAATCGTTGAAGAACTCGCAGGCGAAGAGGGCGTTGGTAAGTACCACGACATCGTTGGTCTGAACCTCTCCACCTACTTCTCCGGTCCCAAGATCAAGTGGATCCTGGACAACGTTGAAGGCGCACGCGAGCGCGCAGAGCGCGGCGACCTGCTCTTCGGCAACACCGACACCTGGCTGGTCTGGAACCTGACCGGTGGTGTTGACGGCGGCGTTCACGTCACCGACGTAACAAACGCATCCCGTACCCTGCTGATGAACATCCGCACCCTCGAATGGGATCCGCAGATCGCTGCAGACATGGGCATCCCCATGAGCATGCTGCCCGAAATCAAGTCCTCCTCCGAGGTGTACGGCTTCGGCCGCGCAACCGGTCTGCTTAACGGCACCCCGATTGCCGGTATCCTGGGCGATCAGCAGGCTGCCACCTTTGGCCAGGCCTGCTTCGAGAAGGGTATGGCGAAGAATACCTACGGTACCGGTAACTTCATGCTCATGAACACCGGCAACGAGCCCGTCTTCTCCAACAACGGTCTGCTGACCACCGTCGCATACAAGATTGGCGACGCAGCACCCGTCTACGCTCTGGAAGGCTCGGTCGCAATGAGCGGCTCCCTGATCCAGTGGCTGCGCGACAACCTGCGCATGATTGAGCACGCTGCAGAGTCTGAGGAACTGGCTACCTCCGTCAAGGACTCCGGTGGCTGCTACGTTGTTCCCGCGTTCTCCGGCCTGTTCGCACCTCACTGGCGTTCCGACGCTCGCGGCGTGATCGTTGGTCTGACCCGCTACGTGAACCGTGCACACATCGTGCGTGCGGCATTGGAAGCAACCGCATTCCAGACCCGCGAGGTTCTCGACGCAATGAACGCTGACTCCGGTGTTGAGCTCTCCGAGCTGCGCGTGGACGGCGGCATGACCGCTAACGAGTTCCTCATGCAGTTCCAGGCTGACATCCTCGGCGTTCCCGTGATCCGCCCGAAGGTTGTTGAGACCACCGCTCTGGGCGCAGCATACGCTGCAGGTATCGCTGTTGGTTTCTGGACCGGCGAGCAGGACGTTGTGGACAACTGGGCTGAGGACAAGCGCTGGCTGCCCTCCATGGAGCCCGCAGAGGTTGACCGCCAGTACCGCCTGTGGAAGAAGGCTGTCTCCCGCACCCTCGAGTGGGTTGACGAGGACGTTCCGACCGCCTAATCGCAGCACCCGTTGCCTAACGACACAGCCCGCGTACTAACGAAGCTCCGGCTACTTCTCCCCCGCTATGGGGTTGAAGCAGCCGGGGCTTTTCGCTGTTTTATGACGCTCAATTCAACGTTTATTGCGGCATAATTTCTACAAAAATTAGCGCTGGGGTACCGTTGGTTTTTGTAAATTCGGTATCTTCCGCCGATCACCTGGCGCGGTGTTGTTCGTGAGGTGTCAATACCGCACAGGACGCGTACGCGACATATTCATGCGCTGTCCTGACAGGAGCCGACGGTTCGCGCTGATACTTTATTTACGCTCCCGTCCGCCGTGGTGCTTCACGTACTGCGGCGGACGGACTTTTATCTCTTGTTACTAGGTTCTCTGCATTAACGATGAGTGGGGTTCGCTTTTCGTGTTGCAGTTCTCGCTGTAAAAATCACTGGTTTTATGCCCCTTGTTGAGATACCCGTTTACATGTTGTGTGGGGTTGATCTAACAGCGTTTGTTTGCCTTTGATGTCCACTTCAAGCGCCGTATCATAGATATATAGGCTTATTGATTCTATTCTGGTCGCCGAAGATGGCGGTTGGTTATGCATCTGGCACCTTCCGGTGGTCGTGAGAACGGAGAGAGGCTCCGTTGGAAGGAGGGAGCGGGTTTCCCGCACCGATTATGGTTGATGTCCGTCGCCGCAAGCTTGCAATTATTGCTATGAACATTTCGGTTCTTGCAGCTGCTCTCTCCTGGCTGTTGGTGCTCTTCTCTGTCATGTATTCTCCCGCAGCTGTACCGTGGGCTCTGGGCGTTGCTATCGTACTGACTGTGATTGGCGCCTACGCGCTGTACCGCTACTACTCCAAGTACTCGCACGTGCTCCCGAACGAGGACCCGGACGCACACGATGTGCTCGGTCACGACCTGCACTCGACCCACCTGCCGCACCTTCACCACACGGAGGGCAATCCCAACGGAGCAGCTGCTAAGTAGCGTGCCTGCCATCCCCTAGACAGCATAAATGTGCCGCCTCACCGGTACCGGTGAGGCGGCACGTTTGCATTAAAATCGCGGTTCAGAGTCCGACCCTACACTCAAGATTATTTCTGGTTTGAGTCAGTGCTCCGCTGCGCTTCAGCTTCGGCTCTGGCTAGTTCTAGTCTTTTGTTCTCTTCGACGATCAGAGCGTTATATTTCCAGCCGGGGATTCGCTCAACAAGCCACCCAACCCAGAGGAGCGCAGCGGTAATGAGAGCGACAGGAATCAGGTAAATGAGGGCTCTCGGGTCCCGGGTGTGGTCTGAGCCAAGCACGGTGAGTTCCCATAGCAGAAGGACTGGTGCCGCCATGGAAGGCATCACTATAAAAAGGATGAGGGCATAGTAAATGCCCATCTTGCTACCGGGTTTACCTCTATTTATACGAGCCTGGGTAACGGCTCTCTCCAGGCGTTTGTATTCCTCTAAGGTTTCGCCGTCTAGAAGCGAATCGTTAGGGATCTTGGCCATGACGTACCGTACGGCTTCTAAATCTGAGGGCGAGCAAATAAAGATATGTCCCTGGGACGTAACGGTATATTCTTTCGCGATGTCGAGGCACGCCTGCGCGTAACGGTTATTGAGCTCTCGGCTCTCCGGGTTTTCTTTGAGTTGCCGGCGGATGTCTTTCAGATCTTCCATGTTTCTCCTTGCAATTTCAGTCGTCGTTGAACCCAACGTTGGGGCACGAGAAACACAGGTCATCCCCCACCCGGTGCGGGGTGGAGAAGCCGGAGTATTGAATTGCGGTGTATCGGTGTGTACTTCACAGAATGCCAGCTCTTCAGGTTCAGGCAAAATTGACGGGGCATCCTGAGATGTTTCAACGGCGGTGCATACATCTCATATATAGCGGTTAGTTATAGACAAAACCCGCTACGGGTACGGTACGGAGGCGCCCCTCCCCTATGATGGTTGAAAGGGATATTTACCTCTAATACCATCTGCAATACACGCCCACGAACCAACGAGGAAGAGCATGACCAAAGCGACCGATTCGCCGCAGCCGCCGGAAGCGCTCGCGCGCTGGTACACTCGCTATTCGAGCCCCGTCGGCGTGCTCTATATCGCCGCCCGCGCGAACGCGATTGTTGGCATCTGGTACGAGGATCAGGCACATTTTCCGCTCCCCCATGAGCTCGGTGGACTCATCGAGAATCCCGGAGCCTACCTGCGGGAGCACAACACGGCGGAAGAGGAAGAGCCTACCGAAGAGTATGCTGCGGCGCAGCTGCTGTCGCGTGCTGAGGTAGAGCTCTCTGAGTACTTTGAGCGCAAGCGCACTTCTTTTACATTGCCGTTAGACCCTGAAGGCACCGATTTTCAACTGATTGTGTGGGAGCATCTGAAGACTGTTCCTGCTGGGTACACCACCACTTACGGCGAGATTTCGCGTGCGGTTGGCCCGGGTGCTCCGGCGCAGGCTGTGGGTCAGGCGGTCGGCCGCAATAAGGTTTCTATTATGATTCCGTGTCACCGCGTTATTGGTGCTGATGGTAGTTTGACTGGCTACGCTGGCGGTGTTGAACGTAAGCAGTTCCTCCTCGATCTGGAGGAGCCGGAAGAGGTGCGGGAGGCGCGGCTCTTCTAGCGATGTCACCCGGCGGTGATTGAGACTTATCAGAGGGCGGAGCGTGCATCGGATGCGGGCTCCGCCCTCTGTCGTACCTGTTTTCGGTTTCGTTGCTCTGCACCACGACACATAATCGAATATACTTGCGATTTACTCACGCTAGGGCTAGTGTTTAAGTAGAACATGCTTCCGAAATACTCGGATGAGCACAGCAATCTCAGAGAAGAGAAACCGTGACCTCGCAACCTACTATTCCCGCCAACCCCCTCGAAAACACCCCGAACTACCCCACGTGGGTGACCGATGAGCTTCTGCGCGACTACTACGACACCGAATGGGGCATGCCCGTCACCGATGAGCGGGGACTCTTCGAAGCCCTGAGCCTCGAGGCTTTTCAGGTGGGACTCTCTTGGCGAACGATTCTTGCCCGCCGCGAGGCATTTCGTCACGCTTTTGAAGGCTTCGATCCCGAACGCGTGGCTGCGTTCACCGACCAGGATGTTGCGAGACTCCTCCAGAACGAAGACATTATCCGTAACGAGCGGAAGATTCGCGCGGTCATCTCCAACGCACGGCTGACCCTTCGGATGCGTGAGCTTGCCGCCACGCCGCGTGACGCCTCCGCGGAGGATATTCATCTTCCCCTTATCGCGCCCTCTTCTACCCCGGCCAAAGAGGATAGCAGCGAGGCGGCAGACACTCGCCGCCGTCGGGTTCGCACCCTGAGCTTCGAGGATCTGGAACGGATGCGCGAGCGCACCCTATCCGACGGCACGCGTGTACCGGGCGGGCTACCGGCGTGGCTGTGGTCCTTCGCGCCGCACGAGACTATCGCGCCGCATACCCTGGAGGATATTCCTACCGATACACCCGAGTCCGCGCTTCTTGCCAAATCTTTTAAAGCTCTAGGAGGTGTGTTCTTGGGTCCGGTGACCGCCTATGCGCTTATGTGCGCGGTCGGTATGGTCAACGCGCACCTGGTGGACTCGCATCGGCGAGGCTGTTCGGGGCTCTTTACCTAAGCCCCCTCGCCCTAAGCTCCCCACGCTTGGCGTGCTTGCGTGCAAGGGCGCAGAAAAGCCGCGCGCCACTTCGTAGAAGTAAGCACGCGGCTTCTATACGTTGAGAGGTTCCGCCCTGAATTAGATCGCCACAGGGTTAGATCATCACGAAGAGGAAAATCAGCGCCAGCAGCGGCGGGGTCAGCTGAATCAGTGCCGGCTTGCGCTTATCCGGGGAGGTGAGGAACAGGTAGACACCGGCAATCGCCATGGAGCCCAGGCCTGCGAACATGAGCGCCACGCCCACCTGCGGGGAGCCGAACCAGAAAGCCAGCAGACCGGTTGCGGCGATCCAGGCGAGCATCAGGTTGTACAGGCCCTGGTTTGCCGCCATCTCTTTGGTAGACTCGGCGAATTCTTCGGTCATTCCGAAGGTTTCGCGGCCCTTGGGCTTAGTCCAGAGGAAGGATTCAATAATCCAGATGTAGACATGAATAGCAATTGCTACGAAGGCAAAGACAGTAGTAATCGTTGCGAGCGCCTGCATTGTTTCTCCTTGAGTAGTAGGTGTTCTATGAGGCACCTGCCCGGTCTTTCTTCTGGAGCACAATCTGTGGTGATGTGCAGAATCATGCGGGAGCAAGCACAAGAAGTAATTCTACGCCTCTTCCCGGTCTGTTGAAACTTCCCTGAATATGCGTGAAACCCCTCGATTCGTCTTCTGCAGAGAAAGTGCAGGGTTCTCCTCGAGGGGTTTCTTATGCGGGGTGACGCCGAATCCGGTATCGGCCTTTAGCCCATCATGAGCGACAGAGCGAAGGACCAGACGCAGACCAGGCCCAGCAGAATAGCGCTGTACTTGATGGACATGGAGGTAATCTTCGATTCCTCACCGGCGCTGTTTACTGCCGCCGCCGCGATTGCGATGGACTGCGGGGAGACGATCTTACCCATCACGCCACCGGCGGTGTTTGCGGCCACGAGCAGGGTCGGGTCAACAGCAATCTGGGCTGCGGTGGTGGACTGCAGACCCGCGAAGAGCACGTTAGCGTTCGTCACGGAGCCGGTCACGAACACACCAATCCAACCGATGATCGGGGACAGTAGCGGGAAGACCGGGCCGGCTGCTGCGAGCGCCAGAGCGATGGAGGTGGTCATACCGGCGTGGTTCATCACGTTTGCGACAGACATGACCAGGCAGATCATGAGGATCGGCATCTTCAGCTGGTTCCAGGTGCCGCCGAGTTCTTCGAAGGCTTCACCCCAGCTGATCTTCGATGTCAGGATGGTGATGAGTGCCGCCACCAGAATTGCAGTGCCGGATGCACCCAGGGTGTTCCAGGAGAAGATGGCGGTCACGGTCTTACCGGCACCGGTGGTGATGGCTTCGTGAATGCCGGGGATGGGGAATGCCAGGGTTGCAGCCCCCAGCGGACCGGTGGTTGCGAACACGGGCTTGAGCGCGGTGGACCAGAGCAGGATGGTTGCAGAGAGGAAGATGAAGGGGCTCCACGCCTTAACAATCTCAGCGCCGGTGTGCTTGACGCTCTGCTGAGCCTGAACTTCTTCGAGGGTCGGAGCGGTGGGTTCGCGGTAAATGTGCTTGGGCTGCCACTTCTGCATCACGAGTGCCAGTGCTACCAGGGACAGCAGCGGCGGGATGATGTCGACCAGTTCGGGAGAGCCGAGCAGCATCAGGATAGCTGCCTGACCGCCGGAGAAGATGACGCCGGTCATGAGCGCAACCAGGCCGACTTCGCGGATGCCACGCATACCGTCCTGGATCGCGACCATCAGCAGCGGCACGAAGGCGACGAAGATCTGCAGTACCGGAACCATGCCTGCGGACAGGTGTGCGGTGTCCAGGCCGCCGACCTTAGCTGCGGTGGTCACGGGGATACCGATAGCACCGTATGCGCCGGACGCGGCGTTAGCTACCAACGCCAGCATGGATGCCTTGAGGGGGTTGAAGCCCAGGGATACCAGCAGTGCCGCAGAGATAGCGATCGGGATGCCGAAGCCTGCTGCGCCTTCGATGAAGCCGCCGAAGCAGAATGCGATCAGCAGCACCTGGATGCGCTGGTCATTCGAGATGGAGGAGACGGAGGAACGCACGATGTCGAAGTTACCGGCGCGTACGGCGATGCGGTAGAGCCACACCGCCATGAGCACGATCCAGCCGATGGGCCATGCGCCCGAGAGGAAGCCGGAGAGGATGGAACCGGCACCTGCGGTGATGGGCAGGCCGAAGATGGCACAACCGATGATGAGGGTGGTGACGAGGGTCAGCAGTGCTGATTTGAGGCCGCTGAGTTTCAGGACGGTCAGGCCCAGCAGGAAGAGGATGATGGGTACTGCTGCGACCAGTGCGGAGAGCACCGGTGAGTTCAGCGGGTCGTAGGTTTGCTGCCACATTGGGGCGGGTGTTCCTTTCGGTCTGTGTGTATTAGCGGTCGCTTCTTCCGATACGGCTCCCGTGCTGTATGGAAGCGCTAGGCCGCATAAAACCGATGGGTTCCTCCGCTATGTGGCGGAGTGGCCCATCGGTGAAGCGTTATGGTCATCAGTTCTCAGGGGCTGAAGTTGTTCCCTGGTTTTAACTGAAAGAAAGCGGGATTATTCCCGCTAACTAGGTGCTCATGACTTTATCTGTCTAAGCTAGCAGGTCTCCTAGTGGAGTTCAGGATAGGATAACCTTAAGTGTGCACAAACGATATTTATGTGCATATTTACACTCCTTGGTATTCGCTCCTCACCGCTCCCCTTCGAACCACCAACTGCGCCTCCCTAGCAATCCTAGATAACGCAAAAGCCCCTCCTACCGAAGTAGAAGGGGCTTTCGCTCAACCGTGTCGCGGGCACCTTACCTTCAGAGAAGGTAGGTTACACGCATCGGGTTCTCACGCTGTTTAGAGGCCGACCAGAGACAGGACATAAACCCAAACACAGGTGACAGCCAGCAGAGCTGCACTGTACTTGATCGCCATGGAGGTAATCTTGGATTCCTCGCCTGCGCTGTTCACAGCAGCAGCTGCAATTGCGATGGACTGCGGGGAAACGATCTTCGCCATCACACCACCGGCGGTGTTAGATGCAACCAGCAGGGTCTGGCTGACGCCAATCTGCTGTGCGGTGGTAGCCTGCAGGCCAGCGAAGAGGATGTTGTTGTTCACCACAGAGCCGGTCACGAACACGCCAATCCAACCGATGATCGGGGACAGCAGCGGGAAGATAGCACCCACAGCGGCAACAGCCAGTGCGATGGAGGTAATCATACCCGCGTAGTTCATGACGTTAGCAACGGACATGACCAGGCAGATCATGAGGATCGGGGTCTGCAGCTGCTTCCAGGTGCCGCCGAGCTCCTCGATAGCCTCACCCCAGCTGATGGAGGAGGTCAGGATGGTAATGATGGTAGCCACCAGAATTGCGGTACCGGATGCGCCCACAATGTTCCAGGTGTAGGTCACGTCGATAGGCTTGGGGGTTGCAACAATCGGTGCCGCCTGCGAGATGCTCTGGTGCAGCCAGGGCAGGGGGAAGGAGATGTTGGTGAAGCCGAGCGCGCCCTTAGCAGCGAAGAGGGGCTTCAGAGCGGTGGACCAGAGCAGAATCACGACGGACAGGTAGACGAAGGGGCTCCAAGCCTTGAGGATTTCGCCGCTGGTGTGCTTGACGCTCTGCTGCGCCTGAACTTCTTCCAGGGAGGGAGCGGTGGGCTCGCGGAAGATGTGCTTGGGCTGCCACTTCTGCATGACCAGTGCCAGAGCGACCAGTGCCAGCAGCGGCGGGATGATGTCAACGAGCTCGGGGTTACCCAGGGTTGCGAGCAGAACGGACTGGCCACCGGAGTAGATAACGCCGACCATGAGAGCTACCAGACCGACTTCGCGGATACCGCGCAGACCGTCCTGAATAGCGACGAGCACCAGGGGGATCAGGCCTGCCATGATCTGGATAACCAGGACCATTTCGATGGACAGACCGTGCAGGTCCACGCCGCCGCGGGTTGCTGCGGTGGTCACGGGGATACCGATAGCGCCATATGCGCCGGAGCTCACGTTAGCAATCAGAGCGAACATTGCAGCCTTGAGCGGGTTGAAGCCCAGGGACACGAGCAGTGCAGCACAGATAGCAATCGGGATACCGAAGCCTGCAGCACCTTCAAGGAAGCCGCCGAAGCAGAATGCAATCAGCAGCATCTGGATGCGCTGGTCGGTAGAGATGGAGGAGATGGAGGAACGAACGATTTCGAAGCCGCCGGAACGCACGGAAATGCGGTAGAGCCACACTGCCATGAGAACGATCCAGCCGATGGGCCACATGCCCGAGAGGAAACCGTAGAGGATGGAGCCGGCACCTGCAGTGACGGGCATACCGAAGATAGCGCAACCGATGAGGAGAGCTAGAACGAGGGAGATAACGGCAGATTTAATACCGCTGAGCTTCAGGACGGTGAGGCCCAGAAGGAAGAAAATAATCGGGACTGCTGCTACGAGTGCGGAGAGTGCGCTCGAGTTCAGCGGGTCGTAGACTTGCTGCCACATGGTTTATTGTGTTCCTTTCCACGCCCACGGGGGCGGGATCGAGTTGTGCCGTAAAACCTTCCCAGCGACGCTTGTGGCGGCGTGTGTGCCGTGTGTTGCAGGTGCGTGCACCTAGCTGTTTTATGCGTTATGGGCGCTATCCTCTGGGGATATATGCCTTCACTTGGGTTCATGTTGGTTTTGCGGCTATGAAATTCAGTGTGTATGAAGTCGTGTTTTAGTCACAGAAACCTAAATATTCCTTGATTTGTCAAGGGAAATTCAGTGCCAAAGCTAAAATTTCTGACCGCTAAAACGTGATTCCTTGTGTACCCAATGTACCACTGAACACCCACAAAATCGGGCATATTCCAACATTTAGATCGAAGCTCATAATTGCACACTAACCTAAAGCCCACCCCGGTTTGAGGGCTTACCCAGCCTCCCTCCCCCGCTATTACAAGGGAACAAGGGCCCGCCAAAGCCCTGCCAGAGCATGCAGTGCCTCGGGAACATTCAAACCGACACAACCCAGCCCCGCACCATCAATCCCCGCAAACCCCTAAACGGCATACAAAAAAGCTCCGGAAGGAAAAACCTTCCGGAGCTTTATCTGTCGGGTTGACAGGATTTGAACCTGCGACCCCTTGACCCCCAGTCAAGTGCGCTACCAAGCTGCGCCACAACCCGATTCGTTATTCACGATATTGTTTTCAAGGTTTCCCCTGAACACTCGAATAACTATACCGGGCTTTTAACCCCCGCGCAAGCCAGATTCACCATTTTTAGAAAAAATCTTAAAAATCTTTTCCTCACGGATTTCCTTGCAGATTTTCCGTACAGAATCCAGCGCGCGGGGGCCAAACCTAACAAGAGCCAGCCTAGCAAGGGGCCAGCCCAGCAACACGGCATCAAGCAGACACCCCGCTACTAGCGGCGGCCGCCCTTACCCTTCTTAGCCTTCGCGCTCTGACGCTCACCCAGGGAGCGGCGCTCACGCACACGCATCGAAATCTCAATCGGAGTACCCGTGAAATCAAAAGTCTCACGCAGACGACGCATAATGAAGCGACGGTAACCCGGATCCAAGAAACCGGTAGTAAACAGCACGAACTTCGGCGGACGCGAAGACACCTGAGTACCGAAGAGAATACGCGGCTGCTTACCACCACGCAGCGGGTGCGGATGCGCGGCAACAATCTCGCCCAGGAACGCGTTCAGGCGACCGGTCGGAATACGCGAATCCCACGACTCCAGCGAGTGCTCCAGGGCGGGCACCAGCTTGTCCTTGTGCCAGCCGGTCTTCGCCGAAATGTTCACGCGAGGAGCCCACTGCACGTGCGCCAGGTCGCGCTCAATCTCGCGCTCAAGCATGTAGCGGCGGTCCTCATCGAGGGTATCCCACTTATTGAATGCCAGGACCATCGCACGACCCGAATCAATCACGGTCTGCACGATACGCACATCCTGCTCAGAGATCGGCTCGGAAACATCCAACAGCACCACGGCAACCTCAGAGCGCTCCAGAGCAGTCTGAGTACGCAGCGAAGAGTAGAACTCCGCACCCTTAGCCATGTGCTGGCGACGGCGAATACCCGCGGTATCCACAAAACGCCAAGGGTAGCCGCCCAGCTCAATAATCTCGTCAATCGGGTCACGAGTCGTACCAGCCAGGTCATTCACCACGGCACGCTCAGAACCAGCCAGCTTATTCAGCAGCGACGACTTACCCACGTTCGGGCGACCCACCAGAGCCACACGACGCGGGCCACCCAGCGCCTCCGGCTGAGCAAACTGCGAGTGCTCCGGCATGACCTCAAGGATCTCGTCCAGAGCATCCGCCAGGCCACGACCGTGCAGACCCGACACCGGGAACGGCTGACCCATACCCAGCGACCAGAGGTTATAAATCTCCGGCTCCAGGTGAGCGTCGTCAATCTTGTTAGCAATCAGAATGATCGGCTTCTTCACGCGGCGTAGCATACGCACGATCTGCTCGTCCGAAGCGGTCACACCCACGCGGGCATCCACCACCAGGACCACAACATCGGCCTGCTCCACAGCAATCTCAGCCTGCTCAGCAACCTGAGCATCAATACCGCGAGCGTCAGACTCCCAACCACCGGTATCAACCAGGGTGAAGCTCTTACCCAGCCACTCAGCCTTATAGGACACGCGGTCACGAGTCACACCCGGCTTATCCTCAACCACCGCTTCACGGCGGCCCAGAATACGGTTAATGATGGTCGACTTACCCACGTTCGGGCGGCCAACAATCGCCACTACCGGATCAGCGAGCTGCTCTTCCTCTTCCTCAATGTCAAAGCCCCAAGCACCCAGCAGGGCGCGGTCCTCTTCATCCAGGTCGTAGTCCTCAAGGCCCTCAAGCAGAGCCTGAGCACGCTGGTCAGCGGTCTCATCATCAATCTCAGCGAGGCGCTCGGTAACGTCGTCCTCGCCACCGCCCAGGTACTTCTCTTCGTAATCGTCGCGGATAGCGTCCTCAGCCATGCGCATTCCTTTCTCTACCCGCCCCCGCGCCCAACCAAATAGTCGGCACGCGAGCGCGGCTCAACGTCTTATCGGGAGCGGATGCACCACTCCCCCAGCGTTCGGCGGGGCCTAGCCCGCGCGCTTCGCCTTCAACTGGTCATTCACAGCGTTAATCACTGCAGAGACCGTCGCATTAAAATCAAGATCCGAGCTGTCCACCAGGGTCACGCCCTCGGCAGCTTCCATAAAGTTATTGACCTTCGAGTCCTTTGCATCACGCTCAGCGATCTGCTTGCTCAAATCACCCGAAGCGCCCGACTTCTCGGAGTTCTCCAGGCCGCGGCGCGCCATGCGCACCTCTTCAGAAGCAGTCAGCAGGATGCGCGCGTCAGCATCGGGGGCGACCACGGTGGTGATGTCGCGGCCCTCAGCGACCATGCCGTTAATAGCGTGGTCAATCATCCAACGCTGCAGGCCAATCAGGTGCTCACGAACCGCCGGAACCGAAGCCACAGCAGACACAGCCGAAGAAATGCGCTCGCTACGAATCTCCTCACGGATATCGGCCGAGCCCATCAGAATCTCTTCTTCCTTAATGTTCGTACCGAACACCAGGGGCATCTCCTCGACAGCCTTCGCAATCGCCTCAGCGTCGTTCAGGTCAATGCCAAGTTCCAGCACACGGTAGGTTGCGGCACGGTACATTGCACCGGTGTCCAGGTACGCCAGACCAAAGTGGCGCGCAACTTCCTTAGACACAGACGACTTACCGGAGCCGGAGGGACCGTCAATAGCAATCGTCAGTTTAGGGTTCTCGTGCATCAGCACTCCTTAAAATTCGTCTCAAACTTTATGCCGGAAAATACAGCTTTAACTCTACTTCACAACACGCCAACCGCGAGCCGACAAATCGCGGACCAGCGCCTCATGAATAGACGGATTGACCGAGATTTCAGCCATACCCACCGGGGCGCCCGTCGAGTGCTCCAGACGCAAATCCTCAAGGTTCGCGCCCAGCTCACCAATTTCGGCAAGCAAACGAGCCAGCGTGCCGGGGGTATCGTCCACCAGCACCGTCATCTTCGCGAACGCGGCGGGCGCCGTACCGTGCTTACCCGGAATACGGCTCACACCCGCGTTACCTTCGCTCATCAGCTGCGCCAAATCCAGGCGAGCGCCGGATGCCGTCGGGTTCTCCAGCGTCGCGATGAGGCGGTTCAGGTCATCACGCACCCCGTAGAGGGTCTTCACAATCGGGTCAGCGTTCGCCGCAAAAATCTGTACCCACAGCGTCGGGTCCGAAGCCGCAATACGCACCGTATCGCGCAGGCCCTGACCCGCCAGGGACAGCGCGTACAGCGGAGTGTCCTGCAGACGCGAAGCCAACAGCGAGCTCATCGCCTGCGGCACATGCGAAATCAGAGCAACCGTCTGATCATGCTCCTCAACGCTCAGAGACGTCACAATCGCACCCAGCTCAACCGCCACAGAACGCACCAGACGCACGCACTCCGGGCGAACCGAATCGTGCTCGCAGATAATCCACGGACGCGCCTGAAACAACTCACCGCGAGCAGCCACCGGGCCCGACTTCTCACGCCCAGCCATCGGATGCGAACCCACGTAACGGGACGCATCCGCACCCGAGGCAAGCACATCAGCCAGCGGCTGCACCTTCACCGAGGCAACATCCGTCACCACGGCGCCGGGGTAGCCCGCCTCCGGTCGAGGCGCATAGGTGTTCAACGCGCGAGCGCACACGGCACCGGCACTATCCGGAGGCGCAGCCACCACCACCAGCTGCGGGGCGAGGGCGGCGCGCTCCTCCTCCGACAGTGTGGAGATGCTTGTACCGGCACCGATATCCTGCGCCACAGCCTCGGCGGTGGGTGAAATATCTTGGACGTACACGTCCTCGCATCCTGCCGCACGCAACCCCAAACCAATGGAGGCACCCAGCAGACCCGAGCCGATAATGAGCACCGGCCCGGTCAGTGTTGAGTCCATGGGCAGCTCAGATGCGGAAAGCTCAGCGGGCGAGCTCATGACAACTCCTTAGCGTTATTACATGTCCACCGAAGCGAGCAGGTGACCGATCTCGACCTTGGAGAGGTTACGGACGGTACCCTGCTTCTGCGAACCAATACGGATCGGGCCCATCTCGACGCGGACCAGGCGCTCAACCGGGTAGCCGACGGCGTCGAAGAGGCGGCGCACGATGCGGTTCTTACCGGAGTGGATGGTCACCTCAACGAGCACGTGGCCGGGGGTGGAGTCCACCAGCTTGAACTCGTCAACGCGGGTCACGCCGTCTTCCAGGCGAATGCCCTTCTTCATGGCTGCGCCGACGCCGGGCTCCATCGGGCCGGGAACCTGCACCAGGTAGGTCTTGGGCACCTCGTAGGAGGGGTGGGTGAGGCGGTTCGCCAGTTCACCGTCGTTGGTCAGCAGCAGCAGACCCTCAGTTTCGACGTCCAGGCGGCCCACGTGGAACACGCGCTCGCTCATGGAGGAACGCAGGAAGTCAGAGATGCAGGGGCGACCTTCGGGATCTTCCATGGTGGAGACCACGCCGGCGGGCTTGTTGAATGCCATGTAGACGAGTTTGTCGTTGGTCTGAACGGTCATGCCGTCCACCTGCACGGTCACCTTGGAGGGGTCCACGCGCACGCCCAGCTCGGTCACGACTTCACCGTTGACGGTGACGCGGCCTTCGGTAATCATTTCTTCGCAGACGCGGCGGGATGCCACACCGGCCTGAGCCAGCAGCTTCTGCAGGCGCACGCCGTCGTGGTCGTAGAACTCGTAGTGGTCTACCGGGGCGTTGCGGGGGCGGCGGGGGCGGTGCGGACCAGCGTAGTTGCTGACGCGGTATTCGCCACGCTCGTTTGCGAAGGCTTCGCCGGAGCGGTAGGGGCGGCCCGGTGCGCGGCGTTCGCGCTTGGGCAGTTCGGTACCGCGGCCTCGGCCGGAACCTGCGCGGCCTGCGCCGAACTTCTTCTCGCCAAACTTCTTGTCACCGAATTTCTTCTCGCCGAAGCCCTTTGCGCCGCCCTTGCCTGCGCCACTCTTCGGTGCGCCGGGGCGACCGCCGCGTGCGGATGCGCCCTTAGCACCGGGCTTACCGCCCTGACCGGGACGAGCAGCGCCGGGACGGCCACCGCGGGAGTTCTGGGGGCGACCGGATGCAGAGCGGCCGCCGCGGGAGGAGTTTCCATATGCCATGGTGTTCTTCTCTTTTCTGTCGTATAGTGCGAACGTTTCAGGCTTTTCCAGAACGTTCGTTCGTCTTATTGATTCGTTGTCTTAGTCGTTGCCCTCGGCAAGCACTGCGGCTTCCGTGTCATCGGGCAGGAAGGGCGCGAGCGCCGGTAGCTCCTCCAGGGAGTTCAACCCGAGCTTCGCCAGCAGCAGCTCCGTGGTTTCGTAGAGGGTCGCGCCACTTCCGGCTTCTCGACCCGCCTCACGAATCAGCTGCCGTTGGAGCAGCTGACGGATTGCCGCGTCCGCGTTCACGCCTCGAATGGAGGCTACCCTCGCCCTGGTCACCGGCTGCCGGTAAGCAATCACGGCGAGCGTCTCGTAGGCGGGTTTGCTGAGGGTCGCGCTCTTGGAGCGGGTCACGAAGCGTGCCACCCAGGGGGCGAAGTCGTCGCGGGCGTAGAGCTTCCAGCCTCCTGCGATGTTCCGTAGCTGGAATCCGCGCGGTTCGGGCGCCACCCGGTTTTCGTCTTCTCCGTAGCCGCTTTCTTCGCCGTTGTACTCGCGGTACAGCTGGTCGAGCGAGTGCTCAACAGCTCGTTCACTGACGATGAGCGCGGCGGAGAGTTCACGCACGCTCACGGGCGCTTCGGCAACGGCTAGGATTGCTTCGATGGCGCTTTTGACGCCGCCGGGGATTGCCTCGACCTTGGAGAATTCGGCTTCGGCATCGACCGCCACACTGGGTGCGGTGGAGGGGCCTCCCGCCGGAATCTTTGCCGATTTCGCTACCGGTTTCGTTACCGATTCCTTCGACTCGCGGGATGCAGTTTCCTGCGATTCCCCAGAGCTGTCGGAAATGTCGGAACCATCGGAGTCCTCTACCGTTTCAGCGGCTTCAGCCTCCTCCGCATCTTCGGTAACCTCAGCGTCTTCGGTCACCTCATCCAGAGGAGCTGCCGCTACCTCGTACTCAGCCGGCTCAGCGTCCGCCTCAGCAGGCTTTGAGATTTCCGCCTCTACCGGCACCGAGTCTGTCTGTTCCGAATCCTCGTCTGCGTTCGGATCCCAGTAGCCCATGTTCACGATGGCAAGGTCGTCGGGGGTGAATTCACGGTCAAAGCGTGAGCCGTGATTACTCATAATCCTCCTTTACCGGTTCCGTGTTAGCTTCAGATTCGTTCGCTTCGGATGACTCAAGTGCTCCACTGGTTTCGTGCGCATCCTGTGTGCCTGCGGTGTCTGCAGTTTCTTCGCGGATTACGAATTGTGCGGCGCTCGCGCTCGCACGTACCCGAACAGATCCGAGCGGTGCGTCCTGTTCTACGTGCAGGGCGCCTTCTTTGTAGAGCTCGAGCAGGGCGAGAAAACGAACCACCGCGATTTCTAATTCGCCGGATCCTTGAACCAGTTCGGCGAAGCTCAGTTCCCGCGCCGCGGTATCGAGCAGGCTGTGCAGAATGTAGTGTTCTTCAGCCGCGATGGTGGTGAGCGGAACGTGCAGGTGCTCGTTGAGTTCTTCAACGATTTCTTCGGGTTCCGGTTCGGGTTCTTTGGGGGTTCGGCTCAGTGCTGCTGCGGCGATGCGGGCGAACTCTTCAGCGCCTCCGGTGAAAACCAGCTCGGGAAGCGCCTGGGCGAATCGTTCTTCGAGGGCTACCGCACGGGGAAAACGCTGTGATTCTTGCGCCCAGCGTTCAGCAAAAATATCGGCAACTTCACGGTACGCGCGGTATTGCAGCAGACGGGCGAAGAGCAGGTCGCGTGCCTCCAGCAGTGCAACGTCCTCTTCGAGGGGTTCACGATGCTGCGGGAGCAGGCGTGCGGTTTTGAGTTCCAGCAGGGTTGCGGCGGTGACCAGAAATTCGCTGGCTTCGTCGAGTGCACGTTCGGTGCCTTCAGCGTAGAGGGCGTGCAGGTATGCGAGGAACTCGTCGGTGACCTCTGCGAGCGCCACCTCGGTAATGTCGAGTTTGCGGCGCGAAATCAGGGTGAGTAGAAGATCAAAGGGACCCTCAAAATTACTGAGGGTGAGGGTGAAACCGCGTTCCGGGTTCTGCAGGCCGCGGCCCTCAGTCCGGGCGTTTGCGGCGGTGTCTGCGTTCGGTGTCGGTACCCTCACGGCAGCGACGTTCGTGGTCATAAACGACCTATTCTCCTTAGGTTTATTCTCCCCGGCTTTGTTGGTGCCGTCTCAGATGCGGCTTCTGCTTCGCCTACTTTTTCGGCGTAAGCAGTGTGCGGGGTCTTTAGAATCCACACAATTATACGCCCTCTGCCGGTGTGACTCAAGAGTGAGAGTCACCTCAGCAGAGGGCGTATAGGTGTGGGGGCTTTAGCGTGCGCCGCCCTTGTAGATCAGTTCGCGTGCCACCTGGCGGTATGCTTCCGCGCCGGGGTGGCTGGAGGCGTAGCTGAGAATCGGCTCAGCGGACACCGATGCGTCCGGGAACTTCACGGTGCGCTTGATGACGGTGTCGAAGACCTTGTCGCCGAATGCGTCCACGATGCGTGCCAGAACTTCCTTGGAGTGGATGGTGCGCGCATCGAACATGGTGGCAAGTACGCCGGAGATTTCGAGGTCGGGGTTCAGTCGATCCTGAACTTTCTCGATGGAGTCGACCAGCAGTGCGACGGCGCGCAGCGCGAAGAACTCACAAATCAGCGGAATGATGACCCCTTCGGAAGCGGTCAGTGCATTGACGGTCAGCAGGCCCAGGGAGGGCTGGCAGTCGATGAGGATGACGTCGTATTCGTCACGGACCTTGCGCAGTGCCGAGGCGAGAACCTGCTCGCGAGCCACTTCGTTGACCAGCTGAACTTCAGCTGCGGAGAGGTCAATGTTGGCGGGCAGCAGGTCGATGTTCTCCACGCCGGTAGGCAGGATGACGTCCTTGATGTCGACCTTGCGGTCCATCATGACGTTGTAGACGGTCAGGTCCAGTTCGTGCGGGTTCGCACCGAAACCGGCGGAGAGAGCACCCTGCGGGTCGAAGTCGACCAGCAGCACCTTACGGCCGCATTCTGCCAGCGCCGCGCCCAGGTTAATGGTGGAGGTGGTCTTACCCACGCCGCCCTTCTGATTCACCATAGAGATAATGCGGGCGGGACCGTGGCTGCTCAGCGGAGCCGGGTCGGGGTATACGCGCAGGGGTCGACCGGTGGGGCCGAGTTCTTGAGCCTGAGCTTCAGTCAATGGTTCACCTTCATCAATGAATTCGAAGTTTTAAAGTTTAAGCGTTGTCTATAAGGTTACCTCAAGAGCGGCTGTTCCGCGGATTGACGGGGTTTTATCCCCGTTCGTGGGCACGCGGATGCGCCATGCGGTACACCTCCATGAGCCCCTCGGGCGTGACCTTGGTGTACACCTGAGTGGTGGCGATGGAGGCGTGCCCGAGCAGTTCTTGCACCACGCGAATATCGGCACCGCCCTGCAGCAGGTGCGTTGCGAAGCTATGGCGCATGGAGTGCGGCGAGAAGTCAGAGCTGAGCCCGGCGGCTTCGGCGGCTTCTTTGAGGATGAGCCAGGCGCCTTGGCGTCCGAGTCTGCTGCCTCGTCCGTTGACGAAGAGCGCGGCGGTGCCTTTACCGTGCGCCACGAGGGAGGGGCGGGCACGCACCAGATAGTCTTGGATTGCTTTTTGGGCGTAGCTTCCGATGGGTACGAGTCGTTCTTTGTTTCCTTTGCCGAAGAGTCGAACGTAGCCGGGCAGGGTGATTTGGTTGCCATCTTCATCGGTGAGGGTTCCCTCGAAGTGCACGTCGTCGATATCGGCGTTGAGCATTTCGCTCACGCGCGCGCCGGTGGCGTAGAGGAATTCGAGTATGGCTCGGTTGCGTAGCCCGGTGGCGGTTTCACGGTCGGGTACGGCGAGTAGCCGCTGGATGTCTTCTACACTGACTGCTTTGGGGAGGCGCTTAACGTTCTTGGGCGGGGTGACCGGTGCCGCCGGATCGGTGGGCACGATGAGCGCGGAGACCCAGAAGGCATGTGCTCCGCGGACTGCCGCCATGGTGCGGGCGATGGAGTTCGGGCCCAAGGGTAGGGGCAGGCTCGGTGCGCCTTCAGCGGTTGGCGTTTCTTTTTCCGATTCCCCGGCTTTCTCCGGCTGCCCGGCACGCTCTTTTCCTGTCTGCCCTTTTCCAGCGCGCCCGGTTCCTGCACCTCGCCCCGATTCGGAGGCGATTATCAGTGCCAGCGATTCTGCGGCTTCTTCCTGCGTTTCCTGTACTTCCTGCGCGTTCTGGTTGTTCTTCTCCCCCGCGTCAAATCCGGCGACGAATCCAGCTAGGGGCACGGTGGGGGCGGCGAGTTCCCGCATGAAGGAGCGCACCTGCGCGGTGGTGATGCGTTCGGGGTCGATGACGCCGAGGGTCGCCATGTAGGCACTGTATCGTCGCAAATCACGCGCGTAGGAGGCGATGGTGTGCTCGCTGCTTCCTCGTTCCACGCGCAGGTGGATGAGGTACTGGTCAACGGCTTTCTGGAGCGGGGTCTGTGCCTCCTGGTGGAAAGCACCCAGGCTAGAAGAATCCAGAGCAGAAGAACCCAGCACGGAGGAACCGGCAGAAGAGGTTACGCCGAGCAGACCCGCGCCGCGGGGCGCCTTGCTCACCGTGCTTTTTGTCTGCTTCACGCTATCTCCTCTGTCGGTTCTGTTGATGTTTGGGCCTCTTGATATTTGGGCTTGCCGTAGGCGAGGCTACTCCCCCGCCCCCCCCCTGTTCCGTTCTTAGTGGTTGCGGAAGTTCTCCGGCTTTTCGCGGCGCTGTCCCATGTAGGGGTGGAACTCCCAGCCACCCTCGGCGGGGCGCAGGCCTTCAAAGTTGTTCTGCGCAGCCGCGTAGGTGGCGAGTACCGCCTGGATAGCGAGCGCGTTATGAACCTTTCCGCCCAGTACCAGCTGTACCGCCTCGGCGAGGGGCACCCAGCGGTAGGTCATTTCAGCTTCTTCTTCGGTACGCTCGCTACGTTCTTCGGCGGGCAGTTCCGAGAGGTTACGCGCCAGGTAGACGCGGCCTGCTTCGCTGGTTGCGCCGGGGCTGCTGAAGTAGTCGGTCAGTGCGTTCCAGGTTTCTGCCTGCAGGTCTGCCTCTTCGGCAAGTTCGCGCTGCGCGGCGACCAGGGGGTCTTCACCGTCGATGTCGAGCAGTCCGGCGGGTACTTCCCAGAGGTTCATGCGCACCGGGTGGCGGTACTGGTTTAGCATCAGCAGTTCGTTGTTGTCGTTGAGGACCGCCACGGCGACGGCGCCGGGCATTTCCACGACGTCGCGGGTCAGCACGGTGTTTTCGTTAAGTTCGTACTCTTCAACGGTCGTTTCGATCACGTAGCCGCTGTACTTCACGGTGCGGGTGCGGATGGTGCGTTCGGAGGGTGCATCAATAATCTGCTGGTTGTTGCTCATTCTTTCATTGTAGGCGGCTTCTTAGCCCCGCTACGTTTGGCGCGTCAGGTACGGGCATAGAATAAGGCATGTTCAGGTTTAAACGAAAGCATCCCCCTCTCCCCTGCGCGGGGTGAGCGGGATGCTGAACGTTTGTGCCTAGATGTTAGGCGCTGCGGCGCTCCAGAGCAGCCTTAATCAGGCCGGAGAAGAGCGGGTGCGGGCGGGTCGGACGCGAGCGGTACTCGGGGTGTGCCTGAGTTGCCACGTAGTAGGGGTGTGCCTCTGCGGGCAGTTCCACGTACTCGACCAGCGAGGAGTCCGGGGAGGTACCGGAGATACGCAGGCCTGCTTCTTCAAGCTGCTCGCGGTACTCGTTGTTCACCTCGTAGCGGTGGCGGTGACGCTCTGCAACCTCGGTTGCACCGTACGCCTTAGCAACCTGAGAGCCGGGAACAAGGTTTGCCTCGTACAGGCCCAGGCGCATGGTGCCGCCCAGGTCGCCTGCACCTTCGACGAACTGCTTCTGCTCTTCGATGGTTGCGATAACCGGTACGGAGGTTTCCGGATCGAACTCGGTGGAGGATGCTTCGGTCAGACCCAGTACGTTGCGTGCGTACTCGATGACCATGGACTGCAGGCCGAGGCAGATGCCCAGGGTCGGGAGCTTGTGCTCGCGTGCGTACTTGAGGGCACCGATCTTGCCATCCAGGCCGCGGATGCCGAAGCCGCCGGGCACGAGGATTGCGTCCATGTTGCGCAGCTGGTGGTCTGCATCTTCGTCGGTTGCGCACAGGTCGGCTGCAACCCACTTGATGTTGACCTTCACGTTGTTTGCGAAGCCGCCGGCGCGCAGAGCCTCGGAGACGGACAGGTATGCGTCGGGCAGGTCGATGTACTTACCGACCAGGCCAACGTTGACCTCTGCTGCGGGGCGGTGCACTGCGTCGAGCAGGCGGTCCCACTGGGTGAAGTCCGGTGCGGGAGCCTCAATGCCGAAGTAGTCGAGGATGTAGTCGTCGAGCTTCTGGCTGTGCAGGGTCTTGGGGATGTCGTAGATGCTGGGTGCGTCGGCGCAGGAGATGACTGCGTCGCTGTCCACGTCGCATGCGTTACCAATCTTGGTACGGTGCGATACGGGGACCTCACGCTCACAGCGCAGGATCAGACCGTCAGGCTGGATGCCCAGGCCGCGCAGTGCTGCCACGGAGTGCTGGGTCGGCTTGGTCTTGAGCTCGCCGGAGGGGCCGATGAAGGGCACCAGGGAGACGTGCAGGAAGAAGACGTTCTTGCGGCCAACATCGCGGCGTACCTGGCGTGCTGCTTCCATGAAGGGCAGGGACTCGATATCGCCGACGGTACCACCGATTTCGGTGATGATGATGTCGGGTGCGTTGTCAATTTCCGCTGCGTGACGCATGCGGGCCTTGATTTCGTCAGTAATGTGAGGGATGACCTGGACGGTGTCGCCGAGGTATTCGCCGCGGCGTTCCTTTGCGATGACGGAGGAGTAGACCTGGCCGGTGGTCACGTTAGCGGACTGGTCGAGGTTTTCGTCCAGGAAGCGCTCGTAGTGTCCGATGTCGAGGTCGGTTTCAGCACCGTCGTCGGTGACAAAGACTTCACCGTGCTGGAAGGGGTTCATCGTACCGGGGTCGACGTTCAGGTAGGGGTCGAACTTCTGCATGGTCACAGAGAGGCCACGTGCGCGAAGAAGCTGACCGAGGGAAGAGGCCGACAGGCCCTTACCGAGAGAAGATGCAACGCCGCCGGTCACGAAAATCTGGCGGGTTACCTTGTCGTTAGAGGACGCGTTCAGAGCGTTATTTTTTTCATTCACCACGGAATTCAAGCCTACCATTTTCTTGTCTGCTATCCAAGCAGAGGGTTTTGCCGCGAGAGGATTCTCTCAGGCGGCTTTCCCTCCCCTATTTGTCCTTATCACCACTGTAAACGGAGCTGGGGATTTATTATTCCCGCCGCGCCGTGTAGAAGCAGGTCTAGGAGCATTCACAGAGTATCTCACATCCTCTGGGATCCATGCACCGCTATTGGTCACCGGCGCGGGCTGTACTGGCAACTTTCTGAGGCACGCTCGCACACTTCAGCCCCTTTGATGGTCTTTGGTGCGAAAGATGCCACCTTTCGGCGCTTTTGCCAGCACTTTCCTCATACTTTTCTCTGCCGGTTTGCCGCCGGCTTGCCGTCAGTTTCAGCGCCCCTGCGGCACTTCTCGACCGGCTGCCAGTAGCTCTCGGGCATGCTCTCGCGCCGATTCTGATTGATCGTGCCCGGAGAGCATTCGCGCCAGTTCCACCACGCGTTCCTCTTCGGAAAGTACCTTGACCTTTGAGAGGGACGCGTCATCGTTTTTCAGCACGAGGATGTGCTGGTCCGCGAAGGCTGCAACCTGCGGCAGGTGGGTGACCACTAGAACCTGCACGTGTCGGGCGAGCATGGCGAGGCGGCGACCGATTTCGATAGCGGCCTTACCGCCCACGCCGGAGTCCACCTCGTCGAAGATGAAGGTGGGTACGGGGTCCACTTCGGCAAGCACTACCTCCAGGGCGAGCATCACGCGGGAGAGCTCGCCGCCGGAGGCGCCCTTACCGAGCGGGCGCGGCACGGCGGTTCGGTGGGGCGCCAGCATGAAGGTCACGGTGTCTCGGCCGTGTACCGAGAACTTTTCGGCTTCGGCAACTTCCACGACCAGGGAGGCGTTCGGCATGGCAAGAGCAGTGAGCTCCTCACTGACGGCGTCCGCCAGTTTCTGCGCGGCGGCACGGCGCAGGGCGGTCAGCTCTTCTGCTTGGGCACCAAGCACCTTGCGTAGCTGTACCAGCTCGGTTTCCAGGGTTTCCTGTCGCTGCGGGTCATCCACCAGGGTCTCGAGGCGTGCACGGGATTCTTCGGCCCATTCGAGGACCTCGGCAATATCGGCACCGTACTTGCGGGTGAGGGTCGCCAGCTGGGCGCGGCGAGTCTGCACCTGCGCCAGACGTTCGGGGCCTTCAACATCCAGGGAGGCCATGTAGGAGGACAGCTCCGAGGAGATATCGGTGGCAAGAATCAACAGTTCGTTGACGCGCGCGGCGAGAGAAGCAAGCTCTTCGTCAGCGTCTGCCTGTGCCTGTAGCGCGGAGCGGCTTGCATCGAGCAGGCTCATGACGCTCTGCTCGTCGCCGGTGGAGTATTCGCTACCGCTGAGCGCCGCGGAGGCGGTTGCCGACGCAATGCGTAGCGCTTCAACGTTCATGAGCTTCACCATTTCGGCTTTGAGCTCTTCTTCTTCACCCGCCTGCGGGTTGACGGCGCTGATTTCTTCGAGGGCACCCTGCAGGGTCTGCGCTTCGAGGGCTCGTGCGCGCGAGTTTTCGCGTACTTCCTTCAGCTCTGCGGCGGCGGCGCGGTATCGCTCGTAGTTTTCACGGTACTTCTCCAGCAGGTTGGAGAGCTCTTCGCCGGCGTACAGGTCGAGGGACTGGCGCTGCTCTGCCGCTGATTTGAGGCGCAGCTGATCGGACTGGCCGTGGACTGCAACAAGAGTCTGACCAATCTGAGACAGGGTTCCGATGGGTGCGGAGCAACCGCCGACGTGGGCGCGGGAGCGTCCCGAGGCGTTGACGGTGCGTGCCAGAAGCAGCTCGGAGGTCTGTTCGTCAATGTCTTCGGCGGTGCCTCCGGCTTCTTCGGCAAGCTCGAGGGCGCGGTGCCCGTGGGGCAGGCGAATCACTGCTTCGGCGAGGGCGCTCTTAGCGCCGTTACGCACGCTGGATGCGTCGGATCGGGCACCCAGGAGCATGCCGAGGGCGGTGACGACCATGGTTTTACCTGCGCCGGTTTCACCGGTCAGCACGGAGAATCCGGGTTCGAGGGGGAGCCTCGCATCGGTGATGATGCCGAGGTCTCGAATATGGATTTCCTCAATCACGAACGTTCATTCCTTTTCTTTAGTGCTTCTCGGTGTCCTGCGGGCCACGCCAGCCACGGATCGGAAGCTCAAATTTACGCACCAGTCGCTCAGAGAAGGGAGCCGGGTGAATACGGGCGAGCAGCACCGACTTTTCGGAGCGTCGCACCTCAATACGGGAGCCGGGGTCCAGCTCTACGGTTCGGCGGCCATCGCACCAAAGCACACCGGAGGCTCCGTTTCCGGGCATCATTTCTACCGCCAGAGTGGAGGTCGGCGCTGCTACCAGCGGGCGTGCGAAGAGCGCGTGAGCCGAGAGGGGCACCATGAGAATTGCTTCAACTTCGGGCCAGACGACCGGGCCGCCGCCGGAGAAAGCGTAGGCGGTCGAGCCGGTGGGGGTTCCCATGACCACGCCGTCGCATCCGAAGCTGCTGAGCGGGCGGCAGTCCACCTCGATAATGACTTCAATCATTTTTTCGCGGTTGCCCTTTTCGACGCTGGCTTCGTTCAGCGCCCAGTCGCTGTGCACGCGCTTGCCGTCGTTCCAGACTTCCACGTCGATTGCCATGCGTTCTTCAACGGTGTATTCGTTGTTGACGATGCAGCGAACGGTTTCGGTCAGGTCGCTCTCTTCGGATTCGGCGAGGAAGCCGACGTGCCCCAGGTTCACACCGATGAGCGGAACACTGGTTCGGCGCACCATTTCTGCGGCGCGAAGAATCGAACCGTCACCACCGAGCACCACGCCGAGTTCAATATCGATGAGCGCCACGGATTCGTGGACGACCTGCACGGGGACGGGCTCGTCCCAGTTTTCACTCAGGGTCTCCAGATCGGAGCGAGTCATGACGGGTGCGAGTCCCGCTTCGTAGAGCTGGGTGCATGCCTGTCGGGCGGCATCTCGTGCTTCTTTGCGCCCCACGTGGGCGAAGACGAGAATCTTACGGTGACGTTGTTCCACCGAGTCTTCGGAACCATGACGCGCACCTGCGGTAGCTACCTGCGCGGTTGCTTCCTGCGGTGCGTGGCCTTCGTGTTCTGCCATAACGACTCTCTCCCATCGGGTGTTGAGATGGTGTATCTACACCTATCATACCGAATATGTTCTCGAAGATTTTCTAAATAGCTATATTTTTAGAAAATTATTTCGAATAATGTACAGCTGGGGTATCTCTAAAATACCTGTAAAAATACCTGCGAATAGCGCGGCAGCCTGAGAAAGCCCCGCCCTCAACGCGTCCTGCGTTACCGAGCGGTTTCTCTCAGACTGCCTTAGCACTATTTATTTTCGGCACTATATTTACTTTCGACACCGTTGAATAGGGAGTTGTAAAAAAGTTCCCTTAGCCTGCACAACAAGATAATTTCGAAATATCTTTATCGAACGTAAGTGCAACTAATTTTAGCCCTTCAGCCATTGTTAAATATGGTGCTAGGGTTTCTGTTAAATCTTCTATCGTTAAGCCAAATTTAACAGCTAATGATGCTGCATAGATGACATCTCCTGCATTTTCAGATACAATATGAACCCCTAATACTTTTAGTGTTTCTGCATCTGCTACTAGTTTAAATACACCGGTTGTTTCACGGTTTACAATTGCTCTTGGAACAGCATCTAAAGGTAATACAGATGTCTTCACATCATACCCTTTCTCTTTTGCTTGTTCTTCTGTTAAACCAACCGTTGCAACCGTCGGATTCGTAAACGTAACAGCAGGAACTACCGATAAATCTATTTTTTTGTTTAATCCACCAATAGCATTATCAGTAATAATTCCACCTTCATAGGCTGCTACATATACAAATTGTGGTCCTAAAGTCACATCTCCTGCTGCATAAATCTTTTCATTACTTGTTTGACCAAAATCATTGATCAGGATTTCATTATTTTTTTCCAGTTTCAACACCTGCTGCACTTAAATTTAAAGAATCCGTATTTGGTTTTCTTCCAGTGGCAACAAGTAACTGATCTGATTCAATGACTTCTCTACTGCCATTTACTGTTACGTAAACCCTTTTTATCTCTCCACTTTGTTCAACACGCTCAAAAGTTGCCCCTTTGACAAGGTTTATACCCTGTTCAATTAACGCTTTTTCAACTGACTCTGAAATCTCAGGATCATACTCCTTTAAAAGTCGCTCACTTCTTTGCATAAGCGTTATTTCTGAACCTAAATGATGAAATAGTTGTCCAAGCTCCATTCCAATGTATCCTGAACCAATTACAGTTAATCGTTTTGGTATTTTCTTTAACTCAAGAAGTGTTGTACTAGTTAAATAGTCCATTTTTTCAAGTCCTGAAATTTGGGGCAACGAAGGCGATGCACCTGTTGCAATTAAAAAGCGTTTTGCAGATAACTTTGTCCCATTGACCTCAACCGTACTAGCATCAACGAATTTTGCTTCACCTTTAATTAAATCAAAATTATATTCATCAATTAAATCCATATATTTTTGATTCCGAAGTTCGCTCACCAATTTATCCTTTTGCGTGATTAAACTAGCTAAATCCACTTCTCCAGCGGATGTTTGTAAACCTATAAACGGATTGTCTTTTGATAAATGATTGATTTCCCCTGCCCTAAGAAGAGTTTTTGACGGAACACAGCCAATATTCACACAGGTTCCCCCAACCGTTCCACGCTCAATCATTCCAACTTTTGCACCGTATTCTATAGCTTTAATTGCCGAAGAAAAGGCAGCAGCACCAGAACCAATAATAAGAAGGTCATAATTGCCTTCATTAATTAACGCCACGTTTTCTAGTGATGATACTTCTTCAATTTCTCCGGCTTGGTAATTTGCTTCATCAATCGCCTTTATTGCACTTTCAACCTCAATATCATCGGGCAGTTCAAATACTGCTTCACCACGACGATAACTAGACTCAATATTTTTAGCACCTATCTTTTCAAGTGCTGATTCTACGTGTTTTTCACAACCCGTACAAGTCATTCCTGAAATGTTTACCTTAAATTTATTCATAAAAAAGCTCCTTTCGTTTGTTAATGTTTCTATTATAACATAGTTTCAATTCGTTTTAAATCCTCTATTTGTTTTTGCACTTCCTTTTGTTTTTTAGAAACAAATTCGAACATATCTTGACAACGAACTTCATCTTTATCTACAACACCAAGTAATTTATAAATCTCGCTTAAAGAGAAACCAAGTTCCTGTATTCGTTTAATAAACCCAACACGCTTAACGTCATCATATGAATATATCCGATAACCAGCTTCCGTTCGGTGAGGTTCTTGTAATAAATTTTTTCGCTCGTAATATCTGATCGTTTCTTTATTAACTCCACATTTATCTGCAAACTCACTAATGCGATAAATCATCTTATTTCACCCCCTGAATATTATAAACCATGTACCATAGTACACGGTCAAGTAAATTGGACTATTTTATTTTTTTCCCAAAGTATCACTCGTATGTGATTGATACTTTTATATAATACTATTGATTATCCTAACATCCCACCAGAAAATCCGATTTAAACACCAGTTGTTTTTAAACTATTAAGAAAGTAATTCCACTATATATTCCGAAGACCCTTTATTTTTTGCACCATAGGAAGTACTCTACGTTGCCGTCCTGTCCGGGGAGCGGGCTGGGTTCCATACCCATCACACGCAATCCGTGGCTGACCGCAGATGCCTGAACTTTTTCTACTGCTTCACGGCGGGCGGATTCTTCGTGCACCACTCCCCCACGTCCGATGCGGTGCTTGCCGACCTCGAACTGCGGCTTGACCATGAGCACCAGGTCGCCGCCGGTTTCGGTGGCGTTCGCTAGCGCCTCCATAACCAGGGTCAGCGAGATGAACGAGAGGTCAGAAACCGTCAGTTCGACCTGCCCACCAATGTCTTCGGGCTTCATGTAGCGAACGTTGAGTCCTTCGTACACGCCGACTCGCGGTTCTTCGCGTAGCGTGTCCACGAGCTGCCCGTGTCCGACGTCAACGGCGGCTACGTGGGCGGCTCCTCGACGAAGCAGCACGTCGGTAAAGCCCCCGGTGGATGCTCCCGCGTCCAGGCAACGCTTGCCTTCTACCTCGATTTCGGGGAACGCGTCGAGGGCACCGGCGAGCTTGTGGCCTGCGCGGCTGACGTATTCGGTCAGCTCGCTCTGGCGCACGTAGAGGGTATCCTCCGGGCCCACGAGCATGGACGCTTTGCGCGCAACCTTGCCGTTGACTTGCACGTCCCTTGCCGCGATGAGTTTTGCGGCGAGGGTTCGGGAACTCACGAATCCGGCTTCGACCAGGTATTTATCGAGGCGCACGGTGTCCTTGTCTTCTTTCTGTCGTCGTCTGGTGATGTCATCGTCTGGTGACGGGTTATCTAGTGTCACCTCAGAGCATTGCTGTTCTGAGGTGACACCGCCGCGAACTAGGAGAGGTTTTCGAGGTCTTTCTCCAGCTGCTCACTCATCGTTTCGAGGCGCTTGACGCGCTCTACGGGATCCATGGCGAGGGTCGCCGCGAGTTGGCGCTCGAATTCTGCATCAAGCTCAGCGGTTTCCTCTGCCGTGCTATTAGTCTCCGGTTCTTTAGGCACCGGGGATCCCCTGGATGTTGGGGCGTGCGCCCTGTTCGGGGTTTGCCGCCCACCATGCCGCGCAGGCTACACGCCATGCTTCGGCTTCGCTCTCGCTGCCCGCAAATGCTTCGGTGTCTTCAACCTCGGGGCCGGTCAGGCTCAGGTTTTCACCGCGGACTCGTGCCTGCCAGGTGGGGCCGGTTGCGGTGACTTCATAGCCTTCGTAGAGCACCTCAATTTCGGGGTAGGGTGCGAAGAAGTCCTCGAGGGTGCGCAGAATATAGGTCGGACGCTGATTCGGTACTGCCTCGATGACGTCCTGGTAGGTCTGTACGCCGGTGAGGACGAGGGCACCGTCCATCTTTGCGTTGTTGGCACCGAGAATGTCGGTGTCCAGGCGGTCGCCCACGATAACGGGGCGGCTGGAGTTCACTGCCTTTGCTGCAGTGTGGAAGATGGGTGCTTCGGGCTTGCCCGCGACGAGCGGGGTGCGGCGGGTTGCACTTGCCACGGCTGCTACGAGGGTGCCGTTACCGGGTGCCTGGCCTCGTTCCTTGGGGATGCTCTGGTCGGTGTTGGTGGCAATCCAGAGGATGTCGGGGTTTGCGAGGGTGTAGGCGGCTTCCGCCAGGTCTTCCCAGCCGATCTTGGGGTCGAAACCCTGGATGACGGCTACGGGGCCTTCTTCTTCCTTGCGTACGGTTTCGAGGCCTACCGCACGAACGCAGTCGGCGAGTGCTTCGGTACCGGTGATGAGTACCTTGGAGCCTGCGGGTACGTGCTGTGCGAGCAGTGCGGCGCCTGCCTGTGCGGAGCTGACGACTCGTTCTGCTCGGGTGTGCACACCCAGTTCTCGCAGGTGCTCTGCTACGGATTCTACGGAGCGCGATGCGTTGTTGGTGACGAAGATGACCGGTACATTGAGTTCTTCTTCGGCACGGTTGAGCGCTTCGGGTGCGCCTTCGATGGCGAAGGGACCCGCGTAGACCACGCCGTCCAGATCGGAGAGGAGGGCATCGTAGCGGGATAGGAGTACGTTCGTGGTCATAGAGTGTTCCTCTCGGGGGCTCTGGCGGTTGTCGCTATTAATCGTACCTGTTAGACACTCTAGCGTTGGTGCCTTCGGGCGATTATATAGAAAACCGCTGGACGCTCTCCCCTGCTTGGGTGTGGCGTCCAGCGGTTTCACGCTGACACTTAGGTCACGTATTTAGAATTCTTAGATTCTCTGCAGTCTTATTCTGCGGAGGTTTCTTCTGCTTCTTCAGTCTTGGGCGCTTCGGTCTTCTCGTCCTCAGCTACTTCTTCTGCAGTTTCGATTGCTTCCTCTTCTGCGGAAGCTTCAGCGGTCTCTTCAGCTTCTTCTGCGGTCTCAGTGAGTTCTACGGACTTCTCTTCCTGCTCGAAGAGGCCAGCTTCACCGAACATGTCGAAGATTTCGGGTTCTGCGAAATTGCCCTGGCCCAGTGCTGCTTCTGCCATGAATGCGAGGCGTGCCCAGCGTTCTGCTTCCTGGTTACGGCCTGCGTTAGCCAGCGCGTCGGAGTATGCGCTGAACAGACGGGGGCTGTACTCGAAGGCGCGCTTGGGGTTCAGCTGAGGAATCTGCAGCGCTACGACGGCCTCGGACTTCTTGCCCTGATCGCTGAGGATACCGGATTCAACGATGGCGAGCTCTACGCGCACGTTAGCGGGCAGTTCTTCCTTCTTGAATTCTGCAATCATTTCCATTGCCTTGGGCAGGCGGCCGAGCGCGCGTTCGCAGTCCACCAGCAGTGCCAGGTGGTCTACGGAGCCGCTAATACGGCGGTGGGTGCGCAGTTCGCGCAGTGCCAGTTCGAAGTCTTCTGCAACGTATGCGGCGACGCCAACGGCTTCGCGTACTGCGGCAATACGGCCTGCACTGCGGGATGCGGCAACGGCGTGTTCCAGCGCAAATTCGGGGTCGATGTCGAGGTAGCGACCGGCCATGGCGAGGTGCTTTGCGACGGTTTCTGCGTTGCGAGGTTCCAGGGCGCGCAACTGACGGAAGGTTGCGCCGTCCAGCTCGCGACCGGTGATGTCGTCATCAATTTCCGGTGCCTTGGGCTTTGCGGGGCGGTAGCCTGCACGGCCACCGATGCTGCGTACTTCTTCGCGAGGTACTTCAGCCTCGGGACCGTTGGAGCGAGGTGCCTTGGATCGGGAGTCGGAGCGACGGCCGTCGAACTTCTTGCCTCCGCGGTCGTTACGCTTGAAACCGCCCTTGCCGCCAAAGTTCTTGCCGCCCTTCTTGGAGCGGAAGTCCTTTCCTCCGCTGTTCTTGCGGTGCTGGCGGGGGCCGGAGCCGTTAGACTCGTGACGGGGGGTCTCAGACATGAATCTCCTTGGGAGGTATCCGCCAGTGTGGGCGGGTAGGGTATGCAGTCGATTCGGGCGAACCGCTGCCTGAGGCATCAACTCTATGAGGGGTGCTTTAGATACACCCGCTAATGCCTAAACATAAGCCATACCATTCTAGTATAGAGAGCACCTTCCGCGCACCCGTACTGATGGGATGTTAAGACAAATGGGGAGGCCTAACGACCTCCCCAAACAAAAATAGCCCCGGCGAAGCCGGGGCTATTGAATAATAAAGCGGCAATAACCTACTCTCCCACACCCACAAAAGTGCAGTACC